>NZ_BAABHJ010000008.1:313975-979244 GCF_039542035.1 Actinoallomurus liliacearum
GCCGGGCCGGGGCGGCGGAGCCGAAACCCGCGAAGCCGGGGGCCGGCCCGACAGGGGATGCCGGGGCCACCGGGCCGTCCGAGGCCGCCGCGGCGGCGACGGCGGAAGCCGCCTCGTCGGCCGCCGCCGAGCGCACGCGGCCGGCGGCCAATAGGACGCCGCGGGCCAAGGCCGCTCCGGCGAAGGCTCCCGCGTCGTCCACGGCTCCGGCCAAGGAGCGGAAGACCTCTCCGGCCAAGGCCACGCCCGCCACCCGCGCCCCGGAGCAGGCACCCCCCACGCGGACCACGGCTTCCGGGGCGACCGCGAGCGCGCCGAGCGCCGAAGCGGGGACGACGGCCGGCCGGGACCTGCCCGTCGCCGACTACGACCACGCGACCATCGCCTCTGTACGGGCCCGGCTGCGCAACCTGAACGCGCGCCAGGTCAACGAACTGCGCGACTACGAGCGGGCGCACGCGGCGCGCGCCGAGTTCCTGCGCATGTACGAGAACCGCATCGCCAAGCTCCGCGGCCAGGCCTGACCGGCACCGCGACACGGAGGCGAGCAGGAACAGGTTCGGGGCGACGAGCGCTCCGGAACCTGGAGCGAGGACGACGACGGCCGTGGCCGGGGGAACCCGGCCACGGCCGTCCCGCTCCGGACCCGCGTACGGAGCACGGCGGTCCGGGCGGGTCTGGGCGGTCAGTGCCGCGCGAGCGTGGGAGCGTCCTGGAAGGTGTGGTCGATGTCCACCCGCTCCAGTGACCGGAGGTGCCGTCGGCGCGTGTACAGCACCGCCATGCCGATGAGGCAGCAGAGGGCGCCGGCGTAGTACGGCAGGCTCGGATCGACGCCCTCACCCAATTTGCTGGCGATGTACGGCGCGACGGCGCCGCCGAGCCAGCGGACGAAGTTGTAACCGGCGGAGGCCACCGGGCGCGGCGCGTCGGAGACCTCCATGGCGGCCTCGGTGAAGACCGTGTTGTTGATGCCGATCGGAACGCCGGTCAGGATGACGAAGACGATGATCCCGGTGTGCCCGGACAGGGCGATCGCGACCTGCAGGACGAGCAGCACGGTGAGCGCGAGGTGGAGGACGCGGACCGAGCCCAGCCTGCGCTGCAGCACGGGGGCGACGAACACCGAGCACAGGGCCAGCAGGACGCCCCAGGCGAAGAAGACCAGGCCGATGCCGTGCGCGTCCATGTGCAGGACGAACGGGGTGAAGGCGAGGATCGTGAAGAACGCGTAGTTGTAGAAGAGCGCGGTGAACGCCGTCGTGGACAGGCCGCCGTGGCCGAGCGCCCGGATCGGGTCGGACAGGCGGGTCTTCTTCACCGGCCTGGCGGTCTGCCGGAGCAGCGTGGCGATCAGGACGAAGCCGATCGCCATCAGCGCCGCGGTCCCGAAGAACGGATACCTCCAGTGCCACCCGCCGAGCACCGCGCCGAGCAGGGGGCCGGTCGAGATGCCGAGGCCGAGCGCGGCCTCGTACAGGATGATCGCCGACTCGGCGCCGCCGCTGGCCGCGCCGACGATGACGGCGAGGGCGGTGGCGACGAACATCGCGTTGCCGAGGCCCCAGCCGGCCCGGAAGCCGACGAGTTCGCCCACCGAGCCGGACGTGCCGGACAGCGCCGCGAAGACGACGACCAGCGTCAGGCCGATGAGAAGGGTCTTCTTTCCGCCGATGCGGCTGGAGACGAACCCGGTGACGAGCATGGCCACCGCGGTGATCAGGAAGTAGCTCGTGAACAGCAGGGAGACCTGGCTCTGCGTCGCGTCGAGCCCCTTCGCGATCGCCGGGAGGATGGGATCGACCAGGCCGATGCCCATGAACGCCACGACGGCGGCGAAGGCGGTCGCCCACACGGACAGCGGCTGACGGAGGAGTCCTCCTGTCTCAGGGGAGTCGGGGGTTGTAGCGCTCATCGAGGTGAAAGTCCTCCTCAGGAGTCGGCGAAGAGCTTGGCCAACGCGGGCAGGGCGGCCTCGATGGTCCCCCGCTCGTCCTCGCTCAGCGCCATCAGTCGTTCGGTGAGGTGGTCGATGCGCCGTTCCCTGGCCCGCAGCAGCCGCTCCCCGCCCGCGGGCGTGAGCTCGACGGTGACCACGCGCGCGTCGTCGGCGTACCGGCCGCGGACGACCAGGCCGTCCCGCAGCAGGCGCCCGATCTGCCGGGTCATCGTGGGGAGCCGGACGCCGTGCTCGGCGGCGAGGTCGGACATCCTGCGGGGTCCGGCCTCCAGCGAGCCCAGGACGGCCATCTGCTGGGTCGTGATCGGCTGCCCGAGGCTCACCCGTCGCAGCACGAGCACGAGGTCACGGAGCCCACGGTTGATGTGCTCGGCGAGCGTCCGCGGGTCGGTCATCGCCCCTCCTCATTACTTAGCCAGTCTAAGTTAGCTTGGCTAAGCATATGAACGTCCCGACTCACTCTGGACATTCCCGGGGCGCGCCGATCCGTCAGGCCGAGACGACGGCCGAAGCGCAGCGAAATCCGTGATCCGTCACCCGACGGCGGTGGCGAGATCGGGCAGGAGGGCCGGCAGCTCACGGAGTCCGCGATCCGTCACCCGGAGGTCGCGGGTGCCCGGCTGCGGCTCGACCAGCCCGCGCTCGACGAAGGCGTCGAGGACCTCCTTGCCCAGCGCGCCGCCGAGGTGCGGCAGCCGCCGGGTCCGGTCCAGGCAGGCCGTCGCCAGTTTTCGGCGCCCGCCCCGTACGGCGTCCGGATCGACGCCGAGCTCGGCGAACGCGGATCGGTCCGGCCCGAGGGCGAGCTCGGCGGTGCGCCCGTCGGGCGGCACGAGGGCTCCCCTCTCGACCAGCGCCGCGAACACCGCCACGCCGAGCCGGCCCGCCGCGTGGTCGTAGCAGGTACGGGCGAGGCCGTGCGCGTCCGCCCGGCGACGCGGGCGGGCGTCGGCGGCTCCGCCGTCGGCGAAGCGGGACAGCGCGGCCAGGACCTCACCGATCCCCACCTCGGCCACTCGGTAGGTCGCGTGCCGGCCGGAGTGTTCGACGGCGACGAGTCCGGCGGTGCGCAGCCGCGCCAGATGGTTGCCGAGCCGAGGTGCCGACACCTCGAGCGCGTCGGCGAGCTGGCTCATGGTGTGCGGCCCCTCGGCCGCGAGGACCTGCAGCACGGTGAGGCGGATCGGGTCGGCCAGCTCCCGTGCGAGCGAGGTCACCGAAGCGAGGACGGGGTTCTCGAGATCCAGCCATCCGCTCATGGGACACCCCCCTCTCCGCCGCACCCACTTTACACCGAACCCTGAATCGTGCTTGTCGGAAGTCATCCACGGGGGCTACCGTCACGATTAATGATTCTGTGAAAGGTGGTTGTCCTTGGTCGCCGTCTCCGCACCCGAGGTCACCGCGCCGGTCGCCGTCGGCCTGCGCCGCCTGCTGTGGGGACGGGGAATCTCCGCGCTCGGCGACGGCCTGTGGTTCACGATCTGGGCGCTGTACTTCACCCGCATGCTCCACCTGGCGCCGGCGCTCGTGGGCGTCGGCATGGCCGTCGCCGGCGGGGCGGGCCTGGCGGCGTCCGTTCCGCTCGGCGCCCTGGCCGACCGGTTCAGCCCTCGCGTGATCCTCATCGCGCTCACGGCCGTCCGCGGCGCCGCCATGGCCGCTTACCTGCTGGTCCACGGGACCTGGGGTTTCCTCGTGGTCACCGTGCCGTTCGTCGCGCTCTCCAACGGCGGGACCGCCGTACGGACGGCCCTCGTCGCGGCGCTGGTGCGGGACAACGAGGCGCGCCTGGCGGCCCTGGGAGGCCAGCGAGTCGTCCAGCACATCGGCTACGCCGTCGGCGCCGGTCTCGGCGCCGTCGTCCAGTCGGCGGACCGTCCGGGCGCGTACGTCCTGGCCATCGCCGCCAACGCGGCGACCTTCGCGGTCCTGGTCGCCATGACGGCCGCCGTTCCGGAGCCCGCCGTACGACCGCCGCACTCCGAGCGCACGCCGCGATCGGCTCCGAGCGCCCAGACCGCCCTGGCCGACCGTCCCTATGTCGCCGTGATGGCGGTGTCGGCGGTCCTCTCGCTGTGCTGGGCGATGCTGTCGACCGGACTGCCGCTGTGGATCTCGCACTCGACGCGCCTGCCGCTGTCCCTGAGCGGCGCGGTCGTGGTGATCAGCTCGGTGGGGATCGCGCTCCTTCAACTGCCCGCCAACCGGCTGGCGCGGACGACCGCGAGCGCCGCCCGCACCGGCTCGTGGGCAGGCGTGTCGCTCGCGGTCGCCTGCGTGCTCCTAGCCGCGACCTCGGGCGGTGGCGGCCTCCTGGCCGCGACCGCCGTGATCGCCGCGGCCCTGTTCCACCTCGCCGGCGAACTAGGGTACGTCGCCGCCGGCTGGGGACTGTCGGTGTCCCTGATGCGGGAGGAGGCCAAGGGCGCCTACCAGGGGGTGAGCGAGGCGGCCACCGCGACGGTCCAGATCGCCGCACCGGCGATCTTCACCGCGGCGCTGGCCGCCTTCGGCGCGGGCGGCTGGCTGCTCGTGGCGGCCGTCTTCCTCGCCGTGGCCGTCCCGCTTCCCCCGCTCGCCCGCCACGCCCTCCGCACCCGCTGAACCCGGCGGCTCAGACCCGTTCGCGAGCCCCTCGGCGGGCCGTGACGACCATCGCCCCCACCAACACGGCCTGCAGGGCCCAGAAGACGGCCGTGACCGTCGTCGGGACGACGCCCTCGGTCAGCGCGAGGTACGGACCACTGCTCGTCAGGAGGACGAACGCCCCGGCCAACGCCCAGCGCAGATCCCGGGTCACCGCGGTCGCCCAGACCCCGCATGACAGCAGCACCATGGTCAGTCCGGCGCGCGCCAGATCGACCACCGGGAAATAGTCCGGAACCCGCGTCACGTGACAGTCGGTGTCCGAGGAACAGAACGTCTCGGTGTGCGAACTCATCGGGAGGTGCACATGCCGGGCCGCCCACATGGTCGCCAGCGCGGCGACCCACCACCAGGAACGGCTCTGCGGCCTGGACGAGCGGCGTACCGCGAGGACCGCGAGGACGACCAGGGCGGCCGCCATGGCGCCGTACCGCGTGACCGTCTCCCCGGAGCTGTAGTCGGGTCCGAAGTTCGGCACCACGCCAAGGATCGAGTCTCCGCCGATCAGCGACCGGTTGACCTGGTACGCCTCGAGCAGCACGAGGGGCAGCGCCACCCAGAGCCGGCCGCGCAGCAGGGCCAGGAACAGGACGGCGGAGCCGATCGCCCACACCGTGTCGGGCCCCCCGCGGTCCACCTCGACCATCGTCAGGTCACCGAAGAGGTTGATCAGTGCGATCAGGAACGCGCCCAGGGCGAGGCCGTCGGCCCACCACGGCCCGGACTGCGCGGCGCGCTCGCGGAGGCGGGCCGCCAGGCCGCCCGCGACCAGGCCGGCGCACTCCCGGATCGAGGGCCTCCCCTTGCCCGCCGAGACCTCCAGCAGCGTCCCGACGATCTCCTCGCCGTGCGCCGCCCGGTAGGCGGGCGGATAGGCCCGCAGCAGGCGGCGGTACCACGACTCCGCGCGGCCGGCCCCCGCTCCGCGCGGCGGCGCTGTCCTCATGATTCGCTCACTCCTTTCGCTCATGCCGGCGCCGCCCCGGGCCGGCCGAAGACGATCCTGGCCGCTCGTGCCATGCGTTGTGCCTCCTCGGTGACGGCGTCGGCGCCGTCCTCGGTGATCCGGAAGTAGCGGCGGGGTCGCCCGCCGACGGTCTCCTCGCGGTCGACGGCGATCAGGCCGGACCCGGCGAGCCGGTCCAGCGCGCCGTACAGGGTGCCGACCGCCAGCCGCACGCGGCCGCCGGACTGCTCCTCGGCGCGCTTGATGATCGCGTACCCATGGAGGGGACCGTCGAGGAGCGCCGCCAGGATGAAGTAGGTGGGCTCGCTCATCGATCTCATGCGACCGAACCATATATCGAGTGGCGAAGTATTGGCTACGCTTTCGCCATGGCGTTGGAGACCTCACCCGAGCAGCCCACCCCGGTCCGCACCGTCCTGCAGCTCGTGGGCGGCTGGATCGCCAAGCTTGGAAGGATCTGGGTCGAAGGCCAGATCACCGAGCTGAACCGCCGCGGCGGCACGGTGTACTTCACGCTGCGCGACCCGGTGGCGAACGTCTCGGTGCGGGTGACGTGCCCCCGCGCCGTCTGCGACAACGCGGGTCCGGCCGTGATCGACGGCGCGCGGGTCGTCGTGCACGCCAAGCCGGACTTCTACATCAACCGTGGGTCCTTCGCGCTGTCGGCGTTCGAGATCCGGCCCGTGGGCGTGGGTGAGCTGCTCGCCCGGCTCGAACGCCTCAAGCAGCTCCTCGCCGCCGAGGGGGTGTTCAACGCCGAGCGCAAGCGCCCGCTGCCGTTCCTGCCCGGGACGATCGGGCTGATCTGCGGCCGCGACTCCGCCGCCGAGCGCGACGTGCTGGAGAACTCCCGGCGCCGCTGGCCCGCCGTCCGGTTCACGGTGGAGAACACCGCCGTGCAGGGCTCGTACGCGGTGGGCGAGATCATCGACGCGCTGCACCGGCTGGACGCCGCACCCGACGTCGAGGTGATCATCATCGCCCGGGGCGGCGGGTCCCTGGAGGATCTGCTGCCGTTCTCCGACGAGGCGCTGGTCCGCGCGGTCGCCGCCGCCCGCACGCCCGTCGTCTCCGCGATCGGCCACGAACAGGACACGCCCCTGCTCGACTACGTCGCCGACGTGCGCGCCTCCACCCCGACGGACGCGGCGAAGAAGACCGTCCCCGACGTCCGCGAACAGCTGGCGCTCATCGGCCAGCTGCGCGACCGGGGGCGCCGCTGCCTGTCCGGGCGGGTCGAACGCGAGATCCAGTGGCTGACGGGCATGCGCTCCCGGCCCGCGCTCGCCGACCCGGCGCGGGAGATCGAGCGGCAGGCGGAGGGCGTCGCGACCCTGCGGGACCGGTCCCGGCGCTGCCTGGCCGCGGCCCTCGACCGGGCGGGGGACGGCCTGTCGCACACCCGCGCCCGGCTCGTCGCCCTCTCCCCCGCGGCCACGCTCGAGCGCGGCTACGCGATCGCGCAGCGCCCCGACGAGTCCGTCGTACGGGCGGCGGCGGACGTCCGCAAGGACGACGAGTTGCTGGTGCGGTTCAAGGACGGCCGGATCACGGTGCGCGTCGACGCGGTCTGAGCAGGCGTTTCCGGCGGAACAGGATGCGCAAAGGTCCCATAAGTGGCAAAAATGGTCTCCTGCCACTGGCTCACCTTCCCTCGGGCTGACCGACCGCGGACAGCGGCATGGACCCGACCTCGCGAAAAGGACCCCCGTTGACCCAGCCTCCGCCGTACCAGCAGCCCGGCCCCTACGGGCAGCAGCCCTACCAGGGATACCCCCAGCAGCAGGCCGCACCGCAGCAGTACCAGCAGCCCTACCAGGCGCCGCAGGGTTACCCGCCCGCGCAGGGACACCCCGGGGCGTACCCGGCCGACCAGGGTTACCAGCAGGCCTACCAGGGACAGCAGCAGGCCTATCAGGGCCAGCAGCCCGCCTACCCGGCACAGGGGTACCAGGGACAGCAGCCCGCGTACCCCGCGCAGGGGTACCAGGGACAGCCGATGGCGTACCAGCAGGCGCCGGCCCAGGGCTACGCGGCGCCGATGGGGGCCCCGTCCGGGTTCAACGGGATCACCTGCCGTGTCTGCGGGAACGGGCCCGCGGCGGAGGCGACGTTCCGCGGCGTCGTCGGCGCGGTCATCATGCACACCATCTGGACGGCGCGCGGGCCGTTCTGCCGGGACTGCGGCCTGGCGACGTTCCGCAAGCAGACGACGAAGACGCTGGCCGGCGGCTGGTGCAGCATCGGCGCGATCGCGCTGACGCCGTTCTTCCTGCTCTTCAACCTGATCGCCCGCGGCAAGGTGGCGAACCTGCCCGCGCCCCAGCCGGCCACCGCGAACGCCCCGGCGCCCCTGGACCCCGGGCCCTCGGTGTTCGAGCGGCCGGCCGCCTACGTCTATCCGGTGCTCTTCGTCCTGTTCTGGATGCTCGTGATCATCGGGAACCTGGCCTCCTGACCGGCGTCTCTCACCGCCCGCGACGCAACTACCTCTAGGGTTGGAGCGTGGCGGAGGAGAAACCGGAGCTGTCCTACGAGCAGGCCCGCGACGAGCTGACGGACGTCGTACGACGCCTTGAGGCGGGCGGCCTGACGCTCGAGGAGTCCCTGGCCCTGTGGGAGCGCGGCGAGAAGCTGGCCGCGATCTGCGAGGAGTGGCTGGAGGGCGCCCGGGCCAGGCTCGCCGCGGCCATGGCCGAGCGCGCCGAGCCCACGGAGCGCTCGGAGGGCGCGCCCTTCTGACTCCGCTGAAGCGCCGACGCGCCCTCCGAGATCCGCGGACGCGTCGTCCGAGCTCGGCGATGTGGTCCGGCGGGGCGATGGCGGCGGCGGCCCGCGCTCAGGACTTCGCGGTGCCGAGCCAGCGGGCGATCGCCGCGGCCCGGGAGCGCACGCCGAGTTTGGCGTAGATACGGCTGACGTGGTTCTTGACGGTCTTCTCGGACAGCACGAGCCCGTCGGCGATCTCCAGGTTCGAGCGGCCCTGCGCGATCAGGCGCATGACCTCCACCTCGCGCGTGGACAGGCCCAGGCCGCCGCGTCCGGGCGGTGGGCCGGCGGACGCGGACTGCAGGGACTCCACCACGACCCGGGCCGCCACCGCGGACAGCGGGTTGGCGCGGCCCGCCACGACATCGCGGATCGCCACGACGAGGTCGTCCGGAGAGAACGATCCGTGGACGAGGTACCCGCACGCCCCGGCCTGGATGGAGTCGCGGATCGAGTCGGGGTCCTCGTTGTACGACAGCATGAGCACCTTGCTGATCGCGGAGAGCGGACCGGCCGCCCGGATGCCGTCGACGTCGGGCATGCGCACGTCGAGGAGGACGAGGTCGGGGCGGAGTCGCCGGGCCAGATCGATGGCCTGACGGCCGTCACGGGCCGTCGCGACGATCTCGACGTCGTCGGCGACCTCCAGGAGCGCGACGAGCCCCATCAGCACGACCGGGTTGTCGTCCACCACCATGACGCTGATCATCGAACCGCCTCCCGTACTCCGTTGACCTCCGGCAGGCAGACCGTGAGCGTGCTGCCGTTGCCGGGCGCGGACGTCAGGGTCAGCAGGCCGCCGACCCGCCTGGCCCGTTCCGCCATTCCGACGACGCCGTAGTGGCCGTCCCGCGCCAGCGCGGTCGTCAGGTCGGCCATGGCGGGCGGGCAGGCGAAGCCCCTGCCGTCGTCCCGTACGGACAGCTCCACGCCGCGGTCGTCCGCCGTCAGGGTGACGCGCACGGTCGCGGCGGCGGCGTGGCGTTCGACGTTGGTCAGCGCCTCTTTGAGGATCGCCAGCGTCTCCGCTCGCCACGCGGGCGGTAGGCGTACGTCGGCGGTCGCGCCGACCTCCGCCGTGATCCCGGTGCTCGCCGCCCAGTCCGCCGTCATTCGCCGGACGGCCTCGGCCAGCGGGCGGCTCTGGTCGCCGTCCCGCAGGCCGCCGATGAGCTCTCTGGCCTCGGCCAGCGCGATCTTCAGTCCGGCGGCGATGTTCTCCGCCTCCTGCTCGGCGCGCGCCGGGGACTTGCGCACCCAGGCCGGCAGCGCGGCCGCCGACAGCGCGACTCCGTGCAGCGTCTTGGCCAGCGAGTCGTGCATGTCGCGGGCGAGCCTCAGGCGTTCCTCCGCGGACGCCGCGACCACCTCGGCCTCGCGGCGGGCCTCCTCGGCCTCGGCGTACTGCTGGAGCAGCCGGTGCACGGCGATGCCGACGCATCCCGCCACCGGGTAGAAGACCGGCAGCGCGACCACCGCCTGCAGGCCGACGCTCTGGATCGACCGGGCGGCCAGGTCGTACAGCATGACCTGCAGCGCGCACACGAACAGCAGGCCCCGCCACTCGTACAGGACCCCCGCCAGCGCCGAGGTGACCACGCTGAAGAGGAAGAACGGGCCGAAGGCGCCGGCGGACTCCAGAACGAGGTAGGCCACGGCGGCGTCCAGGGCCAGCATGAGCGGCCTGCGGGCCAGCATCGGCAGCAGCCGGCCCGTCAGCTGTGCCACCGTGACCGAGATCACGGCCACGGCGCCCATGGGGACGAGCACCGCCCAGGTGAAGCGCACGCTCGGCACGAGGACGACCGCCATCGCGAGCAGCAGCAGACGCGCGTACATCAACAGCCGGACCGTGACGTAGAGCCGCGAGGTCAGAGTGGCCTTCATGGTCAGCGCGGGCAGGGCAGGTCTTCGTCGACGCGTAGGGCGACGGCGCAGCGGAACAGGGTCATGATCTGCTGGTCGTTCCGAATGGAGTAGGCGGCGCCCGCCGTCGCCTCGGCGATCTTCCGCAGGGGCCTCATGTCGACGCCGTCCCCGAACGCCATGAGGGTGATGTTGACCTGGCGTTCCGGGTCGAAGTCCTTCTTCAGCTCGGCGACCAGCCGGTCGAGCGTGAGGCCGTCCCGGCTGCCGGAGGCGCCGCCGGTCAGCACGAGGATCTCGTTGAGCATTCCGGGCCGGTATCCCTGGGACAGCTCACGGTAGGCGTCGAGGATGGCGTCGTACATGCCGCCGTCCCTGCCCCCCTTCGCCCGCAGCCGGTCGATCCGCTGGAGCAGCCGGGCCCGGCGGGTTCCGGTGGGGGCGAGCTCCCGCAACGGACCGGTCTCGACCAGCCGCTGGTACGGGCGCCCGCGGGCGGGGAAGGACCACAGTCCGAACTCGGTGTCGTCCTCCAGCAGCGACAGGCCGTTGCTCAGCGCCCCCGTCATCACCTGCACGCGCGTCCGAGGCCCCATCCGGGCGAGCGTCGCGCCGGACACGTCGATCAGCGCGATGGCCCGCAGGCCCTGCTGCATCTTCTCCCAGGTCCCGCGCATGGCGAGCGCCGCTCCCGGGCGGACCACGGGCAGTGCCCGCGGCGCGGCGGCGGGCAGTCCGGAGGAGGCCGGCCTGCCCGCGTCGCCGGCCGGGGTGCGCAGTCCGGCGGCGTGCAGGCGGGCCACGCCGCCGGCGGAGCGCAGCGCGTCGAGCAGGCCCGCCGCGACCCGTCCGCGTTCCCGGTCGGTGGTGAGGACGGCGTACGGGAAGTCGAGGGTCGGTGCCGTCGCCGGGTACACCGCGGCGACCTGGCGTCCCTCCTGCCGCTGCCGCCAGATGGTCTGCTCCGCGAGCGGCAGCACGGGCGGCCTGCCCTGGTCGGCGAGGGCGGCGATGGCATCCGTGACGTCCGACGACGGCTTGACGCCCTGCAGCATGCGGCTGAACGTCTGCAGGCCCCCGGACCCGCCGCCCGCGGCGGACGAGAGGGCGAGCAGCGACGTCATCGCCGTCGCGGACGGGACCGGGTCGAGCAGGCGCAGGCTGTAGGCGCCGGTCGTGAACGCGCCCCATCCCCGGCTCGCCAGCCGCGACCCGTAACGCTGGGCGTTCTCCGGTGTCATGGCGAACACCACCGGAGACGACGCCACGGACGGCGCGGACCGCACCGCCTGGCTCTTGACGCCGTCGAACCACAGCGAGGAGTCGGCGATCCAGACGTCGGGCCGGGCGTCGGCGGCCTTGTCGCCGGACGCGAGCAGCCGCGCCGTCTGCGCGGAGTCACCGGTCACGACGTTCACGTCGGCGCAGCGGGCCTTGTTGTAGCGGACCGCGACCTCGGTGATCACCGCCGCGATGGCCGGGTCGGCCGTCACGGTGAGCGACCGGTCCTGGCAGGCGGTGTGGTTCCGGTAGACGAGCCAGCCTCCGCCGCCGAGCGCGAGACCGACGACGAGGGCTACGGCCGCCGCCACGCTCGCGCGTTCGCGCCCGCCCGCGGAGGACGGCGCCGCTCCGGTGGAGTCCGGCGGCACCTCATGGTCGGAGAATGAGGAGTCCACCGTTGTACGTCCTCAGGGGGAGGCGCGTGCCTGCACGGCATCTCGCAAGCGCGACGATCACTGGGCTCCCCATGATCCCCAAGCTACCCGAATCTCCCGACTTATCGCGGGGTTTCGGACTTCCCTGGAGACGCCTTCGGCTGGGGTCGAAGGGAGCCCGCGAGCGTGGCGAGTTCCTCGTACGAGGCCGTACCCGTGACGACCAGCGTGACGCCGGGCAGCCGCCGGACGAGCGACCGCTGGTTCTTGTCCTTACGGAGCGTCTTGTCCCACGCCGCCCCGGCCACCTGGAGCGAGCCGTCCGGCTTGCCCTGGCTGGTCATGCGGGCGACGAAACCGTCGCTGCCGTCCGGCCGCTCGTTGCTCTCCTCGAGCGCGGCGTACTGCTTGCCCGGCGTGTAGTACCCGAGGTGCCAGCCGATCGGGCCGTTCGCCCGGCCGCTCAGCCGCGAGCTGGTGGGATACCACTTCGGGTCCAGCCCCTGGGGCGCCTGCACGGTGAACGGCGCGATCGCCACCAGGCCGTTCAGATCGCCGTGGTAGTCGGCCTGCGGGATGGCGTTCGGATTGCGCCGGGGAGTGACCAGCAGGACGAACCCGACCACCACCAGGCAGGAGAGCATCGCCATCGCGAAGCCCGGCACCCCGGACGTCAGCCGCCGGTAGACCGAGGGCGACACGACGATCGGCCCCTCGCCGGCCGGGACACCCGCGGCCGCCTCGGCACCGCCCGCACCCGACGACTCCGAGGACCGCGCGGCGGACGCCTCCTCGGCTCGGGACGCCTCTCGGTTCTGGGTTTCGGACGCCTCCGGGGGCTCCGCCTCGCTCACCGGCGTCCGGGCCGCGTCACGGCTTTCGCTCACGGCGGCTCTCCATACTCGAGATGATCGCCAGCACGTCGTCGGCCAGCCGCCGGGACGCCTCATCGTCCTCCGACAGCGCCACCTCCGAGACCGCGCCGGACACGGCGCCGGTCAGCACGACCACGAGGGCCTCGTCGACATCGCCGTCGCCGGTCTCGAACAGCGCGGCGTTGCGCCGCGCCCAGGTGCGCAGCCGGTCGCGCAGCACCCGGTCGAACCCGGGCGGCCCGTCGCCGGACACGAACAGGCGGGACAGGTCGGGCTCGGCGAGGCAGCCGTCGAGGTAGGCGCGCGCCCCCGCGATGAACATCCGCATGGGGTCGGACTCACCCAGGTCACGGGCCCGGTGGACGGCCTCCCGGGTGCGCTCCTGCTGACGGGACTGGAACTCGCCGAAGAGCGTCAGGTAGAGATCGGCCTTGCCGCTGAAGTGGTGGTAGAGGCTGCCGACGCTGGCCCCCGCCTTGGCGACGATGTCGGTGACCGCCGCCTGGGCGAACCCGGCCTCGGAGAACACCTCGCGGGCGGCCGCCAGCAGCGCGCTCCGCGTGGCGGCACCACGATCCGACATCCGCGAAACGGGTTCGACGCTCACTGACGCGCTCCTCGTGGGGTGGAAGGCACGCCGAACACGCGCCGTACGGACGGCACGCCGCGGGAGCACCCCACGGCCGGCCCACCGGCCCGCGTCGGCCGCTCGTCGGCCTGCCACTCGATGTCGCTGCTCATGACGGCCCTAGATTACGCCCTGTCTGCTCGGAAATACGATCGAAGGAGACCCGTCCGGGTGACCCGTCAGGTAAAGCCCGCCAGGAAAGGCCCACATCGCCATGACTGAAGAAACGACCGTATCGTCCCCGCTGACCACCGAGGCCCACGCCCCGGACCGCAACCTCGCCCTGGAGTTGGTACGCGTGACGGAGGCGGCGGCGATGGCCGCTGCCCGGTGGGTCGGCCGCGGCGACAAGAACGGCGCCGACGGGGCCGCCGTGAACGCCATGCGCCAGCTCATCAACACGGTCTCGATGAACGGCGTCGTGGTGATCGGCGAGGGTGAGAAGGACCACGCCCCGATGCTGTTCAACGGCGAGCAGGTGGGGGACGGCAGCGGCGCCGACTGTGACGTGGCCGTCGATCCGATCGACGGGACGCGGCTGACGGCGCTGGGGATGAACAACGCGATCGCCGTGATCGCCGTCAGTCCCCGCGGCACGATGTACGACCCGTCCGCCGTCTTCTACATGGAGAAGCTCGCGACGGGGCCGGAGGCGGCGGACGTCGTCGACATCGAGGCGTCCGTGGCCGACAACATCCGCGCCGTCGCGCGGGCGAAGCACTCCTCCCCCGGTGACGTGACCGTCGTGATCCTCGACCGCCCGCGGCACGAGGGCATCGTGAAGGAGATCCGCGAGGCGGGCGCGCGGATCAAGTTCATCACCGACGGCGACGTGGCCGGCGCGATCATGGCCGCCCGCGAGGGCACGGGCATCGACCTGATGCTCGGCATCGGCGGAACGCCGGAGGGCATCATCGCGGCCTGCGCGATCAAGTCTCTCGGCGGCGTGCTCCAGGGCAAGCTGTGGCCGAAGGACGACGCGGAGCGGCAGAAGGCGATCGACGCGGGCCACGACCTGTCACGCGTCCTGACGACGGACGACCTCGTGGCCTCCGACGACGTGTTCTTCGCCGCGACCGGCATCACCGACGGGGAACTGGTCGGCGGCGTCCGCTACGGCAAGGGGATCACGTCCACGCACTCGCTGGTCATGCGCTCGCGCAGCGGGACGATCCGCCGGATCCACAGCGAGCACAGGCTGTCCAAGCTGCGCGCCTACTCCGCGATCGACTTCGACGCGGCCGGCTGAGGCGATCGGGCGGGGGCCGCGTGGCCCCCGCCTCTTGCCCTTGGGGGCTACTTCACCGAGCCGGCGGTGAGGCCGCCGATGAGGTAGCGCTCGATGAAGACGAACAGGATGACCACCGGCACGATCGCGATCAGCGAGGTCGCGAACAGGTACTGCCAGTGCTGCTGGTACGACGTGACGAATCCGGGGACGGCCACGGTCAGCGGCTGCCGGTCGGGCGAGGACGTGATCGTCAGGGCGACGACGTACTCGTTCCACGCCCCGATGAAGGTGTAGATCACCGCGGTGACCAGACCCGGCAGGGACAGCGGCAGCGTCACCCGGGTCAGCGCCTTGACCTTGCCCGCGCCGTCCAGGTAGGCGGCCTCCTCCAGCGCCTTCGGGATGCTGGAGAAGTACCCGTGCAGGATCCACACGCAGAACGGCAGGTTGAAGGCGGCGTTGACCAGGATCAGCCCGAACAGCGTGTCGGTCAGGTTGAGCGCGACCATCTCGCGGTAGATGCCGATCACCAGGGCGGTCGGCGCGAACATCTGGGTGACGAGTACCAGCAGGAGGAACGCGCCGCGCCCGCGGAACCGGTGGCGCGCGGTGTAGTACGCCGCCGGCAGCGCGACCGCCAGTGCGATCAACGTCGCCACGGCGGCGACGATGAGCGACACCTGCATGTTCTTCCAGATCGGCGCCGCTTTCCACACGTTGACGAAGTTGGCGAAGTCCCAGTGCTTCGGCAGGAGCGTGGTCGGCGACGCGGTCAGTTCGCGGTCGGGCTTGAGCGCGGTGAGCGCCATCTCCAGGTACGGCGCGATGAAGACGAACGCCACCAGGTAGCCGACGCCGGCGAGGATCGCGACCTTGGCCCGGCGGGCCATCGTGGACGGCCCGCCTTCCCGGCGCGCGGGGCTCGGGCTGCTCATGACTGTGCCTCCCCGCGCCAGCCGACGACCCGCAGGTAGACCAGCACCAGGATGAGGATCAGCGCGAAGTTCACGACCGCCATCGCGGCGGACTCTCCGACGTCGCCGCTCCCGGTGAAGGCCAGCTTGTACATGAAGGTCGTGCTGGTGTCGGTCTTGCTCCCGGGCCCGCCGCCGGTCATCGCGTAGATGATCGGGAACGAGTTGAAGACGTTGATCACGTTGATGATCGCCGCGACCAGCAGGGACGGTCGCAGCAGCGGCAGCGTGATGCTGAAGTACGTCCGCGCGCGGCCGGCGCCGTCGACGCGCGCCGCCTCGTACACCTCGTCCGGGACCGTCTGCAGACCGGCCAGGATGACGAACGAGGTGAACGGCAGCGAGACGAACACCGCCACCCACATCATCCACATCATCGCCTGCGCGGGGTGGGACAGCCAGTTCACCGGGTGATCGATGATTCCCACGCCCTGCAGGACCTTGTTGACGATGCCGTAGTAGTAGTTGAGCATCCACTTCCACGTCAGCGCGGTCATCAGCACCGACGCCGCCCATGGCACGATGACCGCCCAGCGCACCAGGCGCCGTCCCGGGAAGCGGGCGTTGAGCAGTTGCCCGAGCGCGAGCGACACCACGATCGTCACGAGGACGACGCCGACCACCCACACCACGGTCCGCAGCAGCACGCTGACGAGGTCGGACTCGTCGAACAGGTCACGGTAGTTGCCGGTCCCGCGGGTGCCGAGCGTCGCACCGGAGGAACTGATCCTCAGCAGTGACGTCCGGACCATCTCGATCACCGGCCACAGGACCACGGCGGCGATCAGGATGACGGCGGGGCCGATCCACGGAAGCGGGCCGAGCGCCCGGCCGAACCGGCGGAGGGCGCTCGTCGACGGCGGCGCCGGCGCCGGGGTGGTGGCCCCGGCGCCCTGCGCCTCGATGGTGTCGTGCACGGGTCGTCCGTCAGCCGTTCTTCTGCGCGGTCTGCTGGAGCTCACTCAGGACGCTCTTCGGGTCGCCGGTGATGGCGGTGCCGAGCTTCTCCTTGATCGTGTTCGCCAGCGGTCCCCAGGCGGCGTTGCCCGTGGGGTAGAACTTCGCGTTCGGCAGCGCGTCGATGAACGGCTTGTCGTACGGCACCGCGTTCGCGATCACGTCGCCCGCCGACTTGGTCACCGGGAGGAAGCCCTCTTCCTTCTGGAAGTTGGCCACGTTGTTCGCCTGGTAGAAGAAGTTCAGGAACTTCGAGACGGCGTCCTTCTTCTTGCCGCCGTTGTTCTTGAACGCCACCAGGAAGTCCTGCACGCCGAGCGTGTTGGACGTCGTGCCGCTCTTGCTGGGCAGCGGCGCGATGCCGTACGGCAGCTTGGCGTTGACCTTGTTGATGAAGCCCGCGGGCATGAAGACCGCGCCGTTGAGCATGCCGATCTTGCCCTGCGCGAACTCGTTGAAGACGTCCTTACGGTCGGTCGTCTCCGGGTTCGGCTGGGTGAGGCCGCCCTTGGTCAGGCCCTTGAGGTAGTTGACCGTGTCCACGTTGGCCTGGCTGTCGATCGACCAGTTGCCGGACTGGTCGACGTAGCCGCCGCCGTTGTTCATCGCCCACATGAAGAACTCGGCCTGGGACTCCTCGGCGCCGAGCGGCAGGCCCAGCGGGAAGACGCCCTTCACCTTGTCCTTGATCTTCTGGGCATCGGACTGCACCTCGTCCCACGTCTTGGGCGGGGTGTCGATGCCGGCCTTCTTGAAGACGTCCTTGTTGTAGAAGAACAGCCGGACGCTGGACAGCAGCGGCACGGCGTACTGCGTGCCCTTGTACTTGTCGCCGTCGATGAACGACGGGAGGATGTCGCTCGACACCTGCGGCGACAGCACGTCCGAGGCCGGGAAGAGCAGACCGTCCCGGGCGAAGTCGGCGAACGCGTTGTAGTTCAGGATGTCGGGCGTCTGCTTCGTCTGGACGTAGGTCTTGACCTTGGCGTCCATCTGGGTCCAGTCGACCATCTCCAGGTTGACCTTGTAACCCTTGTTCTGCTCTTCGAACGTCTTGATCAGACTGTCCCAGAGACCCTTGGTCTTGTCGTCGTAGATCGCGGCGACGAACCTGATCGTCTTGTTGTCACCGCCGCCGCCGGAGGAACTGCCCTTGCTGCAACCGGTCAGACCGAGGGCCACCGTAAGACCCGCGGCGATGGCGCCCGTGAGATGCCGTTTCACCTGTCCCCGCCTTCTGCTTTTGCTTCGGCTCCGGGTCCACGCGGGTGCGCGCGACGTCCCCGGGTCACTGTCTTATGGGTTCGCCAACCCCCCGGCCCGGCCCCTCAGCCCGTCACCTCCGAGCAGCCGTTTGGCGTGGCACAGCTCTGCTGCGGCTCCCGCCGCCGCCTCCTTTCACGCAGCATGAAAGGTTGTGCACGATTTACGCGCTCATTGAGCAAAATCGCGCATCGCAAGGAACGATAGGAGCTGGTCCGTACCAGTTCAAGAGGAGAGGGAGGTAGGAGTCTTAACCGTTACCGAAGCGCCCGTGACCTGCTGATCTCCGTGTTGCAACGGGATCACGGGCGGCGGCGGCTCAGCGACCAGCGGCGACGGCGCTTGGGCGTACGGGCGTTGACGGACCCCAGCACGACCACTCCACTGACCTCCACGACGGGGCCGTCGTCCTCGTACGGCGGCCGCACCCGCAGGTCCCGCGAGCCGAGGACGGACCGGCCGGTGAACTCCACCCGCACTCCCTCCGGCACCACGAGGCGGAGCCGCCCGCCGAGCATCGCCGCCCGTACGACGACGTGCCGGCGCTGCAGCAGGGCCTCCCGCAGGTCGATCTCCACGGTGCCGAAGAGCGCGGACACCGGCAGGGTGACCGGGACCACCCAGCGCCCGCCGCGCCGTACCGTGCCGAACAGCGCGACCATCGGGCGGTCCCCGACCTGGATCGGCTGCTGCTCCGGGGTGGTCAGGTCGGCGGTCAGCGCGGTCAGCTCGCCCAGCGTACGGGCGGAGTAGGCGCCCTCGACGCGCTCGGCGTGCTCGTCGACGGTGAGCCGGCCGTCGCCGTGGGCGTCGCGCAGCAGCGCGACGACCCGCTCCCGGTCGGCGTCGGAGGCGCGCAGGTCACGCGCCGGCACGTGCTGGTCGTTCGGTCTCCACGGCAACTCCACGGCTCGACGATATTCGCTGGCGCGGCGTTGTGGACGGTTCGTACCGTGGAGACCATGGCGGACCTCCCGGCGATCACCCTGCGCGACGTCGTCAAGCGGTACCGCGACAAGGACGGATCGCAGATCACCGCGGTCGACGGCCTCACGCTCGACGTGCCGACCGGGGTCTGCCTCGGCCTGCTCGGCCCGAACGGCGCCGGCAAGTCGACCACCATGCGGATGCTGACCGCCCAGTCCCGCGCCGACGAGGGCGCCATCACCGTCCTGGGCCACCCCGTCCCGGCCGAGTCGAAGGAGGCGCGGGCGCTCATGGGTGTCGTCCCGCAGACCGACAACCTCGACGAGGAGCTCACCGTCCGGCAGAACCTCGAGGTCTTCGCGCACCTGTACCGCGTCCCCCGGGCCGGGCGGCGCCGGGCCGTCGACCGCGCCCTGGAGATCGCCCGGCTCACCGAGCGTGCCAGGACCCGCGTCGTGAACCTGTCCGGCGGCATGCGCCGGCGGCTCCTCGTCGCCCGCGGGCTCGTGCACTCCCCGCGGCTCGTCCTCCTCGACGAGCCCACCGTCGGCCTCGACCCCCAGGTCCGCGCCGATCTGTGGGGCCTGATCGCCGCGCTGCGCGACGAGGGCACGACCGTGCTGATGTCCACCCACTACATCGAGGAGGCCGAACGCCTCGCCGACACCTGCGCGCTGATGGCGGACGGCCGGATCGTCGCGCAGGGCACGCCCGGCGACCTGATCGCCCACCACGCGGGCGACAGCGTCGAGGAGCACCAGGGCCCGCCCGACCGGCTCGCGGAGATCGAGGCGCTCGTACGCCAGGCCGGCCTGCCCACCCGCCGCACCGGCCCGACCGTGTCGGTGCTGCGGGCCGAGCACATCCCGCCGTCGCTGGCCGCCGCGCTCGGCGACGGCGACCGGGTCGTACGGCGGGCGGCCAGCCTCGAAGACGTGTTCGTCGTCCTGACCGGAGACAACGGTGGCTGACACGAGACTCCGCCGGTTCGAGTGGGCGCCCGTGCGCGGCGTCTGGCGGCACGAGCTGGCCCTCTTCCGGCGTTACTGGACCTCCTCGTCGTTCGCCTCGACCGTCGAGCCGACCTTCTACCTGCTGGCGTTCGGCTTCGGCTTCGGATCGCTCCTGGGCAGCGTCGCCGGCTACCGCTACGTCGACTTCGTCGGTACGGGGGTCGTGGCCACGGCCGCGCTGTTCACGTCGGTGTTCCCGGGGATGTTCAACACCTACATCCGCCGGATCTACCAGCACTCCTACGACGCGATGCTGGCGGCGCCGGTGGACGTGCACGAGCTCGTGGCCGGCGAGGCGTCGTGGATCGCCGTCAAGAGCGGGCTGTTCTCCTGCGTGCCGCTGCTGGTCGCGATGGTCTTCGGCCTGCGCCCCTCCGTCGGCATGCTCGCCGTACCGGTGGTCACGATCCTCACCGCGACCGGGTTCGCACTGTTCGGCGTGTGGACGTCCACGGTGGTCCCGTCGATCAACAGCTTCGACTACGTGATCACGGGGATCCTGACCCCGCTGTTCCTGGTCGCGGGCACGTTCTTCCCGATCAGCGCGCTGCCGGCCTGGGCCCACACGGTGGCGCGCGTCAACCCGCTGTACCACTGCGTCGAGCTGGTCCGGCACGCCGTGTTCGGCCTCCGGCCGCTGACGGACCTCGGCCACGTGGGCGCGCTCGCGCTGTTCGCGGCGTTGATGTGGATGCTCGCCGTCCGCGGCATGCGCCGCCGCCTCATCGACTGAAGCCGCTATTGACCCCCGGTGACCTGGTATCTACGCTGACGCGAACGTATTTCACGTTCCGGAGGGCAGCGTGGCGGCGGACATCGACGAACCGACTCGGCGCGGCCGGCGCGCGGCGTACGCGGCCTTCGGAGTGCAGGGGCTCTCCTTCGCCGCCCTCGTGACCCGCATCCCGGAGTTGCAGAAGGCGCACGACCTCAGCGACGGCGCCCTCGCGCTCGTCCTGCTGGCCGTCCCGGTGGTCGCCGGGCTGGGCAGCGTCCTCGCCGGTTCGCTCATGGCCCGGCATGGCAGCGGGATCGTGCTGCGGATCGCCCAGCCGCTCGTCCTCGTGTCGATCGTCGCGATCGGCGTCGCGCCCGGGAACCTCGCGCTGTACGGCACGGCGGCGCTGTTCGGCCTGTTCGTCGGCGCGGTGGACGCGTCGATGAACGCCCAGGCGGTGACCGCCGAGACCCGGTACGGCAGGAGCCTGCTCACCGGGTTCCACGCCGTGTGGAGCGCGGCGGGCATCCTCGCGGGCCTGTGGAGCGCGCTCGCCAACCGGATCGACATGGGCCTCGGCACCGGATTCGCCGTCCCGGCGGTGCTCGGCATGGCGGTGTCCCTGGTGGCCGGCCGCCGCCTGCACCCGAAGGCGATGGAGGCCGCCGGGCCCAGCATGGAGCAGCTGAAGGCCGCCGCCAAGAGGGTGCCGTGGAGGCCGATCATCATCATCGGCGCCGCGGTGACGTGCATGTACATCGCGGACTCGGCGACCTCGAGCTACAGCGCGAAGTACCTCAAGGACGACCTGCACGCCTCCTCCGCCGTCGCCCCGCTCGGCTACGTCGCGTACCAGGTCTGCATGATGCTGAGCCGGACCGGCGCGGACCGGCTCGTCCAGGCCCGTGGCGCCGCGAAGGTCGTGGCGGCGGGCGGGCTCATCGGCGGTCTCGGGCTGCTCACCGCCGCGCTCTCGCCCGATCCCCTGGCCGCCATCATCGGGTTCGCCGTCGCCGGGGTCGGCCTGTCCGTCGTCGTCCCCACGTCCTTCTCGGCGGCCGGCAGGCTCGACCCGACAGGACTCGGCATCGCCGTCTCCCGGGTGAACGTCTTCAACTACGCGGGGTTCGTGCTCGGCGCGGCCATCGCGGGCGCGGTCGCCTCCGACCTGTGGCTCGCCTACGTGGTGGGCGCCGCGCTGTGCCTCGTGGTCCTGGTGACGGCGCGAGCCTTCGAGCCGGTGCCGGTCGACGGCGCGCTGCCGAACTCCGCCGTCGCCGAACGCCCCGTCGCCTGAGCGGCGGCACACACCGGCACACCGAAAGCTCGGTAAAGCCGCCGCTACGTCGCAAGATGACTCGCTCGATCAGTTTTCAAGCCCGACAGGCGTAGTCGTCGATAAGGTCCCGGACTTCCCGGACATCGCGGAACGGGCGGAGGCGAGCGAGGACGACCTGAGAGCGCCGAGTGGTGCGCTCGCTCGGCATATCGGCTGAGAGTTCCAGCACACGACGAGCCGTATGCGCGGCCTCCTCGGGCTCGTTGGCATCCGCGAGGGCGACCGCGAGCCAGGATAGATACAGCGCGAGTTCTCGAGCGTGCGTGCTGTCGTACCGGCCGAGCACCTCGGTCAGCACGGGCACCGCTCGCAGCGGACGTCGCAACTCCACGTGGACACGGGCTTCCATGATCTGAAGCTCGTCCTCGTCGACCCAGTAGAGATAGGACGGGTCTTCGCCGCCGTGCTGGGAGAGAGCCTCGGATGCCCGTCCGAGGGCCCGGATCGCTGAGGGCGCCTGACCGGTCTTCGCATATGCCCAGGCGACCCGGTCCCAGAACAACGCCTTCGCCCGAGGCGGCGCGTCGTCACCTGCCTCGTCGAGCGCAGCGGTGGCGAGACTCAGACCGGTTTCGAAAGCTCCCGTATTGGTCTGGTGATAGGCGAGGGAACCGACCAGGTTGGCCGCTGATGTCCGGTCACCGGCCTCACGTGCCGCGCTGATACCGAGTTGGTAGACCTCCTCGGCCCGCTGGTCAAGACCTGCGTCACTGGCGATCCAGCCGGCGACCTGTGCCAGCTCGCTGATCGCGGCCAGGAAGGTCCGGCCGACCTGCTCGCTGAAACCGCCTGCCCGGTGCATGGCCACAGCCGTGTCCAGCTCTCGTAGTGCCGGGCCGATCAGGTCGCCGCCGGCCAGCACGTCGTCCGCGAGGCGCAGCCGGTGAATGCGGACCAAAAGGTCGGCGACCGCGTCAGAACCGATTCGCCACCCGGTCGCGCCGCCGAACCGCGACGCCGGCACGTCGTCCTCCGAGAAGCCGTAAGCGAAGAATTCCGCATGTGCGTCCATGTGAGGCGGCTGCTGACCTCCGAACGCGAGAGTAGCTCGTCTTTCCAGTTCTTCTAACGAGACTTCCAGCGCCTCAGCGAGATACGGGAGCCAGAATCGAGGCGTACGCCGCCCTCGCTCGTACCGGCTGATCTCGTGACGGGTGACCGTCGGGCAGCCGGAAAGATCACAGAGGATCTCGGCGAGGCGTCGCTGGCTCTTACCGGCTCGTCGGCGCAGGTCCGCGAGATATGCACCGAATTCCTCATTCGCACCACTTGGCATTGACTCGCCCTTCCCGGAAAGCCTAGTGGCCCCCCACCTGGCTCCCCTACCGCGAATTACTACAGGGTCTTATTGGTCTGCAAAGCGCAGCCTTCCAAATTCATCGTAACTCCGCGAGAAGGGAATCCCATGACCGAATCAACGACGAATCCGCAGGACGGTGTCCTCCGGCAGGAGCGGGCGGTCCGGGCCCGGCTGGACGAACTCGCCACGGCGCTGCGGGGCCACGGGCTGGAGGTGCGGGTGGGGACCAGCGCCCTGATGGCCTGGAACCCCAAGGCATCGATGACCGATGATCCGCGTGGGGAGGCGATGAATCCGGGTCTCTCGCAGTACGTGGCCATCGCCCCCGACGATGGATCGCTGAACTGGTACTGGTGCTGGACCGGCCCCTCCCGCGACGCGCCGCTGGAGACGGAGTACATGTGCCCGGCCGAGGAGATCGACCGCGCCGCCACCCTCATCACGAAGGTTCTGCGCGTCACCGACGAAGGCCGCCCGTGAGCACGCCGTGGCCGTACCCCCAAGGTCGCGCGGTCCCGGGGGAACCCGTCACTCGCGTCGATCCGCCGGTCTTACCGGCCGCGCGGCCGTACAGAGCGGGACCTGGGTGGTGGCTCACGCGCCTGCGAGCCGAGTTCCCACGCTGGGGAATCCTGTTCGACCCGTGGAGATCCACCTGGATCGCCGTGCGAGGACGACACGACATCGAGGTCGCTCCGACGGCGATCGCGCTTCATGACGCCCTCGCGGCGCGCGGTCTCACGCCGGCGCCGGTCAGCGGGCCGTGCCGAACTCCGCCGTCGCCGAACGCCTGGTCGGCTGAGCCTGCGGCGCGCCGGCGCACCTAATGCTCGGTGAAGCCGCCGCCGCGTCACGAGAGTGCGGCCTTTGGCGGGTATGCGGCCGCCTTTGCCGAGCGTTTTGTGCAGCGGTCTCCGCAGGTTGCATCACCCGGGTCGCCCGTCCTCTTTCACCGGCGTCTACCCAGAGGAGAATTCGTCTCCCCAGAGTAGACACCGCCAGAAACGACGCCCCGCCCGGCGGGCGGACCGTTCTCCCCGGCCGGCGACGCCCGCATCCCTCGCCGTGCCGCACAGTCAGCGGTCGACCAACATGTGTTCCACCGGACACGTTCTGGGCGGAAGCCCCGGTGGAAACATCTACCGCGTCCCCGCTGGTGGCGGGAACGCGGTGTCGGCGGCGGGCTTATGGCCTGGAGGGGTGGCTCATCTCCTGTTGGAGGCGGCGCATGGCCTCCTCACCGGCGCGTTCGGCCTCCTCGGGGGTCTTGATCTCGGTGAGGGCGATCCGCAGGGCGGCCTCTGCGGCGTCGGCCGCCGCGCGGGCGGTGATGGCGTGGGTATGAGCGCGTTCGATGTCGCCGAGGCCGATGCAGTCGAAGGAGACCTGCGTGTCGTGGGCGGCGAGTTCGAGCTGGCGGGCGGCTTCGTCAAGACTCATTCTTGATCCTCCTCATCGCCGCACGTCCTACCCGCGTTCAACACTTCGACACAACCATTTCGGCCGCGTCTCGGCCCTCAGGGCGAGACGGCCTGCGCCAGGAGGTCGACCGCCTCGGCGAGCCGGCGTTCCGGCAGGCGCGCGTAGCCGACGACGATGGCGGGCGGACCCGGGTGCCGTACGCGCATCGGCGCGACCCCTTCGACCGCGACGCCCAGCGCGGCGGCTCGGGCGACGACCTCGGCCTCGTCCGTACCGGCGGGCAGCTCGACGTACGCGTGCAGTCCGGCGGAGACTCCGTGGACGCGGACCTGCGGCAGGCGCCGCGTCAGGGCGGCGGCGAACGCGTCACGGCGGTCCCGGTAGCGCCGCCGCATGCCGCGCAGGTACCGGTCGTACGCTCCGGTGGCGATCAGCCGGGCGAGGACGTGCTGGTCGAGCACTGCCGGACCGAGGTCGTACAGCGCCCGCGCGGCGCGCAGCCGGTGCGCCAGCCACGGTGGTGCGACCGCCCAGCCGAGCCGCAACGCCGGGGACAGCGCCTTGCTCACCGATCCGGCCAGGACGACCCGCTCGGGGGCCAGGCCCTGGAGGCAGCCGACCGGGTCCCGGTCGTACCGGAACTCCCCGTCGTAGTCGTCCTCGATGATCAGGGCGTCGACGGCACGCGCCCACTCGACCAGTGCCGCGCGACGGCGAGGCGACAGGACGACGCCGGTCGGGAACTGGTGCGCCGGGGTGATGAGCAGCGCCCGCGCCCGCGTGCGGGCCAGGGCGGCGACGTCGATCCCCTCCTCGTCCACGGGGACGCCGACCAGCCGTATGCCGGTCGCCCGGATCAGCGGGAGCTGCTGGTGGGCCAGGGGGTCCTCGACGGCGAGCAGCCGGTGGCCCTCCTCGCCGAGGACGCGGGGAACGGTCGCCAGCGCGTGGGCCACTCCGGCGGTGATCACGACCGTGTCCGGCTCGGTCACGGCGGCGCGCACGCGCGCCAGGTACCCCGCCAGCTCGGTCCGCAGCCGCCGGGTCCCGGCCGGGTCGGGGTAGTTCAGCTCGGCGTACGGGAGGTCCCGCAGCACGTCCCGCGTCGTCGCCGCCCACAGGTCCCTCGGGAACGACGTCAGGTCCGGCTTGCCCGGCCGCAGGTCGTACGCGATGCCGGGTGGGTCGACCGGTCCGGCCGCCGTACCGGCGGCGAGCCGGAGGACTCGCCGGTGCGCCGAGCCGGTGGCCGTCGGCGGCGGGGGCGCGGCGGTGCGGGCCACCCGCGTGCCGTCGCCCTGCCGGGAGACGAGGAACCCCTCGGCGACGAGCTGTTCGTACGCGGTCACGACCACGCCTCGGGAGACCTTCAGGTCATCGGCGAGGTCGCGGGTGGAGGGCAGCCGCCGGCCGGGGGTGAGCGTTCCGCGTCGTACGAGGTCACGGAGCCCGTCGGCGACCTGTACGGCGAGCCGGCCGGTGGAACGGTCGAGCGTCAGATGCAGGTCCACACGCGCCGCCCTCCGGAATGGTCCTCGTTACGGGTGATCGATTGGTCCTCGTGCCCGGACCAATGACTGCCTAGCGTCTCAGTCCATGGAGCAGAGCACCAGCCCGCGCGGCCTCGTCCAGGCCGCGACCGCGATGACCCTTGTCGGCACGCTGACCGCCGTGTCCGCGGCGATCGCCCGTTACCCGGTGTACGGCGGCCAGGCCGTCCGTTACGCGGTCGCCGCCGTGATCCTCCTGGTCGTCGCCCGGCTGAGCGAGCGGTCCCGTGGGCCCCGGACGCGCCGGCGCCTGAGGCTCCGCGAGTGGGCGCTGGTCACGGCGCTCGCCGCGACCGGGCTGGCGGGCTTCAACGTCTGCATCGTCGAGGGGACGCGGTACACCACACCCGCGATGATCGGCACGGTGGTGGGCGCGGTCCCGGTGCTCCTCGCGGTCATCGCGCCGCTGCTGGAGCGGCGGCGCCCCGCCCCGCGTCTCGTGGTGGCCGCGGTCATCGTGGCGCTGGGCGCGGCGGCGGCCAACGGGCTCGGCGGCGGCAGCGTCCCCGGCCTGCTGCTGGCCCTCGGCGCCCTGGCCGGCGAGATGGCCTTCTCGCTCCTCGCCGTGCCGCTCCTGCCCAGGCTCGGGCCGATCCGGGTGTCGGCGTACTCGGCGGCCGCCGCGACCCCGATGCTGCTCGGCACCGGCCTGCTCGTGGACGGCACCGCCGTCGTGCGGGTGCCCACCGCCGGCGAGCTGGCGGGGTTCGCGTACCTGGTGGTCGTCGTGACGGTCGGGGCATTCCTGCTCTGGTACGACGCGCTGGGCAGGATCGGCGCGGACCGGGCCGGGCTGTTCGCGGGCCTGATCCCGGTGAGCGCGGCGGTCACGACGATGGTGCTCGGACTGGGCACGCCGAGCGCGGCGGAACTCACCGGCGCCCTTCTGGTCGGGTGCGGCGTCGCGGCCGGTCTCGGCGGCCCGCGGCGGTCGGCGCCGGCGGTCGCCGTACCGCCGGATCAGGAACCCGCGGGGGTCACGGGGGCGCCGTGTCCGTGACGCCGGGCGGCGCGGTGGCCCCGGACCGCCGGCTCACACCGAGTGCCGGCGATGCGGCAGGTGGCGCCTTACCGACGCCGATGTCATTCTCGACCGGAGGCGCCACGAGGCCGGTTTGGGGAGCGTGCCGATCGGCCACTCGCGATCGACGTTCCGCAGGACGATCGCCAGCAGGCTGATCACGATCGCGGAGACGATCACGATGCCGAAGATCGCGATCACCAGGTAGAAAAGGGCCGGGTGGTGGAACTCGCCGCCCGGGGCGGCATAGGTGTTGAACAGCATGACTCCCCCCTTCGCCCGTATTACCCCCCGTGCAGCCCTGCGGCAAGGGACTTCCGTCCCGAGGCGCGTTCGGTCCTGGAACCGGGCGGTCCTAGGCTTGGGGACCACACCACCGTGTCGTCAGCGAGGAAGCCGATGCCCGAATTCGCCTTCACCGAGCTACTCCCCCAGGGTTCGGACGAGACCGAGTACCGCCTGCTCACGAGCGACGGGATCAGCGAGTTCGAGGCGGGCGGCCGTACGTTCCTGCAGGTCGAGCCCGAGGCGCTCCGGCTGCTCACCGAGACGGCGATCCATGACATCTCCCACCTGCTCCGGCCCGCGCACCTGACGCAGCTCCGGAAGATCCTCGATGACCCGGAGTCGTCGCCCAACGACCGGTTCGTCGCCCTCGACCTGCTGAAGAACGCCAACATCGCGGCGGCGGGCGTGCTCCCCATGTGCCAGGACACCGGTACCGCCATCGTGATGGGCAAGCGCGGCCAGCACGTCCTGACCGACGGGGACGACGAGCGCCACATCGCCCGGGGCGTCTACGACGCGTACACGAAGCTGAACCTCCGCTACTCCCAGATGGCGCCGCTGACCATGTGGGAGGAGAAGAACACCGGCAGCAACCTGCCCGCCCAGATCGAGCTGTACGCCGCGCCCGGCGACGCGTACAAGTTCCTGTTCATGGCCAAGGGCGGCGGCAGCGCGAACAAGTCGTTCCTGTACCAGGAGACCAAGGCCGTCCTGAACCCGAACCGGATGCTCTCCTTCCTGGAGGAGAAGATCCGGTCGCTCGGCACCGCCGCGTGCCCGCCGTACCACCTCGCCATCGTGGTGGGCGGCACGAGCGCGGAGTACGCCCTCAAGACCGCCAAGTACGCCTCGGCGCACTACCTCGACACGCTGCCGACCGAGGGGGGCCCGACCGGCCACGGCTTCCGCGACCTGGAGCTCGAGCAGCAGGTCTTCGAGCTCACCCAGAAGCTCGGGATCGGGGCGCAGTTCGGCGGGAAGTACTTCTGCCACGACGTCCGCGTCGTCCGGCTGCCCCGCCACGGCGCGTCGTGCCCGGTGGCGATCGCGGTGTCCTGCAGCGCCGACCGGCAGGCCCTGGCGAAGATCACTCGAGACGGCGTGTTCCTCGAGCAGCTGGAGAACGACCCGGCGCGCTACCTGCCCGAGACGACCGACGACGACCTCGAGGGCGAGGTCGTCCGCATCGACCTGAACCGCCCGATGGACGAGATCCGCGCCGAGCTCGGCCGGTACCCGGTCAAGACGCGGCTGGCGCTCACCGGGCCGCTCGTCGTCGCCCGCGACATCGCCCACGCCAAGATCAAGGAGCGCCTGGACGCCGGCGAGCCGATGCCGCAGTACCTGCGCGACCACGCCGTGTACTACGCCGGGCCGGCCAAGACCCCGGAGGGCTACGCGAGCGGTTCGTTCGGCCCGACGACGGCCGGCCGGATGGACTCCTACGTCGAGCAGTTCCAGGCGGCCGGCGGCTCACTGGTGATGCTGGCGAAGGGCAACCGCAGCAAGCAGGTCACCGAGGCCTGCAAGGCACACGGCGGCTTCTACCTCGGCTCGATCGGCGGCCCGGCCGCCCGGCTGGCCCAGGACTGCATCAAGAAGGTCGAGGTGCTGGAGTACCCGGAGCTCGGCATGGAGGCGGTCTGGAAGATCGAGGTCGAGGACTTCCCCGCCTTCATCGTCGTGAACGACAAGGGCGAGGACTTCTTCGCGGACACGACGGGACCGCTGCTGACCATCGGGCGGCGCTGACGCGTCGGGAGTTCCTCGGCCCGGCCTCAAGGGTCGGCTACTCCCCGTTGCCCTTCCCCTTGCCGCTGTTCTCGTTCGGGCCGTTCCCCTTGCCGTTGTTGCTGTTGCCGTTGTTGCCCTTGCCCTTGTTCACGGCGCTCTGATCGGTCTTGGCCTGGGTCGGTGAGACGGCGGCGGCCGGGCTCGTCCTCGCGGGCGTGCGGCGGGACACGGTACGGCGCGTGGCGGGCGGGGTGCCCGCCGAGGCGGGTTGTGGCGGTGCGTGGCCGCGCGGCCGGAGGGAGGGCGTGCCGGGCCGGGGCGACCCGACGGTGGCGCCGCCGGTGGGCGGCCGGCTCTCCCCCTGGTCCGTTCCGTAGAGCAGCGCGGCGACGACGGCGGCGGCCGTGGCGGCGACCACCGCGGCGACCAGGGCCGGTACGACCGGTCGCCGCGCGTACCCGGCCTTCTGCGGCGCCGTGGCGGCGACGCCGAGGCGCGCGAGGAGTTCGGCGGGTCGCGGCCGCTCCGCGGGGTCTTTCGCCAGTGCCGCCGCGACCAGCGGGCGGAGCGACGCGTCCAGCCCGGTCAGGTCGGGCGGCTGGTGGATCACCCGGCCCGCCAGTTCGTCGCCGTCCCCCTCACCGAACGGGTTGCGGCCGAGCCCGGCGTACGCCACGAGACAGCCCCAGCCGAAGACGTCGGACGCGGCGGTTGCGGGCTGCCCGGTCAGCCGCTCCGGAGGGATCCAGCCGGGACTGCCCATTACGACGCCGTCCCTGGTCAGCCCGCCGGAGGCGGGCAGCCGCTGGGCGATCCCGAAGTCGATGATCCGCGGGCCGGTGGGCGTCAGCAGGACGTTCGCGGGCTTGAGGTCCCGATGGACCATGCCCGCCCCGTGAATCGCGGTCAGGGCGCGCGCGACCCCCGTCGCGAGGGCGCGCAACTGCTCCGGCCGCAGGGGTCCGCCGGTGTCGACGATGTGCGCGAGCGACGGGCCCTCGACGTACTCGGTGATCAGGTAGGGCGGCCGCTCGGCGGTGCCGTCGGCGAGCACCCGCGCCGTCCAGCCCCCCGGCACCCGCCGCGCGCAGTCCGCCTCGCTCTGGAAACGGAGGCGCAGGATCTCGTCGTCGGCGTCTTCGGGGCGTGCGGTCTTGACCGCGACGAGCCCGCCGTTCCGGTCGCGCCCCAGGTAGACGACGCCCATCCCGCCCGAGCCCAGCCTGGCCACCAGACGATGCCCGCCGATGGCCGCGGGGTCGTCGACCTCCAACGGGAGCACACCGGAAGCGACGACGGTGGGTCCACCGAGCCCCGAAGCCGAAAAGGTTTCCATCCTCACGCCTCTTCCGACGGCGTCGACACCAGATGTGCCGTTCAGCTTCGATCTTGCAGTGGCACCGACGTGAGTGCAAGATCACGGTAGGGATCCGCGTGCCGCGCCCCGCACACGCGGGTATCTTGCGCTTCGTGGCCGAGTCTCAGGACCGCTTGCTCTCCGGTCGTTACCGGCTGATCGAGGAGATCGGCCGGGGCGGCATGGGCGTCGTCTGGTGGGCGCACGACGAGGCCGCTGACCGTGAGGTCGCCGTCAAGGAGGTCCACCTCCCGCCCAGCCTGAGACCCCGCGAGCGGCTGAACCTCATCAAGCGCACGAACCGCGAGGCGATGTCCGCGGGCCGGCTGAACCACCCGAACCTCATCGCCATGTACGAGGTGGTGGTCGAGGACGACCGTCCCTGGCTCGTCATGGAGTACGTCGCGGCCCGGTCGCTGGAGGACGTCTTCGTCGACGACGGCCCGATCTCCCCCGTACGCGTCGCGGACATCGGCCGGCAGTTGCTCGACGCCCTGCGCGCCGCGCACGAGGCCGGCATCGTCCACCGCGACGTCAAGCCCAGCAACGTCCTGCTGGAGAACTCCGGGCGGGTGGTCCTCACCGACTTCGGCATCGCGACGTACGAGGGCGCCACCACCCTCACCCAGTCGGGGACGTTCATGGGCTCCCCCGCGTACGTCGCGCCGGAGGTCGCCCGCGGCGAGCGCGCCTCGCCCGCCTCGGACCTGTGGTCGCTCGGCGCCACGCTCTACGCCGCCGTCGAGGGGCGGCCCCCGTACGACTTCGAGACCGCGATGGCCACGCTCAGCGCGCTGGTCACCGCCGAGCCCGACCCGCCGGTCCGCGCCGGACAGCTGCGCCCGCTGCTCGACGGGCTCCTGCAGAAGGACCCCGTACGGCGGCTGACGACCGAACGCGCCGTCACACTGCTGGCCACGACCACGGCGCCGCCGCTGCCGCCCCGGCCGGCGGAGGCGTCGCGCACCCGGTCGAGCAGACGGTCCAGCCATGAGTGGTCCAGCCGGGAGCAGTCCGGCCTCCGGCGGACCGGCCGCCCGCAGCCCACCCCGCCCGGCTTAGGCGCCTCCGGCCGAGCGCGGACCACCCCGCCCGGCTTAGGCGCCTCCGGCCGAGCGCGGACCACTCCGCCCGCGCTCGGCGGCTCGGATCGCGCGCGGACCACTCCGCCGGCCCTCGGCGGCGCGGACCGTGAGCGGTCCGCTCCACCCACTGCCGGGGGTTCCGATCCGGCGTGGTCCGCTCCATCCGCCACGGGGGATTCCGAACGGACGCGGTCCGATCCGCCCGGCGCCGGGGGTTCCGAACGGACGCGGTCCGGTCCACCCGCCACCGAGGGTTCCGATCGGGCGCGGTCCGGTCCACCCGCCGCCGGGGACCACGGTCGCCGGTCCGCGCTGCCCGGCCTCGGGCCGACCGGTGCCGCGGAACAGGTTCCGCCGGGTCTCGGCCCGCCCCGCCGGGCCCAGCCCACGCCGCCTGGTCCGGGACGCCCCGGGCCAGGCCGGACCAGCCAGGATCTGCCGACGGTCGGAGCGCCGGACCGGGCGCCCGCGCGGTCGACGGCGGGCTGGCTGCCCGTCCCGAGGCCGGAGGGCCCCGGAGCGCCGGACGCCGGATCCGTCCGCGGCTGGCACCGATGGCTGAACCGGCGGGGAGCGCTCGCCCTGGTGACCGGCGGTGTGCTGGCCCTGGCGGTGGCGGCCGGCGTGCTCGCCGGGCTGAACGGCTGGGCCGGCTCGCGGAACGCCCCTTCCGGCGCCCGCCCGTCCGCCACCTCCCCGGCCACGGCGCCCGGGAGTCCCGCCGCCACCTCGTCCCCGACGCTCACCGCGCGGTCCCCGGAGGCACTGCCCGCCACACTGCTGGACGCGTCGGACCGGCCCGTGTCGCGCCGGGTCGCGAAGCGAAGCGGCACCTGGCCGGGCACGTCGACGCTGACGCTCAGCGTTCCCGACCACGGTCGCCGCGTCGGTGTCCTCCTCGTATGCCGGTCCGGTGCCCGCCGGCTGTCGTTCACGGCCTACGCCCTGGGCGCTTCCGGCCGCACGGTGCACGGCGAGTGCGCGGCCAACGGTCACCGGTTCGCCGCGCCGCCCGAACTCCGGCTTCCCTCCGGCGTCTCGCACGCCCGGATCCGCGTACGCCTGCGCCGCGGCCCGGAGGCCGGCACCGGTCCCGTCGAGTGGCTCGCCGGAGCGTACGAGTCCCTGACGAGGTGAGCCGCGCTCGGGTTCCGCCTGGGAATACGGCTGGCACTCCGTGAGTCGGGTAAGGACGGGGACGATGACGACTGCTACCCGGAGAACGACCCATGAGTGAAGCACAGGAGTTCCGTGTCGAGCATGACTCCATGGGGGAGGTACGCGTTCCCGCATGGGCCAAGTGGCGGGCCCAGACCCAGCGTGCGGTGCAGAACTTCCCCATCTCGGGACAACGGTTGGACCGTGCCCACATCGCCGCGCTCGGCCACATCAAGGCGGCCGCCGCGAAGGTCAACGCCGACCTCGACGTGATCGACAAGGGGATGGCCGACGCGATCGCGGAGGCCGCGCTGGAGGTCGCGAACGGCGACCATGACGCGCACTTCCCGATCGACGTCTTCCAGACCGGTTCGGGGACCTCGTCGAACATGAACACCAACGAGGTCGTGGCCACGCTGGCCGAGGAGCGGCTCGGACGGCCGGTCCATCCGAACGACCACGTGAACGCCTCGCAGTCGTCCAACGACGTGTTCCCGTCCTCGATCCACATCGCGGCGACCGGGCTGGTCGTGGACGAGCTGATGCCCGCCCTCCGGCACCTGGCGGGCGCGCTGGAGCGCAAGGCCGAGGAGTTCGGGTCCGTCGTGAAGTCGGGCCGGACGCATCTGATGGACGCCACTCCGGTCACGCTGGGCCAGGAGTTCGGCGGCTACGCGGCCCAGGTACGGTACGGCGCCGAGCGGCTGGAGGCCGTGCTGCCCCGGCTCGCCGAGCTGCCGCTGGGCGGTACCGCCGTGGGCACCGGCATCAACACCTCCCCCGGCTTCGCCGAACGCGTCATCGCCGAGCTGGCCCGGGTCACGGGCCTGCCGCTCACCGAGGCCCGGAACCACTTCGAGGCCCAGGGAGCGCGCGACGCCCTCGTCGAGACGAGCGGCGCGCTCAAGACGATCGCGGTCGGCCTCACGAAGATCGCCAATGACCTGCGCTGGATGGGCTCGGGGCCGCGCGCCGGGCTGAGCGAGATCCGGCTGCCCGACCTCCAGCCCGGCTCGTCGATCATGCCGGGCAAGGTCAACCCGGTGATTCCCGAGGCGGTCTGTCAGGTCGCCGCGCAGGTCATCGGCAATGACGCCGCGATCGCGTTCGGCGGCGCGGCGGGCAACTTCGAGCTGAACGTCATGCTGCCGATGCTCGCCCGGAACATCCTGGAGTCGATCCGCCTGCTGGCGAACGTCTCCCGGCTGTTCGCCGACCGGTGCGTCGAGGGCATCGAGGCCGACGCCGACCGGTGCCGTGAGTACGCCGAGTCGTCGCCGTCGATCGTCACGCCGCTCAACCGGTACCTCGGGTACGAGGAGGCCGCCGCGGTCGCCAAGCAGGCGCTGCGGGAGCGCCGGACCATCCGTGAGGTCGTTCTCGAGCGGGGTCACGTGGACGCCGGCCGGTTGACGGTGGAGCAGCTCGACGCCGCCCTCGACGTCCTCGCGATGACCCGGCCCGCCGGTTCCTGACCCGATCCCGACCCGCCCCGCAGGTTCCCGACCCGGCTCCGACCCCGACCCGCCCCGCAGGTTCCCGACCCGGCTCCGGTTCCGGCCCGGGCCGGGCCGGGGGTGACCCGGTCCGCGGCCGTACCGGGGTGCTCCGGGCCCGGCCCGGTCCGGCCGGCCCGTGCGGCCGGCCGGATCCCTGCCGGATCGGTGCGCACCGGATCAGTACCAGCCGGTGGCCGCCGAGTGACCCAAGGCCGCGCAGGGATTCCCGTAGCGGCTCTGGATGTAGCCCAGTCCCCACTTGATCTGGGTGGCCGGGCTCGTCCGCCAGTCCGAACCGGCGGTGCGCATCTTGTCCGCCGGCAGCGCCTGCGGGATGCCGTACGCACCCGACCACGGGTTGCGGGCCCGGTGGTTCCAGCTGCTCTCGCGCATCCACAGGCGATCGAGGCACTGGTACTGCCGGTACGACCAGCCGTGTTCGACGAGGAACGGCAGCGCGAGCACCCTGTTGCGCTCGGAGATCGACAGCTGTGGCTGCCGGGGCGGCACCATGTCGGGCCACGCGTGGGCGGGTACCGCGCCGAGTGCGAGGGGCTCTCCCGCGAGTCCGGTGATCAGAGCGGCGGCGCTGCCGAGCGCGGCCACGCCGCTCCGGGAGAGTCCCGTCAGTTTGAGGTCCAAGTCGGCTCTTCCGTCAGCCGGGGCGCCGGTCACGCTCCGAGCGGGCCTTCACTCCGCCGTCGGCTGCCCTATGGGCGACCGGGCCACCGGACGGCGCCCCCGTGGGGGCGCCGTACGCGACGTTTCGCGCTTCGGAGTGACGGTGACGGAGCGTCCCGGCTGGGAGCGGTCCGCCACCACGCCATGACACGTTCCGTGACACGCCCGGCTCGACACCGCTCCCGGCTGCGTTTGTGCCGCTCTTTTACCGAGTTGTTGCCGCCGATCAGGAGTGTCGCGGTGGAGCGGCGGTCGATCGGTCTCAGTACCAGCCGGTCCTGTGCATGTGTGACCATGCGCGGCAGGGCGTCGTGTAGCGGCCCTTGATGTACGCCAGACCCCATTTGATCTGGGTCGCCGGGTTGGTCTTCCAGTCCTTGCCGGCGCTGCGCATCTTCTTGCCGGGCAGGGCCTGGGGGATGCCGTAGGCGCCCGACCAGGGGTTGTGCGCCTTGTGGTTCCAGTTGCTCTCGCGGTTCCAGAGCTTTACCAGGCAGGTGAACTGGCTCTTGTAGGTGCGCGTCCAGCGCTTCTTCACGAGCGGCTTGGCGATGTGCTCGTTCCGCTGCTTGCGGGTGAGCTTCTTCTGCGCGCTGACGGTGACGTACCGTGCGGCCGCCGTGGTCGGCGCCGTGGCCTGGGCCGGTGCCTCGGCGGTGAGACCGATGCCGAGGCAGATGCCGAGGGAGAGGACGACGGCCTTGACCACGGAGTACCCATGCGGGCGGTTGGGGAACAAGAAGGACCCTTCGTCAGCCGACGCGCCGGTCGCGCGGCAAGCGGTGTCCGCCTCGGCCGAAGCAGCCTTCATGGAGCGGGAGGAAGGCGACCGGGCCATCGGCGGCGTCGCTGTCGGACGCCGTGTCCGGCCGTGAGGGACGGCCGGATTCCGAGGCGGTGCGGCGGATGTTCCGCCGCGCCGGCACCGCGGGCGTTGCGCGTTCCCGCGGGTGGGGCTCCGCGGGCGTTTCCGGCCCTGCGGATGGTGCTCCGCAGACGTTCGAGGATCCTGCGGATGGAGCTCCGCGGGCCGTTTCACGATCCCGCGGATGGCGCCCCGCAGGCCTGTCCGGTCCTGCGGGTGGAACTCCGCGGGTGGTTCAGGAGCCCGCGGGCGGGGCCCGGCGGCCGGTGGCCGCCGGGCCGGGGAAGGCCTGTCAGTACCAGCCGGTGCTCTGCGAGTGCGCCCAGGCGCCGCAGGGGGTGCTGTAGCGGCTCTTGATGTAGCCGAGGCCCCACTTGATCTGCGTGGTGGCGTTGTTCTGCCAGTCGGGCCCGGCGCTGGACATCTTCGAGCCGGGCAGCGCCTGCGGGATGCCGTACGCGCCGGAGGGGTTGGCCGCGTGCACCCGCCAGCCGCTCTCACGGTTCCACAGGTTCACGAGGCAGCCGAACTGCGTGCTCGGGTCGAATCCGTAGCTCGGCAGCAGCGACTTCGCGATCTGCTGAGCCTCGCCGGCCGGAACGGGGTTGCCGGCGCTGCCCCCCGGCGGCGTGGGCGTGGGGGTCTTGGTGGGGATCGGCTCGCCCTTGGCCAGCAGCGACGGCCGGTCCTTCTCGCTCCGGGCGGCGCGGAGGGCGCGCTTCTGCAGTTCCTTGCGGCGCGCGGTCTCAAGGCTCTTGCGCTGCTGCTCCGTCATCGGAGCCGGTGCCTGCGCCTGGGCCTGGACCTGCTGGGCCGGGGGTTCGGCGGACTTCTTGCCCGAGCCGGAGTCGCCGCCGGTGAGCGCGAAGGCGGCGGTGCCACCGCCGACGACCACGGCCGCCGCAGCGGCGATCGCGCCGATCTTCAGCAGCCTGCCCGAGGAGCGGCGGCCGCGGCCCGCCGGCTCGGATTCGTCGTCTCCGGGACCGCCGGGGCCGTTCGGCGGCAGCGGGCCGCCGGGAGGAACCGCGCCGAGGTCGTGGCGGGTGTCCGCGGGGTCGTAGTCGTGGCGAGTGGCCTCGAAGCCATCGGCCGGGGCGGTTTCGGCCGTCCCCGGGAGGGGCATCGCAGAGGTGGCGCCTGAGAGATCCGGCCGCTCGGGCTGTGGCTCGAGGGGAGAACCGGCGACCTTCACGTCCTCGGCGGACGGGGGCTGGTTCTCGGCGAAACGAGCGTCGCCGTGAGGCTCCGTGCCGTCTTGTCGATCGTCTCGCCCGGGGGACCCGAAACGGTCTCCGTACAAGGCGGTCCTTCCGACGGTCGCACGCGCATGGGCACGCGTACGAGTGCCTTCACCCCCGGTGCCGTCGCGGTCTCCGGCGCGGCACCCTGGGCGGGCATGCCTCCCGACGTACGGCGCAGGGGGGACGCGCCGGGACCGGGGGGTGTCCCACAGGAGTGCTTACGGCGGACAACACTGCATTAAGACGGGGGGTACTCCGCAACCGGAATGGCGTGACTGATCTCACGCCTAATCACGCCACAGTGGACACATGCGGCCGAATACCCGCGACCAACAGGGAGTTCGTATGGTGGCGCGATCGTTATGTGATGTTGGTCACACCATGACGATTCCCGCGCGCGCGACTCCGCTCCGTGACGAAAACGGGGCTCCCCCGAATGAGATCGAGGGAGCCCCGCCGTCGTCCGATCAGACGCCGACGTCGCCGAGCGTCTCCGTCACGAGGGCGGCGATCTGCGAGCGCTCGGACCTGGTCAGGGTCACGTGCGCGAACAGCGGGTGGCCCTTGAGCTTCTCGACCACGGCCACGACGCCGTCGTGGCGGCCGACGCGCAGATTGTCACGCTGTGCGATGTCGTGGGTCAGCACCACGCGCGAGCCGGTGCCGATGCGCGACAGCACGGTCAGCAGCACCCCGCGCTCCAGCGACTGCGCCTCGTCGACGATCACGAACGAGTCGTGCAGCGAGCGGCCGCGGATGTGGGTCAGCGGCAGGACCTCGAGCATGCCGCGGTCGAGGACCTCCTCGACGACCTCGGGCGTGGTCATCGCCGACAGCGTGTCGTAGACGGCCTGGCCCCAGGGCGACATCTTCTCGTTCTCGGTTCCGGGCAGGTAGCCCAGCTCCTGCCCGCCGACCGCGTACAGCGGCCGGAAGACCACGACCTTGCGATGGCTGCGGCGTTCGAGGACGGCCTCCAGGCCGGCGCAGAGCGCCATCGCGGACTTGCCGGTGCCCGCCCGCCCGCCGAGCGAGATGATGCCGATGTCCTCGTCCATCAGCAGGTCCAGCGCCACCCGCTGCTCGGCCGACCGCCCGCGCAGACCGAAGACCTCACGGTCGCCGCGCACGAGCTGTACCGACTTGTCGGGCAGCACGCGCCCGAGGGCCGAGCCGCCGGTCGAGATCAGCCGGAGCCCGGTGTGGCACAGCAGGTCGCGCGCCGCGTCCAGCTCGAGCCGGCCCGCGTCGTACAGCTCCTCCAGTTGCTCGGAGGTCACCTCGAGCTCCGCCATGCCCGTGTGACCCGTCTCGACGACCGTCTCGGCGCGGTACTCCTCCGCCGCCAGGCCGACCGACGCGGCCTTCACCCGCAGCGGCAGGTCCTTGGACACGAGTACGACGTCGTACCCCTCCTGGGACAGCGACAGCGCCACCGTGAGGATCCGGGTGTCGTTGTCGCCGAGCCGGAACCCGGCCGGCAGGACGGACGGATCGGAGTGGTTGAGCTCGACTCGGACCGTTCCACCCTCGTCGCCGATCGGCAGCGGCTCGTCCAGGCGGCCGTGGGCGACGCGCAGGTCGTCCAGGGTGCGCAGGGCGTTCCGAGCGAAGTAGCCGAGTTCCGGGTGGTGGCGCTTGGCCTCGAGTTCAGTGATCACGACGATCGGGAGTACGACCTCGTGCTCGGCGAACCGGGTCAGCGCCCCGGGGTCGGCGAGCAGAACGCTGGTGTCGAGGACGTACGTGCGCCGGGTGGCGGCAGGTGTGGCCACTCGTTCTCCTTCGGGCACCTGCCCAGGCGGGTCGCCTGGGAGAGCGCCCTTTCCTCGGGGGGACCTGGTACGACGCTAGGCCGAGGGAACCGCCCGAGAACAGATGCGCACCGAGTGGTCGACCGGCCGAAACCGGCCGTTCGGTAACGCTCTACAGAAGGTTCAGAAGCCGTAGCGCCGATGCCTCGCGGCGTAGGAACGAATCGCCCGCAGGAAGTCGACCTTGCGGAAGTCAGGCCAGAAGGCCTCGCAGAAGTAGAACTCCGAGTGGGCGCTCTGCCAGAGCATGAAGCCGGACAGGCGCTGCTCTCCCGACGTCCGGATGACAAGGTCCGGGTCGGGTTGGCCGCGGGTGTACAGATGCTCCGCGATGTGCTCCACATCGAGGATCTCGGCCAGTTCCTCGATGCTGGTGCCCCTGCTCGCGTGTTCGTGCAGGAGTGAGCGCACCGCATCAGCGATCTCACGCCTACCTCCATACCCAACGGCGACGTTCACAATCAGGCCAGGAGCGTCAGATGTGCTTTCGGCGGCCTGCTTTAGCACACGGGCGGTTTTGTCGGGCAGGAGGTCGAGCGCGCCGACCGGCTGGACGCGCCAGCCGCCCTGGGCGGCCAGGTCCTCCACGGTGTTCTCGATGATGGCCAGCAGCGGGTCCAGCTCCTGCGCCGGCCGGGTGAGGTTGTCGGTCGACAGCAGCCACAGCGTGACCACCTCGACGCCCGTCTCCTGCGACCACTGGAGCAGCTCGGAGATCTTGTCGGCGCCCCGCTGGTGCCCGGTGGCGACGTCGCGGTGCCCCATCGATCGCGCCCACCGGCGGTTGCCGTCCAGGATCACGCCGATGTGGCGTGGCGCGGTGTCCGGGCGGAGCCTCGTCTCAAGCCGTCGTTCGTAGAGCTTGTAGACCAGGTCTCGCAAACCCATATGCGCGCACCTTCTTCGTCGACGACGCCGGGGGGGATTAGTAGTCAATTATCGCCCCAGACGGCGCATGCCGGGCGCGTACCGGTGAACTCGTGACAACGTCTCGGTAATCGGCGCCCACGAGCCGGGCCTCCACCACCAGGGCCGTCAGGAGGTCGGCGAGCTCCGCCGAGGTCAGGACCGCGCGCACGCCCTGGCCGTCCGGGCCCCAGGCCTCCACGACGGCGCGCCGGGACAGCCGCCACTCGCCGCCGCGGTGGTCCGGGCCGGACAGCCAGGTGCACGTCGTACGCAGCGTGCACCGGAGTTCGCCGGTGCCGGGCGTCTCCCCGCGGTCCCGGCGCCGGAACGCGAACAGTTCGGGCTCCCGGGAGACGGGCCGCCGGTCCTCCGTGGCGTCGGTGGCGGCCGGGGGTTCGGGGAAGCGATCCGCCGGGTCGGGCCAGGCCCTGGCCGCCGGTGAACCGTCGACGCGGGCGTCGGCGACCCGGCGGGCGAGCGTGGCCAGGAGGTACCCGCAGCGCTCCCCCACCACGCCGAACGCCCGGCCGTCGCGCTGGAGTTCGAGCGTGACCTCGTACGGGGTGCCCGCCCGGTCACGGACCGGGACCATGATCACCTCGAGCCGCGACCCATCGACGCAGCGTAGTTCTCCCACATGGGTAAGCGTAGATTGCTCGTTTGCTCCAGATCGAGACGTCGCGGGATGCTTGACCCGACGCTGACCCGCCCGGACCTGATATTTCGCCGCTCACGCGGACGGCCGGGCGGGAGGCCCGGCCCGGATACCGCCGACCGACGCAGTACCTCGCCCGGCTACGGACCCGACCGACGCAAGACTGACCCGGCTACGGGGCCGACCGGCGTGAAACGCCCCGGCGGCGGTGTCCCGCCGCCGGGGCGTACCCCATCCCCGCGTTGGCTCAGCCGATCGACTTGACGATCGCGTCGTCCAGACCCGCGAAGGATGAGAGGTATTCCCGACGCTCGGTCTTCAAACGCTCGACCATGGCGTCGTACTCCTCCATCCGGCCCTGCCGCGCGTACAGCCGCCGGGGCTGGATGATCTCGATGTCGTCGATGCCGGGTACGGACGACGCGATCTCGTACCCGAAGTCCGGGTCGTCCTCCCACTCGATCGTGCCCTCGACGATCGCCTGCACGATCGCCGACGAGTGCGGGATCTTGACCTTCTTGGCCCGGTCGTCGCCCTCACCGCCACCGACGCGGCCGGTGTTCAGGACGAAGACCTTCATCTCGTGGCTGTCGAGCAGTTCGAGCATCCGGTTGCCCATGTCGGCCATGTCGCGCGGGAAGAACGGGTTGGTGCCCGGCACCCGCAGGAACTTGCCCTCCTCGTCCTTGCCGCCGGCGCTCGTGCCCGTCGTCTCGCCGAGCATGAAGTACGCGGCCGCCTGCGCGCGGTCGAGCCGGGCCACGCCCGGGACGATGTTCTCGTTGCGGTTCAGGATGAGCAGGAACTCGGCGGGCTCCACCTGGTCGGCCGGCCACGGGTCGACGTACTTGAACGGCCAGGTCGTCCGGCCGTTCTTGGTGTAGGACGTGTCGAAGAAGTCGACCTTGCCGTCGGCGTCGACCGAGACGTTCTCCAGATAGGCGTCGGGTTTCACCGTGGCGTGGTAGATGGTCGGCTCGAATTCGGGGTCCAGCCCGAAGGTCTTGGCGAAACAGCCGTTCTCGGTCGTGTAGACACGCCCTTCCGGCATCAGGGCGATGAAGTCGTCCTGCACGGGCTTGCTGCCGAGCTGGGTGGTGAAAGTCGTCGTCGTCTTGCCGGTGCCGGACAGGCCCACGATGAGCACCGTCTTGTTTTCACCGCCCACCGGGATCACTTTGCAACCCGCGTGCAGGGAAAGGCCGCCGCGCTCATAAACGATGTTGTTCCACATCCGCAGGCCGCCCTTTTTCGACTCACCGAAGTAGTCCGAATTGAAGACCCGCGTGATGCCGGCGCCGAGGTCGACGGCGATGAGCCGGTCGTTCGGGTAGCCCTCCATCGGAAGGTTCGGCGTGTACACCACCGTGGTGTCGGGGTCCCACGTCGCCGGGTCGTAGTCCGCGTCGACCGGGTAGTAGAGCTGCTTCTGCATGCCGGCGACGTTGGCGTTCGACGCCTCGATGACCAGGCGCGCCCTGGTCCGGAAGTCCGGATCGCTGCCGATGTGACCGTCCACGACGACGACGTCGCGCCCGGCGAGGTACTCGTCCTGTGCGGCGGCGACGCGGTCGTACTCCGCCCGGGTGATCGTCTGCTTGGTGGTGTTGGTGGAGTCGTCGACGATGTAGGTGGACTTGGCGCTGCGGCTGTCCACGCGGGCCTTGACCACCACGTTGCCGAACTCGGTCACCTGGGAGTTGGGCATCTTCTCGGTGAGTTCGCGCAGCCGGGCCGCGGTCGGATTCCACTCGACCGACCCGGCCTTGACCTCATACGCCACGATCGCTCCTTCGCACGGGGACACCCGATGATTGATGTCGGGATTTGTTGAGTGTACCCACGTGCGGCATTTTGAACAGCCCTCGGCAAAGTGATCTCAACCGCAGGGAAGGTCGCTAAAGGAGGATTGGTTTAGACCTTTGGATTAGACCATTGGATTAGACCTTTGGCCTAGACCGGGCCGACAATTCTTCTTTTGTTTCGAGCGTGTTTCGGCTTTCTCGATTAAGACACCGGGAACGAAGGCCTTCGAAGAGCCCCTCGGCACGCCGTGCGGCTCAGACCTGAGGGCCGGCGGCCCGCGCGCGCTCGACGTGCAGCAGGGCGTCCCGCAACTCGGCCAGCCACTCGTCGGCGTTCTTCCCGACGAGACGGACGCACCAGGCGAGCGCGTCACTCCGGCTGCGCGCGACGCCCGCGTCGACCAGCGTGTCCAGGACCCTGCGCTCGGGCTGACGGAGCCTGGTCATCACCGGGACGGACAGCGTCGTGAACATGACCTTCTCGCCGCCGCACTCGACGCCCCAGGAGACCTTGCGGGCGAAGCGGTGCTCGGCCTCCCGGGCGATGTCGACCCGGCGATCCCGGGTGTCCTCACGGAACCGCTGGATCAGACCGGCGATCGCCTCGGAGCGCTCCGCCTCGGAGGCGCCCTCGGCGACCTCGGGCTCGGCCAACCGGCCGATGACACTGATCTCCTCGCGATCGAGGACGACCTGCGGCGGCTCCTCGAACCACTCGTCGGGCAGTCGGCCGGAGAACCACCCGCGGAGCTTCTCCTCCGCGCCTTCCGTCGTAGTCATGTAATCATGATTACACAGCATCCCTCCCCAGCCAAGAGCTCCCTGGCGTTGACAGAGACGCGATTCTGAGAGTTACTGTCATTTCAGTGTCGCAATCATTAGGGAGTCACAATCATGACCTCACTCGGTGGTCGGCGGTGGTGGGTGCTCGCCGCCCTCGTCGTCATCCTGCTCGCCGTCAGCCTCGACCTCACCGCGCTCAACATCGCCCTCCCCACGCTGTCCGCGCAGCTCGGCGCGGGGACGAGCGCGCTGCAGTGGATCATCGCCTCATACACCCTCGTCTCGGCCACCCTCCTCATCCCCGCCGGGCTGATCGGCGACCGGTACGGCCGGAAGAAGACGCTGCTCGGCGGCCTGGCGCTGTTCCTCGTCGGCTCGCTCATCGCCACGCTGGTCTCCAGCCCCGCCGGTCTGATCGCGGCCCGCACGCTCATGGGCATCGGCTCGGCGGCCATCACGACGCTCGCCATGTCGGTGCTGGTCGTGGTCTTCCCGCCCGAGGAGCGGCCGAAGGCCCTCGGCGCCTGGGCCGCCGCGTCCTTCCTCGGCCTGCCGCTCGGGCCGATCATCGGCGGCTACCTGCTCGACCACTTCTGGTGGGGTTCGATCTTCCTGATCAACATCCCCGTCTCGGCGGTCGCCCTCGTCCTGGGGTTCATCCTGATCCCCGAGTCCCGGGCCGCCTCCGCCCCCCGGCCGGACTTCGCCGGACTGCTGCTGTCGACCGGCGGCCTGGTCGCCATGGTGTACGGCACGATCCAGGAGGACGAGTACGGCTGGTCCAGCCCCGGCGTGTGGGGCGTGATGGCGGCCGGCGCGGTCGCGCTCGTCGCCTTCGTCGCCTGGACCCGGCACGTCGCCCATCCGCTGATCGACCTGCGCCTGTTCGCCGACCGGCGGTTCACCGGCGGGGTCGTCCCGGCCACGCTGCTGACGTTTGCCATGTTCGGTGTCCTGTTCGTCGCCCCGCAGTACTTCCAGGCCGTACTCGCGACGACGCCGCTCGGGTCCGGGCTGCGGCTGCTGCCCCTCATCGGCGGGCTGGTGGTGTCCTCCCGCCTCGGCGCACCGCTCGTCAAGCGGATCGGCCCGCGCCTCACCATCGCCCTCGGCGGCCTGTTGATCACCGCCGGGATGGTGTACGGCGCGACGACCACCGCCGAGTCGGGCTACGGTCTCGCCGCCTGCTGGCTGACGGTCGCGGGTCTGGGGATGGGGCTGATGCTGCCCGCGTCGATGAACGCCGCCATCAGCGCCCTGTCGGCCGAGCAGGCGGGTGTCGGATCCGCCGTCGTCATGACCGTCCGTCTGGTGGGAGGGGCGTTCGGCGCCGCCGTCCTGGGCAGCCTGCTGTCCGCGGGCTACCGGGGGCGGGTGGACGTCGCCGGGCTGCCGCCCGCGGCGGCCGAGGCGGCCCGGGCCAAGGTCGGAGGCGGGCTGGCGGTCGCCGAGCGCCTGCATGACCCACGGCTGCTGCACTCGGCACGGGCGGCGTTCACCCACGGCATGGACGTCACGCTCCTGGTGGGGGCCGGGATCATGATGTTCGCCGCGCTGCTCGCGCTGATCCTCCTGCCGCGTCGAGGTGCCGACGAGGCCATGGGTAACGGACAATCGACGCATGAGTACGTCTCCGCTTGAACGGTCTCTCGAACAACGCCTCGGCCTGCGGGAACGGAAGAAGCTGAAGACCCGGCGGTCCATCCAGGAGCACGCGCTCCGGCTCTTCCAGGAGCAGGGTTACGAGGCGACGACCGTCGAGCAGATCGCCGAGGCGGCGGAGGTGTCCCCCAGCACGTTCTTCCGCTACTTCCCGACGAAAGAGGACACCGTCCTCACGGACGAGTACGACCCGTTGATCCTCGAGGCGCTCCGCGGGCAGCCGGCGGAGTTGTCCCCGACGGAGGCGCTCCGCAACGTCCTCCGCGAACTCATCGGCGAGATGCTGGCCGCCGACCGGCAGCGGATCCTCGACCGGAGCCGCCTGATGCTGGCCGTGCCGGCCCTGCGCGCCCGCCAGTGGGAGCAGACCAGGGAGACCCAGGACAGGATCGTCGAGGCGCTCGCCGAGCGGCTGGGCCGTCCCGCCGGCGACTTCGAGCTACGGGCGTTCGGCGCCGCGCTCATCGCCGTGTGGGAGACGACGCTCCTGGCCTGGGTGGAGAACGGCGGCGAGGACGACATCCTGGCGCTGCTCGACCACGGCCTCGACTACCTCGCCGCCGGCTGCCCCCTCTGACCTCGCGTGCCGCCTCAGGTCAGGTCGCGTGCTCTCCGGTCAGGTGGCGCGCGGTGGTCAGGCCTTGGTGGAGGCGAGCTGGGGGTTGACCCGGATGACGCCCCAGAAGTTGGACAGGTAGACGTCCTGGATCTGGATCCGGGTGCCCGTGTGCCGGGCGACGACCATCTTGTTGTTGCCGATGTAGATCGCGATATGCGAGACGCCGTTGAAGGTCGGGTCGTTCTTCCAGGTCAGCAGGTCGCCCGGCTGGGCCTGGCTGTACGGCAGCCGCCAGCCGGTGAACGCCTGGATGTCGGCCGTCCGCGGCATCCTGATGCCGGCCTGGGCGAAGGCGTACTGGACGAGGCCGGAGCAGTCGTAGCCGCCCTCGCGGTCGGACTCGCCACCCCAGACGTACGGCATGCCGATCTTGGACTCGGCGGCCCGGATCACCGTGTTGACCTGGTCGGCCGTCATCACGCGGCCCGGGGCGCCGGCGGTGCCGCCGGGAACGGTCGGGCCGTCGAACCGGGACTCCAGGGTGGCCATCTTCGTGCCCTTGGGCAGGAGCTTGGCCAGTTGCCCACGGAGCTTGGCGAGGTCGGCGTGCGGGGCGCTGACGAGCAGGGCGTTGTCGGACGGCATGCCGATCGTCTGCGCGGTGTAGTGCGAGACCACCGCGTCGACCTGGTCGATGCCCATCGTGGCGTAGGCGCCGACGCGCACGGAGGTCTGGTGCGCCTGCCCGCCGATCTGGGTCTGGGACGCCAGCGGGATGCCGCCGTCCTGGCCCATCGTGAAGGAGATCGCGACGTCGCCGCCCGCGATGTTGTTCCACAGGGCGTCGGACTTGGCGCTCGCCTCGGGGGTGTAGGCGCGGAACGTCGACGGCTCGACGCCGAGCACGCCCACGCGCTTGCCGCCCACGAGCGCCCGCGCCGCGTCGACGACCTCCACGGCCTTGACGCCCTTCGCCTCGCGGACCTTCGCCACCGCGTCGGCGGGCAGCGTCTGCGGGGAGGCGATCAGCAGGTGCGGCGTGATGGTCTTCTGCAGCGCCGCGACCCGGTAACTCGTGCTGTCCGCCGCGGCGACATAGCGCCCGCCGGGGAGCCGCACGGTCGGGGCGTGGAACGGCCCGGCGGCCACGATCGCCAGATCCGCGGCGATGGTGGTGGCCAGCGAAAGGCCAACGACCGTCGGAAGCATGCGGCGGCTCGGCCAGCGCACGGCGCCCTCCCTAACTCCCCAGTGCGTTGTACGACTATGACCTACGACGGCGATGGTCGTCCAGAGCCCCATATGCCTCATAAGCCACTGCTGTCGCCCGTTGACAGGCGGGCGCCTGTTCTGAGGTAACACGGCCGTAAACGAAAGATCAAGCCCAGGGCTGATCTTTATTGACAGAGATTCCAATGAGTGGGCTTCCGGGCGGGCCGCTCACCGCTCGGAGGCCGCCCGAATCTGCTCCTGGAGGGCGCCGACCTCCGTGACCGGGAGCCGGCACGTGAAGTCGCGGCAGACGTACGCGGCGGGCCGCCCGTCGACGGGCGCCCGGCCCTCCAGCAGCGGCACTCCGGCGCCGACCGCGACCACCGCGGGCAGCGGGCTGAGCAGCGCGGCCCGGTGCAGGTCCCGGGTGCGCGGGTCCTCCGCCGGACCGGCGACGGCGATCTCGAGCGGACCGGCGAGGGCCGCCTCCGTCACCGCGAGCCCCCAGCCCGCGAAGCGGGCGTGGCGCTGCGCCATCGGCGTCACCGGGCCGAGGGCGGCCAGAGCCGCCTCCCGGTGCCGGGCCGAACCGGTGAGCGCGGCGTACGACAGGAGCGCGCCCGCCGCAGCGAACCGGCCGGACGGCGTCGCGTTGTCCGTCGGGTCCTGCGGGCGCTTCCACAGGCGCTCGGCGTCGTCGGCGGTGTCGTAGAAGCCGCCGCGCCCGTCGGCGAAGCGCTCCAGGACGACGTCGAGCAGCTCTCCGGCGAACCGCGCGTGGCCGGCGTCGCCGGTCACGCCGTACAGCGCGATGAGCCCCTCGGCCAGGTCGGCGTAGTCCTCCAGGACCCCGGCGTTCGTTCCGGGGCTGCCGGCGCGCGAGGTCCGCAGCAGCCGCCCGTCCCGCCAGTGGGTCTCCCGGAGCAGCCGGACCGCCTCCTCGGCGGCGGCGACGAGGTCCGGCCGGTCGAAGTACGCGCCGCACTCGGCCAGGGCCGCGATCGCCAGGCCGTTCCAGGCGGCGACGACCTTGTCGTCGCGGCCCGGTGGGACCCGCCGGGACCGCGCGTCGAGCAGCGCGGGACGGATCCGCGCGTACCGCTCGGCGTCATCGGGGTCCGCGCGCAACTGCAGGACGGAGGCGCCGTGCTCGAAGGTGCCCGCCTCGGTCACGCCGAACAGCCCGGCGGCGTACGCCCCGTCCTCCTCGCCGAGCACCCCGGTCAGCTCCCCGGGCGTCCAGACGTAGTAGGCGCCCTCCTCGGGGCGGCCCTCGGCGTTCTCGCTGTCGGCGTCCAGGGCGCTGGCGAACCCGCCCTCCGGCGTGCGCAGCTCCCGCAGCATCCAGTCGCAGGTCTCCAGGGCGATCCGGCGGGCGAGCGGACCGCCGCTCAGCCGCCACCAGTGGGCGTACACGCGGGCCAGCAGGGCGTTGTCGTACAGCATCTTCTCGAAGTGCGGCACCACCCAGCGCTCGTCCACCGAGTAGCGGGCGAACCCGCCGCCGAGCTGGTCGTACATGCCGCCCCGCGCCATCGCCTCGAGCGTGCCCGCGGCGACCGCGAGGCCGTCGCCGCCACGCGCGGCGTGCCGCAGCAGGAACTCCAGCACCATCGACGGCGGGAACTTCGGCGCCGTGCCGAATCCGCCGTTCGCCTGGTCGTACGTCCGCGCCAGGTCCCGTACGGCGGCCTCCGGCACGTCCGGGGCCGGAGCGCCCTCGCCGCCGAGCGCGGCCTGCTCGGACAGGGCGGAGACGACCTTCTGCCCCTGCGCGATGATGTCGTCGCGCTTGTCCCGCCACGCCTGCGCCACCGCGCGCAGGAGCTGCTGGAAATGCGGCCGGGGGAAGTAGGTGCCGCAGTAGAACGGCTCGCCGCCGGGCGTGATGAACACGGTCATCGGCCAGCCGCCCTGGCCCGTCATCGCCTGGGTGGCCTCCATGTAGACCGCGTCGACGTCGGGGCGCTCCTCACGGTCCACCTTGACGCTGACGAACAGGTCGTTCATCAGCCCCGCCGTCGCCTCGTCCTCGAAGGACTCGTGCGCCATGACGTGGCACCAGTGGCAGGCGGAGTAGCCGACGCTGAGCAGGATCGGCACGTCTCTGCGGCGCGCCTCCTCGAACGCCTCGTCCCCCCAGGGGAACCAGTGCACGGGGTTGTCCGCGTGCTGCAGCAGGTACGGACTCGTGGCGTCCTTGAGTCGATTCATGGGTGGTCCCGCCGGTCGGTCGGTGCGTCTCATCCCCACCGTATCGATCTCGCCTGGCGCGTTGACCGACGCGGACCCGGCCCAGGACTTAACCTGTCGGCAGGGTCGGACAACGGTCGGAGTGTGCACAGTGGATCCGCTCTCGGTCTCAGCGCTCGTGACTCTCTTGTCGAAGATCTTCGACGGCACCACCGGCAAGGTCGGTGAACAGCTGTGGGACGACCTGACCTCGGTCGTACGGCGCGTGTTCGGCCGCCGCAGCACCTCGGTCGAGGCGGCCAAGCGTCTCGGTGAGCGCCCCGGCGACCCGGACTCGATGCGGGCGCTGGCCGAGGCGCTCATCGCCGACTCCGCCCGTGATCCGCAGGGGGCCGCGCAGATCCGCCACTGGGTCGCCCGCGCCGAGCGCGCCCTCGCCCCGGACGAGTCGGTCCGGGGCACCGTCAGCGGTACCGTCCAGGCCCGCGACGTCCACGGCGACATCACCTTCTGAGCCGCCGGCCACCGCCGCTCCCGGGTGGCGGGTGCGGCCGGCCGGCGCCTGACGCGGGTGTACCGCCCGCGTCAGCCGGTTCTTCCGGGGACCGGCACGGCGCTACGGCGTCAGGGTGGTGAAGGGCTCGGCGAGATGGGCCGTGGCCAGGGTGCCGGAACGCCTCCGGACCCGTTCCAGCAGCGCCGCGCGGGTGGCGGCGGCGCGTTCGGGGTCCTCGTCGTGCGCGTAGCGGATGGCGGGGTTCACGAGCTGCACCGGGTGGTGCAGGACGTCGCCGCTCAGTACCAGCCGGCCGACCTCGACCGACTGGTGTCCCGGCGTGTGGCCGGGCGTGGGCACCACGGTGATGCCCGAGGTCATCTCGACCAGGCCGTCGACCACTTCGAGGGCGTCGCCCAGCGGCCGTACGACCTGCTCCAGTACGGGTCCGCGGACCCAGTCGAGCTCGTCGCGCTGGATGATGTACCGCGCGTTGGGGAAGGCGGGCAGGCCGTCCACGACCGCGCCGCCGGCGTGGTCGCTGTGCAGGTGGGTGAGCACCACCGCGTCGACGTCCTCGGGGCGCACCCCGGCCGCGGCGACCTCGGCCATGAGCGCGCCGGGCACGGGCGCCCACCCGGCGGCCGGTGACTCCGTACCGCCGACCCCGGTGTCGACCAGGATCGTACGGCCGGTCGGGTCGCGCAGCAGGTGGCAGTGGAAGTGCAGCACCCACTCCTCCCGGCCCACCACCGCCCAGTCCGCGGCGGTCGCGCCGAGGAACGTCTCATCCAGCGGCCTGCGCAGCGCGGGCCCCATGGGGCCCACCGCGTCGCAGAGCGGGATCACCTCGACGCCGGCGAAGACCTTCGACGAATGCGGCATCAGCGGGCTCCCGAGCGGCGGCGACATTTCAGGCTCGAACGATAGCGAGGACCGGCCGCGCGGTGCCGCAGGCCGACCGGCCGTGGCGCGGCGGTGCGCGCCAGGGCGGAAGCACCCTGGAGAAACCTTTCAGCCAGGCCGAAGGCGGGCTCCAGGAAGATCGGCCATCATCGCGGCCCATGCGAATCCTCCATGGCGGAGCGATGCTGGCCTCGGTGGCCGTGCTCGCCGTCTGCGCGGGCTGCGGATCCTCCGGCGGCAAGGCGGCGTCCTCGCCGTCCGGGTCGGCCGGTAAGACGGGTGCGAACGGTTTCGCGGCCTACGCCGCCTGCCTCCGTCAGCACGGTGTGAACATCCCGACGGCCCGCCCCAGCGGACGGCCCTCCGGCCAGCCGGGGCGGCAGGGCGGCGGGTTCGGTCGCGGCTTCGGCGACATCAGTCAGGAGGCGCGGGACGCCTGCCAGTCGCTCGCCCCGCAGGGACAGCGCCAGGGCATGCAGGAGCTGCAGGCGTTCCGCAGTTGTCTCAAGGACCACGGCGTGACGCTGCCGACCCCGACGCCGGGGGCCGTGCGGTCGCCGGACGCGAACCGTACGCCGGGCGCCCGTCCGTCTCCGGGCATGCGTTACCTCGGTGGGCTGAAGACGTCCGATCCGAAGGTGGCGGCCGCGCTCAAGACCTGCAAGCCGCTGCTTCCGACCTTCTCCCCCCGTCCCTCGGCGAGCTGAGCCGAGTAGCCCGGTCCCGGTGCCCGGCCGTGGGGCCGGGCACCGTTCCCGCCGCAGGTCCCTCAGGGCCGCTGGGTCACCGTGGTCGCCGTCACGCTGCCGTCCTGGCCCGGCGTGCCCTGAACGACCACGGAGGCGCCGGCCTTGAGGTCCTTGGCCTTGGCGCTCTTGGTCACCGAGACCTTCGTGGACCCGTTCGTCTTCACGCGCACGATCCCGTTGGCGGTCTGGACGTAGATGATGTCGCCGTCGACGAGTTTGACGGTGCCGGTCGTCCCGCCGCCACCGGGAGCCGCTTCCGCGCCGGAGCCGTCGGTCGGCGCGCCGCCCTGACCGGTCCCGCCACGCTGACCCGGCGCGCCGCCCTGCGTGCCTCGGCCGCCGAAGGCACCGCCCGCACCGGCCACGCCCGGGAAGCCGGTTCCGTTCTGCCCGCCGCGGGCGAACTGCCCGAAGCCGGCGGGGGTCTGTTTCTTGCCCCAGTGCTGGTCCGCCTGCACGCCGCCGACGAACCCGGCGACGATCAGTACCCCGGCGGCCAGGAACATGGTGGCCGAGGGGATCCGGCGTTCCTTGCGCGGTTCCGCGGCCGCCAGCTCTTCGGCGAGGTTCCCGTCGAACGGTGAGGTGCGCAGCAGTTCTTCCGGCGGCACCTCGTCGACCGGTGCGTCGCCGCCCTTGCGCCGTGTTCCAGGCACAGTCTCTCCCTATGCGTGTTATTCGTGGCGGAGTGCTTCGATCGGCCGGAGCTTGGCCGCGCGGTTGGCCGGGTAGCTGCCGAAGAACAGCCCGATCGCGACGGACACGCCCAGCGCCAGCGCGATCGAGCTCGGCACGATCACCGGCTGCACTCCCAGCACCTTGAACTGACTGCCGATCACACCCGCGGCGACCCCGAGCAACCCGCCGAGGAGGCTGAGGACGGTGGCCTCGACGAGGAACTGGCCGAGGATCGCGCCCCTCGGCGCCCCGATGGCCTTGCGGATGCCGATCTCCCGGGTCCGTTCGGTGACGGTGACGAGCATGATGTTGGTGATCCCGATGCCGCCGACCAGCAGGCTGATGGCCGCCACCGCGCCGAGCAGCACGGTGAACGTCCGGCTGCTGCTGCTGATCGCCGACTGCAGGCTCGCCTGGTTCATGATCTGGAAGTCGGCGGTGTTGGACCCGGAGATGTCATGCCGCTGGTTCAGGATGTCGGTCACCTCGGACTGCGCGGCGTCCACCGTCTTCGGCGACTTGGCCTGCACGACGATCTGGTTCAGCGCCCCGTAGCCGGTCAGGCTCTGCTGCACGGCGGGCAGGGGTGCGATCGCGACGTCGTCGGCGTCCTGGAATCCGGACGAGCCCTTGGTCTTCAGCACGCCGACGACGGTGAAGTTCACCCCGCTGACGGTGATCTGTTTGCCCAGCGGGTCGACCGTGCCGAACAGGTCCTGCGCGACCGTGTTCCCGATGACCACGACCTTGCGGCCTGATCGCACGTCGTCGTCGGTGAAGTACGTGCCCTGGGCCACCGGGTCGTTCGACGCCTCGAAGTACGCCGGGTACGTGCCGACGAACTGCTGGATCGCGTGGGCGGTCCCCTCGTACGTCGCGTTGGCGGACGACGCGGTGACCACGGGCGAGACGCTCTTCACCGAGGGGGCGTCGGTCGTGTCGGCCAGTGCGCGGGCGTCCTCGACGGTCAGGCTCTTGGCCTGCGCGCGGGGCCCGGTCTGCTGCGCCGCGCCGCCGGCCCCGCGGAGCAGCCGGGCGAACCCGCCGCCCCCGCCACCGCCTCCACGGCCGCCCGACGTGGACGGCATGACGGTCAGGGTGTTGGTGCCGAGGCGTTCGATGTTCTTCTGCACCTGCTGGGACGAGCCGTTCCCGACCGCCACCAGCATGATCACGGCGCCGACGCCGATGAGGATGCCGAGGGTCGTGAGGCCGCTGCGCAGCTTGTTCGCGGCCAGCCCGCGCAGGGCGAACCTGAGGACTTCCAGTGTCATCGGTGCCACACCCCCGTCCCCATCGGTCCGGGCGGCGGGCCGGCCACGGGCGCCGCGCGCCGGTCCTCGACGATGCGGCCGTCGACCAGCCGGATCACCCGCTTGGCGCGCGCCGCGACGTCGTCCTCATGGGTGATCAGCACGATGGTGCGGCCGTCGGTGCTGAGCCGGTCGAGCACGCCCAGCACGTCGTCCGTGGAGCGGGTGTCGAGGTTGCCGGTGGGCTCGTCGGCCAGCAGGAGCGCCGGCGAGGTCACCAGCGCGCGGGCGACGGCGACGCGCTGCTGCTGACCGCCGGACAGCTCGTTCGGCTCGTGTCCGACGCGGTCGGCGAGGCCGACCTGCTCCAGCGCGGCCAACGCCCGCAGCCTCCGTTCCGCGGCCTTGACGCCGCCGTACGCCAGTGGCAGCTCGACGTTGGCCAGGGCGCTCATCCGCGGGATCAGGTTGAACGACTGGAACACGAACCCGATGCGCCGGTTGCGCAGGATCGCCAGCCGCCGGTCGTCGAGCGCGCCGACGTCCATGCCGTCGAGGAGGTACCGGCCGCCCGTGGGGATGTCGAGACAGCCCAGGATGTTCATCAGCGTCGACTTGCCCGAGCCGGACGCGCCCATGATCGCCACGTAGTCGCCCTCGTCGACGGCGAGGCGGACACCGCGCAGCGCGTGCACCGCCGTGTCGCCGGCCCCGTACACCTTGGTGACGTCCTGGACGTCGAGGACGGTCACCCCCGGCCTCCGCCGCGGGTGCCGCCGAAGCCGCCGCCGGTGCCGGGGAAGCGACCCGAGGGGAATCCGCCGCTGCCCGCCGTGGAGCTCAGCGCGATCAGGACCTGGTCGCCCTCCTTGAGACCCGACGTGATCTCGGTGCCCTGGTCGCCCTGGACGCCGGCCTGCACGACCTGGACGACCTGCTTGCCGCCCTGCAGCACGGTCACCGTGCTGCGGCCGCCCGCGGTCCGGACGGCGGCGGTCGGGACGTACAGCACGTTCTCCGCCCGCGCCGTCGTCACCCGCACCGTGGCGGTCGCCCCGATGCGGAGGCCGGCGGGCGGGTCGGTGAGCGAGACGGTGACGCCGTACTGCACGACGTTGTTCGAGGTGGTCGCGGTCTGGTCGATGGCGGTGACCTTGCCGGACGCCTGGGCGCTCTGGACCGCGTCGAAGGTCACGGTCGCGCTCTGGCCCTTCTTGAGCTTGGCGACGTCGGCCTCGGTGAAGTCGCCGGTGACCACCAGCTTGGAGGTCTCGGCGATGGTCATGAACCCGCCGCCGGAACCGCTCGACGAGCCGCCCGAACCGGCCGAACCCGACGAGCCGCCGGCCGCTCCACCGGCGCCGGAACCACCGGATCCGCTGGAGCCCGACGACCCGGAGGAACTGCTCGAAGAGCTGCTCGAACCGCTGGATGACCCGCCGACGGTGCCGTTGACCGCGACGATGGTGCCGCTGAAGGGCGCGACGAGCTCGGTGCCGTCGAGGGCGCGCTGGGCGCTGTTGTAGGAGGCCTTCGCCTGCACGTAGGAGGAGTAGCCCGAGGCGGTCGTCGTGTCGCCGGCCTCGGCGGCGTTCAGGGCGGCCCGCGCGGCCTCGAGGGAGTCCCGGGCGTTCGCGTCGTCGACGGTGGCGAGCACCTGGCCCTTCTTGACCTTGTCGCCCACCTGAACGTTGATCTTGTCGACCGTACCGCTGGTCGCGAAGGAGAGGTCTTGGGAGCGGGCGCTGGCCACCGCGCCGGAGGCCGACACCGAGGCGACCACCGTGCCACGGCTCACCTGGACGGTCCGGCCCGGGGACGACGCGCCCGCGTCATCGCTCAGCGAGAAGTACGCGACCCCGGCACCGCCCACGAGCAGAACGGCCAGAGCGCCGTTGATGAGCACGCCACGACGTCGGAGGAGGGATTTCACCGCCACAGCGTCCCGGAGACTGCTTGGGCGAACCTGATCCGATCCTGAGAGGTTTCTGTGAGCTCATGTGGCCGCGGCACGGGCTCCGAGGCCACGACCAGTGGCCGACCGCGATCGGAGAGGCCGTCTTCAGGGAACTTTGAGGATGGGCTCGGGTGCCTGTGACCTTCATCCGGCAGGATTCCGCGCGTGAACCGCCCGACCATACGCGATCTCCGAAGGCCACCGTGGCTCACCGCCGGTGCGGTGCTCATGCTCACGACCGGGGTGGTGGCCTTCGGTGACTCCACCGCCGCCGGCACGGCGTACGCCGTGGTGCGGCGCGGGACCGTGACGGCCACCGCCGGCGCCGCCGGCACCGTACGGAGCGCCGATACCCGCGAACTCGTCTTCGGGACCTCCGGAACGGTGCAGGAGATCGAGGTCACGCCGGGCACCCGGGTGCGCGCGGGCCAGGTCCTCGCCCGGCTCGACGACACGGCGGCCCGGGAACAGGTCTCCGTCGCGAAGGCCGTGCTCACGGCGGCTCAGCAGACCTACGCCGACGCGCTGCAGGGCGTCTGCACCGGTGGCGGCGCGGGCTCCGGCGGCACGGGCGGCGGCGCGTCGAACGGGTCGGCGGGCGGGAACGCCGCGAGCGGAGGCACCGGGAGCGCGTCCGGAACGACGGTGCGGACGGCCGGCTTCCGGCGTCCTCGGCCGCCGCGGAAGCCGACCCCGACGCCCACCAGCACGTCGCCCACCCCGACGCCCACGCCCACCCCGACGCCCACGCCGACCCCGACGCGGCCGACGCCGACGCCGTCGCCCACCCACTCGCGGCCGACCGGCCACCCCACGCCCACCGGGCACCCGACACCGACCGGCCGCCCGAAGCCGACCGGACGTCCCAAGCCGACCGGGCACCCGAAGCCGAGCGGCCGCCCGAAGACCGGCGGCAGGACCGGCGCGGGCGGTGGCCGTCCCGGTGCGGCCGGCGGTCGTTCCGGCGCGGGCGGTGGCGGCGGCTGCCAGCCGAACGCCGCCGAACAGGCCGCCGCGAAGGTCACCCAGGCGGAGGTCAACGTACGGCAGGCCGAACGCACGCTGTCCGACACCACCCTCGAGGCGCCGATGGCGGGCACCGTGCTCTCGATCGCGGGAGCGGTCGGCGACCAGACCGGCTCGGGGAAGAGCGGCTTCCTCACGCTGGGCGACCTGGACGACCTGCAGGTACGGGCCCTGTTCTCACTCGGTGACGTGGATCGGCTCAAGGTCGGCCAGCAGGCGACGATCGGACTGGGGATGTCGCCGAACGGGCAGTACACCGGGAAGGTGACGTGCATCGACCCGGCGGCCACCACCAGCGGCAACCTGGCGCGGGTGGGCGTGAACATCTCCCTGGACGACCCGCCGGACGGCGTGCTCGTCGGCATGAGCGCGACCGCCGACGTCGTGACCGCACAGGCCCAGAGCGTGCTGTACGTCCCCGCCAACGCGGTGCGGACCGCGCCCGACGGCAGGGCCACCGTGCTCGTACGACACGACGGACGGGGCGTCACGCGGACGGTGAACCTCGGGGTCCGGAGCGACCGTTACGTGGCGATCACCGGCGGCCTGTCCTCCGGCGACAAGGTCGTGCTGCCGACGGGCAACGGCCCGGACGGCTTCCCGGACGGAACCTTCCCCGGCGCCTGACGCCCGTCGGCCTGACACCGCCCGCCCCGACGCGCAACGGCCCGACGACCTGTCGGAGCCCTCCCCGGCGCCTCACGCCACCGGACATCGCCTGCCCGACGGGCGACGGCACACGGGCGCCTCATCTGGCGGCTCTCGGCGGTCGGGCGGTGCCAGGACGCAAACGGCCCGGCCGAGACGGTCCCTCGTTCGGGACCGCTCCGCCGGGCCGCCTGGCTGGTTCCCCCGCCGGGCCCTCGTCGCTCGGGTCAGCTGCCCGAGTTGGAAGCGAGCGTCACGCTCACCGTGTGCTTGCTGCCGCCCCGCAGGTAGGTCAGCGAGATCTTGTCGCCGGGCTGGTGGCCGCGGATCGCCGCGGACAGGGTCTGGGAGTCCGCGATGGTCTTGCCGTCGACCTGGGTGACGACGTCGCCCTCCTGCAGTCCGGCCGCGGCCGCCGGGGTGCCCTTCTGCACGCCGGCGACGAGCGCGCCCTGCTGGTCGCCGGCCGCGTCGGACAGCGAGACGCCGAGGTAGGCGTGTGTGGCCTTGCCGGACTTGATGAGCTGGTCGGCGACCTGCTTCGCGGTGTCGATCGGGATCGCGAACCCGACGCCGATGTTGCCGTTGCTGCCGCCGGACGTGGCGATCGCGGTGTTGATGCCGATGACCTGGCCGGAGGCGTTCACCAGCGGACCACCGGAGTTGCCCGGGTTGATCGCCGCGTCGGTCTGGATCGCGTCGCCGATCGTCGCTCCCGAGCTGCTCTGCTGCTGCTGTTGGCCCTGCTGGCCCCAGCCGGGGAAGCCGGGCTGCTGTTGCTGCTGGTCGCCGCCCTCATTCAGGGTGCGGTGCAGCGCGCTGACGATGCCGGAGGTCACCGATCCCTCCAGGCCGAGCGGGCTGCCGATGGCCACGACCGGGTCGCCGACCTGGAGCCGGTCGCTGCTGCCGAGCGTCGCGGGCTTGAGCCCGGAGACCCCCGATGCCTTGATCACGGCCAGGTCCGTGGCCGGGTCGGTGCCGAGCACGGTGGCCGAGGCCTTCTTCCCGTCGCTGAAGTTCACCGTGATCTGGCCACCCTGGGTGGCGTCGGACACGACGTGGTTGTTGGTCAGGATGACGCCGTCGGAGCGCAGGATGATGCCGGAGCCCTCGCCCTCGGCGGTCTGGGTGGTCACCGTGATCGACACGACGCTCGGCTGCACCGCCTGGGCGATGGCCGCGATGCCGGTGACGCTCTTGTTGGACGCCCCCTGCACGGCGGTCGGGCTGGCGTACACGGTCCGGCCGTGGTCGACCAGCGCCGCGACGGCGCCTCCGGCGAGTCCCCCGGCGAGGACCAGGGCCAGGGCGATGCCGCTGGCGGCCACCTTGCGCCGCGCCGTCAGCCGGCCGGCGGGGTGCTGCTGTGGCTGGGCGGGGTACGCGTACGGGCCCGGCTGCGCGCCGTACGGCGATCCGTACGCTCCGGGCCCCTGCGGAGGCTGCTGGCCGGGCGCGCCGTACGCCGCTGCGTGCTCGGCCTGCGCGCCGTACGCCGCGGCGCCCGCGCCGTGCGGCTGCTCGGCGTGCACTCCGTAGGCCGCCGCCTCCGGCCGCGCGCCGTACGGGTGCTCGTCCTGGCCGCCCTGCGGCCCCTGTGGGCCGGGCGCCGGCGGCTCGGCCGGTGTCTCGGCGGCCGCCGACGGCACCGGGTTCTGCGGTTCGGTCCGCTCCTCTGCCGGCTGCGGCTCGGACGGCGGCCAGGAGCGCACGTCGGCGGGCTGCGCTTCGGATGTGGACGAGGAACCCGTCTGTGACTCCACGGACGGGGTCGTCCCGGGCTGCGACTCCTCGGGACGCTCGTCCGCGGGCCGGTCGTGGGTTTCCATGGCTTCGTCCCCCAAAGTCGGTACTTTGTCTGACACTTCGAGGATGTCCACCGCGTCTTGAACAACGCTGAGCCCAACCTGAGAATTGGCGCAATAAGGCCCTGGTAAAAGCCGAAGACCGGACGCGCCGCCCGGGTCTAGGCGGAGACCGTCTCGGCCGGGTCCGCCTCGACCGCGTCCGGGTCGAGCGGGAGGGTGATGAGGAAGGTGGCGCCGTCGCCCGGTGCCGTCTCGACCTCGACCGTGCCGGCGTGCGCGTGCACGAGGCCGGCGACGATCGCCAGGCCGAGGCCGGTGCCGCCGCGGCTGCGGGCGGGGTCGGCCCGGTAGAACCGCTCGAACACCCGCTCCGCCTGCTCCCGTGGCATGCCCGGACCCTGGTCGGCGACCTCCAGCACGGCCGCCGGCGAGTCGCCCAGCCGCCCGGAGTGCACCGTCACCTCGACCGGCGTACCGGCCGGGGTGTGCTGCAGCGCGTTGGTCAGCAGATTGCGGATGACCTGCCGCAGCCGCAGTTCGTCCCCGGTCACGATGAACGCCGAGCCGCTGCGTACGGACAGGGTGATGTTCCGCTCGCCGTCGAGGACGCGGGCGTCGTGCACGGCCTCGGCGGCCAGGGCGAGCAGGTCGACGGGGCGCATGGCGAGGGGACGCTGCTGGTCGAGCCGGGCCAGGAGCAGCAGGTCGTCCACGAGCGCGCCCATCCGGACCGCCTCGTCCTCGACCCGGACGATGAGCCGGTCCAGCTCCGCGCGGTCGACGTCGTCGCGCTGCCGGTAGTACTCCGCGAACCCCCGGATCACGCTCAGCGGCGTGCGCAGTTCGTGGCTGGCGTCGGCGACGAAGCGGCGCATGCGCTCCTCGGACTCGCGCGCGGTCGCCTCCGACCGCGCCTGCGCGTGGAAGGCCGTCTCGATCTGGGCGAGCATGCCGTTGAGCGCGTCGCCCAGACGGCCGACCTCCGTCCGCGGATCGGCGTCGGGGACCCGGCGCGACAGGTCGCCGGTCGCGATGGCGGCCGCCGTGTGCTCGATGTCCTCGAGGGAGCGGAGGCTGGCGCGCACGATCGCGATGCCGAGCCCGGCGATGAGGACGATGACGACGCTGCCGACGACCAGCTCCACGCCCACGAACCTGCGCACCGTGCGCCCGGCCTCGGTCATGTCGATGGCCACGACGATGTAACCGGTCCCGGCCGGCTCGACGCGCACCCGCCAACGGGTGTCCCCGGACTCCGCGCCGACGGTGAACGGCTTGTCGGTGTGCTCGTCGAGCCAGGCCGTGTCCTCCGGGACCGCGGGATTCGGCTGGACGATCCCCCAGGGCGACACGGACGTGCTCTTGGCCACCTTGCCGTCGGCGTCGCGGATCTGGACGATGGACCCGCCGCCCTGCCCGGGCAGCGGCTTGCCCGGCTGGGCCAGGGAGCGTTCGCTCCGGTGGAGCAGGTCCTGCAGTTGCAGGTCGGTGCGGCCCAGCAGGTAGTTGCGCATCACCGAGACGCTCGCGACGCCGACCACCATGAGGGCCAGGATCACGAGTGTGACGACCGCGGCGATGAGCTTGATCCGCAACGGAGTCCGGGCGGACAGGCGCCGCGCCCAGGCGGCCATCAGCGCTCCGGAGGCAGGCGCAGCACGTAACCGACCCCGCGCAGCGTGTGGATCAGGCGGGGGCCGAGCTTGTCGAGCTTGCGGCGCAACACCGAGACGTAGGACTCGACGATGCCGGTGTCACCGCGGAAGTCGTAGTCCCAGACGTGGTCGAGGATCTGCGCCTTGGACAGCACGCGGTTGGCGTTGGTCATGAAGTAGCGCAGCAGCTTGAACTCGGTCGGCGACAACTGGATCGGCTTGCCCGACCGCCAGACCTCGTGGCTCTCCTCGTCCAGTTCGAGGTCGGCGAAGCTGAGGCGCGGCGGTGGCTCGGCGGGGCCGCCCTGGGCGCGGCGCAGCACGGCGCGGATGCGGGCGATGACCTCCTCGAGGCTGAACGGCTTGGTGACGTAGTCGTCCCCGCCGAGCGTCAGCCCGCGGATCTTGTCCTGCGTGGCGTCCCGTGCGGTGAGGAACAGCACCGGGATGTGGGCCCCGCCGCCGCGCAGCCGGCGGATGACGTCGAAGCCGTCCATGTCGGGCAGCATGACGTCCAGCACGATCAGGTCGGGTCGACGCTGCAGCGCGACCTGGACGGCCTCGGTGCCGCCGGTCGCCGTCGCCACCTCGAATCCCGCGTAGCGCAGGCTGCCGGACAGCAGTTCGAGGATGTTGGGCTCGTCTTCGACCACGAGAAGTCGCGCTTCAGTCACCCCTCCATAGTGACCTGCTGAGTTGAGTACTACCTGAACGCGTCCTGAGAGCCCGCTCGGGAGACGCACCGGAGGCCCTGGGCGTCGGGAATGAACCAGGTAGATGTACGTTACACATAACACCGGTGCAGGAGGGTACGGACAGACCTCGGACAGAGGCACGACGGCGGAGGGGGTCCCGCGTTGGTGACCAAAGTTCCCCGGGCGTACACGGCACCGCCCCCGGCACTTCCCACGATTTCGACACGCCCCCGCAACCGATGGTGGGGCGAGGTACTGCTGCTCTTCGCCGTGTACCTGATGTACGACGGCGTGCGGATGCTGGTGGCGGCGGGCCACGGGCAGGCGTTCGCCGACGCGCATCACGTGCTCGGCCTGGAGCGGGCGCTGCACCTCGCCCACGAGCGGGCCGTCAACCACGCCGTCTCCGGCCTGCCGGTCCTCGGGGTCGCGATGTCGTACGCCTACGCGACCCTGCACTACGTGGTCACGCCGGTCGTGCTGGTGTGGCTGTGGAAGCGGCGCCCCTGGCAGTACGCGCGGGCCCGTACGACGCTGGTCGCCGCCACCCTGCTCGGGCTGGTGGGCTTCTCGTTGTTCCCGACGGCCCCGCCGCGGATGCTGCCGGGCTTCGTCGACACGCTCGCGAAGTACCACGAATGGGGCTGGTGGTCCGGGGACGCCAGCGCGCCCAAGGGGCTGGGCGGTCTGACCAACGAGTTCGCGGCGATGCCGTCCCTGCATGTGGGCTGGGCGGCCTGGTGCGGCTGGCAGGTCGCGCGCAACACCACCCGCCGCCTGCTGCGGATCCTGGCCGTGGCCTATCCGGTCTTCATCTTCGCGGTCGTCATCGGGACCGCCAACCACTACATCGCCGACGCGGTCGCCGGACTGGCCGTGATCGTCGTTGGAGCCGGGCTGGCCGGCGCGGCCGACCGGCTCCGGGGCCGATCCCCGGTCCAACGGGTGCCCGCCTCGGCCTGAAGCGACGGACGCCCTGGCCGGACCCGACACCCCGGCCTGGCCGGACGCCGCGACCTCACCCGACGCAGCGGCCAGGCGCGGCACACCTGCCTGGCGCGATACACCGGCCCTCGTCACGCCGAGGGCCGGTTCTCCGGACGGGAGGTCCTGCAGGAGGTGTCAGGCCTTGCGCTCGTCCGCGTCGGACGTGACGCTCTTCTTCTGCCGGCGCTCCCAGTCGGCCTGCCGCAGCTCGTCCTCGCTGGGCGCCTCGATCCTCCGGATGTGCCGGTTCATCGAACGGATCAGGAAGAAGAGCGTCACGCCCAGCGCGGCGACGATGAAGAAGGCCACCACCCCAGGGGTGACCTGGTCTTCGTTGACCGCGAGATACATCATGACAGGCACACCTTCTCCCGGACGCCGGCGAACAGGTCGTCCTCCGGCAGCTCCGTGTCGACCAGGGAACGCGCCAAATGGTAGTCCTCGGTCGGCCATGCCTCGCGCTTGATCTCCGTCGGGCAGGCGAAGAACGGCCCGTTCGGGTCGATCTGCGTGGCGTGCGCGAGGAGCGCCTGGTCACGGACCTCGAAGTAGTCGGCGCACGGCACGCGGGTGGTGATCTCCCACTGGAGCGGGCGGTCCTCCCAGCGCTGGAGCATCTCGGCGTAGGGCGACTCGAGCCCCGCCTTGATCATCGCCGTGTGCTCCGCCTGGAACCGCTCCTGGTGGAAGGTCAGGTGGTAGTAGAGCTTGAGCGGCTGCCACGGCTCGCCGGTGCCGGGGTACCGGTCGGGGTCGCCCGCCGCGTTGAACGCCTCCACCGACACCTTGTGACACATGATGTGGTCGGGGTGGGGATAGCCGCCGTTGTCGTCGTACGTCAGGATCACGTGCGGCCGGAACTCCCGGACCGCCCGGACCAGCGGCTCGCTCGCGACCTCGATCGGCTGCAGGGCGAAGCAACCCTCCGGCAGCGGCGGCAGCGGGTCGCCCTCGGGCAGGCCCGAGTCGACGAAGCCCAGCCATTGCTGCTCCACGCCCAGGATCTCCCGGGCCTTGGCCATCTCCTCCATGCGCACCGCCGCGAGGTTGGCCTTGATCTCCGGCTTCTCCATCGCGGGGTTGAGGATGTCCCCGCGCTCGCCGCCGGTGCAGGTGACGACCAGGACCTCGACGCCCTCGGCGGCGTAGCGCGCCATCGTGGCGGCGCCCTTACTGGACTCGTCGTCCGGGTGAGCGTGGACGGCCATCAGGCGCAACGGCTCCGTACCGGTCGATCTCTCGGACAACGTAGGCTCCCCGTCAGCGTAAGGTCGTAGTCGTCGCGCGGGTGGCCCCGGTCATCAAGGCCGCTCCCGCCAGGTGGATTCTTCCGGAGAACACCGGCCCCCCGCACGAAGATTCCCGGGCGGGGCCACGGTAACGAGCCCCACCGACATTTCGAGGGAGGGATGCGGTGTTCGACCTCGGCGCGACCCCCGAGGCGGCCACGCCGCGACGCCGATGAGCACGCCCGACACCGCCCGCACGGGCGACCCCGACATCGCCGGCACGGGCGCCCCCGATGCCGCCCGCAAGGGCAACAAGGTGGCCTACGCGGTCATCGGCCTCCTGGTGGCGGTCTGCGCCGTGGGCTGGGCGATCATCGTGGGCTTCTCGGAGGGCAGGCCGGGGATCACCCCGGAGGTCATCTCCTTCCAGCTGGCGGATCACTCGGTGCGAGTGCACTACCAGATCAGCAAGCCGAAGGGCGATGACGTGCGCTGCGCCCTGGTCGCGTACGCCACCGACCACTCCGAGCTCGGCCGGGCCGAGGTGACCGTTCCGCCCGGTACCGGCAGTGTGGAGAGGCACCAGGAGCTGCCGACTTCATCACGGGCCACATCGGTGACCGTCAACGACTGCCGCGTAGGTTAAAAAGGGCTCCCCACTGGGGAACAAACATGAACGTCATAACGGCATAAAGCTCTCGACGCTCGGCTACTTCACGTTCAAGTGCCGGTAGCCTAGAGAGTTCAACGGCCGCACATCCTGTGGATGAGGAGTACCCGTGACCGAGACCCGCGATGAGAACGTCACCTGGCTGACCCAGGAGGCGTACGACCGGCTCAAGGCAGAGCTGGACTACCTCACGGGTGAGGGCCGGATCGCGATCGCGCAGAAGATCGAGGCCGCCCGCGAGGAAGGGGACCTGCGGGAGAACGGTGGATACCACGCGGCCAAGGAGGAGCAGGGCAAGCAGGAGGGCCGTGTCCTCCAGCTTCAGCAGATCCTGCAGAACGCCCGCGTGGGTGAGGCACCGCGTACCGAAGGCGTGGTGGGCCCCGGAATGACCGTGACCGTGCAGTTCGTCGGTGACGACGAGGAGGTCACGTTCCTGCTGGCCTCCCGGGAGGAGAGCGGCGCCCCGATCGACGTCTACTCCCCCAAGTCCCCGCTCGGTGCCGCGATCAACGGCAAGAAGGTCGGCGAGAAGGCCAAGTACAACCTGCCGAACGGCCGGAGCATGGAGGTCGAGATCCTCGACGCCACGCCGTACGTCGGCGGCTGAGGCCCCCGTTCTCCCGACGGCCGGTCGCACCCCCGGTGACATCGGCCGAAATCCCGGATCGATCCCGCAACGTCGAGACGATCGGACCTGACGCGCGTCATCGCCCGTACGCCGGCGGCGTACGGGCGATGACGCGTGCGGTCACGGCCGCGTCGCGGCCCGTACTAGCGGCAGCGTCCGCTGCGGCACCGGCGTGGCCAGCGCGATGACGGTGGAGGTCCGCTGGACGCCCTCCACGTCGACGATCAGGTCGATGACGCGCTGGAGATCCTGGTTGCCCCGCCCGACGATGCGGCACAGCATGTCGCCGCCACCGGTGATCGTGTGCACCTCGATGACCTCGGGGATGGCCGCCAGCCGCGCGGCGACGGGATCATGCCCGCCCACCTGCCGGATCTCCAAGGTGACGAACGCGGTCACCTGGTAGCCCAGCGCGGCCGGGTCGACATCCGGTCCGAACCCGCGGATGACCCCGCGCTCCTGCAGCCGGTCCAGCCTCGCCTGCACGGTGCCGCGCGCCACACCCAGCCGGCGTGAGCACTCCAGAACGCCGATGCGCGGCTCGGCGGTCAGCAGCCCGATCAACCGGGCGTCGAGGTCATCGATCATCTCGCCTCACCGATTCCCTGGGCAGGGTGTACAGATCTCCCAATCGTCTGCCGAGTGCACTGTACAAGGTGCGCAGTGAATCTGTCCGGCCTTGCGCACTCTGTACCTGGCGATCGACATTGTGGAGGAACCTCGCCCACCGCAGTGCAGGGAGTAGCCATGACTGAGGTAACCGAGCGGCAGGAACTCGCGTCGCGCCCGCGCCGGGAGGACCCGTTCCCCGTCAAGGGCATGGACGCCGTCGTCTTCGCCGTGGGCAACGCCCGCCAGGCTGCGCACTATTACTCGTCCGCGTTCGGGATGCGCTGCGTCGCGTACAAGGGGCCGGAGACCGGGAGCCGGGACGAGGCCGCGTACGTGCTGGAGTCCGGTGGCGCGCGGTTCGTGCTGAAGGGCGCCGTCCGCGCCGGCACCGACCTCGGCCGGCACGTCGCCGAGCACGGGGACGGCGCGATCGACCTGGCCATCGAGGTGCCGGACGCGGAGGCGGCGTACCGGCACGCGATCGCCCAGGGAGCGACGAGCGTCGAGGCCCCGCACGTCCTGGAGGACGAGCACGGCAAGGTCGTGGTCGCGGCCATCGCCGCCTACGGCGAGACCCGGCACTCGCTGGTGGAGCGGACGGACTACTCCGGCCCGTACCTGCCGGGATACGTCGCCGCCGACCCCATCGTGGCGCCGCCCGCCAAGAGGTACTTCCAGGCGATCGACCACTGCGTCGGCAATGTCGAGCTCGGCAGGATGGACGAGTGGGTGGAGTTCTACCAGCGTGTCATGGGCTTCACCAACATGAAGGAGTTCGTCGGCGACGACATCGCCACCGAGTACTCGGCGCTGATGTCGAAGGTCGTGGCCGACGGCGGCAGAAAGGTGAAGTTCCCGCTCAACGAGCCGGCGATCGCCAAGAAGAAGTCCCAGATCGATGAGTACCTGGAGTTCTACGGCGGCGCGGGCATGCAGCACATCGCCCTGGCCACCAACGACATCCTGCGCACCGTGGACGCGATGCGCGCGGCGGGCGTGGAGTTCCTGGACACGCCGGACTCCTACTACGAGGACCCTGAGCTGCGGGAGCGCATCGGTGACGTCCGGGCGCCGATCGAGGAGCTGCAGAAACGGCGGATCCTGGTGGACCGCGACGAGGACGGTTACCTACTGCAGATCTTCACCAAGCCCGTACAGGACCGGCCCACCGTCTTCTTCGAGCTGATCGAACGGCACGGCTCGCTCGGCTTCGGCAAGGGCAACTTCAAGGCCCTTTTCGAGGCGATCGAGCGAGAGCAGGAACGGCGCGGGAATCTTTAGTCGGCGATCTCCGGAGAAGGGGGAGATTCCCGGCAAGGGGCGGGCAAAGTCTTCTTTGCGAAGGCGCGGCGACCGGTCCGGTTCCGCCGTTTCACCGGCCGGATCGGGCAAAACGGCGAGTTCGCTTTATCGGCGTTTTGCGGCGAGGCTGGGGCGGTGAGTCTTCCCTCTTCCCGGATCACCGTGAGCGCGCTGCTGGTCGGCGCGCTCACCGCCTGCTCGCCGCACGGCGGCTCCGCCCGGTCGTCGGCGGCGGCCTCGGCGCCGCCGGCCGTCGGGGCCACGAGCGTCGGGGACTCCTACGTCCCCGGTGACGGCAACGGCGGCTACGACGTCCAGCACTATGCCCTGGACCTGCGGATCACGCCCAAGGGGACGCCCGAACTGGCCGGCACCGCGACCGTCACCGCGGTCGCGACCAGCCCGCTGAGCCGCTTCGACCTGGACCTCACCGGGCTGACCGTGTCCGAGGTCACGGTCGACGGCCGGACCGCCTCCTACTCCCGCACCGGCAGCGAACTCGCCGTCACCCCGGCCACGCCGATCGCCCGGGGCGGGCGGTTCGCCGTCCGGATCCGCTACTCCGGGAACCCGGGGCAGGTCGACGACCCGGCGCTGGGCCGGTACGGCTGGATCAGCACCTCGGACGGGGTCTTCACCGGCGACGAGCCGAGCGGGGCGCACACCTGGTTCCCCTCGAACGACCACCCGGCGGACAAGGCCAGCTTCGACTTCCGGCTCACCGTGCCGCGCGGCCTCACCGCGATCGCCAACGGGATCCAGACCAAGGCCGCCACCAGCGGGAACTCGACGACCTACACCTGGCGCGAGGACGCCCCGATGGCGACCTACCTGGCGATGGTGGACGTCGGGCGGTTCAAGGTCCGCACCGGCCGTACGCCCGGCGGTGTCCCGGTGTACGCGGCGGTCGACCCGGCCGTCACGACCACGACGGCGGACAAGCTGTACACCACGACCGCACAGGTCGTGGACGCGTGGTCGAAGCTGTTCGGGCCGTACCCGTTCGCGTCGACCGGCGGCGTCATCGACGACCTCCGGGTCGGGTTCGCGCTCGAGACGCAGACCAAGCCGGAGTACAACCCGACGATGGGCGCCGACCCGACCACGGTCGCGCACGAACTGGCGCACCAGTGGTTCGGCGACAGTGTGACGATCACTCGCTGGAGCGACATCTGGCTCAACGAGGGCTTCGCGACGTACGCCGAGTGGCTGTGGGGTGAGCGGACCGGCACCGGCCCGTCCGTGCAGACGCAGTTCGACCAGCGGTACCGCCAGGTCGACAGCCCGGACCTGTGGTCGGTGCCCACGGCCGCGCCGGGCCGGTCGCAGTTGTTCGGCCGCGCGGTGTACGAGCGCGGCGGCATGACCCTGCACGCGCTGCGGCAGAAGGTGGGGGACGCGAAGTTCTTCGCGATCCTGCGGGCGTGGACGAGCGAGCACCGTCACGGGAACGCCACGACCCCGCAGTTCATCGCGCTCGCTGAAAAGGTCTCCGGCAAGGATCTCGGCAGATTCTTCCAGGTGTGGCTGTACGGAAAGACGCGCCCGACCTCGTGGTGAGCACGAGTGGAACCTTGTGATCGGCGAGGACAGAGAGCATGCTGTGTCCCGCGTGACACCTGAGGCGTCGCGCCATCAAGGACAACTGGAGAGGTGCATGGCAAGGCTTACCCCACGAGCTCTGTCGATCGCCGCCATCGTGGCGGCGGCCGGCCTGCTCACCCCCCTTTCCGCCGCACAGGCCAAGACCGGGTTCACCCCCGGCGCGCCCGGCGCCGGTGACCCGTACTTCCCCGACATGGGCAACGGCGGCTACGACGCCCGGCACTACAGCCTGTCGCTCTCGTACGACGCCGGCACCAAGGCGATCGACGCGCAGGCCACGATCTCCGCGACCGCGACGCAGAACCTCTCCCGGTTCGACCTGGACTTCCTCGGCCCGCTGAAGATCAGCAAGCTCAAGGTCGACGGGCAGCCGGCGAAGTTCGAGCGCACGGGCGCGCAGGAGCTGGTGATCACGCCTCCGCACGGCCTGCACAAGGGACGGTCGTTCACGGTGGACGTCGCCTACTCCGGCGTCCCGCAAATGATCGACGACAAGGCGCTCGGCATCTCCGGCTGGATCCAGACGCACGACGGCGCGGTGGCGCTCTCCCAGCCGTTCGGCTCCGCGACCTGGTACCCGGTCAACGACAGCACCGACGACAAGGCGACGTACGACTTCACCATCACGGTGCCGAAGGGCCTGCAGGCGCTGGCCAACGGCGAGCCGACCGGTACGCACACGCACGGGTCGACCACGACGTACCGCTGGGCGGACCGGCAGCCGACCGCGAGCGAGCTCGTCATGGTGGCGATCGGCCACTTCGACGTCAAGGACACCCGTACGCCGAGCGGTCTGCGCAACATCACCGCCGTCGACCCGACCTCGGTGAAGTCGGCCACGGCCTCGGACGACTTCAACCGGGCGACCTCCGACGTCATCGAGTGGGAGCAGAAGCTGTACGGCCGCTACCCGTTCGGCTCCGTCGGCGGCATCAACGTGCTGGCCCCGAACGTCGGCTACTCCCTGGAGACGCAGGGCCGTCCCGTGTACGCGCGCCGGTCGGCCGGCGCGCTCCCGAGCGCGGACCTGCTCGCCCACGAGCTGGGCCACCAGTGGTTCGGCGACGCCGTGACCCCGGCGCAGTGGAAGCACATCTGGCTGAACGAGGGCTTCGCGACCTACTCCGAGTGGCTCTACAGCGAGCAGCACGGCGGTCAGACGGCGCAGCAGTACTTCGACCAGGCGTACAACTCCGCGGACACCGACTGGACCGGCAAGGTCGCCGACCCGGGCCGTGATCACATCTTCGACGACCTCACCTACACGCGGGCCGCGATGACGATCCACCAGATCCGCAAGGCCGTCGGTGACAAGGTGTTCTTCCAGCTGATCAAGGCGTGGCCGGCCGAGCACCGCTACGGCAACGCCACGACGGCGCAGTTCATCTCCTTCACCGAGCACTTCACCCACAAGAACCTGGACAAGCTGTTCAAGGCGTGGGTCTACAGCGAGGGCAAGCCCGCGCTGTAAGCAAGAGTTCGAAGACGACCCGGTGACTCGGTGAGTCACCGGGTCGTTCGCTTCGCCGCGTCGGTCAGCCGGCGGCCATGCCGTTGTCGACGCTGAGCACCGCGCCGTGGATCGAGCGCCCTTCGTCCGAAGCGACGTAGGCGAACAGGGAGGCGACGTCCTCCGCCTCACCCGCGTTGCGGAGGGGGGCGTACCGCATCAGCAGGTCGACCTCGACGTCCGCGGGGAACTCCCACTTCTGGATGAGCGGTGTGTCGATCACACCTGGGGCGATGGCGTTCACGCGGATGCCCCGCTTGACGTACTCCATCGCCAGCGCCCTGGTCATCTGGATCACCGCGCCCTTCGAAGCGCAGTACGCCACCGTGTACGCCTGTCCCACCAGCCCCGCGCTCGACGCGATGTTGATGATGTTCCCGCCGGTCTCCAGCAGGTACGGCATCGCGGCCTGGCTGAGGAAGAAGCACGCGTCCACGTTGACGCCCATCAGCCGGCGGTACTGCTCGACGGTCAGCTCGGTGAAGTGGTCGGACCGGGCGACGCCCGCGATGTTGCCGAGCACGTCGATCCGGGAGTACGCGTCGACGCACTCTTGGACCACCGCCGCGCAGGTCGCGGGGTCGGAGACGTCGGCCGTGCGAGTGGTGACCGTCCCGTCCGCGAGCGACGCGGTCTCCTTCAGCCGCTCGGCGTCGAGGTCGACGGCGAACACCGTGGCGCCCTCCCCCACCAGGCGGAGTGTGGTGGCGCGGCCGATGCCGGAGGCCGCGCCGGTGATCAGCGCGACCTTTGCTGCGAAACGCTGGGACATGCGGGTCGTCCTCTCCGGGCGGGGCCGCCGGTGTTCAGGCGAGTACGCAGTGAGTGCCGCGGAAGATGGTCGGCATGCACTTGTTGCAGTGGATGCACAGCGACCGCGTTGCGGGATCCTTGCGAATGCGGTTGACGAGGTCGGGCTCGCGGAGCAGCGCGCGGGCCATGGCGACGAACTGAAAGCCCTCGGCCATCGCGCGGTCCATCGTCGCCCGCTCGGTGATGCCGCCCAGCAGCACCAGGGGCAGTCTCAGGGCGGCGCGGAACTGGCGGGCGCTGTCCAGCAGGAACGCCTCCTGGTAGGGATAGCTCCGCAGGAAACGCCCGCCGACCAGCGCGATGCCCAGCCGCTGCGGCTGGGGGAACGCCCCGGCGAACTCCCGGAGCGGCGCGTCGCCCCGGAACAGGTACATCGGGTTGAGCAGCGAACTGCCCACCGTCAGCTCCAGCGCGTCGACGCCGCCGTCGCGCTCCAGCCACTGGGCGACCTGCAGGCTCTCGTCCAGCCAGAACCCACCCGGTACGCCGTCGTCCATGTTGAACTTCGCGAGGACGGCGATCCGGTCCCCGACGGCGTCCCGTACGGCCCGTGCGATGCCGAGCGCCACCTTCGCCCGGCCTTCGAGTGATCCGCCGTACTCGTCCCGGCGCTTGTTGAGCCTCGGGCTGAGGAACGCACTGGCGAGGTAGTTGTGGCCCAGGTGGATCTCGACCGCGTCGAACCCCGCCTCGATCGCCAGTAACGCCGCGTCGCCGTACGCCTTGGTGACCCGCTCGATGTCGGCCGGAGTGGCCTTGCGGTTCATCCGCATGCTCTGTGGATTGAACCCGCCGGACGGAGCCAGCGACGGGACGCCGTTGGACCTGCCGTTCGCCACGGGCCCGGCGTGCCCGAGCTGAGCCGAGATCGCCGCACCCTCGGCGTGCACCGCGTCGGTCAGCCGCCGCAGACCCGGCAGCGCCTCCGGACGCATCCAGATCTGATGCCGCTCGGTACGGCCCTCCGGCGCCACCGCGCAGTACGCCACCGTCGTCATGCCGACCCCGCCCGCCGCATGCCGCCGGTGGAACTCGATGAGCTGATCGGTGACGACGGCGCCCTTCGTCATCCCCTCGAACGTCGCCGCCTTGATGACCCGGTTCCGAAGGGTCAACGGCCCGAGCCGCGCCGCCTCGAACACGTCCGGGGCCGCGGATCCCTGCTCCATACGCACGCCTCCTGCCGCCCCGAAAGACGTCCGGCGCGGCCGCGAGTCCATCCGCGGCCGCCGCCGGCCGATCACTCGCCGTCGAGCACGGTCACCTCGACGCAGTCGCCGCCGTTGTCACTGCTGCGCTTAGACTTCCGCCACTGCGCGTCGTTCACGTCCATCTCTCTTCCGCCGTTCTCCTGATGAAGTCCAACGACTCTCGCTGGGAAAGGGCATGGGTACGGATCGTCTCCCACACATCCTCTAAGGCGGCTATGTCCTCGTGGTTGCCGGTGACGATCCCGCGAACGGCCGTGTCTATATAACCCACCTCACTACCGTCGATCGTCCCGATTGTAAAGGCCCCCGACAGTCGCGGGCTGGCGTCGGAGGGGACGACCTGCACGGTGACGTGCTCGGAAACGCTGTCGACGAGCCGCAGGAGCTGCTCGTGCATCACCTTCGGGCCGCCCTTGTCGCGGTAGAGAACCGCTTCGTCGATGACGAAGTGCAGTTTCGGCGGCGGGTCCGCCGAGAGAAGCGCCTGGCGCTCCATTCGCGTCTGCACCGCCGCCTCGTTCCCGCCGAGGAGGACCCGCGCGTAGTCCTCGGTCTGCAGCAGACCGGGCATGATCGCGAGTTGGAACGACCGGAGCCGGGACGCCCGGCGTTCTTCGATCAGCCAGTCGCGTATCCAGCGGGGAAGGCTCTCCTGTTCGAGGAGATCGAAGAGATCGACCAGTGCGCCGTCCGAGGTTTGGAGCGCGCGTTCTATCGCGGCGACCATCTCTCGCGAGGGGCGCTCCCGCCCCGTCTCGATCGCGCTGATCGTCTTGTCCGAGCAGGGGATCTCCTTGGCCAGCTCGACCTGTGTGTATCCCGTCCGCTTCCGGTTCCGCCGGATCGCCGCTGCGAGCTTGATCAGGGCCGGGCTCGGGGGATTGCCCATGTCGATACCTTTCTGTCCGACTCTAGATATCTCTCGTCGGCTCCGTGAGTTGCCACGAATTCTCTGCGCGTTGTGACCGTTCAATTCCGGAGCGTAGCGCATGTCGGCACTGTGGACAGAGCTTGCAGAAAGGCAGGCCATTCAAGGCGGGAGCCGTCCCATGCGCCAACTGCCCACAGAGCCGAACGACATCCGGACCCTAACGATCATGGGTGACCCCAAAGAGGCCAAGCGCGCCCGCGCCTTCGCGCGCACAACACTCGACAGCCTCGGCTGTAACCCCAGCACGATCGACGACGGAGAATTGATCGTCTCCGAATTGGCCACGAACGCGATCGCCGCGGCTCCCGGAAAACAGATCGACATATCGATCTTCCCGATCAAGGACCTCGTCGCCATCTATGTCTACGACCCCGCGAACGAGCTACCCCGACGACAGCGCCCGACCCTGGCCGGCGAAAAAGGACGCGGCCTCGCGATCGTCAGGAGCTGCTCGTATCGGCACGGGACCTCCCCGAGCGCTTCGGGAGGGAAGGTCGTCTGGGCGATGGTGCGGAGGTACTCGTGATCGACACCACCCTCACCATCGAGCACATCAAGGCACGGTTCTCCGAATGGATAATCGCATTCGATCCATCGATGCGCTGTTACTGGCTCCTTCACTGGCGCTACCTGGAGCTCGGATGGTGCCGGGTCGACTCGATGCTCCGCATCGAGGCCGTGATCCTCGACATCCGACGAAGGTACGCCCCGTATGTCCGCTCCTGGGAGACGGCTCAAGGCGTTGCGCTGGTATTCACTGCATCTAGAGCGCAGTGATTGCCAGGGAGCACGGCCGGGGCCGACGCCGGCGTCATCCGCCGGCCTGTCGGCGCGTGGTGTCACATCACCGTGTCGGTTTCCAGCGGCCCGGCGGTGATGCGAATGCTTCGAATGCGGAGCGGTTGTCCATCGTCGAGGTAGTAGATGTGCATGAAGGGGGCGCGCACCATGTGGTCCGGTTCGGTCTTCTTGGCCATGGTCGCCTCGCCGTGCAGGAACACGACGCCGTCGGCGCTCCAGCATTCGAGGACGTCGTGGGTGATGTTCAGCGGTTCGTCGATCTTGACGAAGAACGCCTTGATGGCCTCGGCGCCGCGGACATGCGCGGTGCCGAAGAACATCTCGGTGTCCTCGGTCATGTGCGCGAACCCTTCTCCGAACTCAAGGGTGTCGATCTCGCGCATGATCTGCAGGATCCAGTCCGGCGTCGTGGCCGGGGTCGCGTCGTGGGTCATGGTCGGCTCCTTCAGACGGTGGCGGGCAGAGCGGCAAGGAAGGCGTCGATCTCGGCGTTGACGGCGTCGGGGTTCTCGCGCGCCGCCAGGTGGCCGGTGTGAAGCAGCACGCGGAACGTGCTGCCCTCGATGGCGTCCGCCATCTTGCGCACGGCGTGCACCGGGAACTGGCTGTCCTCTTCACCGGCGATGATCAGGACCGGGATGTTCCTGATGGTGGCCAGCCGGCGGTGCTCGTCCTTGCGGCCGATGAGGATGCTGCGCAACGCCCATGCCACGGATTTGGGGTCGTCGCGCAGGACGAAGTCGGTGAACTTCAGGAACTCCGGGTTGGTGGCCTCCGCGGTCGGGCCGGCGAACGCCGCGCGCGCGGCCCTGGCGGCCAGTGGCGGCATCTTGGCGTGCAGCGAGAGGTAGGTCGCCAGAGCGGTGGCCCAGATGCTCTCGAACATCGTGGGCAGTGAGGCGGTGCAGTTGATGCCGATCGCCGCCGCGGTGCGCTCGGGGTGGTAGGCGGGAAAGACCCCGGCGAGCATGCCGCCCCAGCTGTTGCCCATGAGCACGCACTTGTCGATCGCGAGGCTGTCGAGGATCTCGACCAGCGCGTCCGCACAGTCCCTGAGATCGATGATCTTGCGAAGGGCGTCGGACCTGCCGTGCCCCGGGCTGTCGATGAGCACCATGCGGTGGCGGGGGGCGAAGTGCTCGTACTGATAGCGCCACATGGTGCCGTCCATCATCAGGCTGGGCCAGCAGACCATGGCCGGGCCGTCGGGCCGGCCTCCCTCGCGCACGTTGATCAGCCCGAGGGAGGTGGGGATCAGTTGCTCGGTGACCTCATCAAGCCAGCTTGTCGTCATGACCAGTCGTCCTTTCACGCGACGGAGCCATGACTAGTACTTTATTGCTACTAGTTCATCGTTGCAACTAGTTGGTCTGCGATGAAACCCCCTTCACTTCCTCCTCCTGGACGCCGAGCGGCAGCAGGGTCGAAGCCACGATCGGCTGGTGGCAGGCGCTGCAGGCGAGATAGGGGTCGGTCTCACCGCCGCAGGCCGTGTGCACCAGCGGGCGGCGAGCCTCTTCTCCCCCGGTCGCGTGGCCCTCCGCCCAACGGGTGATCGCCACGATGGCCGGGACGACCAGCTCGCGGGCGGCCTCGGTGAGTTCGTACTCGTACCACGGCTTGTCGGAACGGTAGGCGCGCCTGGACAGCAGACCCAGCTCGGTCAGATCATTAAGACGCGACGTGAGGATGTTCGCCGAGATGCCGAGGGTGCGCTTGAGCTCACCGAATCGGCGGACACCGAAGAACACCTCCCGCAGGATCTGATAGCTCCATCGTTCGGAGATCGCGGCGAGGAACGCCTGGCCGTGCTGGAACGTGACATGTCCGGTACGATCAGCCACAACCCCTCCAGTAGTTTCAGAACACAACTAGTTCGTGAATTCTACTATCGGCGTCTCGGGGCGGACACGGATCGGGCTGACAGTGCCGCGCGACAGGGCGGGTCGGCCAGACCACCGACCAGGCCGCCCGACCCGGCGCGGCGGGCGGGAGGCCAGAGCGCGGCGGCGGCGGACGTCAGCTGAAGCTGAGGGTGTAGCCCTCGGCGCGGAGGCGGCCGAGGACCTCGTCGCAGTGGTCCGGGCCGCGGGTCTCCAGGTGCAGCGACACCTCGGCCTCGTCGATGTTCAACCGGGCGGCGGTCCGCTGGTGGACGACGTCCAGGACGTTGACGCCCAGTTCGGCCAGCTCGCTCAGCAGCGTGACGAGCGCGCCGGGCCGGTCCGGGAGCCGGACGCGGAACATCAGGTAGCGACCGGCCACCGCCAGCCCGTGGCGGAGCACCTTCGACAGCAGCAGCGGGTCGATGTTGCCGCCGGACAGCACCGTCACCACGGGCGGCTCGAACATCTGTGGCCGGTCCAGGAGCGCGGCGACGCCGACCGCGCCGGCGGGCTCGACGACCTGTTTCGAACGTTCCAGGCAGTTGAGCAGGGCTCGGGAGATCATCTCCTCAGAGACGGTGACGACCGAGTCGACGAGCTTGGAGATCAGTTCGAAGGTGAGGTCGCCCGGTCGGCCGACCGCGATGCCGTCGGCCATGGTGCCGGCCGGCTCCACGGACACGGGGCGTCCGGCGGCCAGTGACGGCGGGAAGGCCGCCGCGCGCTCGGCCTGGGCGCCGACGACCCGTACGTCCGGACGCAGTTCCTTCACGGCCGCGGCGATCCCCGCGATCAGGCCGCCGCCCCCGACCGGCACCACGATCGTGCGGACCTCCGGGCACTGCTCGAGGATCTCCAAGCCCACCGTGCCCTGCCCGGCGACCACGTCGGGATGGTCGAACGGGTGGATGAAGACGGCCTCGTTGTCGTGGGCGTACGCCTTGGCGGTCGCCAGGCAGGCGTCCACGCCCGGTCCGCCGAACACGACCTCCGCGCCGTACGCCCGGGTCGCGGCGACCTTCGGCAGCGGGGCGCCTTCCGGCATGAAGACGACGCTCCGGCAGCCGAGCAGCGTGGCGGCCAGCGCGACGCCCTGCGCGTGGTTCCCGGCGCTCGCCGCGACAACGCCGCGCGCCCGCTCCTCCGCGCTGAGGCGGGCGATGCGGACGTACGCTCCGCGCGCCTTGAACGACCCCGCGCGCTGAAGGTTCTCGGCCTTGAGCAGGACCGGGCCGCCGACCTTCGCCGACAGCGACCGGGACTCCAGGATCGGGGTCGTCACGGCGACCTCGCGTAGTACCTCGCGAGCCGCACGGACCTCATCTACGCTGACGGGACCGCTCATGCCCCGAGTCTCCCACGGCAGGGATCGGGCACTCATCCCACCAGGTTCGTGGCGTCGGTGTGGGGCGCGTTCAGGGCTCCGCCGAAGCGGTGGCATATCAGGGGCCAGGCCGGTCGGAGCCGGGTCTTCGTGACGGTGGTGGATGCCGTCATGGTGTGGATTCGAGGATCCGCCGGAGGGTGTGCAGGTTCTTTTTCATTCCTTGTTTGAACAAGTGTTCGGCGATGCCGCTGAGGGGGTGGGGCAGGCCCGTTCCGCTGATCTGTGCCTCGAGTGTCAGCCTGGTGCCTGCTGCGGTCGGTTCGACCCGGTAGTGGTAGCGGAAGGGTGTGGGGCCACTGGTGGAGGCGAAGGTGACCTGTTCGCCCGGGATGTGGGTGGTGACCTCGACCTCGTTGTGGGCGGGGCCACCGGGCAGCGAGCGCACCGTGCGGAATCGTGCGCCGTTTCCGGAGAAGGCCGGGGTAAGGGCGGTGACCTGGGTAACGGCTTCGTACCAGCGAGGCATTGTGCGGAAGTCGGCGATGAAGGCGAACACGGTGTCACTGGGGCGGTTGATGTCCAGTGAGATCTGAAAGCTCATTCTGGCTCCTGGGGGCATGCGGAGGGTCGGTGGTCGGGGGCTGTCGAGGGCGGCGGTCGGCCGCCGGGCCGGGGGCGAGGGCGGCGGTCAGCCGCCGACCGGGGGGCTGTCGAGGGCGGCGGTCAGCCGCCGCCCTGCCTCGGGGTCGTGTGCCGGCAGCACGACCAGTCCGGGAAGCCGGCTGCGGAGTTGGTTGACCATCCCGGTGGCGGTGCGCATCTGCCGCTTGCCGCCGACGCCGGGGAGTTCTCCTTGGGCCAGGAGCCGGTCGTCGTAGGTGAGGTCACCGACCATGAGGAGCGGTCGGCGGCCGGGGCGGCGCACGAGCATCGACAGGGAACCGGGGGTGTGGCCGGGGGTGGGCAGCAGCACCAGGCTGCCGTCGCCGAACAGGTCGTGCCCGTGCTGGAACGGCGCGAGCGCGGGGTCGGCGAGGCCTTCCATCGTGATGCGCTTCCACCGCAGGCCGGGCAGGTCGATGTGGTCGGTCAGCAGACCGCGGGCACGGCGCAGCGGCCGGTGCAGTGACTCCCATTCGGATCGGCTGACCACGATCTGGGAGTCACCCAGCAGCGGGAGACCACCGATGTGGTCCTGATGCAGGTGGGAAAGGACCGCGGTGTGGACGTTCTGGACGGCGTGACCCAGCCCTCGCAGCCCGGCCGCCAATGTCTCGTCGGCAGCGATGTCGAACTTGGCCAGCCGCGAGTAGACCAGGCCGTTGACCCCGCCGGGGAAGTAGTCCGGATCGGTGACCGAGGCGCGATCCTGGCCGGTGTCGAACAGCACCAGGCCCTGGCGGTGTTCGATCACGTAGACGTTGATCGGCCGGGGGGCCGTCCAGCGCCGGGATGTGGCCAGCCACAGGTAGGTGTTCTTCCACGTCGGCCCGACGTGCTCGGGACGGATCGTGACGTTGCCGGTGCTGATGACCGAGACTCCCGCGATGGGGTCGGACGTGCTCATGGCACTCTCCCTCGTTGTGTTACATGACATTAGATGTCACGACATCTGTTGTCCGCAAGAGGGTTCGGTCAAATACTTGTCATGACATACGTGTCGTGTAACCTTTGCACCGTCGTCCGATTGCAGACGCGAGCGAGGGGGCGAACCGTGAAGCCCGTTGAAGAACTGCGGTACCTGATCCTGGCCGTGCAGCGGGAAGGGAACCGGATCCTCGCCGCACAACTACGGCCGCTCGGTTTGACCCCCTCCCAGGGCGAGGTACTCCGGGTGATGCACGACCATGGGCCCCTCACACTGTCGGCTCTCGGCCACCTGCTGGTCTGCGAGACCACTGCGAGCCCCAGCCGCCTGGTCGACCGCCTGGTGGGACAGGGACTTTTGGAGCGCACCACCGACCCGCACGACCGCAGATACGTCACGCTGACCCTCACCCCCGAAGGGCGGCGGCTGGAGCGCCGGGTCGTCACCGTCGAAGACCACCTGCACGGCGTCTTGGAACGGCTCGTCGCGGGCCAGCCGCTCGAGGAGACCATCCGGCTGTTGCGCAACATGGCGAACGAGTTCCCCGCCGGCCAGGCCCTCGCCCGCCGCCGGGCTTGAACGCGAACCCTAATCCGCGGTCCAGTAACGGTCCTCGGCGAGGATGAAGGCGGCGGCGCCGATCAGGCCGGCCATCTGGCCCAGGGCGGCGGGGACGACTCGGACCTGGCGGGCGAAGTCCATCCGGGCGTGTGCCCGTAGCGTGTCCTCGAGCGGCCGGAACAGCAGCGGGCCCGCCTGAGACAGGCCGCCGCCGATGGCCACGACCTCCAGGTCGCACAGGTGCGTCGCGGAGGCGATCGCCACGCCGAGCGCCCACCCCGCGCGGTTCATCGCCCGGACGGCGATGGGGTGTCCTCGGGCGGCGTCGGTGGCGAGGTCCTTGCCGGTCTCGCCCGGCCAGCCCTGCTCCCGCGCCCAGGCCGCCAGGCCGGGCCCCCGCGCGATGGCCTCCAGGCAGCCGCGACCGCCGCACTCGCACGGCGGCCCCTCATGGTCGACGATCACGTGACCGATATGGCCCGCGTTGCCGCTCACCCCGTCGACGAGGCGGCCGCCGAGGATCAGCCCGCCGCCGACGCCGGTCGAGACGACCATGCCCAGCATGTCGCCGCGCCCGCGGCCCGCGCCGCGCCAGTGCTCTCCGACCGCCATCGCGACCGCGTCGTTGTGGATCCGGACCGGCAGGTCCGGGTAGCGGTCCTGCAACCGCTCGCGCAGCGGGAAGCCCCGCCACGCCGGAATGTTGAGCGGCGAGACCTTCCCGCTCGGCCAGCTCATCGGGCCGCCGCACCCGACCCCGACGCCGGCGAGCCGCGCGGCGGGCAGCCGGTCGATCAGGCTGAGCACCGTCCGCCAGAGGGTCTCGGCGTCGGCGTGCGGCGGCTGCGGCGTGGAGATGCGCTCGTACGCGGCGATCCGCCCGCCCGGCTCGACCAGCGCGGCGGCCAGCTTGGTGCCGCCGACGTCGACCGCGAGGACACAGTCGGTCACGGGCCCTCCTTGCCGCCGGGGCCGAAGGCCAGGATGGACGCGGTGAAGCTGTGTACGTGGTTGCGCCCCGCGACCGGCCCGATCTCCCCCGCGGCGAAGAACCCGCCGACGCCGGGCCCGCCGAGCACGTCGCGCAGCGTGCGCACGTCATGGTCGGAGCCGGCGAACATCGCCCGGCCCCGCCCCGTGCACGAGAACAGCAGCGCGCCCTCGATGGGCGCCAGGTCCAGGTCGGCCAGCAGGTGGGTGAGGTCCTCGTCCGCCGCGCCGGCGTCGCGCACGTGGAAGCGCACGGTCCGGCCGACCTCGATGATCTCCCCGGCGGCCAGCGCCCCCACCTCGGGGTCCGCGCCGATCACGCCGCGGACCAGGAAGTCGCCGCGCTCCTGCCGCTCGGCGTACTCGTCCATGGCCACGCCGATCAGCAGCCCCGCCTCGACCAGCCGGCGCTCGTCCTCCGGCAGCCCGGAGACGATCTCCTCGAGCTTGGCCAGCGCCGACATGCCGGCCAGCTCGTACAGGATGTTCTCCTCGGCCTTGGTGACCACCATCGTCGGGCCGATGGGCCGGGCGCCCTGGCTGACCACGGTCGACGTCATCAGCGACCCGCCGAGGAGCACGCCGACGGCCCCGGAGTCGACGATCTCCCCGTCCGCGAACAGCCGGGTGGTCCCGCGGCCGCCCTGGCCGGTGGCCAGCCCGCCGACGAGCGGGAGCCCGGGCAGCACCTCCCCGGACCGCTCGACGAACGCGTCCACCGGGAAGCTGTACGGATCGGCCAGCAGCACCGCGACGACGTCGTCATCCCGGGTCTGCGGCATGCCCACGACCGCCAGACGCGCCATCGCCTCGCCCTCCGAGGCGGGGAACTTCAGCGTCTCCAGCCGGAACGGCTCGATACGGGCCTCCGGAAGCCGGGCCGCCCAGGCGCTCACCGCGCTGGACCCTTCGACTCCCTGGCTGCCGCCGATCACCCCGGAAGCGCCACAGCCGATCACGTTGGGGGTGCCCGCGATCTCCATCGCCCGCCGCGCCGCCGGCTCGACGGCCTCCGGGCTCGACGCGGACACGAAGACGAAAACCAGGTCCGGAGGGCCGTCCAGCGGCGTCACCGCCTGCGCCACCGCGGACTCCGCGGCCGCGACCAGGTCCGGCCCGACCGCCAGCCCATCGCCGAAGCGTGCCATCGCCCCCTCCCCTGCACCATGGGTCCGATGGTTACGGTCTACCACAGCCATCTGACGAAGCCACGAGTCAATGATCGACTTCGTAGCGCGACGCGCCCCGTGGTCGGATGCGGCGGCGGAGTTCCCGGCATAGGGTCATCACGAGCGAGCCCGACGCAGCGAGCGGAGTGGGCGGTGAGGCAAGAGCCGCCCATGAAGCCAGTGAGACGGGTGAGCATCTCTCTGACCTGGAGCAATGTGCTGCACCACGCCGGTCGTCCGGCGAGTGAGGAGCGGTACCCACAGTGAATACGCGACCAACGACACTCGGTGAGCTTCGGGCGGGCGGCCACGTGCACCGGTCTGTCAAGGCCGAGATCCGGCACAACCTGCTCGCGCGGCTGCGCTCCGGAGAGCCCCGGTTCCCGGGCATCGTCGGGTTCGACGACACGGTTCTGCCGCATGTCGAGCGTGCGCTCCTCGCCGGGCACGACCTCGTCCTCCTCGGCGAGCGCGGCCAGGGCAAGTCGCGGCTGATCCGTACGCTCGGCGGGCTGCTGGACGAGTGGACTCCGGTCGTCGAGGGCTGTGAGATCAACGACCACCCGTACGCCCCGGTGTGCGTGCGCTGCCGCCGGCTGGCGGCCGAGGCGGGCGACGAGTTGCCCGTCGCTTGGAAGCATCGGGACGAGCGGTACGGCGAGAAGCTCGCCACGCCGGACACGAGTGTCGGCGACCTCATCGGCGACATCGACCCGATCAAGGTCGCGGAGGGCCGTACGCTCGGGGACCCGGAGACCGTGCACTACGGCCTGGTCCCGCGCACCAACCGCGGGATCTTCTGCGTGAACGAGCTGCCCGACCTCGCCGAGCGCATCCAGGTGTCGCTGCTGAACGTCCTGGAGGAGCGGGACGTGCAGATCCGCGGCTACAACCTGCGGCTGCCGCTGGACGTCCTGCTGGTGGCCAGCGCCAACCCGGAGGACTACACGAACCGCGGCCGCATCATCACCCCGCTGAAGGACCGCTTCGGCGCGGAGATCCGCACGCACTACCCCCTGGACGTCGACGACGAGCTCGTGCTGATCGGCCAGGAGGCCGAGGTCGCGGCGGCGGTTCCGGTCCACCTGATGGAGGTCATCGCGCGGTTCACCCGGCTGGTCCGCGAGTCCCCGGCGGTCGACACGCGGTCCGGCGTGTCCGCCCGGTTCGCGATCGCGGCGACCGAGACGGTGGCGGCCTCCGCGCTGCGCCGCGCGGCCCTCGCCGGTGAGGAGCAGCCGGTGGCGCGCGTGTGCGACCTGCCGTCGATCGTGCCGACGCTGCTCGGCAAGGTCGAGTTCGAGGTCAGCGAGGAGGGCCGGGAGGAGGAGGTGCTGGCGCACCTGCTCCGCAGGGCCGTCGCGGAGACCTGGCGGCGCACGCTCGGCCCGGTCGACCTCAGCGGCCTGCTGGACCGGTTCGACAGAGGCGCGACGGTCGACTCCGGTGAACTGGTGGCGGCGGCCGACCTGCTGCACCACATCGGCCCGGTGTCCGGCCTGGCCCGCATCATGAACGGCCTCGGCATGGAGGGCGAGTCGCCGGGACACGCGGCGGCGGCGCTGGAGTTCGCGCTGGAAGGGCTCTACCTGATGCGCCGGCTGTCCAAGGACACCGAGGACGGGACCACCACGTACCGGACGTGACGTGCTCCGGTGCCGACCGGTTCCCCGACGCGGTCCGCGTCGGGCCCGACCGGGACGGAGCGAGCCCCCGGCTCGGTGAGGGCCGGACGTAGCGAGGGAGGAGGTCGCCGTGGCCGGATACCGCTACGGTCCGTACCACGAGGGGCCGGACCCGCTCGCCCCTCCGTACGACGTGCGCGCCGCGCTGGACGCCATGGGCGATTCGATGCTGGAGGGCACGAACCCCGGTGACGCGCTGCGCGACCTGCTGCGCCGCGGGCTGCCCGGCGCGCAGCGCCGGCGCGGGCTGGACGACCTGCTGCGGCAGGTCCGGTCCCGCCGGCAGGAGCTGCGCGGCCGCGGCCGGCTCGACGGCACGCTGGAGGAGGCCCGGTCCCTGCTCGACCGGGCGATCGGGCAGGAGCGGACCGCGCTGTTCCCGGACCCGAGTGATGACGCGCGGCTGCGGGAGGCCGAACTCGACACGCTCCCGGCCGACACCGCGCAGGCGGTGCGCCGGCTGGCGTCGTACGAGTGGCGGTCGCCGGACGCGCGGCGGACGTTCGAGGAGCTGAAGGACCTGCTGCGCCGGGACGTGCTGGACGCGCAGTTCCGCGGCATGAAGCAGGCGCTGAGCAGCCCCGACCCGGCCGCGATGCAGCGGGTCAAGGACATGATGGCCGCGCTCAACGACATGCTCGAGAAGGACGCCCGGGGCGAGCACACCCAGGAGGACTTCGAGGCGTTCATGCGGGAGTACGGCGAGTTCTTCCCGGACGATCCGCGCAACCTCGAGGAGCTCGTCGACTCGCTGGCGCGGCGGGCCGCGGCGACGGAGCGGCTGCTCGCGTCGCTCACCCCGGAGCAACGGGCGGAGCTGGCCGGGTTGATGGCGCAGACGCTGGAGGACGCCGGGCTGGCCATGGAGATGCAGCGGCTGGCGTCCTCGCTGCGGCAGCGCCGGCCCGATCTCGACTGGTCCGGCTCCGAGCGCATGTCGGGCGAGGACCCGATGTCGATGGGTGACGCGACGACCGCGCTGGAGGAGCTCGGGGACCTGGCGGAGCTGGAGGGCGCGCTGCGGCAGGACTACCCCGGCGCGCGGCTGGACGACATCGACGAGGAGGCGGTGCGCCGGGCCCTGGGCCGGCAGGCGGTCGACGACCTCGCCGAGCTGCGCCGCATCGAGGCCGAGCTCGAACGCCAGGGCTACCTCAAGCGCAAGGGCGGGGCGCTGGAGCTGACGCCGAAGGCGGTGCGGCGCCTCGGGGAGACCGCGCTGCGCCGGGTGTTCGCCCAGTTGGACACCGCTCGGCGCGGTGACCACGACCAGTCCGACGCGGGGCAGGCCGGCGAGCTGACGGGCGGGAGCCGGCCCTGGCGGCACGGCGACGAACAGCCCATCGACGTCGTACGGACGGTGTCGAACGCCCTGCGCCGCGGCGAGCACCGCTCCGGCGGGACCGGCGTGCGCCTGACGGTGGACGACTTCGAGGTGCTCGAGACGGAGCGCCGTACGGCGGCGGCGGTATGCCTGCTCGTCGACCTGTCGTACTCCATGGCGCTGCGCGGCACGTGGGGTTCGGCCAAGCAGACCGCGCTCGCGCTGCACACGCTGGTGGCGAGCAAGTACCCGCAGGACGCGATCCAGGTGATCGGGTTCTCCAACTACGCGCGGGTGCTCCCGCCCACCGAGCTGGCGGGCCTGGACTGGGACATGGTGCAGGGCACGAACCTGCACCACGCGCTGCTGATCGCCGGGCGGCATCTGGAGAAGCACCCGGAGCACGAGCCGATCGTGCTGATCATCACGGACGGCGAGCCGACCGCGCACCTGCTCCGGGACGGCCGTTCGTCGTTCGACTGGCCGCCGTCGCGCGAGACGCTGGAGCTGACGCTCGCCGAGGTGGACAAGATGACCCGGCGGCGCGCGACGCTGAACATCTTCATGCTCGCCGACGACGAACGCCTCGTCTCGTTCGTCCAGGAGGTCGCGCGGCGCAACGGCGGACGCGTGTTCGCGCCCACGCCCGACCGGCTGGGCGAGTACGTCGTGCGGGACTATCTGCGGGTCCGCCGTGGCCGGGCCGGGTGATCCGGCCGCGGGTCCGGTATGGGTCAGCGGAGCGTTTGAATTGACGGCCTCGGGCTAAGTTCACACCATGTCGAGCGCTGATCGCCTGCTAATGATCCTGCACATCGGCTTCGCGATCTTCGCGTTGGGGCCGCTGACCGCGGCCACCATGGCGACGCCTCGCTACATCCGCGGGGGCCGGCCGGGCATCGTGCGCTACCTGAACCGCGCCACCCGCATCTACGGCCTGCTCAGCCTGGGCATCTTCCTCTGGGGCGCGCTGCTGGCGCGGGGACAGTTCGACAAGGTGTGGCTGTCGGCGTCGATGACCCTGTTCATCGTCGCCCTGGTGCTGCTGGTCATCGTCGAGCGCGATCAGCGCAAGGCGGTGCACAAGCTCGAGGTGGCCCAGGCCGAGCGGCGCCCGGCGACGACGCCCGCCGCACCGCCGCCGGCCGCGAAGACCGCCGCGGCCGAGACGGCCGGCACGGACGCCGTCACCGCGCCGGGCGAGGGCCCGGCCCCCGAGCCGGCGACGGACGCGGGCACGGCGACGCCGGAGCCCGCGTCCCGGGCTCCACTCGGCGAGCCCGCCAAGGTGGAGACCGGCCGGATCGCCACGCTCTCCGGCGTCGTCGCGCTGATCTGGATCGTGATCCTCGTCCTGATGGTCTGGAACGCCTAGCCTTCCAGGGCCTGCTCCAGGTCGGCGAGGAGGTCGTCGACGTCCTCGATGCCCACCGACAGGCGTACGAGGTCGCCCGGCACCTCCAGCGGCGAGCCGGCGGCGGAGGCGTGCGTCATGCGCCCCGGGTGCTCGATCAGCGACTCGACGCCGCCGAGCGACTCCCCGAGCGTGAACACCTTGGCCCGCTCGCAGACGCGTACGGCCGCGTCCTCGCCGTCGACGTGCCGGAAGGAGATCATGCCGCCGAAGGCCCGCATCTGCTTGGCCGCGACCTCGTGGCCCGGGTCCTGCGGCAGGCCCGGGTAGTGCACGGCGCCGACCTTCGGGTGCCGGGTGAGGAACTCGGCGATCCGGGTGGCGTTGGCGCAGTGCCGGTCCATGCGGACGCCCAGCGTCTTGATCCCGCGCAGGGTGAGCCACGCGTCGAACGGGCCGGCGACCGCACCCATGGCGTTCTGGTGGAACGCCAGCTCCTGGGCCAGCTCGACGTCGGCCGCCACCAGCGCGCCGCCGACCACGTCGGAGTGGCCGCCGAGGTACTTGGTGGTCGAGTGGACCACGACGTCGGCGCCCAGGGCGAGCGGGCGCTGCAGGTACGGCGAGGCGAAGGTGTTGTCCACGACGAGGCGGGCGCCGGCCTCCCGTGCCACGTGCGCCAGCGCGGCGATGTCGGCCACGCCGAGCAGCGGGTTCGTCGGGGTCTCCACCCAGATGAGCTTCGTCTCCGGGCGTACGGCGGCGCGCACGGCCTGGACGTCGGTCAGCGGCACGGGGTCGTACGCCACGCCCCACCGGGCGAGGACCTTGGAGATCAGCCGGAAGGTGCCGCCGTAGGCGTCGTTGGGGATCAGCACGTGGTCACCCGGCTTGCAGACCGTCCGCAGCAGGGTGTCCTCGGCGGCCATGCCCGAGGCGAACGCGAGCCCTCGCACGCCGCCTTCGAGGGCGGCGAGGCACTCCTCCAGCGCCGTACGGGTCGGGTTGGCCGACCGGCTGTACTCGTATCCACCGCGCAGGCCGCCGACGCCGTCCTGCTTGTAAGTGGACACCTGATATATCGGCGGCACGACCGCCCCTGTCGCGGGGTCGGCCTCTTGACCTGCGTGAATGGCGAGGGTCTCGAAGCCGGCCTCGTGGTTGAAACCGTCCATGCACGCGAGGTTAGTGCCTCGCAAGGGGCATCCGTACGGTGCGCCGTCCCTACCGGGGGATGACCCGTCTCCACCGTAGGGACTAGACCGGAAATCGACTCCGACGGTGAGGCAAAGCCCGTTTTACCTGGATATCGTCGGGGCGTTACTCGAAGACACTCTACGAAGGGGAGCCACCCGTGTTCGGATGGCTGGGGCGCGGTGTCGTCAGACACCCATGGTGGACGATTGTCGCGTGGCTCGTCGCGGCAGCCGTCCTGGTGGTGTTCGCCCCCAAAATGACCACCAAGTCGGACCAGCAGGCGTTCCTGCCGAAGAAGTACGAGTCGATCGCGGCGGCGAGCCTCGCGGAGAAGGCGTTCCCGAGCGGTGACCAGAAGGTCAGCCGGGAGATGGTCGTGGTCAAGCGGAGCGACGGGGGCTCGCTGACCAGCGCCGACCAGCAGAAGATCGGCGATGCGGCCAAGGCGATCCAGGCCAAGGCCATCCCGAGCGTGCAGGGGGTCATGACCGACCCGAAGCAGACGCTCTCGCAGAACCACAAGGTGCAGCTGATCGTCGTCATGCTGCCGAACGGCTTCGACAGCAAGACGCAGAAGGCGGGCCAGAACGCGGTCAAGCAGGTCCGCGCGGTGACCGCCGACCAGCTGAAGGGCAGCGGACTGGCCTACGGCGTCACCGGCGACTACGCGTCCAGCCTGGACAACGAGAAGTCCAACAACCAGACCATGGCGCTGATCGGTCTGGCGACGATCGTCCTGATCATCGTGCTGATCCTGATCATCTTCCGCAGCCCGATCGCGGCGTTCCTGCCGATCATCGTGATCGGCCTGGTGTCCCAGGTGACGAACGCCGTCACCGCGTTCATCGGGAAGGCGTTCGACCTCAGCTTCGACCAGGGCTTCTCGGTCATCATCCTGGTCGTCCTGTACGGCATCGGTACCGACTACATGCTGTTCCTGCTGTTCCGGTACCGCGAGCGCCTGCGGGCCGGCGACGACAAGAAGACCGCGATGATCACCAGCGTCGAGCGGGTCGGCGAGGCCATCGCCTCGGCCGCCGGCGCGGTCATCGCCGCGTTCATCGTCCTGGTGCTCGCCTCGTTCAAGGCGTTCGGCGCCCTGGGGCCGCAGCTGGCGATCGCCGTCGCCGTCATGTTCGTCACGTCGCTGACGCTCGTCCCCGCGATCGTCTCGCTGCTGGGCCGCTTCGTGTTCTGGCCGTCGAAGGCGTGGAAGAAGGAGCCCAAGCCCGGCCTGTGGGTGAAGATCGGCAACGGCGTCGGCCGTCGCCCGGTCGTCGCCGCGCTGGCCTCCGGTCTCGTCCTCGTGGCCCTGGCCGCGGGCGCCCTGGCGTTCAAGGCCGACTACGACTTCCAGGCCTCGGCCCCGCAGAACACCGAGTCGGCCAAGGCGATGAAGGACCTGCGGGCGAGCCTGCCCCAGGGTCTCACCGCCCCCACCGAGGTGTACGTCCAGGGCAACGGCCCGCTCGACAAGGCCGCGGTGAACAAGTTCGACCAGTCCCTCGCGGGCGCCAAGGGCGTCGGCCAGGTGGCGCCGGCGCAGTACAGCCAGGACCAGAGCGTCGCCAAGATCACCGTCATCCTCAAGCTGAACCCCAACTCCAACGAGGCGATCAGCCTGGTCAAGGGCCCCTTCCGGGCCCTCGCGCACCAGAACGCCCCGCCCGGCACCAAGGTGCTGGTGGGCGGCACGACCGCGGTGTTCGCCGACATCAACACGATCAACAACCGCGACCTGTCGGTCATCCTCCCCGTGGCGGTCCTGCTGATCGGTCTGATCCTCGCGCTGCTGCTGCGCGCGCTGGTCGCGCCGGTCTACCTGGTGATCGCGGTGCTGCTCGGCTTCACGGCCACGCTGGGCGCGACCGTCGGGCTCTTCCAGGGCATCGAGGGCAAGGACGGGCTGATGTTCCAGCTCCCGATCATCTTGTACCTCTTCGTCCTGGCGATCGGCACCGACTACAACATCCTGATGATCGCCCGGCTCCGCGAGGAGGCACGCGAGGGGCATGACCCGCGTCAGGCCGCCAAGCTCGGCATCCAGCACGCCGGGCCGACCGTCGCGGCGGCCGGTGTGATCCTGGCGGGCACCTTCGGTGCCCTGACCCTGTCGCCCGACTCGATGTCGGCGGAGATCGGCTTCGGTGTCGCCATCGGCATCCTGCTGTCCGCCTTCGTGATGTCGGCGTTCTTCGTGCCGTCCATCACGGCGCTGATGGGCCACAAGGCCTGGTGGCCCGGGCACGGCGACGCGGCCCGGCGCTCGAAGGAGCCGCCGCCGGCCGCCGAGCCGTACGACCTGGTCGACCGTCGGGTCTGATCGGCCGACGGGTCTGATCGGCCGGTAAGCACCGAGGCCCCGGTGGCGCGCTCGTCGCGCCACCGGGGCCTCGTCGTTCATCGGCCGCCCGGCCGGGCGGCGCGACCGGGTCAGCCGCTCGCGAGGAAGCCCAGCAGGTCCTGCCGGGTGATGAGACCGGCCGGTTTGCCGTCGACGAGGACGACGGCGGCACCGGCGTTCTCCAGGACGCTCACGGCCTTGCTCACGCCCTCGCCCGAACCGACCATCGGCAGCGGCGGCGCCATGTGGTCCCGCAGCGGGTCCTCGAGGCCCGCCTTGCCGCTGACCAGGGCGGCCAGGAGGTCGCGCTCGCCCACGGAGCCGACCACCTCGGCGGCCATCACCGGCGGCTCCTCCTTCATGACGGGCAACTGCGAGACGTCGTACTCCCGCAGGATCGCCACGGCGGTGCCGACCGTCTCGTGCGGATGGACGTGCACGAACTCCGGCAGCACGGAGGCCTTGCGGGCCAGCACGTCGGCGATGCGCGGCTCCTCGGTCTCGGCGCTGAGGAAGCCGTAGTCCGCCATCCAGTCGTCGTTGAAGATCTTCGACAGGTAGCCGCGCCCGCCGTCGGGCAGCAGGACGACGACCACGTCGTCGGGGCCGGCCTCGGCCGCGACGCGCAGCGCGGCCACGACCGCCAGCCCGCAGGAGCCGCCGACGAGCAGCCCCTCCTCCCGGGCCAGCCGCCGGGTCATGGTGAACGAGTCCTTGTCGCTCACGGCGATGACCTGGTCGCAGATGTCCCGGTCGTAGGTCTCGGGCCAGATGTCCTCGCCCACGCCTTCGACGAGGTACGGCCGACCGGTGCCGCCGGAGTAGACCGAGCCCTCCGGGTCCGCGCCGATGACCTTGACGCGCCCGCCCGAGATCTCCTTGAGGTACTTGCCGGTGCCGGTGATGGTGCCCCCGGTGCCGATGCCCGCGACGAAGTGCGTGACCCGGCCCTCGGTCTGCGCCCAGATCTCCGGCCCCGTCGTCTCGTAGTGCGAGCGCGGGTTGTTCGCGTTGGCGTACTGGTCGGGCTTCCAGGCTCCGGGGATCTCGGCGGCGAGCCGGTCGGAGACGGAGTAATAGGAGTCCGGGTGGTCGGGTGAGACGGCGGTCGGGCAGACCACGACCTCGGCCCCGTACGCGCGCAGGACGGCGATCTTGTCGTTCGCCACCTTGTCCGGGCAGACGAAGACGCACCGATAGCCCTTCTCCTGCGCCACGATCGCGAGCCCGACGCCGGTGTTGCCGGAGGTGGGTTCGACGATCGTGCCGCCCGGCTTGAGGGCGCCCGACTCCTCGGCGGCCTCGACCATCCGGACGGCGATGCGGTCCTTCACCGAGCCGCCCGGATTGAAGTATTCGACCTTGGCGAGCACCTGCGCCCGAGCTCCGGTCGTGACGTTGCGGAGGCGTACAAGGGGGGTGTCCCCGATGAGCTCCGTCAGCGAGTTGTGCACGTGCACCAGCGACGTCCCTGTCGTCGGCAATAGTTCAGTTCAGACGGTACCCCACCCAGGCGTCATCACGTTCCGTCTACCATCGGTCACGATTCGCTGTTACCGTCGATCGACGCATGGCCCCACCCCCGGGAGACGACCATGGCGACAGGTTGGCCACCGCCGGGCGGACGCCGCCCGGGTCCGCGACGGAGTGTCGCGGCGATCGCCGTCCACCTCGGCCTCCTGGCCGGCCTCGGCTGTGGGGCCGCCGGTCACGGCGATCGGATGCGCCCCGCCGCGTGGCAGGACCCGGCCGCCGGCGCGGTCGGCCGGCCCGCGATCGGCGGAGGCGTCACGGCGGTGCCCTCTCTCGGCGCCGACGGACGGCTCCGTACGCTCGTCCTCGACCTGGCGAGCGGACGGCGCCTGTGGTCACGGCCCGCGACGACGGCCGGCCGCCCGGCCGACCTGGGGGTGACCCCGGCCGCCGTGGCCGGAGCGCCGGATCGTCCCGTGGTCGTGAGCGCCGAGCCGCGGGCCTCCGGCGCCGCCGTGGTCGGCCGCTACGCACGCGACGGGCGGGAGCTGTGGGCGCGCGCCGTCGGGACGACCTTCGGGCCGGCCCGCTGCGGCGACGCGATCTGCCTGTCGGAGTTCACCGCGCGGAAGGACGCGCGGTTCGCGGTGGTCGAGACCGCCACCGGCGCGACGTCGTGGACGATGCCGGGGATCGCCGAGGTCGAGTGGGCCGATGACCGCCGCGTGGTGGTGTTCCGGATCGCCGGTCATCCGGTGGTCGAGGCCCGCGACCTCGGGACCGGCCGGCTGCTCTGGTCCTTCTCCGTCGAGGAGGCCCTCGGCCGGCCGGTCGACCTGTCCGGCGGCTGGTCCTTCGGGGTGCTCGACGACCGGCTCATCGGCTACCTGGCCCCGTACCGCGCGCGGGACGACGCGCCGCTGTCGGCGTTCGGCTTCTTCGCCGTCGGACTCGACGACGGGCGTCCGCGGTGGGTCCACCGGCGGTCGCTCCGCGTCTACCCGAGCGCGAGCCCCGCGGTCGCCCTGATCACGCGTGACGTCGACTCCCGCGACCGCGACGGCGGGTTCGCCCAGCTCGACCCGCGCACCGGCCGTACGGTGGCGACGGTCCCGGCCCCGCCGGACGCCGGCGGCGACTGGTGGCCCGCGTTCCCCGCCGACCTGTCCGCCCTGGGCCTGCTGCGCCCGGGGCACGCCGGGCGGGCGTACGACCTGCGGACCGGGCATCGGATCGCCGGGCACGTACGGGCCTGGTCGTACTGCACGGTCGGCCCGACGCCGCTGCGGATCAGCGGCAACCCCGGGTTCCTCCCGGTGCCCGCCCTGTGCCCGTACGACCTGTCGACCGGCCGGCGCCCGTCCGCCGCCGGTCCGCCGCCGGGCTGGTACACCGGCTCCGTGACCGGCTGGCGGGTGTGGCGCGACGAGCGCGGCGGCCTGCACGGCCGGCATGACGCCTCCGGCACCGTCCCCGGCATGCTCGGCTGACGCACCTCCCGCGGCTTCGCCACAGCGCCTCCTGTGGCTTCGCCACAGTGCTTTCGGCGGCTTCCCCGAAGTGCGGCTACCCGTCAGTAGGTTTCGCCGCCGACACGCAGTAGCCTGCCAACGGGACACAGGGCCACCGCCCGGTCGGCCAAGGAGAAGGAGACCCATCATGCCCGAGGCTGTCATCGTCGCGACCGCACGCTCTCCCATCGGGCGGGCGTTCAAGGGATCGCTGAAGGACCTGCGTCCCGACGATCTCACCGCGCGCATCGTGCGGGCGGCGCTCGACAAGGTCCCGCAGCTGGACCCGAACGACATCGACGACCTGCTGCTGGGCTGCGGCCTGCCCGGCGGCGAGCAGGGTTACAACATGGCCCGCGTGGTCGCCCTCCTCCTCGGATACGACAACCTCCCGGGCGCCACGATCACGCGCTACTGCTCCTCGTCGCTGCAGACCACCCGGATGGCCTTCCACGCCATCAAGTCCGGCGAGGCGGACGTCATCGTCTCGGCCGGGGTCGAGATGGTCAGCCGGTTCGCCAAGGGCAGCAGCGACGGCCTGCCCGACACCCAGAACCCGCTGTTCAACGAGGCTCAGGCCCGTACGGCCAAGCGTGCCGAGGGCAACGCCGAGACCTGGCGCGACCCCCGCCAGGACGGTGGGCTTCCCGACGTCTACATCGCGATGGGCCAGACCGCCGAGAACGTCGCCCAGTTGCGCGGCATCGGCCGCGCCGAGCAGGACGAGTTCGGGGTGCGCTCCCAGAACCTCGCCGAGAAGGCCATCGGGAACGGCTTCTTCGAGCGGGAGATCACGCCGGTCGAGCTGCCGGACGGCACCGTGGTGGCCAAGGACGACGGCCCGCGCGCCGGAACGACGCTCGAGAAGGTCTCCCAGCTCCAGCCGGTCTTCCGGCCCGACGGCACGGTGACGGCCGGCAACTGCTGCCCGCTCAACGACGGCGCGGCCGCGGTCGTCGTGATGAGCGACACCAAGGCCGCCGAGCTCGGCATCACGCCGCTCGCCCGCATCGTCTCCTCCGGGGTCTCGGGGCTGTCCCCGGAGATCATGGGCCTCGGACCGGTGGAGGCGTCCCGTCAGGCTCTGAAGAGGGGCGGCCTGACGATCGACGACATCGACCTGGTCGAGATCAACGAGGCGTTCGCCGCCCAGGTGATCCCCTCCTACCGGGACCTGGGGATCGACATCGACAAGCTGAACGTGAACGGTGGCGCGATCGCGGTCGGCCACCCGTTCGGCATGACCGGGGCACGCATCACGGGCACGCTGCTCAACGGGCTGCAGTGGCACGACAAGACCTTCGGCCTCGAGACGATGTGCGTCGGCGGCGGCCAGGGCATGGCGATGGTGTTCGAGCGCCTCAGCTGAGGGCCTCGGTCACGCGCTGGTCAAGCTCGCGGCCCGTTCACGTGAAACTCCCCGGCGGGACACCCGCGCCGGGGGGTTTCGTTAGCAGTTCGTAACCCGCGAGGGGCGCATCGTGACGAAGGATCTACGTGCCGTGACAGAAAGCTCTCCGTAGGGGGGTTGTGTGATTGCGATGCGTGTTGCAGAGTCGTCAACAAGCAGCCCGCCCATCCAGGAGGTGCCTATGTCTTTGAACCACTCACCGGAGACGCACAAGAATCTCATCGCACGCATCCCGAAAGTCACAGGACGTGACCTCCCCGAGTGGTTCGAAGCCATCGACAACGGCCCCGCCTTCCTACGCTGCGACGAGCGGGTCAACTGGCTTGCGGACGAGCACGGGCTCTCGCACGGTTACGCCTCGGCCCTCGTGCACGAGCACGAGCTGCATCGGCGCGCCGTCCGGTTCTGACCCCGCGTGGAGCAGCGCAGGGCACTCGACTTCATCACCAAGCACCATCGAGCGGTGATGGTGACGTTCCACGCCGACGGCCGCCCGCAGACCTCACCCGTCCTCTGCGCGGTCGACGACGAGGGACGGATCATCGTCAGCACGCGTGAGACCGCGGCGAAGACGCGCAACCTGATGCGCGATCCCCGCGTGACCTTCTGTGTCTTCACCGACGCGTTCTTCGGCGAATGGATCCAGGTCGACGGCGAGGCCGAGATCGTCCCGTTGCCCGAAGCGATGGAACCACTGATCGACTACTACCGGAAGGTCTCCGGCGAGCATCCCGACTGGGACGACTACCGCGCCGCGATGGAGCGCGACCGCCGGGTCGTCGTCCGGGCGACGATCGTCCGCGCCGGCCCTGACTTCCACGGCTGAGACGGCGCCGGCGCCCCCGCGTGAGGCGGGGGCGCCGATCACTTCGCTGTCGGGGCGGCGCGTTCGCCGGCCGGCTCAGTCCCGGCTGTAGAAGTAGGACAGGAACCGGAGCAGCTCCAGGTAGATCCAGACCAGGCTCACGGTCAGCCCGAACGCCGCGAGCCACGCGGCCTTCCGCGGGGCGCCCGAGCGGACCCCGTCCTCGATGGAGCTGAAGTCCAGCAGCAGGAAGAAGCAGCCAACGAGGATCGCGGCGAGGCTGAAGACGATGCCGAGGGGGCCGTTCTCCCGGATCCCGATGCCGCCGACGTGGAAGAACGACACCAGCAGGTTGAGCACCATCAGGCCCATGAGGGCGAGCCCGGCGGCGACCACGAAGCGGACGAACCTCGGGGTCACCCGGACGATCCGCAGGGCGTAGACGGCCAGCGTCGCGCCGAACGCCAACGCGGTGCCGACCACCGCCTGCAGGACCACCCCGTTGTAGACGGAGTTGTAGGCGTGGCTCACCACGCCGACCGCGACGCCGTACGCGGCGGCGTAGCCGAGCACGAGGACGGGATTGACCCGGCGGCCGAACGTCAGGATCGCCCAGCAGATCAGCCCGACCACCACGGCGGCGAGCGCGACGGCGTTGGCCAGCCGGTCCGGGACGAGGACCCAGGCGGCGGCTCCGGCCACGACGAGCGTGCCGAGCGTCAGGAACGACCGCACGACGACGTCGTCGATCGTCATGGACCGGGGCGGCGCGTACGCGGACGCGTTGTACATCGCCTCGAGCTGGTACACGCTCGGGGCCCCTCCCGACGCCTGCTGCCCGAACGCGCCGCGCCGGGACAAGACCGGGTTCCGGCTCTCCATGTAACACCCTCCCGACTCGCTGTGACCGTTCAACGACAGCGTACGGTCACAGTGTTCCCACCGGCACGACGTGACTCTCCCCGCCGCAGGTACGCATATATCACGAAACGGATAGTGCGGCACGGCCGGTATCGGACGAGAAACGGCAGACCGATACCGGCCGAACTGACGGCCATAACGCCGCCGGGAGCACTCGGACGAAAGGTGTGGATTGCTCCACGACACCTCTGTCAACGTGCAGTGCCCCCGGTCGGGGTCGAACCGACACAACCGACTCTTTTAGGGAGTCTGCCTCTGCCTGTTGGGCTACGGGGGCGGCGTAATCATACCGGGCATGAGCCAATAAGGGACCACCCAGTAAATGCGACAAATAACGCCTATTAGTGCCGCGCCCTAATTACAGGCCGAATACCGATCAGTCTTTCGCGGCCAGCTCGAACTCCTCGCGAGGTCGTGTGATGGAGCCGAGCGAGACGACCTCGCGCTTGAAGAAGAAGGCGAGGGTCCAGTCGGCGGTCACCCGCGCCTTGCGGTTCACCGTGGGCACCCGGGACAGGTGGTACGTCCGGTGCAGCCACCACGCGAGGAGACCCCGCAGCTTCACGCCGTAGATCTGCGCGACCCCCTTGTGCAGCCCCAGGCTCGCGACCGATCCGGCATACGCGTGTTTGTAGGGTTTGAGCGCCTTACCGCGAAGCGCGGCGAGAACGTTGTCCCCCAGAACCTTCGCCTGCCGGACGGCGTGTTGCGCGTTCGGCGCGGTCAGGTTGCCCGGTTTCGTCAGGTCGGGGACGGCCGCGACGTCGCCCGCGGTGAATGCGCCTTCCACGCCCTCCACCGTCAACTCGGCGGTCGCCTTGAGCCGGCCCTTGTCGTCGATCGGAAGATCGGTGCGCCGCACGACGGGATTGGGCTTGACACCTGCCGTCCAAACGAGCGTTCCCGCGTCGAATTCCTCGCCGTCGCTGAGCACGACGTGGTGCCCTTCGGCGGATTTGAGAAGCGTCTGGAGCTTGATCGCGATACCGCGCCGGCGCAGCGCCTCGATCGTCCAGCGGCCCATGTCCGGGCCGACCTCCGGCAGGATGCGGTCGCCCGCCTCGACCAGCACCCACTTCATGTCGGACGCGTCGACGTTCGGGTAGTACGCGCAGGCGTCGCGGGCCATGTCCTCCAGCTCGGCCAGCGCCTCGACGCCCGCGTATCCGCCGCCGACGAAGACGAACGTCAGCGCCCGCCTCCGGACCTCCTCCAGTTCGGTCGAGGCCGCGATGTCGAGCTGCGCGAGCACCTGGTTGCGCAGGTAGATGGCCTCCCCCACCGTCTTGAACCCGATGCCGCACTGGGCGAGACCGGGGATCGGCAGGGTGCGGGAGATCGATCCGGGGCAGAAGACCAGGAGGTCGTAGGAGAGCATGCGCGTCTCGGCGACCTGCTCGGATCCATCGCCCTCCGCGCTGGTGCTCCCCACCACCTGGACCCACGCCTGGCGCTTCGCGTGCTCGATCTTGGTGACCCGGCCGTTGAGGATGGTCGCCCGCGGCAGGACGCGGCGCAGGGGCACGACGACGTGCCGGGCCTCGATGTTGCCGGCCGCCGCCTCCGGCAGGAACGGCTGGTAGGTCATGTACGACTGAGGGTCGACGACCGTGATCTGAAGTTCACCGCTCTTGAGCTCGCGGCGCATCTTCTTGTGCAGCCGGAGCGCGGTGTACATGCCGACGTAGCCGCCACCGACGATGAGCACGTGCGTTGCCATACGGGTTTCGGTACCCATGGCGTCCTCCCGAAACGGGCTGAGACTTTGTGAAAACTTTCACAACCTCGCTTTTTACTCTAATCCGGCACGTCGCCCAAGCACAGACCCCGCCTTGTGAAACCGATCACGTACGAACCAACGGGCGGGCGGCCGCGTCAAAGAGGGAGAAGGAACCGGTGCGGAGTGACGGGTGGCGCGAGGGGGCCGTGCAGTGGGAGCGGGGGCTCCACTGTGCGCCGCTCCACCCGTCACCCGCCCGGTCCGTCATCTGCCGGGTGGCCCGGCGCGAACGTGCGGCCGCGTCCGCGAGAACGGGGCGCGCCGGCTCCGGTTCAGCCCGGCAGGCCCGCGTACTCTCGGGCCCTGGTGAACACCGCGTCGAGCATGGGCTCGGTCACCCGGCCGGTGAAGGTGTTCTGCTGGCTCGGGTGGTAGCAGCCGAGCAGCAGCGTCTCCGCGCCGCCCGGCGCGGTCAGCGCGACCTCGGCTCCGTGCCCGAACGCCGGACGCGGAGCGGGTACGGCGTACCCGGCCTCCTTCAGCGCCGGCCACAGCGCCTGCCAGCCGAACCCGCCGAGCACGACGATCGACCGGACCGTACCGGCGACGAAACCGAGTTCCCGAGCCAGCCAGGGCAGGCAGGCCGCGCGTTCGGCGGGGGTCGGCTTGTTGGCGGGCGGGGCGCAGCGCACCGAGGCCACGACGCGGGCGCCGAGCAGCCGCTGGCCGTCGGCCGCGTGGGTGCTGGTCGGGATCGCGGCCAGGCCGGTCCGGTGCAACGACGCGAAGAGCCAGTCACCGCTGCGGTCCCCGGTGAAGATCCGTCCGGTGCGGTTCCCGCCGTGCGCGGCGGGTGCCAGGCCGACGATGAGGATCCGGGGCTCGGGGTCCCCCCAGCCCGGGATGGGCCGCCCCCAGTACTCCTCCTCCGCGAACGCCCGGCGGCGTTCGACGGCGACCTGTTCCCGCCAGGCCACGAGGCGCGGGCAGGCACGGCACACCGACTGCCGCGCGACGAGTTCGCCGAGGGTGGGGGCGGAGTCCGCGAGGGCCCGCACGTCCGCCGGCGCCGCCGCCACCGGCGTGTCCGGGGTGGCGGGGTCCGCTGGATGTCCGGATCCCGGGGGGATGAAGGGGGCGTTCATGCGGGCGGGCTCGGTTCGCTTCTCCGGCGTCAGACCAGCGACCACGCGATGCCGTCGAGGATGTCGCGCTCGCTGACGATCACGTCGGCGAAGGCGTACTCGCGCATGATCCGGTCGAGGATGAGCGCCCCGGCGCCGATGACGTCGACCCGTCCGGGGTGCATGACGCCGATCCTGCTGCGCTCCTCGTGCGTGGAGCGCAGCAGCGTCCGGGTCACGTCGTGCACCTGGCGGGCCTTGATCCGCGACAGGTGGATGCGCTCGGAGTCGTACGCCGGCAGGTCGAGCGCGATGCCCGCCACGGTGGTCACCGAACCGGCCAGCCCGACGAGGGTCCGCGCCTCGGCGACCGGAACCGCCGGCAGGCTCGCGGCCGGCGCCCCTTCGGCCGGCGGGCCGGCGGGCGCGGCCGGATCGGCGCCCACGGCGCCGTTTCCGGGCGGCATCGGGACGCTCGCCGGCTCCGGCGCCGGCCGGCCGTCACGCACACTGGCGAGGGCCGCGTCGATGTCCGCGACGGCGGCGGCGACCTGCTCGGGCGACGGCGGGTCGGCCCGCAGGTGCCGCTCCGTCAGCCGGACGCAGCCGATGTCGACCGAGCGCGCGGCCTCGACCTCGGTGGTGCCGAAGACGAACTCGGTGGAGCCGCCGCCGATGTCGACGACGAGGTACGGGCGCATCGGCCGCAGGGCCGACAGATCCTTCGTCGCGCCGATGAACGACAGGTGGGCCTCTTCCTCACCGGTGATCACCTCGGGCGCCACGCCGAAGATGTCGACGACGCCCCGCACGAAGTCGTCCCGGTTGGACGCGTCACGGGTGGCGCTGGTCGCCACGACCCTCGTCCTGATGGGAGTGCCGGTGACGTCGTGCGCGGCGATCAGCTTCGCGTAGCCCCGCATGGCGGCGAACGTGCGGTCGAGGGCCTCGGGGGCCAGGCGACCGGTCTTGTCGACGCCCTGCCCGAGCCGCACGATCTCCATGCGGCGTTCGAGGTCGGTCAACCGGCCGTCGACGATGTCGGCGATGAGCAGACGGACGGAGTTCGTCCCGCAGTCGATCGCCGCGACACGCGTCGCTGTGCTCACGATTCGTTCGCCTCCCGGCGCACCTCGTCGGCGCGGTCCTCCCGCGCTCCCCGGCGACGGCGATCAACGTGACCGCCGCCTCCGCCTCCACCTCCGACCGCGCCCGAGGGGCCCGGCTCACGCGGGCCGCTCGCTCCGGCCGCCGACTTACACCAAATCATTACAAGGCCTGACGGTTCTCGTCATCGGATCCCGGGGACTGTCCGGCCTCGGTGCCACATGTGGTCGCGCACGAGCCGGCGCGCCACCAGTCCGGCATCCGGTCCAGGGCCTCCCGGCCGAAGGGATTGGCCCCCGGCACCGCGAGTTCGTGCGCGACCAGGGCGTGCAGGCACTTGACCCGGGACGGCATGCCGCCCGCGCTCTGCATCCCCTCGGGGAGCGGCTCGACGCCCTCCCCCTTCGCGGCGGCGTCCCGGCGGTCGAGGTAGTCGCGGTGCGCCGCCTCGTACGCCGCGGCCAGCTCCGGGTCGGCGTCGAGCCGGGCGGTCATCTCCCGCATCAGCCCGCTCGCCTCCAGCGTCCCGATCGCCGACGCGGCCTTCGGGCAGGTCAGGTAGAACAACGTCGGGAACGGCGTGCCGTCGGGCAGCCGGGGCGCGGTCTCCACCACGTCGGGCAGCCCGCAGGGGCAGCGATGGGCGATCGCCCGCAGCCCACGCGGCGCACGGCCCAGTTGCGCGGCCACCGCCGCGACGTCGCGTTCCTCGATCACCGGGTAAGCCCTCCGGAGTCACCGGCAGGCCCGCCTGCCGACCTGTGGCCACGGCACCGGGCCGCCGCCGTACTCCGGCCGCCGGTCATCGGCGTGCCGGATCGGCGCCGGCGGGTCGGTGCCGCGAACCGCCTCGCCGAAATCTGAATGCCAGCGCTCAGGGTATGCGGTCAGCGGCGCCGATCCGCCGCGTCCACCGACCGCCAGAGCGTGACGTACCAGGGCGGGGTCGGCGGCGGGCGCTTGCGGGAGGCGTCCTGACCGTTGTTCTGCCCCCCGCCCAGCACCACGTAGCACTTGGCGCCCGGGTCGCACATGTGCAACCGGCGGCGCGCCTCGCGCTTGATGTAGGACTCGTCGCCGAGCCGCTGCTTCTGCCGGGAGAGCTGCTCGACCTGCCCCTGCGCCACTCGCTGCTGTACCCGCAGCGATCCGATCTCCCGTCGCTGGGCGATGTACTCCCGGACGGGATAGGCCAGGCTCAGGGCGATCGCGCAGGCGACGACCGCCAGGATCGCGGCGCGACTCGTCAGATGAGCGCGCCGCATCTCCTTGGCGTTCCGCTCAGGCGGTCGCCGCTTCTCCTCGGTCATCGGAGCCCGGTCTCACTCCCCGTGGAAGCGGGGGAACGCCGACCGGCCGGCGTACCGCGCGGCGTCGTCGAGGAGCTCCTCGATGCGCAGCAGCTGGTTGTACTTGGCCACCCGGTCGCTCCGGGCCGGGGCACCGGTCTTGATCTGACCGCTGCCGACGGCGACGGCCAGGTCGGCGATCGTGGTGTCCTCGGTCTCGCCGGAACGGTGGCTCATCATCGTGCGGAAGCCGTTCATGTGCGCGAGGGTCACCGCGTCGAGGGTCTCGGTCAGCGTGCCGATCTGGTTGACCTTGACCAGGAGCGCGTTGGCCGCGGCCGAGTCGATGCCGCGCTGCAGACGCTCCGGGTTGGTGACGAACAGGTCGTCGCCCACGACCTGGACGCGGGAGCCGACGGCCTCGGTGAGCGCCTGCCAGCCCGCCCAGTCCTCCTCCGACAGCGGGTCCTCGATGGAGACCAGCGGGTACGCGTCGAGCAGCTCGCCGTAGTAGGTCGCCATCTCCTCGGCGGAGCGCTTGCCGCCCTCGAACGCGTACGTGCCCTCGGAGTGGAACTCCGTGGCGGCCACGTCCAGGGCGAGCGCGATGTCGGTGCCCGGCTGGAACCCCGCCCGCTGGATCGCCTCAAGGATCAGGTCGAGGGCGTCACGGTTGCTCGGCAGCTCGGGGGCGAAGCCGCCCTCGTCGCCGAGCCCGGTCGCCAGGCCCCGGCCCTTCAGCACGGCCTTCAGCGCGTGGTACGTCTCCGCGCCCCAGCGGACGGCCTCACTGAACGTCGACGCGCCGATCGGCGCGATCATGAACTCCTGGATGTCGACGTTGGTGTCGGCGTGGGCGCCGCCGTTGAGGATGTTCATCATCGGCACCGGCAGCACGTGGGCGTTCGGCCCGCCGACGTAGCGGAACAGCGGGAGGTCGGCCGACAGAGCCGCGGCCTTCGCCACCGCGAGGCTGACGCCGAGGATGGCGTTGGCGCCCAGGCGGGACTTGTCGGGGGTCCCGTCGAGGTCGATGAGCGCCTGGTCGATCAGGCGCTGGTCGTCCGCGTCGTAGCCGAGCAGCTCGGGCGCGATCTCGTCTTCGACGCCCTGCACGGCCTTCTCGACGCCCTTGCCGTTGTACCGCTCCCCGCCGTCGCGGAGCTCGACGGCCTCGAACTGGCCGGTCGAGGCGCCGCTCGGCACCGCTGCGCGCGCTCCACTGCCGTCGTCGAGCTGCACTTCCACCTCGACCGTGGGGTTACCCCGAGAATCGAGGATCTCCCGAGCGTGTACGGCTTCGATCGACGACACTTGAGCTCCTTGTGATCACTATCGGACCTTTCGCCCCTGAGCCTAGTCGCCCGGGGCCTGACGGCCGCGCAACGCCACCCCCCTTCCGCGATGCGGGCCGTCCGGGGCCTCTGACGGCCGGATCAGGCCACCGGCCGTCCATCTGCAGCCCCTTCGTCCCGTAGTCAACCGGTTACACCCGCATTCCGGCTACTTGACGCTTCCTTCGAATCCCTTGTCTACTTAAGCGACCAATCACACCTGTTCGATAGACATAGTGGAGTTGCCCATGAAACCGCGGCTCGCGGCCTTCGGCCTTGCCATCATCGTCGGCACCGGGCTGCTCACCGCGTGCGGCGGTGGCGACGACGCCAAGGCGTCCTCCGGCGCCGACGACACCGTCGTCCGGCTCGGCTTCTTCCCGAACATCACGCACGCCACGGCGCTCGTCGGCATACAGAAGGGCATCTTCACCAAGCACCTCGGCAAGGCCCCGAAGACGCTCACCTTCAACGCCGGCCCGGCCGCTACCGAGGCGGTCTTCTCCGGCGCGGTCGACGCGACGTACGTCGGCCCCAACCCGGCCATCAACGCCTTCGTGAAGTCGCACGGCCAGGCCATCAAGATCATCGCTGGCGCGGCCAGCGGCGGCGCCGCCCTGATCGTCAAGCCGTCCATCACGTCGGCGGCCGATCTGCGCGGCAAGAAGATCGCCACCCCGCAGCTCGGCAACACCCAGGACGTGGCCCTCCGCTACTGGCTGAAGCAGCAGGGTCTCAAGACGGACAAGGCCGGCGGCGGCGACGTCCACGTCGTCCCCCAGGACAACTCCCAGACCCTCCAGGCGTTCGCGCAGGGCCAGATCGACGGCGCGTGGGTGCCGGAGCCGTACGCCTCCCGGCTCATCCTGGAGAGCAAGGGCAAGAAGCTCGTCGACGAGGCGTCGCTGTGGCCCGGCGGCAAGTTCGTCATCACGAACCTGATCGTGCGGACCGAGTTCCTCAAGAAGCACCCCGCCCTCGTGAAGAAGCTGCTCGAGGCGCAGGTCGAGGCGACCGACTACATCAACTCCGACAAGGCCGGCGCCGAGCAGGCCGCCAACACGGAGCTGGGGTCGCTGACCGGCAAGCCGCTCAAGCAGGCCGCCCTCGACGCGACGTTCAAGAACGTCACGTTCACCAACGACCCGATCGCCTCGTCGCTGCAGGCCAGCGCCCAGCACGCCGAGGCGGTCGGCCTGCTCGACCACGTCGACCTGAAGGGCATCTACGACCTCGGCCCGCTCAACGAGGTCCTCAAGGCCAAGGGCGAACCGGCGGTGAGCGACTCGTGACCCGCCCGCTGGGCTGAGGGAGAAGAAATGGCTGTCACAACGAGGGAACCGGAGCGGGCGACCGCCCCTCCGGTGCGGATCGACGGCGTCTCCAAGGCGTACGGGACCGGCGGCGGCGCGCTCCTGGCGCTCGACAAGGTGTCGCTGTCGGTCGATCCGGGAGAGTTCGTCTGCATCCTGGGCGCGTCAGGGTGCGGCAAGAGCACACTGCTGTCGATCGTCGCCGGGCTGGACCGGCCGACGCTCGGCACGGTCGACGTCGGCGGCGCGCGGGTGGGCCTGATGTTCCAGGAGCCCGCGCTCTTCCCCTGGCTGACCGTCGCCGGCAACGTCGAGCTGGCCCTGCGCACGCGGGGCGTGCCGAAGGCCGAACGCCGGCGGCGCGCCGCCGACCTGCTGGCGGCCGTGCACCTGGAGGGCTTCGGCCGCAAGCGCCCCCACCAGCTCTCCGGCGGGATGCGCCAGCGCGTCGCCATCGCCCGGGCCCTCGCCCAGGACAGCGACGTGCTGCTGATGGACGAGCCGTTCGGCGCGCTGGACGCGATGACCCGCGACCTGCTCCACGACGAGCTGGAGCGCATCTGGTCCGAGCGTTCCCTCACCGTGCTGTTCGTGACGCACAACGTGCGCGAGGCCGTACGCCTCGGCGACCGCGTCGTCCTGCTGTCCAGCCGTCCCGGCCGCGTCGTCGAGGAGTTCCCCGTGCCGCTGGACCGGCCGCGGCGCATCGACGACGGCGAGGTCGCCGCGTTGGCGGGACAGATCACCGATCGGCTCCGTGCGGAGGTGGGGCGTCATGGATCGTGAGTCGGTCGAGCCGGGCACGTCGGCGACGAACGTGCTCGAGCGTCAGATCGCGGGCCTGGACGCGCTGGAGATGGCGAATCGCGCACGCCCCGGCCTGCTGCGGCGGATCTGGGCGTCGGCGTGGCCGGTGCTCGCCGCGATCGCCATCGCGATCGGCGTCTGGGAGATCGTCGTGCTCAGCGGCTGGAAGCCGACGTACGTCCTGCCCGGCCCGGCGCAGGTCTTCCCGCAGCTGGGCCGGGACCTGAGCGAGTCGTCGTTCTGGGCGGGGCTGGGCCTGACCATGCGCCGCGCGGTGATCGGCTTCGCGCTGGCGATCGTCGTCGGGGCCGCGATCGGGGCGGTCGTGTCGCGGGTGCGGTTCCTGCGGGTGGCGTTCGGCTCGCTGATCACCGGGTTGCAGACGATGCCGTCGATCGCCTGGTTCCCGCTCGCCATCCTGCTGTTCCAGCTCAGCGAGAGCGCGATCCTGTTCGTCATCGTGCTCGGCGCGGCCCCGTCGATCGCCAACGGCCTGATCGCCGGCGTCGACTACACCCCGCCGATCCTGCTGCGGGCGGGGAAGATCCTGGGACTGCGCGGACTGGCGCTGTACCGGCACCTCATCCTGCCCGCGTCGCTCCCGGCCTTCGTGACGGGGCTCAAGCAGGGATGGGCGTTCGCCTGGCGCAGCCTGATGGCGGGCGAGCTCCTCGTGATCATCGGGCACCACACGTCGCTCGGCGTCCGCCTGGAGTACGCCCGGGAGAACATCGACGCGCCGGACATGATCGCCATCATGATCATGATCCTGGTCATCGGCATCGTGATCGACCGGCTCTTCTCCGCCGCCGACCGCACCCTCCGCCGCCGCCGCGGCCTCGACCCCTCCTGAGGAACCGATCACCCGGACGGCCTGAACCGGCCAAAGGCTTTCAGGGGGCGGATCGTCCATTCCGTATGGGCCGTATCCGTGACATCGTCCAGCCCGTAACCACGGCCTCGATCAAGAGGAGGCACGCCGTGCGGGCTCGTGTCATCGGCGCGATCGGTGCGATGCTGCTGACGATGGGCGGAACGGTCGCCGCGGCCGACCCGGATCCGCCGCTGCGGTTCGCCTTGTCGTTCCCGTCGTCGCTGCGTCAGGACGCGGCGGACGGCCGCGCGTACGTCGTCATCTCGCGCAAGGTCACGCCGGAGCCGCGGGAGCAGATCGACATCACCGGCGGCGTGCCGTTCTGGGGGCAGGACGTCGACGGGCTACGGCCCGGGCGTACGGCGTATGTGGACGGGCGGGCGTACGGCTATCCCCTGGAGCGACTGCGCGACCTGCCGTCCGGGCGCTACACCGTGCAGGCGTTCTTCAACGTCTACACGACGTTCCACCGCTCGGACGGCTCGACGGTGAAGCTCCACATGCCGTGCGGGGACGGGCAGGACCTGTTCAACTCGCCCGGGAACATGTACGGCACGCCGCAGACGATCGATCTCGCGCCCCGGCGATCGGGCACGATCCGGCTGAACCTGGACCACGTGATCACGCCCGCGCAACCCGTTCCCGCCGGTGGTACGTGCCAGCAGGGCAACCCGGCGGACACCGCGCACGTCAAGCACATGAAGATCCTCAGCCCGTCCCTGTCGAAGTTCTGGGGACGGCCGATGTACGTCGGCGCGAACGTGCTGCTGCCCGCCGGCTACGACGCGGCCGACGACAAGCGCTACCCGGTGGAGTACCACTTCGCGCACTTCACGACCGGCGCGCCGCACGGCTTCCGCGAGGACCAGGGCAACGCGTTCTCCAAGTGGTGGATGTCGGACAGCGCTCCGCGTTTCATCAGCGTCGAGGTCCGCGAGGAGAACCCGTTCTACGACTCCTCGTACGTGGTGAACTCGGCCAACCTCGGCCCATACGGCGATGCCACCACCAAGGAGCTGATCCCCGCGATCGACGCCGGCTTCCGGACCATCGCCGCACCGTGGGCGCGGGTCACCTCGGGCGGTTCCACGGGCGGGTGGGAGGCGCTCGCGAGCGAGGTCTTCTACCCGGACGTCTACGGCGGAACGTTCGCCGGATATCCGGACCCGGTCGACTTCCACCGCCATCAGATCGTCAACGTGTACGGCGACGCGAACGCCTACGACACCGTCCGCGAGTGGGATCGCACGCCCCGCCCGGACAGCCGCGACGTCGCCGGTGACACGAACTACGTCATGGCCCAAGAGAACCTGTGGGAGCTGGCCCGGGGCGACCGTGACCGCTCGGGCGGCGCATGGGCGATCTGGGAGGCGGTGTACGGCCCTCAGGGCCGGGACGGCTACCCGGCGCTCGCCTGGGACAAGCGGACCGGCGTGATCGATCCCGCGGTGACCGCCCGGTGGAGGCCGATGGACCTGAGCGCGAAGCTCGCCGCCGAATGGCCGGCGCTCGGGCCGAAGCTCCAGGGCCGGATCTACGTCTACGTCGGCGACACCGACACGTACTTCCTCAACGACGCGGTGCAGTTGCTGCAGCAGACCCTCGACGCGCGTACGAACCCGACCGCGGACGCGACGTTCGTCTACGGCCGGGCCAAGCAGCACGGCTGGTCGCCGTACAGCGCGCAGGAGTGGTTCTCGGTCTACGCCGACTACATCGCCCGGCACGCGCCGAAGGGCACCGACACCAGCGCCTGGAGAGGACCGGCCGTCAAGGCCCGGCTGAGCCCCTCCGGCGGCGTGATCATGCCGCCGGAGAAGTCGGTCGGCCTCCCCCGCTGACCCCGCACACGAACCGGCCCCGCATCGGAGAGGATCCGATGCGGGGCCGGGCGTCGTCAGACCGAAGCGGGCCGGACGGGGTCAGATGGCCGGGGCGGGGCCGGGGCCGGGCTCGAGGTCGTCGAGCCGCTCGGCGAGGGTCTCCGGCACCTTCTTGGCCGCGCTGAGCGGGGCGGCGATGTCCTCCAGCGAGACCTGCTCGCATTTGACGCCGAAGATCGCCGCGATGATCCCCGCGAAGCCCATGACGCCCGCCGCGATGAGGTAGGCGATGAACAGCTTGCCGCGGTCCGGGTGGTCCTGGTCGCCGATCAGGGCACCGAAGATCGTCGGGCCGAGGGACCCGAAGATCTGCGCGATGGCGAAGAACAGCGCGATCGCCTGGGAGCGCAGCTCCATCGGGAAGATCTCGCTGACCGTCAGGTAGCCCGAGCTGGCCGCGGCCGAGGCGATGAAGAAGATCACCGTCCAGAGCACCGTCTGCGTGAAGGCCGTCAGCGACCCGATCTTGAAGAGGTAGCCGCTGACCGCCAGGAGCGCGCCGGACACGAGGTACGTTCCGGCGATCATCTGCTTGCGGCCGACCGTGTCGAACAGCCGTCCGATGAGCAGCGGGCCGAGGAGGTTGCCGGCCGCGAAGGCGAAGAAGTACTTCGCCACCTCGTGGTCGGACACCCCGTAGAAGTGCTTGAGCACCAGGCCGTACGTGAAGAAGATCGCGTTGTAGAGGAACGACTGGCTGATCATCAGCGTGGCGCCGAGCAGCGACCGCGAGGGGTAGTCCCGGAACAGCGTCTTCGCGACCTGGGCGAACGAGACGCTCTCCTGCGGGCGCACCTCGACGTACCGCTCGGGGTCGACCGGCTCCAGGGTGCGTCCGGACGCCTCGACCTCGCGTTCGATCAGCGCGACGGTCTTCTCCGCCTCTTCGGCCTGCCCGTGCGCCAGTTGCCAGCGGGGGCTCTCGGGGAGCGTGCGCCGCAGCCCCCAGATCGCCACGCCGATCACCGGGCCGATGAAGAAGCCGACCCGCCAGCCGATGTTGTCGGCGAGCAGGCTGTGGTTGAGCAGGGCGTACTCGCTGAGCGACGCGACGATCGCGCCGAACCAGTACGTTCCGCTGACCGCCAGGTCGACGCGACCGCGGAAGCGCGCCGGGATCAGTTCGTCGATCGCGGAGTGGATCGCCGCGTACTCACCGCCGATGCCCATTCCGGCGATGAACCGGAGCAGGAGGAAGCTGCCGTAGTTGAACGAGAAGGCGGTCAGCCCGTTGGCGACCAGGTAGAGCGCGAGGGTGGCGACGAACAGCCGGCGACGCCCGAGGCGGTCGGACAGCCGGCCGAAGATCAGCGCGCCGAACACTTCACCGATCAGGTAGATCGTCGCCGAGAATCCGACATTCTGGGAGCTGAGGTGCAGCGTGCCGGAGTGCTGCAGGACCGGTCCCACGATGCTGGCGATCTGGATCTCCAGCCCGTCCAGCACCCAGGCCACGCCGAGGGCGGCGATCATCCGGGTGTGGAAGCGGGACCAGGGCAGTCGATCGATCCGCGCGGGTACGAGGCTTCGCACGGTGGGCTGGTGCGGGGGAGCGCCCACGTCGTCTCCTTTGCCGTGTGGTTGCGTACCGTCAGGATGCGCTTACGTTAGAAAGCCCCTGCCGCACGGTGAAGGGATCATGGACAGATCTGAGGTTCAGGGCGTGGTTCATAGCGAAATGTCCGCTATCTGAGTGACCGGCGCGTGACGCCGGGTCAGAGGCCGGGCGTCCGGCCGACCGGTGGCGGGAAGGACGGCTGCGTCGGCGGGCCGGGCGGGGTCGTCGGCCCACCGGGCGGCGGGAACGGGTTGGACGGGGGTTCCTGTCGCGCGCCCTTGCTGACGTAGATGGTGACCGTGGCGCCCGGTTCGGCCGCGGCGCCGCCGCCCGGCGAGGTCCGCGCGACCGTGCCCGAGGGGTACGTGTCCGAGGCGACGCGCGGGCCGATGCTCACGTCGAAGCCCGCGGCCCGCAGCCGGGCGGCGGCCGCCGACGGGCTGAGGCCGAGGACGTCGGGGACCTGCACGCGGTCCTCGCCGGAGCCCTCGCTGTAGTAGTCGCCCGGCGGACTGTGGAAGTCGTGGGCGGGCACGTCCCGCAGCGCGCCGAGCATCGTCTGGCGCCAGATCGGCGCGGGGATGTCCGCGCCGAACACCTCGCCGAAGCAGCGGCCGCCCAGGCAGACGTTCCGCAGCGGATGCTTGTAGCCGCCTCGCGGGTCGCCGACCCACACCGCGCTCGCCAGGTCCGGCGTGTACCCGGCGAACCAGGCGGAGGAGAAGCCGTCGACCGTGCCCGTCTTGCCCGCGGCCGGGCGGCCGATGCCCATTCCGGCGGCCGTGCCCTGGGTCAGCACCCCGCGCAGTACGTGGTTGACGGCGTCGGCGACGCCCTTGTCGATCGCCTGGTGGCAGTGGGCGCTCGGGACCTTCAGCGCGTGACCGGCCGTGTCCGTGATCTTCGTGAGGACGATCGGCTCGCAGTACTCGCCGCGGGCGCCGAAGGCCGCGTACGCCGCCGCGACCCGCAACGGCGAGACCGTGTTGAAGCCGAGCGTGAACGAGGGGTACTGCTGCAGCGCCGAGCCGTCGGCGCGGCGCATGCCGAGCTTCTCGGCCATCTTCACCGTGTCGCAGAGGCCGACCTCCTTCTCCAGCCGGAGGAAGAAGGTGTTGACCGAGTGCCACGTCCCGGTGACGAGGCTGAACGTCCGGCCGCCCTCGCCGTCGGCGGCGTTGCCCAGCGACTCCGTGGAGCCGACCGGCTTGCCGTCGCAGTCGCGGAACCCGGTCGGCGTGTAGTGGTCGGGGGCCATCAGGCGGTGCCCGAACGGCATGCCCTGGTCCAGCGCGGCCGCCAGCGTGAAGATCTTGAAGGTGGATCCGGCCTGCATGCCGATGCTGGTGCCGTGGTCGGAGTCGGCGGCGAAGTCGACCCAGGTCTTGCCCCGCTTCTCGGCGGGCCCCAGATCACGGTCGACCGCCATGGCCTTCACCTGGCCGGTGCCCGGCTCGACGAGCGCCTCGGCGGCCGCCTTGTGGCTGGAGTTCTTCGGCGGGACGTAGTGGTCGACCGCGCGCTGCGCGGCGCGCTGCATCTGCGGGTCCAGCGTCGTCCGGATGATCAGCCCGCCGCGCTGGAGGAGCTTGGTGCGGATCTTGACGGTCTTGCCGAAGATCGGATTGCCGAGGATCTCCCGCTCGACGTAGTCGCAGAAGAACGGCGCCGAGCTCTCCACGCAGCCGTTCGGCGTCGACGTGACGTGCAGGTCGAGACCGGCCCGCTCGGCGTCCGACGCGGTCGCGGCGGGCAGCCAGCCGAGGTCGCTCATCCGTTGCAGCACGGTGTTGCGCCGTTGCTTGGCCAGGCCCGGGTTGACGGTCGGGTCGTAGGCGTACGGGTAGCGGACGATCCCGGCCAGCAGCGCCGCCTCGGGCAGGGACAACTTGGCGGCGGAGTGGCCGAAGTAGTGCCGGGAGGCGGCCTCGACGCCGTACGCTCCCCCGCCGAAGTAGGCGATGTTGAGGTACCGCTCGAGGATCTGGTCCTTGGTGAGCTGCTTCTCCATCGCCACGGCGTAGCGCAGCTCGCGGAGCTTGCGCGCCGGCGTCGTCGCCAGCGCCGACCGGCGTTCGGCGTCGTTGTCGGCGGTCTCGACGAGGAGGTTCTTGACGTACTGCTGGGTGATGCCCGACCCGCCCTGCGTGACCTGACCGGCGGCGAGGTTGCTGGCCAGTGCGCGTACCGTGCCCTTGAGGTCCAGCCCGCCGTGCTCGTAGAAGCGGCTGTCCTCGATGGCGAGGATCGCCTTGCGCATGATCGGCGCGACCTTGTTCAGCGGCACGTCGATGCGGTTCTCGTAGTAGAACGTGGCCAGCTTCGACCCGTCGGCGGCGAGGATCACCGAACGCTGGGCCACCGGAGGGGTCCGCAGATCGCCGGGAATGGCCTCGAACCAGTTGGCGCCGTTGCGCGCGCCCACACCGACCATGCCGACGGTGGAGAAGGCGATGAGCGCCGCCAGCACTCCGGCGACGACACCGGCGCCCGCGAGACGCCCCATGATCCGCAGGGCGTCACTCCGCGGGCCTTCCCCAGTTGACACGGGCTCAGCGTACGACGAACCGGACCCGGAAGGATCTCCACGGGTCAACAAAAGGCCATCGAAATCAGGCCACTATGGGACGAGGAGCGACATTTCGACTGCGGCGGCGAGGCTGCGGCGGCGGTGTCAGTCTCCCTTCCACGGCCAGGCGAACGGCGGATCGAAGAACCAGGGCAGGCGACCGTTCGGCTCGGGGGCATCCTTCTGATCCTGTTCCGCCCCCATGCCCTTCTCCTTGGTCTTGTCCTTGTCCTTGTCCTTGTCCTTGTCGTCCTCCTTCTCGCCGTCGCCCTCCCGGAAGTACTCCCCCGGCGGGGCCTCGAAGTCGTGCTCCGGAACCCCCTTCAGGGCGGCCTCCATCGTCTCCCGCCAGATCGGCGCCGGTACGTCCGCGCCGTACACCTGGCCGTAGCACCCCTCGCCCAGGCACACGTCACGCAGCGGATGACTGTAGCCGCCCCGCGGGTCGCCGACCCACACCGCGCTCGCCAGGTCCGGCGTGTACCCGGCGAACCAGGCGGCCGAGAAGTTGTCGACCGTGCCCGTCTTGCCCGCAGCCGGGCGCCCGATCTCGTTGCCCTTGGCGGTGCCCTTGGTCAGCACGCCCCGGAGCACGTGGTTGACCGCGTCCGCGACGCCCTCCTCGACGGCCTGGTTGCACTTGGCGCGCGGTACCGGCAGGGAGCCCGTCGGGCCCATGATGCTCGTGATCGCGATCGGGCGGCAGTAGCGGCCGCGCGCCGCGAACGCCGCGTACGCCGCCGCGAGCCGCAGCGGCGAGACGGTGTTGAAGCCGAGCGTGAACGACGGGTACTGCTCGAGCTTCTGCCCCGTCGCCCGCCGCATGCCCAGCCGGGTCGCCATCTTGTACGTCGCGCACAGGCCGACCTTGCGCTCGAGTTCGAGGAAGAACGTGTTGACCGAGTGCCACGTTCCGGTGACCAGGGTGAACTGCTTGCCGCCCTCGCCGTCGCCCGCGTTGCCGAGCGAGACGCGCGGGTCGCCGACGCGGTCTCCGTCGCAGTTCCGGAACCCGGTCGGGACGAACGACTTCGGCGCGTCCAGCTTGTGACCGAACGCCATGCCCTTCTCCAGCGCGGCCGCCAGCGTGAAGATCTTGAACGTCGACCCCGCCTGCATGCCCAGGCTGGACCCGTGGTCGGAGTCGGCGGCGAGGTTCACCCACAGCGTGCCGCGTTTGGTGCTGTCGCCCATCCGGCGGTCGAGGGCCATCGCGGTGATCTCGCCCGTGCCGGGCCGGATGAGCACCTCGGCGGCCGCCTTGCCCGACTTGTTGTTCGCCGGCACGTAGCGGTTCAGGGCGTGCTGGGCGGCCTTCTGCATGCGGGGTTCGAGCGTGGTGTGGATCTGCAGGCCGCCGCGCTGCAGGAGGAAGCGGCGCTCCTGGGGGGTCTTCCCGAACGCCCGGTTCGCCAGGATCTCCCGCTGTACGTAGTCGCAGAAGAACGGCGCGGAACTCTCCACGCACCCGTTCGGCGCGGCGGTGATCCGCAGCCCCAGCGGCTGGGCCTTGACCTCGGCGGCCTGCGCCGGGGTGACCACCTTGAGCTCGGCCATACGGTCGAGCACCGTGTCCCGGCGCTCCCGGCCCCGCACCGGGTGGAGGTTCGGGTCGTACGTCTGCGGCGCCCGTACGACCCCCGCCAGCGTCGCGGCCTGCGCCAGCGACAGGTCGGCGGCGTGCACCCCGAAGTAGTGGCGGGCCGCCTCCTCCACGCCGTACGCGCCGTCGCCGAAGTAGGCGATGTTGAGGTACCGCTCCAGGATCTGGTCCTTGGTGAGGTGCTTCTCGAGGCCGATGGCGAGCCGCAGCTCGCGGAGCTTGCGGACCGCGGTCGGTTCGAGCGCCTCCCGGCGCCCCGCCGCGGTGGTGGCCGTCTCGGCGAGGGCGTTCTTGACGTACTGCTGGCTGAGCGTCGACCCGCCCTGGATGACGGTCCCCGCGCCGAGGTTGGCGATCAGCGCCCGCAGGATGCTCTTGGCGTCCAGCGCGCCGTGCTGGTAAAAGCGGCTGTCCTCGATCGCGATGATCGCCTGGCGCATGATGGGGGCGACCTTGGCGAGCGGCACCTCGACGCGGTTCTCGTAGTAGAACGTCGCGAGCTTCGACCCGTCGGCCGCCAGGATGACCGAACGCTGCGGGAGCACCGGGGCGGCCAGCGACTCGGGCAGCGTCTCGAAGGAGTGGTTCGCGGCCTTCACGCCCAGACCGGTGGGCAGCAGGACCGGCAGCGCCAGGCAGGCCGACAGCACGCCGGCGGCCACCCCGGCGATCACCAGGTCCGTCAGCCGCGCCGACCGCCGCCCCGAATCCATCCCCACACTTCGCGGTCATCCCCACACAGACGGTGATCGGAAACCTGGGGAGGGGATTCACCGGCCATCGCCGTAGCCGTCCCGGTCTCGCCGGTTATCGACCCTCTTGCCGCTGCTCGACGCGCTCCTGGAAACGGCGGGCGGCGGCGCGGAGCTCGGCCTCGGGGTCGCGGCCCTCCTCGCGGAGCCGGCGGACGAGCGCGAACAGGTCCGCGCCCACGCCGTCGTCGGCGAACAGCTCCTCCGGCACGTCGGCCTTTGCCGCGCGCCGCTGCAACTGGGCCGCGAGCGAGAGTGCCGGCTGGGACATCGGGACCCCGTGGAAGATCGAGGCGTCCTCGCCCCGCTCCGCGGACTTGATCTTGTCCCAGTTGGCGTTGACCTCGTCGGCGTCCGCGACCGTGACGTCGCCGAACACGTGCGGATGGCGACGGACGAGCTTCTCGACGATGCCCTCGGCCACGTCGTCCACGGTGAACTCCGGCGACACCTCCGCGTGGAAGACCACCTGCATGAGGACGTCACCGAGCTCCTCGCGCAGGGCCTCGAGGTCGCCGCCCTCGATGGTGTCGACGACCTCGTACGCCTCCTCGAGGAGGTACGGCGCGAGGGAGGCGTGCGTCTGCTTGCGGTCCCAGGGGCACTCGCGGCGCAGCGTCTCCATCACGGTGACGAGGTCGAGGAACCGCGCGCCGGGCAGGTCGTACGCGCCCTGGACGACCTCGAGCGGCGGGGGCTCGTCCAGCCCGACGAGGACCGAGCCGACCGAACGCATCAGCGCCTCGTCGCCGTCGGGGTCCGCCAGCCACACCACGGTGCCGGCCGACGCCTCGCGTACGAGGGCCGTGGCGTCCGGCTCGACGACCTCGACCGTGACGCCGGCCGCGCGGACGTACGGCACCTGCGGGTGGTCGGCCGAGCCGGCGAGCACCCGGCCGGCCGAGCGCAGCGTCTCCCAGGCCGACCAGGTCAGCTGCCCCGGCGCGACCCGCGGTGAGGAGGCGAGGAAGATCAGGCCTGGCACGAGACTCCGCCGCTCGTGGTCGGCGTGCCGGAGTCCGGCTTGGACAGGGTCGGGCAGACCGGGCCGAGGGCCATGTGCTGGAAGTCGAAGGAGCCGTAGCGCGGGTTCACGTCAAGCTTCAGCCGGCGGCCCGCCCGCTGGTACATGCCGGCGACCTGCTGCAGCGCCTGCTGCTGGGACTGCTGGTCCTGCGCGGTGGTCACGCCGTACTTCTGCATGAGCTCCTGGCGGAGGACGACCGACTTCACGTAGTCGCGGCTGTACTCGGTCGGCAGGCCCTGGGCGAGCACGTTGGCGTCGATGGTGGGCAGCCCGCCGTTCTGCGCGATGATCGCGTCGACCTGGCCGCCGCTGACGCTCACGCCGTCGGCGCGCCCGACCTCGTCCCAGACCTTCATGTCGACGAGCTGGTACAGGGCGCTGCGCTGCGGGGAGGACGGGTCGAACGGCACCTGCTGCCCCTGGGCCTGCGCCTGCTGGGCGATCTGCTGCGCGCCCGGGTACTTCGGCAGCTCCTTGGACCACTTGTCGACCGTCGAGTTCAGCTTCGCGATCGTGATGCGGTCGTTCCCGACCAGAGCCGCCGCCCCCGTCTTCACGGGGCCGCAGGCGGTGAGCGCCGTGCCGGCCAGCGCGGCGGCGATCATGATCTTGAATGGCTTACGGATCACAGCGTCCTTCTCAATTCCTCGCCCGCGGGGGTCGCGGGGTACGTCCGGTACCGGGGATCTCCTCGCCCCGACTCGTCATCTGGCCGTGGCTCGTCATCGGGCCACGGGATCGGGCAGGAACAGCGCCTCCACCAGATCGGTACACCATTTCAGCAGCTCCTGGTCGCGCAGCGGACGCCCGCCGAGCGGAGCGGTCTTGGGCACCGGCACCAGCAGGGTATTCGTCGCCGTCTTCAGGATGCTCTTCGGGTACAGGCGCTGGAGCCGCACCGTGCGCGACTCCGGCAGGCTGACCGGCGAGAACCGGATGTGGTTGCCCTGCAGGGTGACGTCCGTTAGCCCGCCCCGGCGGGCCAGGGCACGGAACCGCGCGACCTCCAGGAGGTTCAGCACCGGCACCGGCGGCGGCCCGAAGCGGTCGGCCAGCTCGTCGCGGACGGCGATGATCTCGTCGTCGTTCTGGATCGCCGCGATCCGGCGGTACGCGTCCAGCCGCAGGCGCTCGCCGGGGACGTACTCGTGCGGAATGTGCGCGTCGACCGGCAGCTCCACCTTGACCTCGGGCGTCTCGGGGACGCCCTCCTCCCGCAGCTCGCGCACGGCCTCGCCGACCATGCGCACGTACAGGTCGAAGCCGACGCCGGCGATGTGCCCGGACTGCTCGGCGCCCAGGACGTTGCCGGCGCCCCGGATCTCCAGATCCTTCATGGCCACGAACATGCCCGCGCCGATCTCGGTGTGCTGGGCGATCGTCGCCAGCCGCTCGTGCGCGGTCTCGGTCAGCGGCGCCTCGGGCGGGTACAGGAAGTAGGCGTACGCGCGCTCCCGGCCACGGCCGACCCGCCCGCGCAGCTGGTGCAGCTGCGACAGGCCGTACATGTCGGCGCGGTCGACGATCAGGGTGTTGGCGTTCGGGATGTCCAGGCCGCTCTCCACGATCGTGGTCGCGACGAGGACGTCGTACTCCTTCTCCCAGAAGTCGACCATGATCTTCTCGAGCTGGTGCTCGTTCATCTGGCCGTGCGCGACGCCGACCCGGGCCTCCGGCACCAGCTCGGTGAGGTGCTTGGCGACCTTGTCGATCGAGCGCACCCGGTTGTGCACGAAGAAGACCTGGCCCTCGCGGAGCAGCTCCCGCCGGATGGCCGCGGCGATCTGCTTGTCGTCGTACGGCCCGACGAACGTCAGGACCGGGTGCCGCTCCTCCGGCGGGGTGAGGATCGTCGACATCTCCCGGATGCCGGTGAGCCCCATCTCGAGGGTGCGCGGGATCGGCGTGGCCGACATGGCGAGCACGTCGACCTGGGTCCGCATCTCCTTGAGGCGTTCCTTGTGCTCGACGCCGAACCGCTGCTCCTCGTCGATGATGATCAGACCGACGTCCTTGAAGCGGGTCTCCGGCGAGAGCAGGCGGTGCGTGCCGATGACGAGGTCGACGGTGCCCTCGGCGACGCCGCGCAGCGTCTCCGCGACCTCCTTGTCGGTTTGGAACCGGCTGACCGGCTTGATCACCACCGGGAACGACGCGAACCGCTCGGTGAACGTCGACAGGTGCTGCTGCACCAGCAGGGTCGTCGGCACCAGCACCGCGACCTGCTTGCCGTCCTGCACGGCCTTGAACGCCGCCCGCACCGCGATCTCGGTCTTGCCGTAGCCCACGTCGCCGCAGATCAGGCGGTCCATCGGGACCGGCTTCTCCATGTCGGACTTGACCTCGTCGATGGCGGCGAGCTGGTCCGGCGTCTCGATGTACGGGAAGGCGTCCTCCAGCTCGCGCTGCCACGGGGTGTCCGCCTGGAAGGGATGCCCCGGCGACGCCTGGCGGGCCGAGTAGAGCCGGATCAGCTCGCCCGCGATCTGGCGGACGGCCTTGCGCGCCCGGCCCTTCTGCTTCTGCCACTCGGCGCCGCCGAGCCGGTGCAGGCTGGGCGCCTCGCCGCCGACGTAGCGGGTGACCTCGTCGAGCTGGTCGGTCGGCACGAACAGCCGGTCGCCCTTGGCGTACTCGATGATGAGGTACTCGCGGGTGGCGCCCTGCACGGTCCGGCTGGCCATCTCGACGTACCGGCCCACGCCGTGCTGCTCGTGCACGATGTAGTCGCCGACGGTGAGCTGCAGCGGGTCCACGCCGCCGCGCCGCCGCGACGGCATACGCCGCATGTCCTTCGTGGAGGACTTCTGCCCCGACAGGTCGGTCTCGGTGAGCACGGCGAGCTTGACGGCCTCCCAGACGAAGCCGTGGTCGAGCAGGCCGCAGGCGACGTTCACGATCGCCGGCTCCGGCGCTCCGGGCAGCTCGGTGACCTTCGCGCCGAGCCCCTGCTCGCGGACCACCTCGGCCAGCCGCTCGGCCGGGCCGTGGCCCTCGGTGACGAGCACGACCCGCCACTCCTCGTGGATCCAGCCCTTGACGTCGCCCATCACCCGCTGGGTGTCGCCCCGGTAGGCCTCCGCCGCGCGCGCCCCGATCCGGAGCGCGCCGCCGTCGCCCGAGTCCGGTGCCTCGTCGGCGGCCACCTCGGTGAGCTCGCCGGTGGCCGCGGAGTACTCGCGGCGGGTCCGGCCGGTGCCCGCCGACTCGGCGCTCGCGAACGGCGTGATCGTCCACCACGCCAGGCCGAGCTCCCCGGCGTGGTCGCGGACCTCGTCCAGCGTCTTGTACGCGGCCGCGCCCAGGTCGATGGGCGCCTCGCCGCCGGCGGCCGCGTTCACCCACGACGCCTCGAGGAACTCCTGGCTCGTGCTGACCAGCTCGGCGGCCCGGGTACGGATGCGCTCGGGGTCGCAGACGACCGCCGAGGAACCGGCCGGCAGGACGTCGAGGAGCAGCTCCATGTGGTCGGCGAGGACCGGCGCGAACGCCTCCATCCCCTCGACCGCCGCGCCGTCGGCGATCTGCTCGAGGACGTCGGCGAGCGCCGGGTGCTCCCGGCCCAGCTCGCGGGCGCGCTCGCGCACGGACGCGGTCAGCGGCAGCTCGCGGCACGGCGGCGCCCACAGCCCGTCCTGGGCGACCTCGAGCGAACGCTGGTCGGCCGCCTTGAAATAGCGGACCTCCTCGACCTGGTCGCCCCAGAACTCCACGCGCAGCGGGTGCTCCTCGGTGGGCGGGAACACGTCGAGGATGCCGCCGCGGACGGCGATCTCGCCGCGCTTCTCAACGAGGTCGACGCGGTTGTACCCCGCGTCGACCAGGCGGCGCACGACGTCGTCCAGCTCGGCCTCGTCACCCGACCGCAGGCGCACCGGCTCCAGGTCGCCCAGCCCGGCGACGATCGGCTGCAGCACGGCCCGGACCGGGGCGACGACGACCTGCAGCGGACCGGCCGCCGGGTCGTCGGGGTCGCCGTGGGCCAGCCGCCGCAGCACGGCGAGGCGCTGGCCGACCGTGTCCGAGCGCGGCGACAGGCGCTCGTGCGGCAGCGTCTCCCACGCGGGGAACTGCGCGACCGCGGCCGGGTCGAGCAGGCTCGTCAGGGCCGCGGTCAGGTCCTCGGCCTCCCGGGCCGTGGCGGTGACCATCAGGACGGTGCGCCCGCGCTCGCGGGCCAGCGCGGCGCCCAGGACCGGGCGCAGCGCCGGCGGCGCGACGAGGTCCAGGTGGGCATCGGCGCTCTTCAGCGCGCGGACGAGTGCGGGATCGGCGACGGCGACGTCGAGCAGTCCGGAAAGGGTCATGAGCTCATCAAGGGGCAGGCAGCATGAAGACCCGAGAGTGATCTCACCCCGGGGTCCCCAGCCTACGCGTCACCCGTACCACAAGCCGCAGCACCCCGGCGAAGCGGGTGGTACCAGAGAGCGATCAGGGACAGACGACACGGACAATGCCGAATGTGAGCACGGCGCGCGAGCGGGCGGCTACGCTCCGGGGCGTGACCGACCTGCGGACGCCGCCGACCTTCGACACGGACGTCTTCCACGAACGCGTTCGCGAGTACGCCGACGAGAGGCCGTTCGAGCGACTACGCGTACTCGACGCCGGCTGCGGCCGGAGCGCGCCGCTCGACCTGCATCCCGCCGAGTGCCACGTGACCGGCGTCGACGTCGACCTCGCGGAGGTGCAGGCGGGCGTCCGCGCCCGCCGCGACCTCGACGCCTGGCACCTCGGCGACCTGCGCACGGTGCCCATGCCGCCGCGCGTCTACGACATCGTGCACGCCTCGTACCTGATCGAGCGGATCCCGCACGCGGAGCTGGTCCTCGACCGGTTCGTCGCGGCGCTCCGGCCCGGCGGCCTGATGCTGGTGCGGTTCCGGGACCGCGACAGCGCGTTCGGCCGCCTGGACCGGATCGCTCCGCGGTGGCTGCGCTCCATCCTGTGGCAGCGCGGCGTCCCGCCGCGGCCGGTGTACGAGCGGGTGGCGTCGCTCGCCGGGATGCGGGCGTACTGCCTGATGCGGGGCCTGGTCGTCGTCGAGGAGCACACGTCCGCCGGAAGGGTGACCAGGTCGGGGACGGTCGTACGGATGCTGTGCCGGGCGGTCGCCGTCTTGTCCCGGAATCGGGCGACCTCGGCGTACAGCGAGGCCGCCATGGTGATCCGAAAGCCGGAGAATCGCTACGCGCGCATCATCTGAGGTGGCACCGGCAGAGCGTAGAGTTCAAGAGTCAACGGTCGAAACACGATCGGAGCCTGCGTTGACGACGGAAGCCGGCGACCTACGCGACCTGCCGAGCCTGACGCCCGGCCCGGCCGAGCTGGCCGACCTCGAACTGCTGCTGAACGGCGCGTTCCAACCGCTGACCGGTTTCCTCGGCGCGGTGGACGCGGCGACCGTGGCCGCCGCCGGACGGCTGGCCGACGGCACGCCGTGGCCGGCGCCCGTGACGCTCGCCGTCCCCGAGGACCTCACCAAAGAGGAGCGCCTCGTCCTGACCGATCCGGAGGGCGTGCCGCTCGCGGTCCTGCACGTCCACGAGACCTGGCAGGACAACAAGTCACCGGCCGGCTTCCCCGAGGGCGATCCGCTCCGGGCGTCGGAGACGACCTCCTGGCACGCGGCCGGCCGGGTCGAGGTGCTGGGCGCTCCGGAGCACGGCGCGTTCCGGCGGCTCCGGCTGTCCCCGCGTGAGGTGCGCGCGGAGCTGGCCGGGGCGACGACCCTGGCGCTGGCGACCCGCGGTCCGCTGCACCGGCGGCATCTCGGCCAGTTGCGGCAGCTCGCCGAGAAGCTCGACGCGCGGCTGCTACTGCTGCCGTTGATCGGCGAGGGGCACGACGACGCGCTCGTCCGCGCCCTGCTGGCCGTCCGCCGCGAATTGCCGGCCGGCACGCTCGTCGTTCCGGTGCCGCTGATCGAGCGGCCGGGCCGCGACCTGGCCCTCGCGGCCCACGTCGCCGCCGCGTACGGCGCCACCCACTTCTTCCTGGAGCCCGCCGCCGACGCCGAAGAGACCGCGCGGGCGGGTACGTGGACCGTGCCGCCGGTGATCGGGCAGTTGCCGATCGAGCCGGTCACGCCGGAGCCGTGGGCGTACGACGAGAGCGTCGAGGTCTGGCGTCCGGTCTCCAAGATCGATCCCGACCACATCCGGTCCGAACCGACCGAGGCCGAGCTGGCCGCGATGCTGGACCGCGGCGAGAAGGTCCCGGAGTGGTTCACGCTGCCGGCGGTGGCGGAGGAGCTGCGCCGGGCCGATCCGCCGCGGCACGAGCGGGGTCTCACCGTGTTCTTCACGGGCCTGTCCGGCTCGGGCAAGTCGACGATCGCGCGCGGACTCGCCGACGCGCTGGTCGAGCGGGGCGGGCGTACGGTCACCCTGTTGGACGGCGACGTGGTCCGCCGGCTGCTGTCGGCCGGCCTGACGTTCTCCAGGGACGACCGTGATCTGAACATCCGCCGCATCGGGTACGTCGCCGCCGAGATCACCCGGCACGGCGGGGTCGCGATCTGCGCGCCGATCGCGCCCTACGCCGCGACGCGGGCGGAGGTGCGCCGGATGGTGAACGCCGCGGGCGACTTCGTCCTGGTGCACGTGGCCACGCCGCTGGAGGAGTGCGAGCGCCGCGACCGCAAGGGCCTGTACGCCAAGGCGCGGGCCGGCCTCATCCCGGAGTTCACCGGTATCTCCGACCCCTATGAGGTGCCGGACGACGCCGAGCTGACCGTCGACACCTCGCAGCTGACGCCCGAGGCCGCGGTGGAGCGGGTCCTCGACCTGCTCATCGCCGGCGGCTGGGTGCGCTCAGAGTAAGGGTTCCGTCACCTAACGCCAACAGCGGCCTCTCTGGCGATCCTCGTTCGTCACCGCGTAGTCTGAATGTCCGACTTTCCCGATTCAACGGGTAGGGCATACGGATGCACTTCGATTATCAGATGGCCATGGGATCGTTCCTGGTCGCGATCGTGGTGGGACTGACCGGGATGGGCGGCGGCGCCCTGATGACCCCGATGCTCACGGTGTTCTTCGGCGTTCCGCCGCTCGCCGCGGTCTCCAGTGACCTCGTCTCCGCAGCCGTGATGAAGCCGGTGGGCAGCCTCGTGCACCTGCGCCGTGGGACGGTCAACCTGCGCCTCGTCGCCTGGCTGTGCGCCGGCTCGGTACCGACCGCGTTCTGCGGCGTCCTCCTCGCCCGCGCGCTCGGACACGGCGACCGGCTCCAGAACGTCATCGAGATCGCCCTCGGCGTCGCCCTGCTCATCGCCGCGTCCGGCCTCGTCATCCGCAGCTACCTGACGATGTCCGCAGGCGGCCCGCGCCGGGCGCCCCGGGACACCTCCCCCGATGACGCGCCGTCGGCCCCCATTTCCGTGCGCCCTATCCCGACCATGTTGGTCGGCGCGGTGGGCGGTCTCGTCGTCGGAATGACCTCGGTCGGCTCCGGCTCACTGATCATCGTCGCCCTCCTGGCCCTCTACCCGAAGCTCACCGCGAACCGGCTGGTCGGCACCGACCTGCTGCAGGCCGTGCCCCTGGTGTGGGCGGCGGCGCTCGGGCACATCCTGTTCGGCGACTTCCAGCTCAGCGTCACGCTGGCGCTGCTGGCCGGCTCGATCCCCGGCGTGTTCCTCGGTTCGCTGGCGTCGTCCCGCGCCCCGGGCGGCCTGATCCGGTGGGCGCTGGCGTTCGTCCTGCTGGCGTCGGCGCTGAAGATGTTCGGCGTCGGAACCACCCCGATGGCCTGGGCACTGGTCGCCGCGGTCGTCGTCGGCACGGCGGCCTGGTGCCTGCTGCGAGCCTGGAACGGCCTCCGCCCGCTACCCCTCCCCCACCACGACACGCCACCCGCCCAGCCCGTACGCACCGGCCACTCGAAAGCGGACACCTCCGTCGTGACCCACTGACCTCCCCGTGGCCATCGCCGACCGGGGCGCGGGCATAACGCTCGGCAAAGCCCGCCCTGCCGTGATGGTTCGTCCCGATAACAGAACCACCCCAGCGGATTCACCGAGCATTTGGAGCGTCGCGGGGCGATCGTCCGTACGGTGGGGGCGTGGACCTCACACGGCTGCGCCGGCGAACGGAAGCGGTTCCACCGTGGGCCGGGGAGGCGATTCTGTGCACGGCCGCCGCTGTGGCGACCGTCTATCGCATCGACACCGCGACGCCGGATGCCGCCGACCGGAGTCCTGACGCATGGGCCTATGGGATCGGACTCGCGATGGCTGCGGCGCTGCCGGTCCGCCGACGCCGCCCGGCCTTGGCGCTCGCCGTCGTCTTCCTGCTGTGGGTGATCTACCACGTCGCGGACTACCCGGGCGGAGCACCGGCCGTACCGGTCTGGATCGCGCTGTACTCGGTGGCCGCCGCGCCACGGCGGAGGATGGGGCTGGCGCTCGCGGGCTGGCTGATCATGTCGGACGCGCTGGCCCGGACGAAGTACACCGGCGTCGGTCTGTTCGACGCGGCGCTCGACGGGTCGACGGTGGTGTTCGTCGCGGCGCTGTTACTGGGCGACTCCGTACGCAGCCGTCGCGCGCGACGCGCCGAGTTCGAGGCCCGGCTGGCGCTACTGGCCGCGCACCGGGACCAGGTCGCCGCGCAGCGGCTCACCGAGGAGCGGATGCGCATCGCCCGCGAACTCCACGACGTGTCCGCGCATACGATCGCCGTGATCAACGTGCAGGCGAGCGTGGCCGCCGAACTGCTGACCGAGGCCCCCGACCAGGCGCGGGAGGCACTCGAGGCGGTCCGGCGGGCCGGTGGCGAGGCGATGGCCGAGATGCGGGCGACCGTCGGCGTCCTGCGGGAGCAGGACGGAGCGGAAGGCGGCATGGAACCCCCGGCTCCGGGCATCGACCGGCTGCCAGACCTGGCCCTGGCCTGGACCGGGGGCGGGCCGCGCGTCGACGTGCGGGTCGAGGGCGAGCGCCGCCCGCTGCCCCGGCTGGTGGAGTTCACGGCCTACCGGATCGCGCAGGAGTCCCTCACCAACGCGTTGCGTCATTCCGACGCCGGCCTGGTGGAGATCGTGGTCCGGTACGACGAGGCCGGGCTCGCTCTGGAGGTCCGCGACGACGGCGGCGGAGGTGACGGCCGCGCCGGCGAACCCGGGTGGGCGCCGGAGGGCGACCGTCGCGTCGGCGAGCGCGAATGGGTGACGGAGGACGACGGCCGTACCGGCGGACCCGGGTGGGTCGCGGAGGGCAACGGCCTGCGGGGCATGGCCGAACGCGCGGCGGGTCTGGGCGGCCGGTTGACCGCGGGCCCGTTCGAGTGGCCCGGCGGCGCGGGTCGGGGGTTCCGCGTGCGCGCCTGGCTGCCGACCCCGGACGACGACCTGACGATACGCAAGAGGGCGTCCCGAGTGGGCGACCGACCACGGGACGAGGAGGCGACATGACGATTCGCGTGCTGGTGGCCGACGACCAGACGCTCGTCCGGACCGGGTTCCGTATCCTCCTCGACCGGGCGGAGGACATCGAGGTCGTCGCGGAGGCCGCCGACGGTGAGGAGGCGGTCGCCCTGACCCGGGCGCACCACCCGGACGTCGTGCTCATGGACGTGCGGATGCCCGGCACGGACGGGCTCGCCGCGACGAGGCGGATCCTCGCCGACGAGCGGACGCCGGGCGTCAGAGTGATCGTCCTGACCACCTTCGACCTGGACCGGTACGTCTTCGCCGCGCTGCACGCGGGGGCCAGCGGCTTCCTGCTCAAGGACATCGACCCCGAGACTCTGCGGCAGGCGGTGCGCACGGTGTTCAACGGGGACGCCCTGCTCGCGCCCCAGGTGACCCGCCGGTTGATCTCGGCGTTCGTGGGGCGGCCGGGCGGGCCGTCGTTCGACCCGGCCCTGTCGGCGGCTCTCACCGACCGGGAGCGCGAAGTCGTGGCGCTCGTCGCCGAGGGTCTGTCCGACCAGGACGTGGGCCGGCGGCTGGGGATGAGTCCCGCGACGGCGAAGACCCACGTCAACCGGGCGATGACCAAGGTGGGCGCGCGAGATCGTGCCCAGCTCGTGGTGTTCGCCTACCGGTCGGGGCTGGCGGTGACGCCACCCGGCGTACCGCCCCGGCGGTAGTTCCGGTACCGCGACGGCCGTATCGGATCGCGTCGCGAGGCCGATGGAATCCACGGCGCCGCTCCCTAGCGTTGCCTGCGTGGTCATTCACTCGGGTAAGGGAGAAACGATGCACCCGGTTTTCCGGACCATCGCCGGTGTCTGCCTCGTCATGGGCCCGGCGCTCCAGGGAATTTCGACTTTCTATTGGACCGACCGCTATCAGGGCATCACCGCCGGAACTCTCATCGTGGCCGCGACGACCTGCTGGCTCGTCGGTCTCGTCGCGGTGTACCGCCTCATCGAGCCGCGAGTGCCGCGATACGCGGCGATCGCGCTGCCGGTCGCGATCTACGGGTGCGTCGGCGGAGCCTCGTTCGGGCTGCAGGGAATGCATGAGGAACTGTTCAACGTCTCGCACACCGAGGCGGTGCGCCTGATCGAGCAGCATCCCGCGGCGGCGTACGTGACGTTCTGGTTCGCCGGTCCGGCCTTTCCGCTCAGCCTTTTCGTCCTCGGTGTCGTGCTCACCCGGATCCGGGCGGTCCCCTGGCCGATCGGCGTCCTGCTGTTCGGCAGCGCCATCGCGTTCCCGATCAGTCGAGTACCGCGCGAAATCGCGATAGCCCACCTCGCGGACCTCGCGCTCCTGGTGCCTTTCGCCTATCTCGGGGCTCGGATCGTGATGGGGCATCTGGCCATGGCAGCCGCGCCGGGCCACTCGACGGCCGCTTTGCCGGATTCGCCGATGAGCACACGACAATGAACGGGCAATGATTCGGCCGCTCACCGCTCGGAACGTGATCCGAATATCCGTTCCGGGTACGCCCGCCCACCGGACCGTTCGCGTCCGGCAGCAGCGACTCGCAGGGGTGGGGAATGATTCGACGGGGCACCTTGGGCGCATCGATCGGTGAGAAGGCCGTGTTCTACCGCAGGGCGGGCGTCTGCGTCCTGACGGTCGGCCTCGGCCTGACCTGGCTCTCCTCCGCCGCCGAGGCCGCCCGGATACCGGTGGGCCGGCAAATGCGTCTCGTCACGGATCACAACAGCGACGGGAACGGCCACCACAACGCCACAGCCATGTCGGTGCGGAGTCCTATTCGCAATCGCGGCTATCAGCACACCACCAACCGGAATGCCGGGGGTGTCAGTGACGCACAGAATGGGTTGTGCCACAACGTTCGGGTCTGCAATCTGACGCAGAAGGTGACCATCGTGAGCCCGGAGCGGCCCGCCCATCCGGCGGAAGCCGCCGCACCGCAGACCCCGCCCGCGCAGCCGCAGGCCGCACCCTCACAGAACGCGCCCTCGCCCGCCGGCTCATTCCTGTACATGGGCCCGTACGGCCTGATGCTGGCGGGCGGCGGCTCGAGCGGGCCGGCCGCTCCGGGCGAGGCCGGCCGCCCGGTCGCTCCCGGCGCGGCCGGCGGCCCGGCGTGGTGGCTTAACTGTGCGGCCGGTTTCTTCTCGTGACCCCGCCGGCCCGGACCGTCAGGACACGGGACCGCGGTCGGCGGCGAGCTGGTCGAGCAGGTCGGGGACCTCGGGGTGCGCGGTGACGTCGACCTTGCGGGCGAAGAACGCGTCGCTGGCCCGGAGCTCGTCCAGGTGCGCCGCGGTGATCAGGTCGGGATGGCTCGCGTCGGCGCCCCACCGGATGAACCGCTTGCTGTCGTTCGCGACCGAGCGGGCGGGCCGCGCGTTCAACGCCATCGAGCAGATGAACGTCTCGTCCGGGATCGGCGCGTACCGCAGATAGCCCAGCAGGCGGTCGGCCAGCGGGTCGGCCAGCATGCCGTGCACGGTCGGCGCGGAGAGGTTGAACCACATGTCGCCGACGTACAGCCCCACCCCGTCCCGGTAGGGATGCCGCCGCGGGACCGGCAGCGGCACCGATCGGTGGGTGCCGGGCAGCCGCCGTTTGCGCAGGTACCGCCGCCGCGTCACCCCCTGCCAGGGGTCGGTGTCTGCCGCCGGATCGGAGGTCACGGCGAAGTGCCGTAGGTACGCGTCGTACGGCGAGGCCGCGAGCTCCTTCTCGATCGCGGTGATGGGCCGGATCGGATAGTCCTGGCCGGAGACGAGGAGCGCCCAGGAGAAGTCCGGGATGTTGGCCGCCACCCAGCGCAGCGACCGCCACTGCGCCTCGACCAGGGAAAGCCGCCCCCACTGGCCGGGCCGGGCGTCTGGGACGAGCGCGACGTTCGAGGACGGGCGGAGCGTCAGCGGCTCACCGCTCGGGTCGTGGTGGACCACCGCGACCGTGTCGACGCCGCCGCGGATCCGGTCCACGAGCCGGGCGACCTGTCCGGGATTCCGGTGCGACAGCACGATCACGACCAGCGGCCCACCGCCCATGCCCATCCCGCGCCCTTCACCGTGAATTCACGCTCGTCGTTGCGTGACCGAGGGTACTCAGGTTCCGGAAATGCGGTGACGCGTCCGATGATGAAAGGCCGATTACGGTAAAGTGCCGGGAAAGTTGGAGTCGGTCACCGGGGCGGATCCGGGCTGATCAAGGGCACCAGGGGGCGCAGTGCTCCGCGCACTTGTCGAACGGCTGTGGCTGCCCGAGCCGGAGTCTTCGGGGTGGCCGGTCCGGGTCACGTCGGGCGAGGTTCCGCCGGGACACCGCGTGGTCGAGCGCTACGCCGTGGTCCCCTCCCCGGAGCGTCCGCGTTTCCTCGTCCCCCTCGACGGCCGGGCCGTGGCCGCCGGCAGCCTCACTCACTACAACGGGCTGCGCTGGGCCCGCCTCCGCGTCCCGCGTACGGTGCTGGGCGTCGGCTTCCGTACCGGGGTCGCTCCGCTCCTGCTGCGCCACCGGCTGCTCGTGTGCGTGCCCGAGGACCTCCCGCCCGCCGAGCTGGGCGACTACCTGCTGAGCGCGCACCTGGGACGCGTGCTCGGCCTGCCGCAGCCGGCGCTGGGGATCGGCGTCCGGCCGCCCGATCCCAACCTGAAGCCGACGCTCCAGCTCTTCGGCGCCGACGGCGCCCCCGTGGGCTACGCCAAGGTCGGCTGGAACCCCGCCACCCGGGAGATGACCCGACGGGAGGCGGCCGCGATCGCCGCGGTCACCGAGGCGCCGGCGAACGGCATCCGCGTGCCGCGGCTGCTGCACCACGGTCCGTGGCGCGACTACGACCTCACCGTCACGGCGCCGCTGCCGCCGCGGATCCGCCGCTACCGCGAGGCCGACCGGCCGCCGCCGGTCGCCTGCGACGATGTCCTTCCCGACCAACCGACCCCGACCGACCTCCCGGGCCCGTTCGCCGCCCGTACGGCGAAGCTGGCCGACTCGGCCTTCTGGCGCGCGCTGCGAGCGGAGGCCGCCGTACTGGCCGCCGACGACGAGGAACCACGCCTCGCGGCACTGGTCACCGCGCACTGCGACGAGCTCGAACGCGAGCACGGCGGCACCCCGCTGCGGGTCGGCCGCTGGCACGGCGACTGGGTGCCCTGGAACATGGGCCGGTACGCCGGTGACCTGTACGTCTGGGACTGGGAGCACAGCGCCGAAGAGGTACCGGTGGGCTTCGACCACCTGCACTGGAGGTTCCAGGACGCGCTGGTGCTGCGCGGCCGGCCGCTGGCCGAGGCGGTCGCCGCCGTACGGGCCGCCGCCGAGAACGAGCTCCCCCACGACCACCGCCGGCTACTCGGGCGGCTCTACCTGCTGGAGATGTTCATGCGGACCTACCACCTCAAGCGGCTGGGCGGCGGCTGGAACCCCGCCCTCCATCCGGCCATGCTCGAGGTACTGGAGGAACGATGAGGGTCCTCCTGGTCTGCTCGACCGGTGGGCATCTGACCCAGCTGCACCGGCTGCGGCCCTGGTGGTCCGAGCACGAGCGGATGTGGGTGACGTTCGAGAAGGCCGACGCCTCCTCCCTCCTCGCGGACGAGCAGGTGACCTGGGCCTACCATCCGACGACCCGCAACATCCCCAACCTGCTGCGCAACCTGTGGCTCGCGCTCCGGCTCGTCCCGCGCTACAAGCCGGATGTGATCGTCAGCTCGGGCGCGGGCGTCGCCGTGCCGTTCTTCGTCCTGGGGAAGCTGCTGCGCCGGCGCACCGTGTACCTCGAGGTGTACGACCGCATCGACTCCGGAACGCTCACGGGCCGTCTCTGCTATCCGATCGCGGACCTGTTCCTGCTGCAGTGGGAGGAACAGCGGGCGCGCTACCCGAAGGGCACCGTCGTGGGGCAGCTCCTTTGACCGGCCAGGACAAGCCGCTGGTGTTCGTGACCGTGGGCACCGACCATCACCGGTTCGACCGGTTGATGGGCTGGATGGAGCAGTGGCTCGCGGCGAACGGTCACGTCCGCTGCGTCGTGCAGCACGGCCCGGCCGACCCTCCGGTGGGCGCAGAATGTCACGACTTCCTGCCCCACGCGGACATGCAGACGCTGTTCCGGCAGGCGACCGCCGTCGTCTGCCAGGGCGGCCCCGGCTCGATCACCGAGAGCCGGCAGGCGGGCCGGCTGCCGATCGTGGTGCCCCGGATCGCGCGGCTGGACGAGGTCGTCGACGACCACCAGGTACGGTTCTCCCGGCACGTCGCGACCTTCGGCAAGGTGGCCCTCGCCGAGTCCGCCGAGAGCCTGCACGCCCACCTGGACCGCGCCCTGGCCGACCCGGCGGAGTACGCCGTGCCGGACGAGGCCGACGAGACGGCGCCCGCGGTCGCGCGGTTCGGGCGACTGGTGGACGAGCTCGTCGCCACGCCCCGGCGCCGCCGCCGGCCCCGTCCCGACACGACGGGTTAGCCGCGCGCTCCCGGCGACGTCCTCGGACGTTCTTCCGGGCGGGCGCGGCACTGCCGTGCGCTCAGAGGCGCATGATCGCCGACGGTCAGTGGCCGGAGGTGTTGAGGTAGGTGTCCCGGCCCGCCGCCGCGTACGAGCCGAGCATGCCCGGGCCGTTGTCGACCTTCAGGTTGCAGCCCGGCCCCGCGTCGAACCTGATCAGCCCGGCGATGTTCGGGTACTTGCCGCGCAGCACGCCGGGGATCTCGCGGTACCACTGGATCGAGCGCTTCGGATCCGCCGGGTCGTACTGCGTGCCGTACTCCGGGAGGATGAACGGCTTCTTGGCGAGCCCGTGCTGCTGGAAGAAGCGGTACGTCGGCCCGACCTTCTCGTCGAACGAGTGCCACGGCCCGTTGTGGCACTTGTAGAAGTTGTACGGGTCCCAGCCCACCCAGTCGACGTACGCGTCACCGGGATAGGAGTCGAGCATCCGCTGCGGGTTGACCCCGCTCATCGTGCCGGTGGTGACCCACACCCACACGACGTTCTTGACGCCGGCCCGCTGGAAGACGTCATGGACGTGCCGGGCGGCCGCGACGTACTCCGCCGGGCTGCCCTTCATCTCGCCCTTGTTCTGGTGCCGGTCCATCTCCGGGTCGAAGGACATGAAGACCTTCTTCCCGTAGGCCCGTACGCGCTCGGCCACCGGCTCGACCACGGACTTGTCGTAGGCGCCGGCCGCGATGTCGCGCCACTTGTAGCTCTGCTGCTTCTGGTAGACCTTGCTCTCCCAGGCGAAGAACAGCAGCCGGGACCCGCCGAGCACGCGTTCGGAGGCGTCCGGGAAACGGCCTGGTCCGGCGGCGTTGGACCAGTCGTGGAAGCGCAGGACGATGTCGAAGCGCCGGCCGACCTTGCCCTCGATGTCGGTGACGGCCGAGGTGAGGGACTTGCCCTGCACCGAGTAGATGCCCCAGTAGGCGCCGCACTTGGGCATGAGCTTGGCGTCGGCGCCGCAGTCTCCGCCCGCCGCCGCCGACCGGCCCTCCGCGAGGGTGGCCGCCCGCGCGTTCGTGGCCGACTTGCCGCCCTTCGAGCCGTCGTTGCCGGCCGCGGAGCCGCAGGCGGACAGGACGGTGCCCGCGCCGACCAGCGCCACCGCCGACAGGGCGATGGCGCGACCGCGTGCTCTGATCCTCATGCCTTCAAGCCTCCCATTCCCGCCGGTCCTAAGCGGGAACGGGGAATCACCCGGTGGGTGATTCCCCGATCACGATGCGGAAAGTGACCGCGCCCGGCCCGGAGCCGGGTCAGGGGCAGAACCGGCCGAACCCGCCGAGCCACTGGTAGGCGGAGCCGTTCCAGGAGCCGCTCTTCAGGTCGCCACCGGCCCACATGCACCCATTGTTGTCCTTCACGAGCGCCCACACGCCGTTTCCGGCCCGCGACGCGAAGGAGGGGTTCCAGTTGGGCAGGTACTTACCGGTCTTGGCGTCCCACGCGCCGACCATGTTGAGCCGGTGCACGTTGGAGTAGCCGCCGGTCTTCGGGTCCGGGTACGTCCAGCCGTCGGTGTAGTCGAAGTCGAAACCGTGCGACCCGGCGTACAGGACACCGTTGATCTCGACGGACGCCTGGAAGTCACCGCCCGAGCGGGCGAGATTGCCGCCGATCTTGTTGTTGAAGTCCCGGTCGTAGACCTGCAGGTCGTGCTCTGACCCGCCCATCCAGACGCGGTCGCCGACCTCGAGGATCGTCTGGCGGTACGGCTTGCTGGGGTCGTCGATGCTGGGGATCCACTTCTGGTCGCCCAGCCCCGAGATGTGGCCGCCCGGCGCCGCCGTGCTGACGATCGCGAAGTCCTTGAGCGGCACCTCCTTCTGCTTGCCCATGTGCTGCATGCGGCCGCCGAAGTAGACGCGGTCCCCCTGCGAGCTGGCGTCGAGGGAGTACACGCCGGCGTCGAAGAACGGGTTCCAGGTGGTGTCCGGGGTGCCGTCGGTCACCTTGACGCGCGCCGCGCCGCCGACCCAGAACGGCGACTTGTTGATCGTCGTTCCGCCCGCGATGTGGTCGAACGTGCCGCCGATGTAGAGCCAGCCGTCCTGGATGTCCATCGCCCGGCCGCGCGGCACGGCATTGTTCCGGATCAGGCTCGCCTTCCAGGTGGACAGCGGCGCGCCCGTCTTCAGGTCGAGCGCGGCGAGGCCCGCCGTGTTGGCGACGCCGTTCACGTTGGTGAAGTCACCGGAGACGAAGAGCTTGTCGCTGGTCCCCTTGATCGCCCAGACCTCGCCGTTGAGCTTGGGCCGGAACCCGGTCTTCCACTCGCCGGTGCTCGTGTCGAAGGCCGCGAGGTAGGACTGCTCGACCTTCTCGCCGGCGGCCGGGGTGGCGCCCTTCTGCACGTACTGGAACTCGCCGCCGACGTAGAGGGTGCTTCCGACGACGCCGAGGGCGTGAACCTCGATGTGGTTCTCACCGGTCTGGCCGCTGACGACGCCGGTCACGCCCCACGGGCTCGTCGAGGTCTTGTTGCTGAGCAGCTTCGGCGTGGCCGGGGCCGGTCCGCCGGTCGAGGTCGTGATCTTGGGACGGATCCAGACCTGCGTGAAGGGGGTGGGCAGACCGCTGGAAGTGCCCTTCCAGAGGTAGCTGCTCGCGCTGGTCGACGCGCCGGAGACGCTCGTCGTGGCGTACGCGAAGCCCTTCTTCCACGAGTCGTTCGCGCTCTTGACGGTCGACAGCGAGTTGTACGGGCGCAGCACCACGTCGGACTTCTTGATGCTGTCGGTGTACCCGCCGCTGTAGGACGTGCCGTCGAAGTCGGCCGAGCTCAACGGGAGCCCGCCGTCGAAGGTCCACGACCAGTCGGCCAGGTCCTTGAACTGCAGCGAGGCGTCCTGCCAGGAGGTGCCTGTGGAGTTCTTGGCGCGGTGCAGCCGGACCCCGTCGATCGGGCCGCCGTTGAACAGCGCGTTGATGGTGTCGCCGGGGACCGTCGCGGGCGAGAACGCGGCGGTGCCGGTGGGCGTGTTGCGCACGTTGGACGCGCTGCCCTGCCCGGCGTAGTGGAAGTTCCAGTTCTCCCGGCCACGGCCGACGAGGACCCAGCCCCCGCCGTCGGTGGTCATGTCGCAGTAGAACTGCTGGGCACTGCTCATCCGAGGCGTCTTCAGCCAGTACAGGCCGGTGGTGCTCTTCGGATAGTCCTGCTTGACGGCCCAGCAGGACAGCGCGGCGGCACCGGAGGACTTGCCGTCCGGCGCGCCCGCGCTGGCCCAGTTGGGGACGAAGATGACGCCGGCGGCGACCAGGGCGGCCGCACCGGCGACCAAGGGGGTCTTGCGCGCAGGCAGACGGAATGCCATGAACTCTCCCGCGGAGTAAAGCGGCGAGCAGAGGGGCTCGGGGGATAAACAATCTGCGGCACAGAGAAGCTGGCGCAGGAACGTGGCAAAATTAGTGCAACGGCCACGCGTTGTCAACGAGAGTAATCATTTCGCTATTACCGGTAATTGGCCCCGAGAAAATCGGCAGGACCGGTAAACCACCGGCGCGGGTCGTGCGTCGCCCCGGCCCGCCACGTCAGGCCGACCAGGAGTACTCCTCGCCCAGCAGCTCGTACAGGGCCCGGTTGTGCGGGCGATAGAACTCGGTGAGCCGCTCCTTGGTGTCCGGATTCATCGGCGGCGCCGGGAGATGGTTGTGCCTCTCGGCAATCTTCAGCGGATGTGCAGGAAGCCCCAAGAATTCGGTGACCCGGTCCACGGCCGCCTGCTCGTTCGCGTACAGGTCCTCCGCCGGCATGATGAGGAACTGTTCCCGGGGGAAGACGGAGAACCAGTTCTCCAGTTGCGGCCGGTAGATGCCGCGGTCCCGGTAGGTGTAGAAGTCGTGCGCCCGGCTGTAGTACATCGGGTCGGCGGCCATCTTCTCGCGCTCGCCGCGCAGCCGCTCCGGCTCGGCCGCCAGGGCGTCCTCGAAGCTCAGGTCCTCGACGCCGTCCCCCACCCGCTCCCAGTAGTGGGAGTAGGCACGCTTCACCGGATCGCGCAGCGTCACGATGATCTTCACGTCCGGGGTGCGGGCGCGCACCCGCTCCGGCACCGGCGGGTAGTACATGTAATACGGGCAGGCTTCCCCGGTGACGGGCCGGGGACCGCCGAGGCTCTGCTGGACCCGGTCCAGTTCCTCCTCGGTGGCGAAGTGCGAGCGGTACCAGGCGTCGCCCTTGTCATAGTTGACGTAGTAGTAGCCGGGGCTCTTGACCCCGCGCGACGCCGGATACATCGGCATGACCAGCGGGTGCTGGATGAGGTAGTTCCACAGCGAGGTCGTGCCGCCGCGCTTGGTGCCGATGATGAGGAAGTCCGGCAGATGACGCCGGTCGGCGGTCCGCACGGCGTACGCGCGCGTCGTCGCGTTCGCCGCGTCCTTCACCCAGCGTGGCGAGCGGTCCTTCGCCCACCCGACGAACCCGGTCGACACGTCAGCCCTCCTCCTTCGCGTCCGCGCGCCCGCGTGACCGCAGCGCCCCGAACATCACATCGGCGTGCAGCACATGCCGCAGCCGCCACAGCACGGCACCGTAGCCGCAGGTGGCCAGGACCGCGTACGCCGCGAACGCCACCAGGCCGGTGCCCAGGAGCATCCGCAGCACCACGCCCAGGCCACCGAACCACACCAGTGCCCAGATTCCGACGGGCGCGAGCGTCCGCGTCCGCAGCCGCAGGCCCATGAGATAGCGCACCTGCACGACGGCCAGCAGGTTGTCCACGAGCATCGACACGCCCCACGCGACGGCGGCGCCGATGATGCCGTACGGCGGCACCAGCAGCAGGTGCAGCACCACCATGAGGATCACGACGACGGCCTTGTCGAGCAGGTTCCACGAGCTCTTGCCGCCCATGAGCAGGACCGTCTGCACGTTGCCGGTCGCCAGCACCAGCGCCATGGCCGAGGCGAGGATCGCCATGGCCCCGGCGCCGCCGCGGAAGTCCGTGCCGAACAGCGTGAGGACGAACGGCCCGAACACCGCGAGGGCGAGGTACAGCGGCCAGGAGGCGGCGACGACCCAGCCGGTGGCGACCGCGTTCAGGTCCTCGGCCTGCCGGGTCTCCCCCCGGGCGAGCAGGGCGGCGATCTGCGGTGCGACGGCGAGCCGCGTGGCCGCCAGCACGAGGGTCCCGGTCGTGATGAACCGGCCCGCGGTGGCGTAGACGCCCGCGTCATGGCTGGACACCATCGCGCTGACCAGCGGCACGCCCAGCCAGGTCACGACGATCTCGAGCATGGCCGCCACGCCGCGCAGCCCGGAGAAGGCCCAGAACTCCCGGACCGCCGAACGCGCCGCGCGGTCGGGCGGGGCCTGCTCCTCCGCTTCCGCGTGCTGTTCGGTCTCCGCGCGGCGGACCAGCCGCCACAGGATCGCGACCGCCGCCACGAACGTCAGTCCGATCGGCAGCGACCAGGCGACCATGACCCCGCCGGCGCCGTACCCGAGGGCGGCGACGGCGATGACCAGCACCGGCCGGCTGAGCGGCGTGATGACGTTCGCCTGGACGGTGAACGCGGCCAGGCTGCCCAGGCCGCGGGTGCCCGACAGGGCGACGTTGCGAACCGCGGACACGGCCAGGACGGGCCCGCAGACCCGCAGCAGGAGGACCGCGTCGTCATGGTGCGCGGCGTCGACGAGCAGCCCGGCCAGCCAGGGCGCCAGCGCGAACACCGCCAGCCCGGTGACCGCGCCGACCGCCAGGACCGGGACCAGCGCCGCGACGACGACCCGGCGAAGGTCACCGATCCGGCCGAGGGCGCGCAGGCGCGCCGTGCTGCGCACCAGTCCGGTGTCGGCGCCCAGCTCGGTGACCTCGGTGAGGATCATGAAGAGCGCGACGACCGTGAAGAAGACGCCGGTCTGCGCCGGGCCCAGCACCCGCGCGACGACGACGGTCAGCAGGAAACCCGCCATGGCCGCGACGAGGGAGCCGACCAGCCCGATCGCCCCGCCGCGCGCGAACTCCCGGAAGTGCGAGCGCCCCACGCGGTCGTCCCGCGTGGCCTCGGCCTGGGTGGTCAATCGTCGTCCTCTCCCTGGCTCCAGGTCGGCCCCGGCGTGTACCGGCTCCAGCCGGACAGGACGTCCGGCCGGGCGAGGCCGGTCCCGGGCCGTCGGCGGGGCGGGGTGAGCGGCGCCGCCTCCGGGCCGGCCGCCGTCTCCCGCATCACGAGCGCCGACGCCACGAAGATCACCACGAGCTGGGAGCCGTCCAGCCCGTAGTAGAACATCATGAACGAGGCCATGACCGTCACGACGTGCAGCCACAGCAGCGCGCCCGGCGCGGCCCGCGTCCGCAGGGGAAGCGACCACAGCCAGGCGCAGAACAGGATCAGCGCCACGAAGCCGAACGAGAACATGACGTTCCAGAACTGGCCCTGGGTGCCGACCGAGATGCTGAGGGTGAGCGACGGGCGCGGCGCGCCGTAGCCGATGAACGGCGACTGCAGCGTGCGCTCGAACGCCTCCCGGTAGATGGTCGCCCGGCCCGCGTTCGTGGAGCTGTACTGGGTGCGGCTGCCGATGCTCTGCCCGACCCCGAGCGCCGAGGCCGTCGCCAGACCGATCCCCAGCAGGACGAGCACCGCCGCGAGCCACTTGACCTGGCCGCGGAAGCCGAACCGGAGGGCGGCGTAGACCACGCCGACGCCGACCGCCAGGAACATCCCGCGGTTCAGGGTGCTGAAGGCGGGGACCAGCGAGGCGAGGAGCAGGACGGTGACCGCCTGCCGCCGCCACCGGACGGCCGCCGTGCGCATGTACAGGATCGCGAACGGGACCAGCAGCGCGAAGTGGCTCCCCCACGTGTTGGTGTACGGGAACGGCGCGCTGGGCCGGTTGTACGCCCGCGGCGCTCCCCATGGCCGCTGTACCTCGGCGAACTTGGGGTGGACCAGGTCCTTCACGTAGTCGTTGCCGGCGATCGACCCCGGCAGCAGGCTCTGCATGGGCGTGCTGATCGACCCGTTGGGCAGGACGACGCCCAGGTAGCCGCCTGCCACCACCCAGACCCAGAACAGCACCATGAGACCGATGGCCCGGGACAGCGGCAGCGCGCGGCGCGAGGAGTTGTAGACGTAGAGGAAGAAGACGGTGGCCGCGGCGTAGTTCATGAACCGGAAGACGAAGCCGATCATGCGGCCCGCGGAGTCCAGCTGGGTCCCCGCGAACGTCATCCAGATCAGGAACAGCAGCCACAGCCCGAAGCCGGGCGGCACGCGCAGGCCGCGCCGCAGCAGCAGGATGCCGAACATCGGCAGCGCGGCCAGGTCCGCGGCGAACCCGCCGAGCCCCAGCACCCACAGCAGCGGGTAGCCCGCGAAGAAGGCCGCGAACGGCCATGTCGGCAGCTCCTGCCCCCACGACGGCTCGTCGGCGGAGGAGGGCGAGGAGGACGTGTCGGGGGCGCCGCGCCGGGACGCCGATCGTGCGCCGAAGGGACTCAAGGCGGTCACGAGGCGGTCAGGCCCGCCGGCCGGAAGGCGTGCTCGGCGGGGCACTCCTGGCCGCCGGAACCGCCGCTTCGTACCCGTTCGACACCGACAGCTCCTTAGACTGCTTGTCCCGCCGCCACGCCGGCAGGAGTTTACCGGGGGCGGCCCCGGGCCTTACCTTCTCAGAGACTTCAGTGGGGAGATCCGGGAATCAGCATGCCCATCCGCCTGTCTCGCGCGCCGTCGGCGGTCCTGGCCGCGCTCTGCGTCTTCTGGCCGACCGCCGCCACCGCCCGGGTCGGCGCGGACCCTGGGCCCATCGACGCGCAGGTCGTCGAGGTCGTGGCCGACCCGGCCATCACCCAGGCGAGCGGGCTGGCGACCAGCGAGAACGGCCGCATCCTCTACAGCCACGAGGACTCGGGCCGCTCCACGGACGTCTTCGGGCTCGACGCCAAGGGCAAGGCGCAGTTCACGGTACGCCTGCCGGCGGGGTCCAACCAGGACTGGGAGGACATCTCCGCGGTCCGGCTGCGCAGTGGCAAGCGGGCCATCTACCTCGGCGACATCGGCGACGCGCTCCGCGTCCGCCAGACCGCGAAGAAGTCCGGCCGGCGTGACTACGCGGTGCTGAAGTTCGACGAGCCGCCCGCGAACTCCACCGGCCAGGTCAGCCCGGCCGGTCTGGAGACCTACCATCTCCGGTACGCCGACGGCGTCCCCGGGCGCAACGCCGAGACGCTGCTCGTCCAGCCGGGCACCGGCCGCGTCTTCGTCGTCACCAAGACCGAGACCGCCCAGCAGGTCGCGTCACTGTGGGAGGCGCCGGCGAGCCTGAACCCGCAGGGCGTCAACCTCCTGCGCAAGGTCCTCGACGTACCGGTCACCAGGGCGTCCGGAGGCGACTTCTCCCCCACCGGCGACCGCGTCGTCATCCGCAACGACGACACCGCGTACGTCTGGTGGATCAACGACGGCGACGTGGCCAAGTCCCTGACGGAGAAGCCGGCGGAGGTCCTCCTGCCCCAGCAGCAACAGGGCGAGGGCGTGACCTTCACGCCGGACGGCCACTCCCTGCTGGTGAACTCCGAGGGCGTCGGCCAGCCCATCTGGCGCGTCCCGCTGCCCAGCTCGGTCAATGCGGAGACCACGCCGCTGCCCGGCCGGCAGAGCGCCGGTCCCGCCGGCTCGGGGCAGGACACCACTCTCATCGCGATGGCCATCGGCGGGGCGGCCTTCGTCCTCGCGGTCGTGCTCATCGGTTTCCACATCCGGCGACGCACCTAGTTCTCGGTCGCCTGCGGTTCTGCGCGAGCGCAGGTTAGGCCAAGCCCGGCAAGGTATGTTATGGCGGTCTCATAGACCTTCGGCGAAGGGGCCACGCAGTCAGATGGACGCCACGGCCACGGGGGGCTCGCGAGAGCTCGCGGACTACCTGGCAATGCTCAAACGCCGCTGGTGGGTGGTCGTCGCCGCAGCGGCGCTCGGCGTCGCGGTGGCGGCGATGCTCGTCGTCGTCATGCCCAAGACGTACTCCGCGTTCGCCGTCGTCAACGTCACCCCCACGAAGCTGGACAGCGGCAGCCAGTCCGGCAAGCAGCAGGACATCAACCTGCAGACCGAGGCGCAGCGCGTCCGCTCGTACGACGTCGCCGAGCGGGTGGCCCGTGACCTGCACACGAAGGAGACCCCGACCGCGCTCAGCGCGTCCGTGTCGGTGAACGTCCCGAACGACTCGACGGTCATCTACATCACCGTCAACGCCTCGACCGCCGCGGACGCCCGCGACCGCGCGCACGCCTTCGCCCAGGCCTACCTGGACGACCGCCGCGACAGCGCCACCACCGTGCTGATGACCCAGATGACGGCTCTCCAGCGGCAGATCAACTCGCTGTCGAAGCAGCTGCGGACGATGACCGACAAGGTGCAGAAGAACCTGGTCGTCGCCCAGATGCAGGCCCTCAACAACAAGGCGTCCGACCTGCGCGTGACGGCCGCCAACGTGGACCCCGGCGAGATCATCACGGACGCGCGGCTGCCCACCTCGCCGTCCGACCCCAGTCTGACGAGGTACCTGCCCAGCGGTCTCGTCGGCGGCCTGCTGCTCGGTGTCGTGCTGGCCATCCTCCTGGACCGGACGGACAAGCGGGTGCGCACCGCCCACGACATCGAGCGCGTCCTCGACCTGCCGGTCCTCGTGGACATCCCGGCCAAACGCGGCCGGGAGGGCCTGGGCCTGCTGCCGGCGCGCAGCCGTACGGGGCAGAGCTTCCACGAGCTCTCCCACGTCCTCACCGCCACGCTGGGCCACGGCAACCACGTCCTCCTGGTCACCGGCGCGGCACCGGGCCGCGGCGGCAGCTTCGTCGCCGCCAACCTCGCGGCGGCGCTCGCCCGTACGGGCTCGGACGTCCTGCTGGTCTGCGCGGACCTGGGCTCCTCGGTGGCCGGCGAGCTCCTCGGCCTTCCGGAGGGGCCGGGTCTGTCGGAGGTGCTGCTCGGCTGGGCCGAACCGCGCGAGGTGATCCGCAAGAACCACGGCGCGCCGACGCTGAGCGCCATCACGGTCGGCGCGAACAGCGAACTGGCCGCCGAACTGCTGCAGCGCGAGCAGATGGACCGCCTGATCGGCTCCCTGCGGGAGGACTACCGCTTCACGGTCATCGAGGCCCCGTCCACCGAGCTGGGCGCGGACGCCCAGGCGCTGGCGGACCTGGCGGACGCCGCGCTCATGGTGGTCGAGATCCCCCTCGCGCGCTACGCCCAGATACGGGACGGGGTCCGGCGCATCGACCGGATGGGCGCCGCGGTGATGGGCGCGGTCGTACTGCCCGTACAGGACGACAAGGTGGCGCCGCCGCCGTCCCGGCCCCTGCCGGCCCGTACCCCGCCGCCGCTGCGCGAGCGGCCGGTCGTTCCGCCGCCGAAGCAGAACAAGTACGAGGCCATCGAGGACGCGCCGACGGTGCTCGACATGGTGGCCGTGTCCGACGAGGGCGCCCCGCCGCCGAAGGGCCGGCGGCACCGCCCCGAGCCGCTCCCGCCCGCGTCCGGCGAGGAGGCCGCCCGGCCCCAGGCGCCGACGCGCTCCACCGGTCAGCCCCGGTCCGACCTGGCCCGCTCCGTCGACCCGGCCCGGTCGGCCGAGGCGGCCCCGCGCACCGACGGCGCCGAGTCGGCACGGCCGGCACCGGCCGACAACAGCGCGGCGGAGACGGCCGCGAACCCCAAGGTCACCTGGACCTGAGCCTCGCCGCGGGTCAGATGCCCCGGCCGCGGGCGTGCAGTGTCAGCAGGACGCGCTTGCCCGAGACGGCGCCGCTGGCCACCGCGAGCGCGAACGGCACCCGCCGTTCCTTCCAGTTGGCCCGCATCGCCCGTCCGGCCCAGCGCACGGCCTCCCGTCGCCGGCCGATGGTGGCGCAGCCGAACGCGATCTGTCCGTACACCCGCCCGGCCGCGGCCGGGGACCGGCCGATCTCCGGGTAACGGTCGAGGAACCATCGCAGGGCCTCGACCTTCGTCTCCCACGCCTGCGCGTAGTAGGACGTCTGGCCGAACAGCACGCGGACGTACGGCCGGTCGACGTTGACGATCGGGTACCGGCGGGCGGCGCGCAGCGCCAGGTCCCAGTCCTCGCCCTGGCCGCCCGGGATCGTCTCGTCGACCATGCCGATGTCGATCAGCGCCTCGCGCCGGGCGACGTACGTCGAGGAGTGCACGCTCATCACGCGGTCGCCGACGAGGTCGTCGAAGAGGACCCGGTCGGCGCCGGCCAGGCGGGGCACCTCCCGGCCGTTGAAGTCGACCAGGATGCCGCAGCTGGCGAGGACCGCGTCGGGCTCGGCCTCCAGGGCGGCGACCTGGGCCGCCAGCTTGCCGGGCAGCCACACGTCGTCGTCGTCGCAGGCGGCCACCAGGTCGGTGTCGAGCGCGAGGATCCCGGTGTTGCGGCTGCCGGGGAGGCCGGGCGTACGGGTGTTGGCGAGCACCTCGACCCGGTCGCCCGCCAGGCTCAGGTCGGGCTCGGCCCGGTCGTACACCACCACGACGCGGACCTTCCCGTCGTAGTCCTGGGCCAGCACCGACTCGATCGCCTTGCGCAGCAGTTGGGGACGGTTGTGAGTGGGGATGACCACTCCCACGGAGGGCAGCACGCGCAGAGTCTAGGGTGCTGCACGTAATCATGAGCAGCGTCCGGAAAGGTGATGTCACGTGGCTCCGAGGATCGCGACCGCCGAGCGAGTAGACCGTGCCCAGTTGCTGGAGTTCCTGCGTCCCCGGCACCACGGGTTGTTGTCGACCCTACGGGCGAGCGGCCGGCCGCAGATGTCGCCCGTGACGTGTGGCGTGGACGCCGACGGGCGAATCGTCGTCTCCACGTATCCCGCGCGCGCCAAGGCCCGGAACCTGCGGCGGAACGAGCAGGTGTCGATCTGTGTCGTGTCCGACGACTGGGACGGGCCGTACGTCCAGGTCGACGGGCGCGCCGAGGTGCTCGACATGCCGGAGGCGCTGGACGGGCTGGTGGAGTACTACCGCTGCATCGCCGGCGAGCACCCCGACTGGGACGAGTACCGCGAGGCGATGCGGCGCCAGGACAAGTCGCTGATCCGCATCCACATCGAAGAGTGGGGACCGATCGCGACCGGCGGTTTCCCGCCCGAGCGGACCTGATCCGAGCGCGTACGGGCCCGGCCCCGTCTGGGGGCCGGGCCCGTACGGCTAGCGGTTCTCCATGATCATGCCGGCGCCGACGGTCGCGTTGGTGGCCTCGTCGATGAGGATGAACCCGCCGGTGCCGCGGTTACGGGAGTAGTCGTCGGCGAACAGCGGCTGGGTGACGCGCAGCCGCACCCGCCCGATCTCGTTGAGCTCCAGGCGCTCGGCGTCCTCGTGCCGGTGCAGCGTGTTGACGTCGAGCCGGTACTGCAGCTCCTTGATCATCGCCCTGGCGGTGCGGGTGGTGTGCTTGATGACCAGCTTGCCGCGCGGCACGAGCGGGCGTTCGTCGGACATCCAGCAGACCATCGCGTCGACGTCCTGAGTGACCTGCGGCCGGTTGTGCGGCCGGCAGATCATGTCGCCCCGGGAGATGTCGATGTCGTCCTCGAGCAGGAGCGTGACCGACATCGGCGGGAACGCCTCGTCCACCGGACCGTCGGCGGTGTCGATCCGCTTGATCCGCGTCGTCAGCCCGGACGGCAGGTGCATGACCTCGTCGCCGGGCTTGAGCACGCCGCCCGCGACCTGGCCGGCGTAGCCCCGGTAGTCGTGCAGCTCCGGGTCGGTGGACTTGTGCGGCCGGATGACGTACTGCACCGGGAACCGCACGTCGATGAGGTTCCGGTCGGAGGCGATGTGGACGTTCTCCAGGTGGTGCAGCAGCGACGGACCGTCGTACCAGGGCATGTTGGCCGACCGCTCGACGACGTTGTCGCCGTGCAGCGCCGAGATCGGGATGAACGTCAGGTCGCCGACCGACAGCTTCGCCGCGAAGGACGTGAACTCGTCCTTGATCCGCTCGAACGTCGCCTCGTCGTAGTCGACGAGGTCCATCTTGTTGACCGCGAGCACGAGGTGCGGCACCCGCAGCAGCGTCGCCAGGAACGCGTGGCGGCGCGACTGCTCCAGGATGCCCTTCCGGGCGTCGATCAGGACGATCGCCAGGTCGGCGGTCGAGGCGCCGGTCACCATGTTCCGGGTGTACTGGATGTGCCCGGGGGTGTCGGCGATGATGAACTTGCGCCGGGGCGTGGCGAAGTAGCGGTAGGCGACGTCGATGGTGATGCCCTGCTCCCGCTCGGCGCGCAGGCCGTCGGTCAGCAGGGCGAGGTTGGTGTAGTCCTCACCCCGGTCGCGGCTGGTGCGTTCGACGGCCTCGAGCTGGTCCTCGAAGATCGACTTGGAGTCGAACAGCAGGCGCCCGATGAGGGTGGACTTGCCGTCGTCGACCGAGCCCGCGGTGGCGAGCCGCAGAATGTCCATTTAGAAGTAGCCCTCCCGCTTGCGGTCCTCCATGGCGGCCTCGCTGGTGCGGTCGTCGGCGCGGGTCTGACCGCGCTCGGTGACCCGCGTGGCGGCGATCTCGGCGATGACCTCGTCCAGGCCGACCGCGGTCGACTCGACGGCACCGGTGCAGCTCATGTCGCCGACCGTGCGGTAGCGGACCATCGCCTCGAAGGCCGGCTCGTCGTCACCCCGGTTGGAGTACGGGCTGTCGGCGAGCAGCATGCCGTCGCGTTCGAAGACCGTGCGGGTGTGGGCGTAGTAGATCGAGGGGATCTCCAGGCCCTCCAGCCGGAGGTAGTCCCAGATGTCGAGCTCGGTCCAGTTCGACAGCGGGAAGACCCGGACGTGCTCGCCCTGGCGGATCCGGGTGTTGTAGAGGTTCCACAGCTCGGGCCGCTGGTTCTTCGGGTCCCACTGGCCGAAGTCGTCGCGGAAGGAGACGACGCGCTCCTTGGCGCGGGCCTTCTCCTCGTCGCGCCGGGCCCCGCCGAACGCGGCGTCGAACCGGTGCTCCTCGATGGCGTCCAGCAGGGTGGTGGTCTGCAGGCGGTTCCGGCTGGCCCGCCGGCCGGTCTCCTCGACCACGCGGCCCTTGTCGATGGACTCCTGCACGGACGCGACCACGAGGCGGACGCCGAGCTCGGCGACCCGGCGGTCGCGGAACTCGATGACCTCGGGGAAGTTGTGGCCGGTGTCGACGTGCATGACCGGGAACGGGACCGGTGCCGGCCAGAACGCCTTCTCGGCGAGGCGCAGCATGACGATGCTGTCCTTGCCGCCGGAGAAGAGCAGGACGGGCCGTTCGAACTCCGCCGCTACCTCCCGGATGATGTGGATCGATTCGGACTCCAGGACGCCGAGCTGAGACGTCCGGTAGTCACGGGTGTCAGCGGTGCTGCGCTGCATGTGGTGCCGCTCCCGGGTTCGCTTACGAGACCGCCCGGATGCCGGCGAGCAGCGTTGGCGCCAAATCCGGGTGGCAAACCAGGATATCCGGCAGCAGGGTGTTCTCATTGTTGTAGGTCAGGGGTGACCCGTCGATGCGGGAGGCGTGGGCGCCCGCCGCTAGGGCGACCGCGACCGGCGCCGCGGAGTCCCATTCGTACTGACCGCCCGCGTGCACGTAGGCGTCGACGTCGCCGAGGAGCACCGCGGCGACCTTCGCGCCCGCCGATCCGATCGGCATGACCCGCACGTCCGGCTCGACCTCGTCGACGAGCCGGTCGAGGAACGCCGGCGGGCGGCTGCGGCTGGCCGTCATCCGGATCTGCGCGGGGTCGCGCAGCGGAGGCAGCGACGGCGGTTCGGCCGTGGAGAGCGTGCGGCCCTGGGCGGGCAGCGCGACGGCCCCGGCGGTGAGCCGCCCGGTGCCGTCGCCGTCCCGCTCCCAGAGCGCGACGTGCACGGCCCAGTCGGACCGTCCCTCCTCGCCGTACTCGTACGTGCCGTCCAGCGGGTCGACGATCCACACGCGGTCGGCGTCGATGCGGGCGAGGTCGTCCTTGCCCTCCTCGCTGAGGACGGCGTCACCGGGACGCTGCCGGGCGAGCGCCTCGGTCAGGCACAGGTGCGCCTCCCGGTCGCCGGTGTCCCGCAGTCTTCGTACGTCGGCGAAGCCGGACTCCGCGCGCAGGCGCAGCAGCAGCGCTCCCGCCTCGGTTGCCAGATCCCTGGCGAGGGCGTGGTCGTCGTGGATCACGTACTTCTCTCTACACGTCAGTAGGCACCGGAACCGTGCAGGACGGCGGCCCAGGTCCTCCAGAGGATCTGCAGGTCGAGGGTCAAGGACCAGTTCTCGACGTAACGCAGATCCAGGCGCACGGATTCCTCCCAGGTCAGGTCCGCCCGTCCGCTCACCTGCCACAGACCGGTCATGCCCGGTCGTACGACGAGGCGGCGGCGCACGTCATCACCGTACTGTGCGACCTCGTCGGGCAGCGGCGGGCGGGGGCCGACCAGCGACATGTCGCCCCACAGCACGTTGAACAGCTGGGGCATCTCGTCAAGGGAGTAGCGCCGCAGCCAGGTCCCCATCCGGGTGACCCGCGGATCGTTCTTGATCTTGAACAGGACGCCGTCGTGCTCGTTGAGCTGCAGGAGTTCGGCCTTGCGCCGTTCGGCGTCGACGACCATCGTCCGGAACTTCAGCACGGTGAACTCGCGGCCGTCCTGGCCGACCCGGACCTGGCGGAACAGCGCGCGGCCGGGGCTCTCCAGCCGGATGGCGATCACGATGGCGGCCAGAAGCGGCCACAGGACCATCAGCGCCGCGGCCGCGACGGTGCGGTCGAACGCGTTCTTGATGAGCCGGCGGACGCCGCTCAGCTCGGGGTGCTCGACGTGCAGGAGCGGCAGCCCGGCGACCGGGCGGATGGAGGTGCGCGGCCCGGCGACCTCCATGAGCGCCGGTGCGACGACGAGGTCGACGTCGTCCTTCTCGAGCTGCCAGGCGAGGCGGCGAAGGGCCACGCCGTCCAGCTCGGGACAGGCGAGCACGGCGACGGTGTCGGCGTGCACCGCCTCGACGGTACCGGCGATCCGGGCGAAGTCACCGGCGACCCGTACGCCCTCGATCTCGCGGACCGCGTCGTCGCCCGAGGCGAGCATCGGCGGGAGACAGGCGGCGACGATCTGCATGCCGTGCTGGGGTTCGCGGCGCAGCTGCCGTACCAGGTCGGCCACTGCGGCCCGGTGCCCGGCGGCCACGACGCGGCGCATGCACTCACCGGCCTTGCGCCGCCGATGCAGCCGCTTGCGGAGCTGGTACCGCGCGACCAGGTCGAGTCCCGTGGTGAGGGGCAGCGCCACGATGACGTAGCCGCGGGCGACGTCGATCTTGGTGGCGTACGCGAGGATCGCCACGGTGGCGGTCAGCGAGAAGCCGGCCTGGATGATCCGGCGGAACTCCTCGGAGCCGACGCCGATGAGCCGGTGCTCGTACGCGCGCGCCATGCCGAGCACGCCGGTCCACAGGAAGGGCAGGACGAGGCTCAGTCCGATGTAGGGAGTGCTCCACGGGTCGCCGAAGGTCGGGTAGCGGAACCGCGCGACGAAGGCGAACAGGCCCGCGAGCAGGGCGACGAGAAAGTCGACACACCAGGCCTGCCGCGCGTAACCGGAGCTCCATGACTGGATCCGCGAACGACTGCCGTGGGCGGCCTGGGCCTCGGGCCACGCTTCTCCGACGACCGCCATTTCACCCCTCGCCGAGGTAACACACACGGGACTCTGCTGAAGCAGGACGCCCAGGGGTCACGAGAGGTTCACACGTTCCGGCAAAAATCGCCCGTCATGTCACACGAGGACCGGTGGGCGTCAAAACAGTGATCTTTCGGGCGGCGACCGCCGGGACGGCACCGTGGCTCCTGGGGGTACACCTGGCACGATAGAGACCTAGAACGCGCAGAGGGGCCGAAACCACGTAATCGCCGGTACGTGTCGAGTTCGCCCGGGAGAGAGTTCTTCTAAGCAGTGTGAAAGATGTTCTGCGCGCGGTCCAGGCCGTCCGTGAGCAACGACTCCGTCGCGTCGGCGGCGCGCTCGGTGTTCAGGTCGAGCTCCTTGCGCTCGGCCGCGGCGAAGTCGCGCAGCACGAACACCGCGGCGTCCATGCGGCCGGGCGGCCGGCCGATCCCGAACCTGACCCGTAGGTAGTCACGCCCGCCGAGCGCCTTGGTGATCGAGCGCAGGCCGTTGTGCCCGTTGTCGCCGCCACCGCGCTTCAGGCGCAGCGTGCCGTAGGGGATGTCGAGCTCGTCGTGCACGACGACGACACGCTCGAGCGGCACCTTGTAGAAGTCGCGCAAAGCCTTTACGGGGCCGCCGGACTCGTTCATGTACGACCGGGGCTTGGCGAGCACGACCCGGAGCCCGGCGAGCCGTCCCTCGACGACCTCGGCACGCGCCTTGTGCGCCTTGAACCGGCCGCCCATCCGCGCGGCCAGCACGTCGAGGACCATGAAGCCGGCGTTGTGCCGGTTGCCGGCGTACTCGGGGCCCGGGTTGCCGAGCCCGACGACGAGCCAGGGAGCGTCCGCGCCCACGTCCGGCATCACCGACCACCCTCCGACACATCAGAGCCCGCGCGTGGACCGCCGGGCCTGTCCGACGCCCATTCCGCACGGGCTCGACGCGCCCCGTCCGGGGGCGCTCACACACTCACCGATGACGGGGCGTCGCGCGGCGAACCCGCCGCCGAACACCCCGGAAGCAGGCCGGGACCCACGTCCGCGCGGGCCTGCGCCCACACGCCGACACGGCTCGCGGCCACCTCGTCGCCGGCGAACCGACACGGGAGCCTACGCCCGCACGCCGACACGGCTCGCGGCCGCCTCGTCGCCGGCGAACCGACGCGAGTCGCGGCCGCACGGTCGCCGGGCACACCGACGCGGACCATGCCGGTCGGCGCCACGGCGACGGCCGACGCCCGAGAGGGCGCTGTTACTCCTCGCCGCCCTGCTCCGCGGTCTCGCCCTCGGCGGCGGCGGGAGCCTCGGCGGGCGCCTCGGCCTCGCCGGTGGTCGCCGCCTCGATCTGCTCGGCGGTCGGCGACGGCAGCACGTGCAGCACCAGGGCCTCCTCGTCGGCGCCCAGCGTCGCACCCGCCGGCAGCTTGAGGTCCTTGGCGAGGACCTGCGTGCCGACCTCCAGGCCCTCGACGTCGACCTCGACCGCCTCGGGAAGGTGGGTCGCCTCGGCCTCGAGAGCCACCTGCACGAGCTGCTGGTCGAGCAGGCCGCCCGGCGCCACCTCGCCCGTCACCTGGACCGGAACCTCAACGGTGACCTTCTCGCCGCGCTTCACGACGAGCAGGTCGACGTGCTCGAGGAAGCCCTTGAGCGGGTCGCGCTGGACGTCCTTCGGCAGCGCGAGCTCGGCGCCGTCCCCAAGGCCCTCCACGCGCAGCAGCACGTTGGGCGTCTTGAGGGCGAGCATCAGCTCATGGCCGGGCAGCGTGATGTGCTTCGGGTCGGTGCCGTGTCCGTACAGAACAGCGGGCACCTTGCCGGCCCTGCGAGCGCGCCGGGCGGGGCCCTTACCGAATTCGGTGCGGGGCTCGGCGGCAATGCGTACCTCGGACACGGCGAAAACTCCTCGCTCAAATGAAGCTTGTCAGTACAAGTCGACGCAAGTAACGTCGAAGATCATCGATGCTCCTCGCGGCCGGACTCAGAGTGGGCGAGCCCATGGAGGCAGCGTCGGACGCACACGGTCTCCCAAGTTTAGCCGATCGGCGTTCCGGTTCGTGCCGGGGGACGAAATCTCAGCTGTGGCCGCCGAAGAGGCTGGTCACCGAGCCGTCGCTGAACACCTCACTGATCGCCCGGGCCAGCAGCGGCGCGATCGACAGCACGGTCAGCTTGTCGAACCGCTTGTTGTCCGGGATCGGCAGCGTGTTGGTGAGAACGACGTCGGAGATCCGGGAGTTCTTCAGCCGGTCGACGGCGGGCCCGGACAGCACGCCGTGGGTCGCGGCCACCACGACCCGGGCGGCGCCCTCCTCGAACAGCGCGTCGGCCGCCTTCACGATCGTGCCACCGGTGTCGATCATGTCGTCGACGACGACACAGGTGCGCCCGGCGACCTCGCCGACGACGTCGAAGACCTTCACCTCGTTCGCGACCTCGGGGTCGCGCCGCTTGTGGATGATGGCCATCGGGCAGCCGCCCAGCTCGTCGCTCCAGCGCTCGGCGACGCGCACCCGCCCGGCGTCCGGCGCGACCACCGTCACCTGCTCGGTGTCGAGCTTGGCGCCGATGTGCCGGGTGAGGATCGGCAGGGCGAACAGGTGGTCCACCGGGCCGTCGAAGAAGCCCTGGATCTGCGCGGTGTGCAGGTCGACCACCATCAGCCGGTGCGCGCCGGCCGTCTTGAACAGGTCGGCCATCAGCCGCGCGGAGATCGGCTCCCGGCCGCGGTGCTTCTTGTCCTGCCGGGCGTACCCGAAGAAGGGCGCGACGACCGTGATCCGCTTGGCCGACGCGCGCTTGAGCGCGTCGACCATGATCAGCTGCTCCATGATCCACTGGTTGATCGGCGCGGTGTGGCTCTGCAGCACGAAGGCGTCCGAGCCGCGCACCGACTCGTTGAACCGCACGAACGTCTCACCATTCGCGAAGTCGTACGCCGACGTGGGCGTCGGCTCGACGTCGAGGGCCTCGGCCACCTCTTCGGCGAGCTCGGGGTATGCCCGGCCGGAGAAGAGCATCAGCTTCTTCTCGCCCGTCGCCTTGATCCCTGTCACGCGTACAGTCTCCCTACTCGCTGTCCTGGCCGTCCTGCTCGCGGGCGCGCTGGGCCGCCTCCGCGGAGGGGGTGCCGGCGCGCCTGCGCTCGACCCACCCCTCGACATTGCGCTGGCGGGCACGCGCGACCGCCATGGCGCCCGGCGGCACGTCGTTCGTGATCACCGAACCGGCCGCGGTGTACGCGCCGTCGCCGATCGTGACCGGAGCGACGATCATGTTGTCGCTGCCGACCTTGACGTGGTCGCCCACGACGCTGCGACTCTTGGTCACGCCGTCGTAGTTGACGAAGACGCAGGCGGCGCCGATGTTGGTGCCTTCGCCGATCTCCGCGTCGCCGACGTAGGTCAGGTGGGGCACCTTGCTGCCCTCGCCCACCACGGCGTTCTTCGTCTCGACGTACGTGCCGATCTTGGCCTTGCGGGCGAGCCGGGTGCCCGGCCGCAGGTACGCGAAGGGGCCGACGCTGACCTCCGGGCCGATCTCGGCGGAGACGCACACGGCGTTCACGACGACGGCGTCCTCGCCCACGGACGTGTCGGTCAGCGTGCAGTTCGGGCCGATCCGGGCGCCCGCCGCCACGTGGGTGGCGCCGTGGAGCTGCGTGCCCGGCTCGATCACCACGTCGGGCTCGAGCGTCACCTGCACGTCGACCCACGTGGACAGCGGGTCGACGATCGTGACCCCGGCGCGCATGTGCGCCTCGAGCACACGGTCGTTGAGCTGGCGCCGCGCCTGGGCGAGCTGGACCCGGTCGTTGACGCCCTGCGTCTCGATCCAGTCGGCCGCCTTGTACGCGCCGGCCCGGTGGCCGTCCCCGCGGAGGATCCCGACGACGTCGGTGAGGTACTCCTCGCCGCTGGCGTTGTCGGTGGTCACCCGGCCGAGCGCGTCCGCCAGGAGCTTGCCGTCGAAGACGTACATGCCGACGTTGATCTCGCGGATGGCGCGCTCGTCCGGCCCCGCGTCCTTGTGCTCGACGATCCCGGCCACCTCGCCGCCGGGGCCGCGCACGATGCGGCCGTAGCCGGTCGGGTCCGGTATCTCGGTGCTCAGGACCGTGACGGCGTTGCCCTCGGTCTCGTGCGCGCGGACCAGCTCGGCCAGTGTCTCGCCGCGCAGCAGCGGGTGGTCGCCGTTGGTGACGACGACGGTGCCGGTGAGCGCGCCGACCGTCTCGAGGACGATCCGGACCGCGTGGCCGGTGCCGTTCTGCTGCTCCTGGGTCACGGCGACCGCGTCCGGCGCGATCTCCGCGAGATGCTCGACGACCTTGTCCCGGCCGTGCCCGACGACCACCACGAGTCGCTCGGGCCGCAGGTCTCGGGCTGCGGCGAGGACGTGCCCGACCAGGCTGCGCCCACCCAGTTCGTGCAGGACCTTGGGGATGGTACGGGACTTCATCCGGGTGCCCTCGCCCGCGGCGAGGACGATGACGGCTGCGGGGCGGCTCATGGTCACGCGACCACCTCACCGGACGGCTCGGTGATGTGCTGGTGACATGGCATCGCCCGGTGGCTCGCTCCGCTCACTGGAGGAGGCTCCTCGGCGTCGCTGACAGGTTCGAAGCCGGGCGCGGACGTCTGGGAGACCTCCGGCGAGGGTGCCGGCCTGCGAAGAGACGGGGTCGCAGGCCCGTAACCCGCCCGACACCCGAAGGATACCGCCCGCGGGCGGACCCCATGCGCCCCGGTCAGGGACGCGGAGCGGCGAAGCCGAGGTCACCAGGCCTCCGGGGAACGCGGAGGCCCGGTGGAGAAAAGGGCTCCGGCGCCTGGATTCGAACCAGAAATAAAGGGACCAAAACCCTCCGTGATGCCGATTTCACCACGCCGGATCGCCGCCGCGGCATCGCCTGCCGCACGGCACCCCTAACGATAGCGGTTGCCTCGTCAGGCGGCGCGCCCGTTTCGATCAAGCCGGGAGCGCGGCCGCGACCGGCCGCCGGAGCCGAGGCCGGGGCACGCCCGGGACCGGCCGCCGGAGCCGAGGCCGGGGCACGCCCGGGACCGGCCGCCGGAGCACCGCTGTCGCCAAAGGAGCTAAGTGGCGACTTGCGGGTTGGCAACCCTCGTGTGACCGACACGACATGTTTGCGGAAATCCCGTCGGGCATCTACCTAACTTACGCCGCCGTAGGTTACGGTTGCGTAGCCGTAAGTTTCCCGATGGGCAGGAGGAACCGCATGACCATAGCCCCGTCCGCGCCACCTCGACCGCAGGCCCTACCCGAGTTCGAAGCGAAGCCCAAGGGCGTTTTCGAACGCGTCCTGCTGGCCGTCTTCATCGCGGTACCGCTCCTCGCCGTCGCGGCGGCCGTGCCGTTCGCCTGGGGCTGGGGTCTCGGTTGGAGCGACGTGGCCATCACCGTGGTGATGTACACGGTGACCGGCCTGGGAGTGACTGTCGGCTACCACCGGCACTTCACCCACAAGTCGTTCAAGGCCAAGCGTCCGCTGCGCATCGCGTTGGCCCTCGCCGGCAGCCTCTCGATCGAGATGAGCGTGATCGACTGGGTGGCCACCCACCGCCGCCACCACAAGTACTCCGACAAGGAGGGCGACCCGCACTCGCCGTGGCGGTTCGGCGGCGACTGGAAGGCGCTGTCCAAGGGCCTGATCTGGGCGCACATGGGCTGGCTGTTCGACGCCCGACGCACCTCGCCGGCGAAGTTCTGCCCCGACCTGGTGGCCGACAAGGACATCCGCCGCATCAGCCGGGTCTTCCCCGGTCTCGTCGCCGTCTCGATGCTCCTGCCGGCCCTGCTGGGCGGCCTGATCACGATGTCCTGGTGGGGCGCGCTGACCGCCTTCTTCTGGGGCTCTCTCGTGCGCGTCTCCCTGCTGCACCACGTCACCTGGGCCATCAACTCCATCTGTCACGTGATGGGCGACGAGGTCTTCGACTCGCGGGACAAGGCGAAGAACGTCTGGTGGCTGGCGATCCCGTCGTTCGGCGAGTCCTGGCACAACCTGCACCACGCGGACCCGACGTGCGCCCGGCACGGCGTACTCAAGGGCCAGATGGACATCAGCGCGCGGCTGATCTGGATGTTCGAGAAGCTCGGCTGGGTCTCCGATGTTCGTTGGCCGAACGAGCAACGTCTCGCCGCAAAGCGGATATCGTAAGCGAAACTAACAGTCTCACACGGCGCCGCCTGCGGTCGGGAGTCCAGGGCCGCCAGGGAAGAGCGAGCAGTGAGCGTAGCCAACGATTCGGTTGCTACCGCGACAATTGAGAACGTGAGCGAACCCCCACGGTCACGCCGGAAGCGTATGACCGGAAAAGAACGACGGGAACAGTTGCTCGACATCGGCCGGACACTCTTCGCCGAACGCGGATTCGACGGCACCTCCATAGAGGAGATCGCCAGCGTGGCGGGAGTGTCCAAGCCGGTGGTGTACGAGCACTTCGGCGGCAAAGAGGGCCTGTACGCGGTCGTCGTCGACCGTGAGATGGAGCGACTGCTCGACCTGGTCACCAAGGCGCTCGTCGGCGGGCACCCGCGCCAGAAGATCGAACGCGCGGCCCTCGCACTCCTCGAGTACATCGAGGACAGCAGCCAGGGCTTCCGCATTCTGGTCCGCGACTCGCACGCCGCCTCGGCGACGGGAACGTTCGCCAGCCTCCTCAGCGACATCGCCAACCAGGTCGAACACATCCTCGGGGACGAGTTCAAGGAGAAGGGCTACGACCCCAAGGCGGCCCCGCTGTACGCCCAGGCGCTCATCGGGATGGTCGCGATGACCGGCACCTACTGGCTGGACGTGCGCAAGCCCAAGCGCGAGGAGGTCGCCGCCCACCTGGTGAACCTCGCCTGGAACGGCCTGTCCGGGCTGGAGCCGAAGCCGCACCTCACGACGGATTACAAGGCCCGCCAGAAAGAGCTGAAGGCCAAGGCGAAGGAAGCCGCCAAAGAGGCCAAGGAGCAGGCCCGGGCCGCCCGCCGCAACGGCGTCGACCCCGCCGCCATCTGACCCTCCGTAGCCGTTCTGTCACACCCGGCCCCTACCGTGTTCGCGACAAGCGACGGTGACGGGCTCTCGCCCGGCGCGGGCCGCCCGCCCTCGCGGGCGACGATCCGCCGTCGGCGGATCCAGGAGGTGGGCAGTGCCATACCGATCCGGCGACTCCGGCCACGGCCGCGTCGGCCACCGGCCGCGCGGCGGGGCGGCCGAGATCTCTCGAGGCGCGGGCCGCACGGCCGACACGTCGGGTGACGCCTGCGCGACGCGACTCACCGAGAGCCTCGAGGACGCCGTTCTGGCGCTCGACGCCCAGCCGGCCGGCTTCGAGGACGCGGTCCGCAAGATCGAGCACGTCGAGGAGTTGCGGCGGATCCTCGGCATCCTGCTCGACGTGCTGGCCGACTGGGAGATGCTGGCCGATCGGGAGGCGCGCGGCCCGTGATCGACGTCCGTGTGGGGCCGTCCGCGCGACGTCGCCCGCCCGGTCCGCGGGCGGCGCCGCGGAGTGGGATCGGCTCAGGCCGCCTCGCTCGGCTGGAGGAACTCCAGGCGGTTCCCGACGGGGTCGTCGACGTAGCAGCGGCGGTACCCGGGCAGCAGGTCGTCGGGCCGGACCTGGTGACCGGCCGCCCGGAGCCGGTCGACGAGCGCGTCCAGGTCGCGCACGAGGATCCCCGGATGGGCCTTCCTGGCGGGCCGGAAGTCGGCCTCGGCGCCGATGTGGACCTCGACGCCCGGCGCACGGAACCACGCCCCGCCGCGCGCCGCCAGGGCCGGCGGTTTGGGCACCTCGGTGAGGCCCAGGATGCCCGCGTAGAACTCCCGCATCCGCGGCTCCGTGCCCGGCGGGGCCGCGAGTTGTACGTGGTGCAGTCCGATCAGGAGGCTCATCCCCGCACTCCCTCCGCCGGCGTCCGAGGTGGAACAACCGGAACCCCATATCTCTTGATGTCGAGACAGATGCTCCCGGCGTCGATATCTCGATGTCAAGACAGGTAAGGTGATCGATTGTGGAGGACGAGGTAGACCGGCTGGTCGAGGCATGGCACGCGGAGCGTCCGGACCTCGACGTGGAGCCCCTGCACGTCCTCAGCCGGGTCTCCCGCCTCGCCCGGCACCTCGACCGTGCCCGGCGGGCGGTGTTCGCCGCCCACGGGATGGAGTCGTGGGAGTTCGACGTGCTGACCGCGCTGCGGCGCGCGGGCCCGCCGTACGAGCTGAGCCCCGGTCGGCTGCTCCACGCCACCCTCGTGACCTCCGGGACGATGACCAACCGGATCGACCGCCTGGAGTCCGCCGGTCTCGTCCGCCGCAGCCCCGACCCCCACGACAAGCGCGGCGTCCTCGTCCGGCTGACCGACGCGGGCCGCACCCGGGTGGACGCCGCGTTCGCCGACCTCGTCGACCGGGAACGCGACCTGCTCGGTGCCCTCAGCCCCGGCGACCGCCGCACGCTCGCGAACCTCCTGCGTTCCCTGCTGATCCCCTTCGACACCGACCCGGCCGCCTGACCGCCGTCGGGCCGTCAGGCCGTCGCCAGGGTTTGCTTCCCGCCCGAGGTCAGATCAGCGGCTCCTGGCCGCCGTCGTACACGAGGAGCCCGTCGTCGCGGACGCGGGCCCCCGGCGCGGGCGTGTGCGGCGTGAGACGCCCGTCGTGCATGAGGTGGACGACCGGCACCTGCCGGACCAGGACGAGGTAGTCGGCGATCAACCGGCGGTGGCAACGCCACCACACGCTCTCGCTGCACATCACGGCCTGCCGGCGGTCCTCCGCCAACAGCGCGTCGACCGCCGTCCCGAACTCCTCGGTGCGCATGTGGGCGGCGTAGCCGCGGAACATCTCCTCGCGCCAGAAGACGTCGGGCGAGTCGGCGGGCGGCCGCCGGAAGCCGCCGAGACGCTTGTCCCATCGGTAGCCGATCCCACGCTCGGGCAGCCAGCGCTCCAGCTCGTGCCGCGCGACGTGGGGGTTGCGGCGGCTGCCGGGCGCCGTACGCACGTCCACCAGCAGCTCGACACCGGCCGCGCCGAGGAGCTCGGCGATCCGGTCCGCCGACGCGGTGCCGTGCCCGAAGGTGAGAACGGCCATCAGCGCAGGGCGGCCTCGACCGCCGCGCCGATGGCCAGCAGCCGCTCCTCACCTCCGGCCGGCCCGACGAGTTGCAGCGAGGCGGGCAGGCTCGTGCCGGCCACCGGCACGGGCAGCGCCAGCGCCGGATGGCCGGAGAGGTTGAACGGCAGGGTGAGCTCGGTCAGGTCGACCTCGCGCTCGGCGCCGATCCGGGGCGGCGGCTGGGAGATCGTGGGCAGCGCGAGCACCGGATAGTGCGCGAGGAGCTTGTCGAACAGGTCGCGCGTCGCCCCCTGGGTGGCGTACGCCTCGTCGAACAGCCCGTCGGTGACGAGGGCGCCGCGTTCGATGCGCCGGCGGATGCGGGCGCTCATCCGGTCCGGGTAGGCGAGCAGGCCGCGGTGCTCGCGGTGGCCCTCCCCCCGGATCAGCGTGTTGCCGGCGGACAGGGCCTCCTGCCAGACGTCGACGGGTTCGTCGACGAACGTCAGACCGGCCGCGCGCAGCGCGGCGTCGACGGCGGCGTCCACCGCCGGGTCCACCGCCACGCCCTCGGGGCGCAACCGTCCCACGGTGGCTCCGGGCTCGTACGGCTCCGGCGTGAATCCGGGCTCGATCAGCCGCATGCCCAGCGCGACCGCCGCCACGTCACGGCCGAGCGGTCCCACGGTGTCCAGTGACGGCGCGAACGGGAAGACGCCCGCGAGCGACACCCGGCCGTGGGTGGTCTTCAAGCCGGCGACTCCGCAGCAGGCCGCGGGGATGCGCACCGACCCGCCCGTGTCGGTGCCGAGCGCGACATCGGCCTCGCCGGTCGCCACGGCCACCGCCGAGCCGCTGGAGGAGCCGCCCGGCACCCGTTCCGGATCGACCGGGTTCACCGGGACGCCCGTCCACGGGTTGATGCCGTCGGCGGCCCGGCACAGCTCGGTGAGGTTCGTCTTGCCGACGATCCGAGCGCCCTGCGCGCGGGCTGCGGCGACGCACGGGGCGTCCGCGTCGGCCGGCGCCGCCCGGTCCCCGATGACGGGGCAGGCCGCCGTCGTCGGCACTCCGGCGACGTCGATGGCGTCCTTGACGGCGAGCCGCGGGCCGTCTCCGGGTGCCTCCATCCGCAAGAGCCACGTCGTCACGATCCGCCTCGCCCGCTCGCCATCGCCAAGGTCACGGACTCATCTTGCCCGTCCCGCCACGGATCCGACAGCCCCGACCGCCCGCGACCGGCTCAGGACAGCGCGGCCGCCAGGGCGGCGGCGACGCCGCACAGCATCTCCTCGCTCCCCGCCGGCCCGACGAGCTGCACGGCGGTCGGCAGATGGGATCCGGGCAGCGGCACCGGCAGCGCGAACACCGGCAGCCCGGCGAGGTTGAACGGCGCGGTGAGCACGCACAGCAGCAGGTCGTCGTCGCCCGCCGGCGGGGGCGGCGCCACCGTCGGCAGGACCGGCAGGGCGAGGACCGGGTGCCGCTTGAACAGGGTGTCCAGCTCCGCGCGAATGGCGCGCTGGGTCGCCTCGGCCCAGCCCCGCTTGCCCTTGGCGTCGGCCTTCAGGCCGTTGACCCGCCGGTAGATCCGCTCGCTGAGCCGGCTCGAGTCGGCCAGAAGGTGACCGTTGTGCCGGTAGGCCTCCTCGCCGACGAACGCCCCGTTGGCCAGGACTGCGTCGACGAAGTGCGCGCAGGTCTCGTCGACGATCCTGAAGGCGCGGCGCAGCGCGGCGTCCACGGCCGCGTCGATCGCCGGCTCCGCCACTCCCGGGATCCGCAACCTGCCGACCGTCATCCCCGGGTCGTACGGGGCGGGGGTGAAGCCCGGCTCGATCAGTCCCATTCCCAGCGTCACCCCGGCGACGTCCCTGGCCATCGGGCCGACCACGTCGACCGAGGGCGCCAGCGGATGAACGCCGTCGAGCGGCACCCGGCCGTACGTCGTCTTCAGCGACGCGATGCCGCAGCAGGCGGCCGGGATCCGTACCGACCCGGCGGTGTCCGTGCCGAGCGCCACGTCCGCCTCCCCGGTGGCGACCGCCACGGCCGATCCGCTGGACGAGCCGCCGGGGACCCTGGAGGGGTCCAGCGGGTTCACCGGGGTGCCGAACCAGGGGTTCACGCCGTCCGCGCCGAGGCACAGCTCGGTCAGGTTCGTCTTACCGACGATCCGGGCGCCCTGAGAGCGTGCGGTCGCGACGACCGCGGCGTCGGCCGCCGCCGGCTCGGCGCGGTCGGCGACGGCGGGGCTGCCCGCGCTCGTCGGCGTGCCCTTGACGTCGATCGCGTCCTTGACCGCCAGCCGCGGCCCGTCACCCACGTCGTCCAACCGCATCATCCATGTCGCCATGGAATGCGATCATGGCGGGATCGAGCGGCGAAGAACACCCCTCATTACTACTTGGTAGGGCGGTCTACGCCTCATCAGCGAGGACGAGCCACTGCTCCTCGATCTCCTCGCGTTCGGCCCGCACCGTTTTCAGCTCCGCGTCAAGCCGCAGCAGCTTCTCGTGGTCGGTGGCGTGCGCGGCCATCAGCTCGTGCAGCTCCGCCTCGCGGTCGCCGAGCTTCTCGATGCGCCGTTCCAGCCGGTCGAGCTCCTTCTTCGCCTGCCAGGAGTTCTTGGCGGGCTTCGGCTCGGCGGCCCGTACGGGCTGGGGTTCCGGCGTCGAACGGCTCCGCCGGTCGAGGTACTCGTCGACCCCGCCGGGCAGCATTGACAGCCGGCCGTCGCCCAGCAGCGCGACGACGTGGTCGCTGACCCGCTCCAGGAAGTACCGGTCGTGGCTGACCAGGACGAGGGACCCGGGCCAGCCGTCCAGCAGGTCCTCCAGCTCGGTCAGTATCTCGATGTCCAGGTCGTTGGTCGGCTCGTCGAGCAGGAGGACGTTCGGCTCGGCCATCAGCAGCCGCAGGAGCTGCAGGCGCCGGCGCTCGCCGCCGGACAGGTCGCCCACCGGGGTCCACTGGGCGTCGCCGCGGAAACCGAACCGCTCCAGCATCTGGCTCGCCGAGAACTCCCGCTTGCCGAGGCTGATGCGACGCTTGATCTCTTCGACCGACTCCAGGACGCGCCGCGCCGGGTCGAGTTCGCCGAGCTCCTGTGACAGGTGCGCGAGCTGCACCGTCTTGCCCCGAACCACCCGGCCCGCGGCCGGCGCGACCGTCCCCTCCAGCAGCCGCAACAGCGTGGTCTTCCCGCTGCCGTTGACGCCGACGACGCCCACTCGGTCGCCGGGCCCGAGCTGCCACGTCAGGTGCTGGAAGATCGCGCGGTCGCCGACGCGCACGGTGACGTCCTCGACGTCGTACACCGTCTTGCCGAGCCGTGCCGTCGCGAACCGCACCAGCTCCACGGTGTCGCGGGCCGGCGGCTCGTCGGCGATGAGGGCGTTCGCGGCGTCGACCCGGAACTTCGGCTTCGACGTGCGGGCCTGTGGCCCCCGGCGCAGCCAGGCGAGCTCTTTGCGGAGGAGGTTCTGCCGCTTCTCCTCGGTGGAGGCGGCGATGCGGGCCCGCTCCGCCTTGGCGAGGACGTACGCCGAATATCCGCCCTCGTAGCGGTGCACCTGCCCGTCGGACACCTCCCAGGTGCGGTCGGTGACCGCGTCCAGGAACCACCGGTCGTGGGTGACGACGATGAGCGTCCGGTCCTTCAGGTGCCCGGCCAGCCAGGCGATCGCCTCGATGTCCAGGTGGTTGGTGGGCTCGTCCAGCACCAGCAGGTCGGTCTCGGGGACGAGCAGCCGGGCGAGCGCGACGCGCCGCCGCTCACCGCCGGACATGCCCTCGATGGGGCTGTCCAGGGAGACGCCGGGCAGCAGTCCCGCCAGGATCTCGCGGGCCCGGGCGTCCCCCGCCCACTCGTGCTCGGCCCGGTCACCGAACACGACCGAACGCACGGTCGCCCCCTCGGGAAAGGCGTCACGCTGCGTCAGGAAGCCCAGCCGCAGCCCGCGCGTCTGCGTGACCCGCCCGCTGTCGGGCTCGATGCGCCCGGCGAGCAGCGCGACCAGCGTGCTCTTACCCCCGCCGTTCCGGCCGACCACGCCGATCCGGTCACCGGCGGACACGCCGAGGGAGACATCGTCGAGCAGGGGAACCGGCCCGTACGCCTTACCGAGGCCTTCAACATTGATCAGATTCACGACGCCACCAAGGTTAGTCGCTCCCGCCGACCCGTCGGCCCCACGAAAACGCAATCCGAACCGGATCACGGATGCTGTCACCCACTGATCACTGGTGTCTGATGCGCCCTAACCGCACCGATCGCCAGTGGATCCGGGAAAGGGAGCGAGTTCGTCCTGGTCAGCGCCGGCGGCGGGGGGAACCCTTTCCCTTCGTCAACTGCAGGAGGCACTCGACGGCCCACTCCTGCAGTTCTTGATCGCCGATGCTCTCGGCGATCTGCAGTGCCTCTTCCAGCAGGCTCTCGGCGTGCGCGTGGGCGGAACGGCTGGCGGCACATGTCCCCAATCCGATCAGGGCGAGTACCTCATCCGCGCGGTTTCCCTCGTTGCGTGCGAGCCAGCGAACCCGCTGATAGAGCCACTCGGCCCGCACGTAGTCCGAACGCCCCTCGGCCGCGAAGCCGAGCTCGTACGCGGCGAGGGCCTCGATGACGCCGTCGCCCGTCTCCTGGGCGATGCCCGCCGCCTGCTCGAAGCAGTATTCGGCGCGGCGGGGATCGCCGGTGGCGGCCGCGCAGGTGCCCAGGCCATAGATACAGGCGGCCTCGATGTCACGTCGGCCGGTGGCGACGGCCAGCCGACGGCCCTCCTCGTAATGCCGGGCGGCGGTGTGGTGATCCTGCTGGGCCGCCGCCGCCTCGCCGACGCAGCGCAGCGCCCAGGCCACCTTGGCGGAATCGCCCTGTTCGGCGGCGATCCGGTGGAGTTCCCAGGCCGCGGTCATGGCCCGCACGAAATCGCCGTTCGCCAGCGCCTGCCGGAAGTCCTCGCGATGAGCGTCGTACCGTCGATCGTGCTCGGATTCGGGAGCCGGTCCGGGCCGGGCCGCCACCGGGCCTGACCGTGTGTGCTGGACGATCGCGCTCGCCGGCGGACGCCGCCGGGGATCCTTGCTCAGCGCCGCCGTCACGGTCGGCCGGACCTCCGCAGGCACACCATCGAGTTCCGGTTCACGGGTGAGCACGTTGTGCATCGTCTCGGCGGTCGTTCTCCCGCCGAAGCAGGATCGGCCGGTGGCGGCGAAGACCACCGTGGCACCCCACGCGAAGACGTCCGCGGCCGGCCCGGCCCGATGCCCCTCGAACATCTCGGGGGCCATGTATCCCGGTGTGCCGATGGCTCCCTGCGTCAGCCGCGTCGCGTCGAGGGTCTGCGCGATGCCGAGGTCGATGACCACCGGGACCCCGTCGGCCATCATGACGTTGCGCGGCGTCAGATCACGGTGGACGACGTCGGCCTCGTGGATCGTGGCAAGGGCCTCGGCCAGGCCCGTGTACACCGCCCGCAGCGCGTCGCCGGACAGCGGCCCGCGCTCGGTGACGATCGCGTGCAGCGACTTGCCCTGCACATAGCGCGTGACGATGTACGGGGTCGGGGACCGCAGATCCATTCCGACGAACTCGGCGACGTGCGGACTCTCCAGTCGCATCATCGCGGAGGCTTCGCGTTCCAGGCGTCGCAGGCCGTTCGCCTCGTCGGCGATGTGCGGGTGGATCACCTTGACCGCGACCGTGCGTCCGTCATCGTCAAGGGCGAGATAGACCGATCCCATGCCGCCTCGCCCCAGGAGCCTCAGCACCTCGTACGGGCCGACCCGCTCCGGCAGCATCGCCGCTCCCCCTAGGATTCCTCGCTACGGAACGGCCAGGCTACGATCTTCGCGCCCGCGGAGCCACCGGTGCTGAGACCTGGACGGCCTCCGGACAGGCGGTTCGGTCCCTGCGAGATCCCGTCCGCCGCCGTCGGCCGTCCCTCGGCGGGCGAGCCGGATTCGAGTCAGACGAGGGTGACGCCGGGGACGGGGCCGGAGACGGGGCGTACGGCGGCGAACCTGCCTGAGTCGTTCAGGGCGGCGGCGAGCTCGGCGGCGTGGTCGAGGGAGGCGGCGAGGAAGGCGCAGGTCGGACCGGAGCCGGACACCAGCGAGCCCAGGGCGCCCGCGGCACGGCCGACCGCGAGCGCGTCGCGCAGGGACGGGCGGAGGCTCAGCGCCGCCGGCTGCAGGTCGTTGTGCAGGGCCCGGCCGAGCGCCTCGGCGTCGCCGGTCTTCAGCGCGGCCATCAGGTCGTCCGACACCTGGGGCCACACGCTGTCCTGCTCCCCGGCGGCGCGCAGGCGGTCGCACTCGGCGTACACCGCGGGCGTGGACAGGCCGCCGTCGGCGTACCCGAACACCCAGTGGAACTCCCCCGTGACCTCGACCGGGGTCAGCCGCTCCCCCCGGCCCAGGCCGACGGCGGTGCCGCCGAGCAGGGCGAACGGGACGTCGCTGCCCAGCCGGGCGGCGAGCTCCAGCAGCGTCTCGCGGCCGAGCCGGGCCTCCCACAGCACGTCGCAGGCCAGCAGGGCGGCCGCCGCGTCGGCGCTGCCGCCGGCCATGCCGCCCGCGACCGGGATGTCCTTGCGGATGTGCAGCGCGACGTCCGGGCGCCTGCCGACGTGCTCGGCCAGCAGGGCGGCGGCGCGGGCCGCGAGATTGTCCGGGCCGGTCGGCACGCCCGCCGGGCCCTCGACCGTGACGCTGAGCGCGTCGGCCGGGGCGGCGGCCACCTCGTCGAACAGCGAGACGGCGTGGAAGACGTTGACGAGATCGTGGTAGCCGTCGTCGCGGACGGGGCCGACGCTCAGCTGGAGGTTCACCTTGGCGGGCACGCGCACGGTCACAGTGGTCACGATCAACCGATCGTAGGCGACGGGGGACGGTGCTCGGCGATACGGGTGAAGGCGGTGACGTCGAGGGCCTCGCCGCGGGCCGTGGGGTCGACTCCCGCGGCGCGCAGGGCCTCCTCCGCCGCCGCGGCCGAACCGGCCCAGCCGGCCAGCGCCGCGCGAAGGGTCTTGCGGCGCTGGGCGAACGCCGCGTCGATGACGGCGAACACCTCCTTGCGGGGGACCGCGCTCGTCGGTGGTTCGCGGCGGGTGAAGGCGACGAGCCCGGAGTCGACGTTCGGCGCGGGCCAGAACACCGCGCGGCCGACGTTCCCGGCGCGGCGGGCCCGGGCGTACCAGGCCATCTTCACCGACGGCACGCCGTACACCTTGCCGCCGGGGCCCGCAGTGAGCCGGTCGGCGACCTCGGCCTGCACCATGACCAGCCCGTGCCGGATGGACGGGAACGCCCCGAGCAGGTGCAGGACGACGGGCACCGCGACGTTGTACGGAAGGTTGGCGACCAGCGCGGTCGGCGGCGGGCCCGGCAGCTCGGTGACCCGCAGGGCGTCGGCGGGCACGACGTTCAACCGGTCGGCGAGGTCGGGAGCGCGCTCGGCGACGGTCTCGGGCAGCCGCTGCGCGAGGACCGGATCGACCTCGACGGCCACGACACGGCTGGCGACCGGCAGCAGCGCGAGGGTCAGCGAGCCCAGCCCGGGACCGACCTCCAGAACGACGTCCTCCGGTCCGACGTCGGCGTCGCGGACGATGCGCCGCACGGTGTTCGCGTCGATGACGAAGTTCTGTCCGAGGGTCTTGGTCGGCCGCAACCCCAGCCCACCGGCCAGCGCGCGGACATCCGCCGGCCCGAGAAGTCGTTCACCCACACGAATAGTGTCCCGTACGCGGGAGGGGCCCCGGCCCCCATCCCGTGATCACCGGCGATCGCCGCCCTCTACGGACAGCGAACACCAGCGATCACGCGTGCTGGGGCTACCAGGGGCCGAAGACGCGTTCGCCGTTGGCGGCGATGGCGGCGCACAGCTCGGCCAGGTCGACGCCCTTGGTCTCGGCGAGGCCGCGGACGGTGAGCGGGACGAGGTACGGGGCGTTCGGCTTGCCCCGGTGCGGCACCGGCGTGAGGTACGGCGCGTCCGTCTCGACGAGGATCAGGTCCAGCGGCGCCACGGCCGCCGCCTCCCGCAGGTCCCCGGCGTTCTTGAACGTGACGTTGCCCGCGAAGCTCATGTAGTAGCCGTGGTCGGCGCAGACCTTGGCCATCTCCCGGTCGCCGGAGAAGCAGTGGAAGACGACCTTGTCCGGCGGGCCCTCCTCCTCCAGGATGCGCAGCACGTCGTCGTGGGCGTCCCGGTCATGGATGACGAGGGCCTTGCCGGTGCGCTTGGCGATGTCGATGTGGGCGCGGAACGACCGCTGCTGGGCCTCGACCGCGGCCCAGTCGCGGTAGTAGTCCAGGCCGGTCTCGCCGACGGCGCGGACGTCCGGCAGCGCGGCGAGCTTGGCGATGTCGGCGAGGACGTCGGCGGTGGCGTCACCCGAGTCGTTCGGGTGGATCGCCACCGCGGCGTACACATCGTCGTACGTCGCGGCGGCGTCGGCGGCGTGCTGCGACGAGGCGAGGTCGTAGCCCACGGTCACGGCCCGCCGGATGCCGACCGAGTGGGCGGCGGCGAGCACCTCCGTGATCGGCACCTCGAGGATGTCCAGGTGACAGTGGCTGTCGAACACCTCGACCGGCAGGGGCTCGGGCAGCGGCGGGAACGCCGCGCCGCGGAACCCGTCCGACGTGTTCATCTCCGCCCCCTCGCTCATCTGAGCACCCTGCCCGGTGTCGCGGCCGGGTACGAGCGCGGTGTCAGGACTGCTCCAGCCGGGCCAGCTCCTCGTCCACGACCGAGGAGTCGAGCTTGGCGAACAGCGGCGTGGGCGGGGCCAGCGGCGTGCCGGCCGCGATGGGCCGCGACTCCCAGCGCGCCTCGGTGTCGTACGACCCGGTCAGGACCGGGTAGTCGGGGCCGCCCTCCTCGGCGACCTCGCGGATCTCCGGGGCGCCGCTCCACTCGCCCTGGCCGCCGAGCATCCGGTGGACCTTCTCCGACGAGCCCGGCAGGAACGGGGTGAGCAGCGACTTGGCGTCGTCGACGAGCTGCAGCGCGACGTGCAGGATCGTCTTCATCCGCTCCGGGTCGTCGTTCTTCAGCTTCCAGGGCGCCTGCTCGGAGAGGTACTTGTTCGCCTCCGCGACGGTGCGCATCGCCTCGTTCGCGGCGTTCTTGAACCGCGAGCGCGCCAGCTCGGCGCCGACCGCGTCGAACGCCTTGCGCGACCGCTGCAGGATGTCCCGGTCGAGGTCGGTCAGCTCACCGGCCGCCGGGATCTCCCCGATGTTCTTGGCCGCGAAGGAGATCGAGCGGTTCACCAGGTTGCCCCAGGTGGCGACGAGCTCGTCGTTGTTGCGGCGGACGAACTCCGACCACGTGAAGTCGGTGTCCTGGTTCTCCGGGCCGGCGACGGCGATGTAGTAGCGCAGCGCGTCGACGTCGTACCGCTCGAGGAAGTCACGGACGTAGATGACGACCTGGCGCGAGGAGGAGAACTTCTTGCCCTCCATGGTCAGGAACTCCGAGGAGACCACCTCGGTGGGCAGGCTGAGCTTCCCGAGGGAGCCGGCCGTGCCGCCCTTGTCGCCTTCGCCGTTGTAGCCGAGCAGCATGGCCGGCCAGATCTCGGCGTGGAAGACGATGTTGTCCTTGCCCATGAAGTAGTACGTCTCGGCGTCGGGGTTCTGCCACCAGGCCCGCCAGGCGTCGGGGTCACCGCTGCGCCTGGCCCACTCGACCGAGGCCGACAGGTAGCCGACGACCGCGTCGAACCAGACGTACAGCCGCTTGTCCGGCCGGTCGATCCAGCCGGGCAGCGGCACGGGCACGCCCCAGTCGAGGTCGCGGCTGATCGGCCGGGGCTGCATGTCGTCGAGGAGGTTGCGGGTGAACTTGTAGACGTTCGGCCGCCAGAGCCCCTCCTTGCCCTGCAGCCACGAGCCGAGGGTCTCGGAGAACGCGGGCAGGTCGAGGAAGAAGTGCTCGGTCTCGACGAACTTCGGCGTCTCGCCGTTGATGCGGCTCCGCGGGTTGATCAGGTCGATCGGGTCGAGCTGGTTGCCGCAGTTGTCGCACTGGTCGCCGCGAGCCCCGTCGTACCCGCAGATCGGGCAGGTGCCCTCGATGTAGCGGTCGGGCAGGGTGCGCCCCGTGGACGGGGAGATCGCGCCCATCGTCTTCTTCTCGAAGACGTAGCCGTTGTCGTACAGACCCTTGAAGATCTCCTGGGCGACGGCGTAGTGGTTGCGCGTCGTCGTCCGGGTGAACAGGTCGTACGACATGCCGAGGCCGTGCAGGTCCTGGGCGATCACCCGGTTGTAGCGGTCGGCCAGCTCGCGGGCCGACACGCCCTCCTTGTCGGCCTGCACCTGGATGGGGGTGCCGTGCTCGTCGGTGCCGCTCACCATCAGGACCTTGTTGCCCGCCATCCGCTGGTAGCGGCTGAACATGTCGGCGGGCAGCGCGAAGCCGGAGACGTGCCCGATGTGGCGGGGCCCGTTGGCGTACGGCCAGGCGGGCGCGGTCAGGATGTGGCGGCTGGACATGTGCTAAGCCTACGGGTCGCCCGCCGATGACTCATTCCAATGTCGCCTTTCCGGCATGCGGGTCGCGGAGGTGCGGCGCCGGCCCCCGCCCGGCGCCGCACGCCCGCTCGCGCGTCAGCCGCGGGCCGGCACGCCGAGGCCGTCGGTCCAGCCGGACGCCGTCAGCAGAGTGGTCGCCGACGGTTCGGCGTCGACCTTGCCACCGACGATGTCGTACGTCTCCGTGGCGAGGATCTTCGCGGACTGCCGATCGATGATGACGCGGATCTCGACCGGGTGCGGTTCGCGGTCCGGGCCCCGATTCTCCTGCCGCCTGGCCAGGGCGACGCCGGCCCGCCCGAGCCGGTCGTGGACGGTGCCGCCCACCCGGATGCCCGGCTGGGCGGCGAGCAACCGGTACGCGGCGGCGCGGGTCGCCGGCGGATTACACGTCGGTGCTCGACGCCGCCGGAGCCCATGAAAAAAGGCCCCGGCGGTCGCCGGGGCCTTGTGGAGGATCGGGTCAGACGGTCTTGTCGGCGCCCTCGGCGCTCGCACCGGCCTCGGCCGGCACGGCCTCCGCGGACGTCACCTCGGCGGTGGTGTCCTCGGCGTCGTCGGCCGCCTCCGCGTCGGTGCGCGCGCTCGTGGCGGCCTCCTCGGCCTCGCTCTCGCTGCGCACCTTGTCCGCCGCGGCGTCGACCACGCCGGCGGCCTCGTCCACCGCGTCGGTCACCGGCGGGTGCGAGCGGCGGCGGATCGCGAGGATGCTCACGAACAGCGACGCGAAGATCATCTGGAAGCTCATGATCAGCGCGGTGGCGGACGGCACGACGAGGCGCAGCGAGTGGCGGGGCTCGAGCTGGCCGAAGCTGTGCACCTGCCAGTGGGACAGCGAGGCGACCAGCCCGACGAGACCGGCGAGCGCGAGCAGGCCACCGACGACGAGGCCGCGCTCCAGGCTCCAGTTGTCGATGATGCGCTGCACCCGTTTGTCATGGGGGAGGAATCCCTCCTCCATGGCGTAGACCTTGGTCAGCAACGCGAAGAGCACGGCCTGGAAGCCGATCACCAGCGCCGCCGAGGCCCCGACGAGGGTGTCGACGTCGAACGCGACGTCGCCGACGCGGATCGGGCCGGCGGCCAGGGCGATCCCCGCGATGAGCCCGATCGCCATCATGAGCAGGCCGGGGATCAGGAACAGCCAACGCGGGCTGTACAGGCACAGGAAGCGCAGGTGGCGCCAGCCGTCGCGCCACGTGCTCAGGTGCGGCGGGCGCGACCGGCCGTCGGGCGACAGGGTCGTGGGGACCTCGCGGATGTCGTAGCCCGCGAGGGTGGAGCGGACCACCATCTCGCTGGCGAACTCCATGCCGCCGGTCTGCAGCTCCAGCCGCAGGATGGAGTCCCGCCGGAAGGCCCGCAGCCCGCAGTGGAAGTCACCGATCTTGCTGCCGAAGAACAGCCGGCCGACGAAGCTCAGCACCGGGTTGCCGAGGTACTTGTGCAGCGGCGGCATGGCGCCGGGCGCGATGCCGCCCTTGAACCGGTTGCCCATGACGAGGTCGGCGCCGTCCCGCAGCTGCTCCAGGAACGGCAGCAGGGCGGTGAAGTCGTAGGAGTCGTCGGCGTCGCCCATGACGACGTACGTGCCGCGGGCGGCGCGGATGCCGCCCATGAGGGCGTTGCCGTATCCCTTGGCGGCCACGGGGACGACTCGGGCCCCGGCGTCGCGGGCGAGTTGCCGGCTGCCGTCGGTGCTGCCGTTGTCGGCGATGATGACCTCGCCGTCGACACCGTGCTCGGCGAAGAAGCCGAGGGCCTTGCGAACACAGGTCTCGACGGTCTCAGCCTCATTCAAGCACGGCATCACCACGGAGAGTTCCACGTCGTGTCCTCCATCACCCCGCAGCACTGGCTTGGGGGCTTTTCGACTAACCTCGTCGTGTTCCGACAAGTGGCGCGTGTTATCCATGATGCCTGCCGACGAGCGACCGCGTGTTGCAAAGTCGCAACCTTTAACTCCACATGGAGCACAGGTGCAACGGCAGGCTGGGGATATCAGGATAGGGGCTGTGCGGTCCAGGAAGGTCGGTCCGGACTTGACGAACGCCGGAGAGCGGGGCGGGTCCACCGTGGTGACCAATACGCGTTCCGACGAGGAACCGCAGGTCACGACGGTTGACGAGAATGTGACGGAAAAGACGCCGGCCGTCAGTGGTTTCGGGCTGCGCGCGCTCATGGGGCGGCACAAGATCTTCACCGTGGTGCTGGCGGGCGGTGCGCTGCTCCGACTGATCGCCACCCTGGGCTACCGGCCCGCGGCCTGGTTCAACGACTCGTTCGACTACCTGCACGTCGCGATGGCGCCGTATCCGCACCCGATCCGGCCCGACGGGTACTCCTTCCTGCTGTGGATCTTGAAGCCCTTCCACAGCTTCATGCTGGTCGCGACGATCCAGCACCTGATGGGCCTGGCCTCCGCGGTGATGATCTACGCCGTGCTGCGCAAGAGGTTCCGGCTGCCGGGGTGGGGGGCGAGCCTGGCGACGGTGCCGGTGCTGTACGACGGCTACCAGATCCAGCTCGAGCACCTGATCCTGTCCGACACGACGTTCGGCTTCCTGCTCGTGTCGATCGTCACACTGCTGCTGTGGCACGGCCGTGACCTCACCTGGAAGACCGGCGCCCTCGCGGGGCTCCTGCTGGGCCTCGCCACGCTGACCCGTACCGTCGGCACGCCGGTCCTGGCCGCCGTGGTCGTCTACTTCCTCGTGCGGCGGATCAAGTGGCGCGTGATCGTCGCCACCGTTGCGGTGTGCGCGCTGCCCCTCGCCGCCTACGCCGGCTGGTTCTGGTCGTATTACGGCAAGCCGGGAATGACCATGAGCAGCGGCGTCTTCCTGTACGCGCGGGTGTCGGCGTTCGCGGACTGTAACAAGATCAAACCGCCCGTGACCGAGTACGCCCTGTGCAAGAACAACAAGACCTCGCACACGCCGCTGGTCTTCTCCCAGGACGCGATCTGGAACCGCAACTCCCCCTTCCATCGCATTCCGGCGCAGCGATTCACCGATTATCAGAACCAGCTCGCCAGCGACTTCGCCAAGCGGGCGATCATCGCCCAGCCTCTCGACTATCTGCGGGTCGTCGGAGACGACTTCCTGTTCACGTTCCGGTGGAAGCGCACGGTCTTCCCGGACCGCGCGACGTACGAGATGTACCAGTTCAGCAAGAAGTCCGCCGCGCTGCCGACCTGGCGGATGAGCAAGGACAAGACGGCCGCGGCCGAGGCCCACTCGTACGAGCAGGGCAACGCCCGGACGAAGATCGTCGACCCGTGGGCCACGATCATCCGGACCTACCAGCGGTTCGTGCACCTGCCCGGCACGCTGCTGGGCGGCATCCTCATCGTCGGCCTGGCCGGGCTGATCCCGCTCTGGCGGCGGTGGGGCGGGGCCGCGCTGCTGCCGTGGATCACCGCGACCGGGCTGCTGCTCGTGCCACCGGCGACGGCGGAGTTCGACTACCGGTACGTCCTGCCGACCGTGCCGCTGGCCTGCATCGCCGCGGCGATCACCTTCTCGGACGAGCCGCGGCGGAAGCTCGCCCGGATGTTCCGGCGTCGCGGCGGCGCGGCGGACGCGGAGAGCACCTCGTCGTCGTCCGGCGACGCCGTGCCGGCGTAGGGCGTGCCCCCGGGCCGCGTGCGGCCGGAGACACGCCCGATGGCCGATCAGTACGCGTGAAGCCTGCGGAGCTTGAAGATCATCTCGAGCTCGGCGTGACGGTGGGGCGGGACGGCCTGGCTCCGCGGCCGTCCCGGCGGGAGGATCTTGACGTCGTACGCCCCGCAGGACGGGCAGTAGAGCTCCGTCCACGGAGAGGTGCAGCGGTGGCCGTTGCGGCTGTAGTAGACGACCTCACCGCCGTGCCCGTCGGCGCAGTGGCCGACCTCGAAATCCTCGTGCCATTCGAGCAGGCAGACGAGGCATTCGTAGGTCCACGTCTCATTCGAGATCATGGATTCGTGCATCAGCGTCACCCCCGGGGGAATCGGCGTACACGCGTGGAATACGCACCGAACTCATCTTTCCCACCAAGAGGCGCCTAGCGCGGGGGCAGTCTCGCAAAAATAAGTTCAAATAAGGGTCAATGATCTGCTTTGTAGGCAATGACCGCGTCATAAACTTCTCTTTTCGGGATTCCGTGCTCTCGCGCCACATCCCCGATCGCCTGCTTTCGCGGCGTGCCCTCCCCCACCCGGCGTTCCACCTCCGCCGCGAGGTCCGCCACGTTCACCGGCCCGGTCTCCTCCGGCGCCCCGGCGACGACCAGCGTGATCTCCCCGCGAACGCCGCCCGCCGCCCACTCGGCCAGCTCGCTCAGCGGACCGCGGCGCACCTCCTCGTACGTCTTGGTCAGCTCGCGGCAGACGGCGGCCCGGCGGTCGCTCCCCAGTGCCGCCGCCATCGCCTCCAGCGTCACCGCGAGCCGGTGCGGCGCCTCGAAGAACACCATCGTGCGCGGCTCGTCGGCGAGGGCGCGCAGTCGCGCGGCGCGCTCCCCGCCCTTGCGCGGCAGGAACCCCTCGAAGCAGAACCGGTCACTGGGCAGCCCGGAGATGACGAGCGCCGTCGTCACCGCGGACGGACCGGGCAGCACGGTGACCGGCACCTCCGCCTCGACCGCCGCCGTGACCAGGCGGTACCCGGGGTCGGAGACGCCCGGGAGACCCGCGTCCGTGATCACCAGCACGTCCCGGCCCGCGCGCAGCTCGTCGAGGAGCTCGGCCGCCCTGGCCCGTTCGTTCGCGTCGTAGTACGAGACCACCCGCGCGGCCGGTGACACGCCCAGGTCGGCGGCCAGCCTCCGCAGCCGCCGGGTGTCCTCCGCCGCGATGATGTCCGCCTCGGCCAGCGCCGTGCGCAACCGCGCCGACGCGTCCTCCACTCGTCCGATCGGTGCGGCGGCCAGCGTCAGCGTCCCTGAGTTCTCCACACCTCCATCTTCGAGGGTGCCGGACGGCACTCGTGCCGCGCCGGACGGCGCTCGCTCCGCGAGCGCGGTTCGCGGCACCCAGCGCGCCGCTCACGGATGCTCTCCAGGTGTCGAATGCGTCGTCTCGGGACCCTTCTGACGGTGAAGTGCGCGAGCGCCTCGGCTTCCGCCCGTACGATGTCGGAGTGGTGGCGATGACAGGAATCGAACCCGAGACCCGACCCGAGCAGGGAAGAAGACCACCTTCGTTGCGTCAGTGGCTCAAACCGGACGTGCCCGGCAGCAGACTCATGGGGTGGGTCGGCCCCCTGCTGGTGACGCTGTTCGCCGGTGTGCTGCGTTTCTGGCACCTCGGCAGGCCCAGGGCCGTCATCTTCGACGAGACGTACTACGCCAAAGACGCGTACGCGCTGCTGAAGTTCGGCTACGAGCACAACACCGTCAAGGACGCCGACAAGCTCCTGCTCCAGCACCCGTCCGACCTCCACATCTGGGCGGACGGTGGAAGTTTCATCGCGCACCCTCCCGCCGGCAAGTGGCTGATCGCCGTCGGTGAGTCGATCTTCGGAATGACGCCGTTCGGCTGGCGTTTCTCCGCCGCCCTGATCGGCACCCTGTCGGTGCTGATCCTCGCGCGGGTCGCCCGGCGGATGACTCGGTCCAACCTGCTCGGCACGGCGGCCGGCCTGCTGCTCGCGGTGGACGGCATGCACCTGGTCACCAGTCGGACGGCCATCCTCGACGTCTTCGTGATGTTCTGGATCCTGGCCGGATTCGCCTTCATCGTCATCGACCGGGACGTCTCGCGCGCCAGACTCGCCCGCAAGATCGCCGAACGCGGTGACGACGACGGCCTCGGCCCGTTCGTCATGCACTGGTGGCTCATCCCGGCCGGCCTCTGCCTGGGCACGGCGACCGCGACCAAGTGGACCGGCATGTACTACATCGCGGCGTTCGGGCTCCTGACCCTCGTGTGGTCGATGGGCGCCCGCCGGGCCGCGGGAGTACGCCGCCCGTACGCCGGCGCGTTCGCCTTCGAGGCCGTGCCCGCCTTCGTCTCCCTCGTGATCCTCAGCTTGATCACCTACGTCGCCTGGTGGAGCGGCTGGATCTTCAACGCGGGCGGCTGGGGCCGCGGCCGTGTCGCCGCCAACCCGGTGACCGCGTTCCTCCAGGCGATGCCCCGGCTGTGGGACTACCACCAGCAGATGTGGCACTTCCACACCACGCTCACGGCCCACCACGACTACCAGTCCTGGCCGTGGAACTGGCTGATCCTCAAACGGCCGGTCGCCTTCTTCTACACCCAGCCCTCCGGCTGCGGGGCCGCCACCTGCTCGCGCGAGGTCCTCGACATCGGCACCCCGGCGATCTGGTGGGTCTCCATCATCACGATGCTCATCGTGGCCGCCTGGTGGCTGGTACAGCGCGACTGGCGGGCGGGCGCCACCCTCCTGGGATTCCTGGCCGGCTGGGTGCCGTGGTTCTACTACGGCCTGAACCACCGCACCATGTTCCTGTTCTACGCCACGCCGATGCTGCCGTTCATGGTGCTGTCCATCGTGCTGGCGCTCGGCCTGCTCGTCGGTCCGGCGACCGCGCCCCCGGCCCGCCGGGTGTTCGGCTCCGCGATCGCCGGCGCGTACGTCCTGGTCGCGCTGGCCAACTTCTACTACTTCTACCCGGTGCTGGCGGGACAGGTCATGACGTACGACTCCTGGCACGCCCGCATGTGGTTGCTCTCATGGATCTGAGCCCTCGAACGAGGGTCTGGCGCGACGGCCGGCTGGAGAAGGAGAACTTCCCCGCCGAGCAGATCAGCGACTACCTGGCCGAGTCCGACACCGTCGTCTGGCTCGACCTCTGCGCGCCCGACGCCGAAGGGCTCGACCTCATCAGCGAGGAGCTGGGGCTGTCGCCGCTCGCGGTCGAGGACGCCGTCAGCCACCATGAACGGCCCAAGCTCGACCGGTACGACGGGCACCTGTTCCTCAACGCCTACTCCGTCCACCTCTCCGCCGACGGCACCGAGCTCGACAAGCACGAGATCTCGGCGTTCATCACCGAACGGGCGCTGGTCACCGTGCGCACGGACGAGGGCTTCGACATCGACGAGCTGATCAAGCGCTGGGACGGCTCGCCGGACCTGGCGAAGTACGGCGTCGCCTTCCTCCTGCACGGCCTGCTCGACCTGGTCGTCGACGGCCACTTCGCGGCGGTCCAGGCGCTCGACGACAAGATCGACGGCCTGGAAGAGGAACTGTTCGCCGACCACATGCCTCGTGACACCCAGCAGCGGAGTTACCGGCTGCGCAAGAGCCTCGCGCTGCTGCGCCGGGTCGTGCTGCCGATGCGGGAGGTCGTCAACAGCCTGCTGCGCCGCGACCTCGACGTCATCCCGGCGCCCATGGCCCCGTACTTCCAGGACGTCTACGACCACGTGCTGCGCGCCACCGAGTGGACCGACAGCCTGCGTGACACGGTGACGAGCCTGCAGGAGACGCGCATCGCCCTACAGAGCAACCACCTGAACCTGGTGATGAAGAAGCTCACCGGCTGGGCCGCCGTCATCGCCGTGCCCACCGCCATCACCGGCTTCTACGGCGAGAACGTCCCGTACCCGGGCTTCGGCAAGCAGTGGGGCTTCGTGACGAGCATCGCCGTACTCGTCGTCACCGGAGTCGCCCTCTACACCGTCTTCCGCAAACGCGACTGGCTCTGAGCACCCTCAGAGCCGATCGACCTCTGTGAGGTCGATGTCGATGTCGAACGGGACGGTCAGCTTCAGCCGATCGTGGTGAATCCCCGTCAGCGCGTACGCCTTCGTCGCCACGTCCAGCTCGTAGACGCAGACCGTCACCCGCTCGTCGGTGTCCTCCACACGCCAGAAGTGCGGAATTCCCGCCTCCGCGTACAACTGCGGCTTCCGCTGTCGATCTCGCTCCGCCGAGGCCGGGCTGACCACCTCGGCGACGAGTACGACGTGCTCCGGGCAGCTGACGAACGTCCCTGTTCGGCGTTTCCGACATGCTTCCCCACCGGCTTTCGAATGACCACTCGACGAGCCACGCTACCGAGAATCACTCTCAGCTGCCGGGAGTTCCACGGTCTGTGAGGTCCGACGGGTCGGTGTTGGCGCCGCAGCAGATGAGGGCGAGGCGCTCGCCGGGGGCGGGGCGGTAGGCGCCGGTGAGGAGGGCGGCGTACGCGGCGGCGGTGCCGTGTTCCACCACGAGGTGGTAGCGCCGCCACAGCTCTCGTCGGGCGGTCACGACGTCCTCGTCGGACACCAGGAGGGACGTCACGCCGGTCCGGCGGGCGACGTCGAAGGCGATGTCGCCGACCCGGCGGGCGCCGAGGGAGTCGGCCGCCACCCCGGAGACCTCCACGTCGACCGGTTCGCCGGCCGCGAGGGCGGCGTGCAGGGACGGGCAGCCGTACGGCTCGACGGCGACGACGCGGGACCTGCCCTCCAGGGCCGCGGCGATGCCGGCCATCAGCCCGCCGCCGCCGACCGCGACCAGGACGGTGTCGACCCCGCCGGTCTGCTCCTCGAGTTCGAGGGCGAGGGTGCCCTGCCCCGCGCAGATCTCCGGCTGGTCGTACGCGTGGCAGAACAACGCGCCCGTGTCGGCCACGCGCTTGGTCGCGGCGTCGTACGCCTCGGCGTACTCACGGCCCACCTGGACGACGGAGGCGCCGAGCGCTCTCAACCCGGCCACCTTGACCGCGGGCGCGGTCTCCGGGACGTACACCTCCGCGGGGACGCCCAGTTCACGTGCCGCGTACGCGACGGCGAGCCCGGCGTTGCCGCCCGACGCGGCCACCACGCCCGCGTCCGGCAGCCCGCCCTGCTCGACGGCCGCGAGGATCCTGTTGAACGCCCCGCGGGCCTTGAACGATCCGGTGTGCTGCAGCTGCTCCAGCTTCAGCCACCGCTCCCCGTCGTCGAACACCGGAGTCGTGCGGACCCGTGACCCGATACGGGCACCGGCCGCCGCCACGTCGCTGTGAGAGATCACCCGTCCACCGTACGACCATCAGGGAAGATCCGTCGCCGGGCCTGCACCTCCGCCTCGTCGGTCGAGACGACCGGTGTGCGTCGTGGCGATGGCGGGAAGGGGAAGAGAACGGTAAATCGATTGATAACGATTGAGGCGCGAGCCCTTATGAGAAAGGCGGCGACACGGGATCCTGGGGCCGTGACAGGCCCTCCGAAGAGCCGGAGCACAGCCGAACGAGTAGCCGCACAATTGACGACCTGGCCGGGGCTGGCCACGGGTCGTCCGTCATGCGGCACCGGCCGCGGATTCGCGTTCCGCGGCACCCAGATTCTTCATCTGCACACCGGGGATGAGGCCGATCTACGGCTCACCCGGTCGTTCACCGACCGGTTGGACCAGGTGCTGGCCGAGTCCGGGCAGATCGTCGTCCGGCCGGGCGACGACTGGGTGACCGTGCGGCTGGACACCGACACCGCGGGGTCCCTGCTCATCAGCCTGATGAGCCTGGCCATCCAGGCCGTGGAGGACCGGACGACACCGGCCCGCCCGTGCACCTGGGAGCGAACCCGACGCGGCGAGCGGAGTGGGCGGTCGAGGGCCGAGACCACCCGCGACGCGAGTGCGGAGGATGAGCGCCCCGTGGGTGCGGAGCCGACCCGGCGCGGCGAGCGGCTCGCCGGCACCGAACGGGCCCGGCGCGACGAGGAGAGCGAGCGGCCGGACAGCGCCCGTTGGCGCGCCCCCGGCGCGACGGAGGCCGCCCGCGAAGAGGGTCACGAGAGCCGGCGTCCCGACGATCCCGACCAGGACCGTCGGGGCGAGGGGACCTTAGCGGCCGGGGTGTCGGCGCGTTCCCTGCCCCGGCCACTGCGGCGGGTGCGGCCGCTCCGTCAGCGGTAGACCAGCTCGAACATGCGCTCCCAGCGGTCGACGACCACCTGGGCGGAGAACCGCTGCACCGACCGACGGCCCGCCTCCCCCAGTTTGGTACGGAGCCCCGGGTCGTTCATGAGGCGTTCGATCGCCTCGGCGAACTCGATGACGTTTCCCGGCGTGACGAGGATGCCGTCGACCTCGTGGGTGATCAGCTCACGGATGCCGGGCGCGCTGTCGAAGGCGACGATGGGCAGGCCATATGCCATCGCCTCGAGGATGCCCATGGGGAAGCCCTCGCTGCGCGACGGCAGGGCGTAGATCGACGCGTTCGTGAGCGCGCCCTGGACGTCGTTGGTCATGCCGGCCAGGTCGACGGTGATGCCGAGTTCGCCGGCCTGGCGGCGCAAGGTCTCGTCCATCGGCCCGGCCCCGTAGACCCGCAGCTGCCAGGACGGGTTCTTGTCCGCGACCCGCGCCCACGACTCCAGCAGCATGTCGTGGCCCTTCTCGTACGAGAGCCGGCCGAGCGCCACGACGACGGGGACGGTCAGGTCCGGGAAGGCCGTGGGCGTGACGTGCAGGGGGTTCGGCATGACGTCGATGTTCGACATGCCCTTCCTCGCCCACGCGTCGGCGTCCTCGGTGGTGAGCACGAGCAGCCGGTCGGCCTGGGAGAAATAGCGCTGCACCCGCGGGAATCGCGAGGACTCCTGCGTGGCGGCGTACGACTCGTGGCTCATCCCGATCACCGGCATCCCCGCGGTGTCCGCGAGGCAGACCCACTCCATCGCCCACACCTGGGCGGCGATGACGATGCCGCCGGGGCGGGCCGTGCGGAACAGCGCGCTGAGCTTCTCGGCGCCCTTGCGCTGCACGGAGCGGCGGCGGAGCTCGCCGAGCCGGCTCTTCGACCGCGCCGGGGGATGGGTGTCGTGCAGCACGGTGACGGGGAAGTCGTCGGCGTAGTCGTACCTCTCCTTGGCGTGGGTCACCCCGACCAGGTGCACGTTGTGGCCGCGCTCGGCGAACAGGTGCGCGATGTGGTGGACCCAGCGCGTCAGGCCGCCGAGCTCGTCGACGCTGTTGCTGACGATGAAGACGTCTCTCACCTGAAGAACCTCTCAACGATCTGCTTCGCCGCGGTGCCCCGGTCGTACTCGCCGAAGTTCTCCGCGAAGCGCTTCCGCTGCTTGGCGTAGCGCGTGCCGACGCCGTCGAGGTCGGCGAGCGCCGCGAACAGCTCCTCCTCGTCGCGGACCACGGGACCCGGCGCCTCCTCGGCGAGGTCGAAGTACGAGCCGCGGGAGCGGACGTAGTCTTCTAGGTCGGGAGTGAGGAAGAACATCGGGCGATCGAGCAGCGCGTAGTCGAACATCACCGACGAATAGTCGGTGATGAGCGCGTCGGTGATCTGGAGCAGCGAGGTGACGTCGTGGACGTCGGCCACGCTGCGGACGGTGCCGCGCAGGCTGGGCGGCAGGACGACCGTGCTGAGGTAGTGCGGACGGACCAGCAGCACGTGCGTCTCGCCGAGTTCCTTCGCGAAGCGCTCGACGTCGAAGGGCAGTTCGAAGCGCTTCTCCGGCTTGCCGTTCGGGCCGTTGCGGAAGGTCGGCGCGTACAGCACGACCTTGCGGTCGTCGGTGAGCTTGAGCTTCTTGCGCAGCGCCTCGCCCGATCCGCCGTTCACGAGGGCGTCGTTGCGCGGGTAGCCGCTGCGGATCAGCTCGGCCCGTACGCCCAGGCCCTTCACGAGGGTCTGCGCGTCGTGCTCGGAGCGGATGACGAAGTAGTCGAACCGGTCGACCATCTGCTGGTGGCGGGCCCGGTGCCCCTGGGTGGCGCGCTTGGTCTCCGGGGAGTCGGCACCCATGAGCTTGTACGCCGATCCGTGCCACGTCTGGATGTACGTGGTCTGCGGCCGTTTGGTGATGACGCGCGGGAAGCCCTGGTTGTCGACCCAGTACTGGGCCCGTGCCAGCGCCCGGTAGTACGCCCACGAGTTGCGGCGGACGAGCTTGGCGTCCTTGGGGAAGCCGCTCGGGCTGCCGGCGTACGACCAGATCGCCGTGAACTTGGCGCCGGACCGGCGCAGCTCCTCGTAGATGTACTTCGGGTTGTCGGAGTACTGCTTGCCGAGGTGGCTCTCGAAGACGATGGTCCGGCGCCGGATCGGCAGCCGGGTGAACACCTTCGAGTAGAGGTTGGCCTTCGTCTTGGAACTCTGGAAGGAGTCCCGCATGCTCTTCTCCGCCCGGAGGAGCGCCTGCATCCAGCGCCGGCCGTAGGGCGTCTTGGCGAGCGCGCCGATGACGGCGATGGTCCACCGCGCGGCCCAGCGCCGGGCCACGATCCGGAGGGCGAGTTCCCCGGATTCCGGGACGTACGCCTGCAGGTGATCGCCGGCCAGCCGGGTGAGCCGGGGGCGGACCGGCACCTCCAGGTGGTTGTGCACGGCCTCGTCCGCGGTCAGCCGGATGACGAGCTGGTCGTCGCCGACGTGCAGCCGCAGCCGCAGGCTCCAGGTCTGGTCGACGAACCCGAGCGGCCGCAGGTGCCGGATCGGCTCGGTGGCGGCGCGCCACCGGATGCGGCCACCGGTGTGCTCGACCTTGGCCGGGATGCCGAAGACCCGCCGGGACCGACGCCGGTCGCGGAACTCCAGCTCCGCGCGGAGCTTGGTGCCCGCGTCGATGCGGCCCAGCGGGTTGACGACCTCGCCCGCGACGTCGAGCTCGCCCCCCTTCAGGGTCATCTCGGTGACCCGTCCGGCGAGCGTCAGGCTCTTCAGCGGCATCGAGTGGAAGCCGAGGTCGGTGACGTCGAGGATGGAGCGGGCCCACTCGTCGTCGAGGTAGTCGGAGGACCAGTAGACCCGGCCGTCGCGCTCGACCAGCTCCGTCGCGAGCCGCGCCTTGCCGCCCTTCTTCGGCACGTACTCGATCGCCGCGACCGCGCCCTCGTAGTCGCCGTTGGCGACCATGAAGCCGATGATCGCCTTGATCTGCTGCGCCTCCTCGAAGGCGCGCGGGTCCAGCTCGTTCAGGTAGCCGCCGGCGAGTTCGAGGAACTTGGCGCGGTACTCCGGGTCGCGGCTGCGCAGCGTCCGTACGTAGAGCGGCAGGTCGTAGTTGAGGAACTTGACGTCCCGGCTCAGCTTAAGGTCGGCGGCGCCGTACCGGTCGTACACCTCACCGATGCGACGGAAGATCTCCAGCCGGTCGGCGAAGTTGCGCAGGCGGGCGCGCTGGTTCGTGACGGACGGGCGGTCGGAGTTCTCGTAGACCATCCAGTTGTAGACCCGGTGCGGGATCACCGCGATCATCCGTGCCGCGAGGTAGATCTCGGTGCAGAACAGCAGGTCCTCGTAGAACAGGCCGGAGGGGAAACGAAGCTGCTCGCGGTCGAGGAAGTCCCGGCGGTAGAGCTTGTTGGTGCAGAGCGTGTCGTACATCAGGTCCGGGCACTCGCGGACCGAGGAGTACACCGCCCGTTCGCGGTACAGCCGCCGGAACCAAGGGTGCTCCTCCTTCCTCTCGGGGAAGACCCGCCAGCAGCAGCCGGACACGAGCTCGGCCCCGGTCTCCTCCGCCGTCGCGACGAGGTTCCGGCAGGCGTGCCGGTCCAGGGTGTCGTCGCTGTCGAGGAACATGAGGTACGTGCTGCGCGCCGCCTCGATGCCGTCGTTGCGCGGCTGTCCCCCGGCGCCGGAGTTCTCCGTACGGTGGATCGCCCGCACGCGACCGGGATTCTCCGCGGCGAGCGCATCGGCCACCTCGCGGGTGCCGTCGGTGCTCGCGTCATTGACGATGATCACTTCGACGCTGCGGTGGGACTGGTCGAGCGCGGAGCGGACCGCGTCTGGCAGGCGATCGGCGTCGTTGTAGACGATCACGATCACGCTGACGTCTGTCATGCTGCAGAACCCCTCGACTTACCTGCGAAACGGACACTTCCCTGCATCACCCGACGACCGCCTTGGGAGGGTCCTTAGGATCTGATGTGTGACGCGGGAACGCATCCTGGTGGTGGAGGACGATGCCATCATCGGATCCGAATTGTTGAAGGCACTGTCCGCCAGTGGATACGAAGCGGGTCTGGCGACGACCGGAGCGGCGGCGTTGACAGACGTACGCGCGCATCCACCGGATCTTATCTTGCTGGATCTTGGCCTGCCGGACATGGAGGGAGTCGAGCTGTGCCGGCGGCTCCGCGCGGAGCTCCCCCTGACCGTCGTCGTCGTGCTGACCGCGCGGACCGAGGAGTTCGAGGTGGTCGTCGCGCTGGACGCGGGCGCCGACGACTACCTGACCAAGCCCTTCCGGCTGACCGAGCTGGTCGCGCGGATCCGCGCCCACCTGCGCCGTCGCGCGGCCGAGCCGGGCGACCGGGTGATCGGCGTCGGCCGGCTCCGGCTGGACCTGCCCGCGCGGCGGGTGCACGTCGACGGCACCGAGGTGGTGCTGCGGCCGAAGGAGTTCGACCTGCTGGCCGCGCTGGTGACGCGCGCCGGGGAGGTCGTGACCCGGGAGCAGCTGATGGACGAGGTCTGGGACGAGAACTGGTTCGGCCCGACGAAGACGCTCGACGTGCACGTCTCGACGCTGCGCCGCAAGCTGGGACCGTACGGGCAGATCACCACGCTGCGCGGGCGCGGCTACCGGTACGAGCGCGAGGCGGTCGCCGAGCACTGAGTCCCTCGGCGCCGCGCCGGTCGTCACGAACACGAGGCGGTCACGGAGACGTGACTCGATCGGCGCGGCGTCGATCGGTACGAGCGCGGCGCGGTGGCGGAGGTGTGAGTGTGTCTGCATGGCGTCAATCGGCGCCACGGTAGTCGCTCGTAGGCAAAAGCAAGCTGAAAACCGGAGGGGCGGGCCGCCGCAGGACCAGGCGGCCCCCTTCGGCCTCGGCGAGCGAGCGTGCGAGGGCGAGCCCGATCCCGTGCCCGTCGGCGGGGCCGCGGAAGACGTCGGCCCCGTCGGGGATGCCGGGGCCCTCGTCGCCCACCTCGATGGCCAGGCCCTGGCCGACGTCGACCGCGGACACGGTGATGGGCGCCTTGCCGTGGGTCACCGCGTTGTCGACCAGGACGTTGACGATCTGACGTACGGCCGACAGCGAGGCGCGCACCTCGGGCAGGCCCGGCTCGATCTTCACGGTGACGTCCGTGCGGGCGCGGAGCTCCGCGAGCAGCACGGGGACGTTCAGCACTCCGCGGTCGGCCGGGCTGCCGCGCGACAGGCGTACGAGATCGTCGATGATCTCCTGGAGATGCTCGCCGCGTTCGATCGCGGTGCGGATGACCGCCCGCGGGTCCTCTCCCGTCAGCCCCGACTCGAGGCCCAAGAGCAGTCCGGTCAGCGGCGTGCGCAGTTGGTGGGACACGTGGGCGCTGAACGCGCGCTCGCGTTCGAGCAGCTCGCCGAGGCGCCGGGCGGTCGCCTCGAGGGCGCGGCTCGCGGCGTCCGCCTCACGGACGCCGACGGAGCGCGCCCGGATGCTGAAATCGCCGCTGCCGAGCGCCTGGGCGTCGCGCGTCAGGCCTTCGAGCGGCGCGGCCAGCCGGCCCGCCTGGCGCCGCGCCACCATGGTGGCGAGCCCGACGACGAGGATGGCGAGCGCGACCATGAGCAGCCAGGCGCGTTCGACCCGTCCGCTGATGTGCTTGTACGGGGTCGCGACCCGGACGACCGCGACGATGTTCTCGTCGGAGGGAACCGGCGCGGACACGGCCAGCAGGCCGTTCTCGACCGCCTCGTGGACCCGCCCGTCTCCAGCGGCCCCGGCGACCGGTGAGTTGCTCGGGCCGCGCCCGGTGACCCGGTCGCCGTCGAGGTCGTAGATGCCCACGCTGAGGTGCCGGGACATGCCGGTGGGCAGCGTCACCGGCTTCGGACGCCGCGCGATCGTGTCGGGCACCGCCGCCGAGATCCGGGTCGCGTCGCGTTCGAGTGACTTGATCGCCTCGTCCCGATACAACCGCTGGAGCGCGATGGCCAGCGGGATCGCGAACAGCACGACCGCGAGGGCGGCCACGCCGACGATCGCCACGAGCACGCGCCGGCGCAGCGGGGGGATACGGGTCATCAGCACATTCTGCATCGTGAACCGCGATGGCCCGGCCGGTCCGTACGTCGCCCGGTGCGCCGGAGCCGATTCAGCCGCAGACGTTCTTGAGGGAGACCGAGCCGTTCGAGGCCGCCGTCGGCGAGGTCTTCCTCTTCGTCCTGCGCTTCTTGACGGTGGCGGTCGGGCTGGGCGTGGGCTTCGGGTGCGTGCTGGCGGTGATGGCCTTGGTGGTCAGCCGGCGCATGAGCGGCACGTTCGGGTCGTCGGTACCGAAGCCCTGGATCTTGTACGGGCTGAAGGCGAGGCTCGTGATGTCGGACCCGCTCTTGACGGTGCCGGACAGCTTGACCAGGGGCGGCAGCAGCGCCGCGGGCAGGTTCGTGAAGATGGTCTTCGTCGCGGCCTTGGCGAGCTTCTCGAAGTGGGTGACGACCTTCTGCGGATCGGCCTGGTCGGCGATGTCCTTCATCAGGCACTTCTGCCGGTCCATCCGGTGGAAGTCGTCGTCGGCGTCGCGCGACCGGCCGTACCAGAGGGCCTTCTCGCCGTCCAGGTGCTGGGTGCCGGCCTTGAGCCAGCCGGTGGGCTGCTTGGTGTAGCGGCCGTTCACGATCTCGCCGCCGATCGGCAGTGCCTTCTCGACGTGGACCGTCACGCCGCCCATGGCGTTCACGATGTCCTTGAACCCGCCCAGGTTGACCAGGACGTAGTAGTTGATCTTCAGGCCGATGAGGTTGCCGATCACCTCCTCGAGCAGGTGCGGGCCTCGCTGTCCCGCTTTGAACCCGGGGACCAGGCTGGGGTTCTTCTCACCGCTCAGGTAGACCGAGTTGAGCATTCCGTCGTACCCGAGCTGCGCGTTCACGTTCCGATAGCCGTTCGGCCAGATGGAGCGCAGCCGGGCCGGCACCTGGAAGAACCGGAGGTTCCGCGGCAGGCTGATCAGCACCGTGTTGCCGGTGTGGGTGTCGATGCTGGCGACCGTCATGCTGTCGGTACGGATGCCGCTGCGGTCCTTACCGCCGTCACCGCCGAGCAGCAGGACGTTGAGCCGGGGGATGTTCTTCCACGGGTCGGACGCGTTGATCTTCGGGCCGGAGGTGTCGTCCCCGGGGAAGATCTTCGACAGGGTGTCCCGCAGCACATAGGTGGTGTTCGCCGCGTACACGAACGGCGTGCAGATGATCAACGACAGCACCGCGACCAGCGTCATGGACGCCGCCCGCATCGCCGTCGGCAACCCGACCGGCCGCACCACCTGATACGACCGGATCACCACCGACACCCACACCAGCGCCAGGACAAGCAAGGCCGCGGTGATCACGTTCAACCACGTGCCCTGCACGGCGATCTGCTTCAGCTTCTCCTGGAACGCCAGCCCCAGCGTCGCCGCACCGCCCACCAGTAGGACGAGCAGGCCCATGAGAGCGAACCCGGCGGCACGGCGGCCGGCCGCCACGTGAGCCACTCCCCACACGACCGCGGAGGCGAGGGTCAGCCCCAACGCCCGCCACAGACCGGCGACCGGTACGGGCCGGTGCCCTCTCGCCTGACCCCGTGCCATAAGTCCCCTGACCCTCCGATCACGGACGCCGCTCCGCGAGCGTCCGTCCGGGTCCCGCACACGAGGCGGCGAGACTCGGTGTCGAATGCAGCTTCGGTCACACGCCGGCCCAGGACCGGTGGCGAACGCCCCGGCTCAGCTCACCGGCTCAGCCGCAGGCGTTCTTCAGCGAGACCGCGCCGTTGGATCCGGTGGACGAGGCCGTCGCACTGGGTGTGACGCGCGAAGTCTTCCGTTTGTTCGACTTGGCGGTGGCGCTGGTGGTCGGCGTGGGTTTGGTCTGCTGGGGGTTGTCGCTCGCCGCGATGGCCTTGGCCGCCGCGTTCCGCATGACCAGGGTGCTCGGCTGGTAGACGTGGAAGCCGGGGATCTTGTCGGGGTTGTAGGCGAGGCTGTGGATGTCGGCGCCGTTCTTCACGGTGCCGGACAGCTTCACGAGCGCCGGCAGCAGCGCCGACGGGATGTTCGTGTAGATCGTGTTGGTCGCGGCCTTGGCCAGCTTCTCGAAGTGGGTGACGACCTTCTGCGGGTCGGCCTGCTCGGCGATGTCCTTCATCAGGCACTTCTGCCGGTCCATCCGGTGGAAGTCGTCGTCGGCGTGCCGGCTGCGGCCGTACCACAGGGCCTTCTCGCCGTTCAGGTGGTGCGTGCCCGGCAGGAGATAGCCGGACGGCGGGATGCCCCGCTCCGGCTCGCCGCCGATGGGCAGCTTCTTCTCGATGTGGACCGTTACACCGCCCATGGCGTCCACGATGTCCTTGAACCCGTTCAGGTTCACCAGCACGTAGTAGTGGATCTTGATGCCGAGGAGGTACCCGATGACCTCTTCGAGCAGGTGCGGGCTGCGCTGGGCCGCCTTCTTGTACTTCGGCAGCAGGTCGGCGTGCCGCTGCGCCTCGATGTAGACCTCGTTGAGCAGCCCCTGGTCTCCCGGGTCTCCGGTGTAGCCCTGCGGCCACCGCGACCGCAGCCGCGGCGGCACCTGGAAGTGCTGCAGGTTCCGGGGCAGGCTCAGCAGGACCGTGTCGCCGGTCTTGGTGTTGATGCTGGCGACCGTCATGCTGTCGGTACGGATGCCGCTGCGGTCCTTACCGCCGTCACCGCCCAGCAGCAGGACGTTGACCCGCGGCATGTCCTTCCACGGGTTGGCCGCGTTCACCTTCTGGCCGGAGCTGTCGTCGCCGGGGAAGATCTTCGACAACGTGTCGCGCAGCACATAAGTGGTGTTCGCCGCGTACACGAACGGCGTGCAGATCAACAGCGACAGCACCACGACCAGCGACGTCGACGCCACCCGCATCGTCGTCGGCAATCCCACCGGCCGCACCACCTGATACGACCGGATCACCACCGACGCCCACACCAGCGCCAGCGCCAGCAAGGCGGCGATGATGACGTTCAGCCACGTGCCCTGCACGGCGATCTGCTTCAACTTCTCCTGGAACGCCAGCCCTGTGGTGGCGGTCCCCACGATCAGCAGTGCGAGGATTCCCATCAGGGTGAACCCGGCGGCGCGGCGACCGGCCGCCACGTGAGCCACTCCCCACACGACCGCGGAGGCGAGGGTCAGCCCCAGCGCCCGCCACAGACCGGCGACGGGTACCGGCTCACGCCTCCCAACCTGCCGTGCCATGAAGTCTCCTGATCCTCTGCTCGCGAGCAAAGCTCGCTCCGGGCGCGCATCCCCATCAGGGACGTGCGGCCGCGCCGACCGGTTTGCAAAGTGATTGACTAGATGCGGTCAGTAACCATTGGCATTGACCGATGGATCGTACCCGACCTGTGACCCAACCTGGACCGATAGCACGGTAAGGCACACTGGCCCCACTTATCGCCGCATTCATGAAAAGCTCATGAAGTGCCGCGTGAATGGCGTATATCCAGTACGGACTAGCCGCAGGCGGCCGTCAGCGAGACCGCCTTGTCCTTCGTGTGGGCCGTGGGCGACGCACTGCCGGACGCGTCATCCCCGGCACTCGGGGTGGCCGAGTCACCCGGAGACGCCGCCGCGCTCGCCCCGGCCGAGGCCCCCGCGGACCCCGACGGCCCCGGGCTGCTCAGCCCGGCCGGCGACGCCGCGGGCGCCGGAGTGGCCGACGGCTGCGCGGAGGTGCTCGCGCCGCCGGACGCCTCGGGTGAGGGGGTGGCGGTCGCCGAACGCTCCTCGCTGGCCGCGAGCGCGGCGGCCGCCGCACGCCGCATGACCTGCAGGTCCGGCCGGTAGACGTGGAACTGCGGCGGAACGAACATCAGGCTGCTGATCTGCGCGCCGTGCTTCATCGTCTCGGAGAGCGTGATGAGGGCGGGCAGCAGTTCGGCCGGGATGTTGGTGGAGATCGTCTTCTTCGCGGCGGCCGCGAGCTGCTGGAACCGGGTCAGCACCCGCTGCGGGTCGGCCTGCTCGGCGATCGCCTTCATCAGGCACTTCTGCCGCCCCATCCGGGTGAAGTCGTCGCTCGCCGTCCGCGACCGCCCGTACCAGAGCGCCTCTTTGCCGCTGAGGTCCCGGTCCCCGGTCTTGAGCACCCCGGTGGGCGCACTGCCGTCCTCCGGACCGCCGAACGGGATGTCGTGGGCGATGTGCACCTTCACCCCGCCCATCGCGTCGACGATGTCGGCGAAGCCGAACAGGTTGACGAGGATGTAGTAGTCGATGGGCTGGTCGATGAGGTACGAGATCTCCTCACGGACCAACTCGGGCCCGCGCCGGCCCTTGCCGAAGCCGGGCACGAGCGAAGGATCGTCCTCGGCGTCCTGGAACAGCTCGTTCAGCAGGCCCTGGTCGCCCGGGGCGCCCACCCCGGTGAACCCGTCCGGCCAGCGGGACCGCAGGCGGGGCAGAACCGGGAAGTGCTGCAGGTTCCGGGGCAGACTGAACAGCACCGTGTCCCCGGTCTTCGTGTCGATGCTGGCGACCGTCATGCTGTCCGTACGGATGCCGATGCGGTCACCGGCCCCGTCCCCGCCGAGCAGGAGGACGGTGACCCGCGGCTTGTCCTTCCACGGGTTCTCCACGTTGACCGGCTGCGGCCGCGCCTGGTCGCCGTGGAAGATCGTGCCGATCGTGTCCCGCAGGGTGTAGGTGCTGCGCGCGGCCCAGACGAGCGGCGAGCACACCCCGACGGCGAGCACCAGGACCATCGCGCCCGCGAGGACCCGCGCGGTCCGGGCCATCCCGGTGGGGCGGACCACCTGGTAGGAGCGGACGACGATGCCGGCCCACAGGAGCGCGAGCGCCAGGATGCCGCCGGTGATTCCGGCGAGCCAGTCCCGCTGCACCGCGATGTTCTTGAGGTCGTGCTGGTACCGCAGGGCGACGAATACCCCGCCGCCGACCAGGATGGCGAACAGGCCCATCAGGAGGATCCCGGCGACACGGCGTCCGGCCCAGAGGTGCGCGACGCCCCAGACCACCGCGGAGGCGACCGTCAGCCCGAGTGCGTGCACGAGACCGCGCCAGGACCCGCCGCCCTTCGCGTTCTCGGCATCGGCATCGGCATCGGCATCGGCATCGGCATCGGCATCGGCATCGGCGGGAGTCTCCTCGCCGGACGCGGCCTCGGCCGCTGCCGCGTCCTCGGCGTCCACCGCGTCGGTATCGGCGTCGGCGCCGCCCGGGTCGGTGGCATCCGCGTCGGACGGGGCGTCGTCCGCGGTGTCGGCCGTACTGGACGGGGTGCCGTCGGCCGTGCCGGACGTGGACGCGGTGTCATCAGGTCGGGCCGCGTCGGCCGCAGTGGCGTCCACGTCGGACGCGGCGACGTCCGTACGGTCACCCGCTGCGGTCTCGGCGCCCGTCGGGGTCGCGCGTTTGGGCGCCGCCGCGGCCTGGACGACGGAGATGCCGTCCTCGGCCAGCGCGCCGCGCCTGCCGCCTACTCCGGCCGCAGAACCCTTTGCCCCCGCACGCCCTCCGGCGTCGCCCTCGCCGTCCTGGGCCGGGGAGTCGCCCCCCGTTTCACCGGCGGCGGCGTCCTCGCTGCCGTCGGAGACGCCGTCCACCGCGCCTTGTCCCATATGCACTCCTGTGTCCCAGCCGCCAGCCTAGATCATCCGCCGGGCGAGACCCACGAGGTACTCACCCGGCCCGCCGTACGACCGGTGGAACACGGACGGTCGCACGACCGCGGTGCGAACGATCACCTTTCCGGCAACGAACGACACCGCCAAAGAATCCCTTAATGCCCGAAATAGACCGAATTAAGCCATTATGGCCACATATCGAGTTTCTCCGGGCTTGTAGATCACCGGCGAGAGCCCAAGGATCTCAGCGCCGGACCCACCCGGCGAGCGTCACCGGACGGCGGCGGGTCCGTGTCCCGCCAAGGCTTCGTCCGCACTTCCTCCAGGAAGACCATGGGCCGTCAATGCCGCTTCCAGAGAGTGGCTCACCGGACGAGCGGCCGCGTCAGGAGGGGGTCCGGGAAGGCGGAGACGATCTCCCGTGCCGCCTTTCCCCTGACTCCCAGGTTCAGGCGCACCAGCGACTGGCCGGCACTGCGATCCGCGACGATGACCTCGTTCAGCAGCCCCCGTTTCAGGGTGGCGGTCAGCGCCTGGATCGGCGCGTCGAAGACCAGCCTGCCGAGGTCCAATCCGCTGTGGATGCGCTCGATCATCAGCAGGCGGTACGACGTGACGACGACCCAGACCGCCGGCGGCACCGCGACGACGAGCAGCCCCATACTTCCCGAGGTCACCGCGGACACCGCGAGCGAGGCTGCCGCCCCCTTGGTGAGGGTCTCGGCCAGCCGCTTCTTGACGCCGCCCTTCACCTGCGCGGTGGTCGCCAGCACGACGCTCTCGACGAGGCTCGAACGTCCGTGACGACGCCGGCCCCCGGCGATCACCGGGAACCGGCGGGCCGCCTCAGGAGCTCCACGCCCTGGCGAACTCCGCCAGGTTGATGCGTCCGTCCCCGTCGTCGTCGGCGTGGGCGAAGATCGAGTTGATCTCATCGCCGCTGACGGCCTCGTGGCGGCGGGTCATGGCGAGCTTGAACTCCATCGCCGTGATGTACCCGTCGCCGTCGTAGTCGATCTCCTTGAAGGTCCGCACGACCTCGTCGTCCACCAGTGCCTCCTGTCGGCCCGTACGTCTCCGGCAGCGGTCACCGTACGGCCCGGACCCGGCGCCGCGCGACACCGTTGTCCGAACCGGCCCGGCCGGGCGGCCGACCCCTCCCGGCGATCGCGAGGGCCGACACCGGCTCGCCGAGCCCGACGCCGAGCGGCTCGGCGGCTGGGCCTCCCGCCGCCCCCGGAGGACATTTTGCCTGCTCAGGGCACTGTTCTGTCTGGTTTGTTAGATAGTATCCATTTTCCACCGTTGTACGTAACTTTGTCACGATCTTGGGACGATGTGGCGGGACGGAGATACCGATGTCCTTGACCGAGGCCCTACGGACGGGTGCTCCGCAGGCGTTCGGCGCGCTCTATGACGAGTACGGCGAAGCGCTCTACGCCTACTGCTATGTCATGGTCGGCGTCGAAGCGGGTGACGCGCTGCACGACGTCTTCGTCGCCGTCGCCCGCGATCCGGGCGCCGTTCCGGATGACGACGCGCGGCTTCCGATGTGGCTGCACTCGCTCGCCCGAGCCCAGTGTGTACGGCGCGGCGCCCTTCTTCGCGGCGTCGCGACGACCACGTCGACCGACCCGCTGCGGCGCGCGCTGGCCCTCCTGAGTCCCGGAGACCGCGAGGTCCTGGCCCTGACGAACGCTCTCGACCCGGAGCAGACCGCCCAGGTCCTCGGCGTGACGCGGAACGCCGCCGAGACACTCGCGTGGGACGCGCAGCAACGTCTGGAACAGGCCGCTGCCTCCGTACGGGGCGAGGAGACGCGGAACTCGGCCATGCTCGCCCCGCTGAGCGGGGAGGCGCTGCACCGGCTGGTGACACTCGGATACGAGCCTCCGGCGGGGCAACGCGACCGGATACTGGCCTCGTGCGCCGCGGCCGCGCCCGCGCCGCCGGCGACGGGATTCGACGCCGGCGCGACACCCTCGCTCGACGGCTCCCCCACGTCGGCCGATGACGCCACTCGGCAGATCCCGGCCATCTCCCCGGATCAGGCGGCCACCGCGCCGCTGGGCCAGGTCGGCGGAACCTCCGCGGACGCGCGACCGGATCAGCCCGTACCCGGTGACTCCCGGCCCGCCGAGCCCGGCGCTTCCGAGGCTGAACCGGCCGGTTCGGAGTCGGCGGCCTGGGCGGCCCTCGACGCCGCGTGGGCCGAAGACGCGAACGCGATCACCGGCGGGCAGCCGCCCGCCCGCGGTACGCACGCCAAGCCGAAGAAGTCATCGGGCGGCGGCCGGCTCCTCCCGGTCGTGGCCCTGGTGGCCTGCGTCGCCGCGGCGACGGGCACGGCCTTCGCGCTGACCGGCTCACACGGCACGCACGACACCGGCGCGGCCGTCCACCAGAGCGCGCGGCCGAGCCCTTCGACCCAGTCGCCCTCCTCGGCGGATCCGACGATCCCCTCACCGAAGGCGGTCACGTCTCACCCGAGCAAGTCGCCGACGCCGACCCGGACCAGCACCGCGCCCACGACCGCGACGCCTCGGCGGACCACCGCCCCGGCAGGCGGCTCGAAGTCGTCGACCCCGACGTCGTCCGCCAAGGCGACGCCGACGACCGAACCGACCTCGTCGTCCGCATCGACTCCGACCGCGAAGCCGACTCCGTCCGCCGAGCCGAGCTCGCCCGCTCAACCGACCCCGACCGCCGAACCGACTCCCTCCGCCGAGCCGACCCCGACGGCCAAGCCGAGCAAGACAGCCAAGCCGAGCAAGACGGCCCGTCCAACCCACACCCCACGGCCGTCCCGCACCGCCAAATCCACCCACAGACCGAAACCGACCCACACCGCCAGGCCGACCAGGCCGGCCACGTCCCCGGACCGGTCGACGAGCCGGCCGAGGCCGCATCGCACCACTACGTCAGGTGACGGGTCCACCGGCGGTGGCGGGAGCGTCGGCCATCGAGGGTCCGCTCAGGCCTGCGAGGGAACGTCCGGGCGAGCGTCTCGTTGTGCTCAGCCCTACCCTTGGCGCGTTGAACCCCCGCAGCGTCCAGGCTTCCCTCAGCGCTCCAACGGTTCCAACTCTGGTTCTGCTCAGGACGATCAGGACGGTTACGGTCAGGACGGTCGAAGCCTCCCCCAGCGCTCTAACGGTTTCGATCCCGGTTTCGGCCAGGGCGGTCAGGGCCGTCCCCAGCGCCCTGACAGTCCTCAGTTCGCTCAGCGTCCCCGGTGGTGAGACCGGCGCGCCGCGGAGCCTCCCATCGACCGGTCACGCGGCGGCGTGGGGAGCGATGCGGATCGCGCGCCAGGTGACGAACGACTGGTCGTAGCGCGATGCGACGCGGCCGGTCAGTCGGCGGCTGGCGTCGGCAGCCCGGCGCGGGACTACGCGGACAGTCGTACGCCCGCCTCGCCCATGCCGGCGGCGTGGGACGTGTGGTGGCGCTGGCCGAGCCCGACCCGGGCCGCCGCGCGGCGGCCGCCGAGGAGTTCGGCGCCCCCTCCGACCGGGTCCATGCCGACTGGAGCGACCTGGCCGCGCAGGAGCGGCTGGCCGACGCCGCGATCGTGGCCACCCAGGACCGCCAGCACACCGGGCCCGCCGTCCGGCTCGCCGACCGCGGCTACCACATCCTGCTCGCCGACTCCTCGAAGCTCGACCGCACCGACCTGGCCCTGGTCTGCCCGCTGGCCGACATCCACCTCCTGATCACCGGCGACGGCACCGACGAGGCGCCCTGAGCCGCCTGCGCGACAGAGGCCTGTCCAGCGAAGTCGCGCAACTCGGCGACCACCCCTGACCACGGCCGCCTGGCGACTGGTGTTCGCGGGCTTGGCAGCAGTCGTAGCGTCCCTCGGCACCGGCCCTGAATTCGGCCGATTTCCCCGAGCCCCTACGATGGCGACGGCTCCTTCCCGGGGTTGGAGCCTGCTAACCGGGTCTAGGGCCATTCAACAGGACGGAACAGCATGGAGATCGGCACACGGGGAGAAGTCGGCCTGAAGCCGGTGTCCGGCACCGTTCAGCCTAAGAAGCTGCTCTTGCGCGCGCTCGCGGGAGAGCGTACCGAACGGCCACCGATATGGCTGATGCGGCAGGCCGGGCGGTACCTGCCCGAGTACCACCGGGTCCGTGCGGCCGCCGGGGGCATGGTGGGGCTCTGCAATTCGCCCGAGCACGCCGTCGAGGTCACCCTGCAGCCGATTCGCCGCTTCCCGCTCGACGCCGCGATCGTCTTCGCGGACCTTCCGCAGGTCGCCGCCGCACTGGGCCAGACGCTGGACTACCGCGTAGGCGAGGGCCCGGTGCTGACGCCTCCTGTCCGCTCGGAAGCGGACATAGCGGAGTTCCTTGGTGTTTCCCGCCTCCATGAGGAACTGGCCCCGATCTACGAGACCGTACGGCGGCTCACCCGCGCCCTCCCCTCTGAAGTCGCCCTGATCGGCTATGCCGGCGCGCCGTGGACCATCGCCACTTACATGGTCGAGGGACGCGGCGGCGCCGCGTCAGAGCACTCCGTCGTCAAGCAGTGGGCCTTGAGCGACCCGGACGGATTCCAGTCACTGATCGACCTGCTCACGACCGCCGTCATCCAGTTCCTGGACCGACAGATCGACGCGGGTGCGGAAGCAGTCCAGTTGTTCGACACCTGGGCCGGGATACTCCCGGACGCCCTCTTCGAACGGTGGTGCGTCAAGCCGGTCGCCACCATCACCGCAGCGCTTAAAGAGAAGCACCCGGACGTTCCGGTCATCGCCTTTCCCCGGGGCGCCGGGCTCTCCTACGACGGCTTCGCCGAGGCCACCGGAGCAGACTGCATCGGCTTGGACGCCACGGTTCCCCTCGCGTGGGCCGCACAGAGGCTGCAGCGCGGCCTGGGGCGCTGCGTGCAGGGCAACCTCGATCCCCAGCTCCTCGTCGCCGGCGGCCCCGCGCTGGCCGCCGAGACGGACCGCATCCTGCGCGCCCTGAGCGGGGGCCCGTTCGTGTTCAACTTGGGACACGGCATCACCAAGACCACGCCTCCAGATCATGTCACCGCCCTGGTCGAGCAGGTCCGGGCCTGGACCACCCCAGCCACCCTTGGGTGAACCGGCTCTCAATCCGGTCCCAGAAACCGCAGCGCGCCCGCGCCGGGCGGGCGCAGCAGCGCACAGCCCGGCGGGCCTCCGCTGATCTGCTCATGGCGGCCAGCGCGAGCCGCTGAGGGCGTTGCCGTACTTCGCTGCTGTACGAGATTGAAAAAGGCCGGTTCCGTGATCGGGACCGGCCTTTGACCATTGGGGGTCCGGGGGCGTCCCCCGGAGAAAACGACGAAGGACCAGCGGGAAGAGAGCGAAGCTCTCGACCACACTGGTCCCAGGTCCGAAGTGGAGCTGAGGGGATTTGAACCCCTGACCCCCTCGATGCGAACGAGGTGCGCTACCGGACTGCGCTACAGCCCCAAGGACGCTGTAAGGCTAGCAAACATTCGGCACTCCTCGCGCATCGGTTGCCCGGTGTTCCGGATCACAGCAGGTCGGTGCCGATGCCCGGCACGCCCGGCGGGATGCCCGACCGTACAGGGTGGGCCTGCACGGCTGCGTTGATCCCTGGCACCTGCTGCCGATAGAGGGCAGTGAACGCCAGTGATCAGCGCTGCCGCCGCCCGGCGAGGTCGCGTGGCGGCGTCGGTCGGATCAGTCGCCGACGGCGCGCTGGTCGGTGTACTGGTCGTACACCTCTTGCTGCGGGCGGTCGGGCATGGCGATGATCTCGGCGGACCGCTGGACCTCGCGGGCGAGGCGCGCCTCCTCCTCCGCGCGGGCGCGGCGGTCGGCCTCGAGGGCGCGGAGGTGGGCGAGACGTCGGGCGCGGCGGCGTTCGGCGTCCATCTTGACGGCGCTGCGCAGCAGCGTGAGGTGGCCGACGAGCAGCACGGACGGCGGCAGCGTGAACCACCACGGCGTGACGCCGGCGACGACGGTGGCGACCGCCGTCAGCACGAGGAGGATGAGACCGACGGTGCGGCGCCGGCGGCGGGCGATGACGGCGGCGCGGCTCGCCCGCCGGCCGACAGCGGAGCGGGCCGCCCGTGCCGGGACGACGTCGTCCTCGGGCAGTGCCTCGTCGAGGCTCTCAGCGGCCTCGGAGGGCGTCTCGACCAGCGTGTCGGCGTCTTCGTCCAGGCGCCGGTTCCGGGTTCGGGAGCCGTCACGACGAAGCCACATGGGGACCAGGACGACGCCCCAGACGGCTACGATCGCAAGGTAGAGGAGTGCGCTGCTCATCAGCCCTCCTCGTAGGCGCGTCGAGGCCGCAGGCTGACCTGGCAGACGCGCTCGCTCACGTCCCGCACGCTAAGACCCACCGTCAGTGGTTGACGAGCATTAGGGGCGGTGTGTCGCGAGATCGGATCCTTCCTGAAACTTTGCTGACCAAAAGTTTCCAGGCACCATGATCACGGCGTACGGCGCCCGCCACCCTCGGTATCCGGAGTATGGCTCCGCAAACATCACATTCCCGTATCGTCTGCACCACCGTCCGGCTGCGGTGATCATCCCGTGTCCGCGGGAAACCCTGGGTCGCCGGGGAGCGGCATCCCGGTGAACGCCTCAGCCGCCGTCCCCCTCGGCGTGGGCCGGACTCAGTGCGGGAAGGCCTGGCGGGTGCTGGCGCGCCAGCGGGACAGCAGGCCGCCGGGAACGTCCTCGGTCGTCAGGGCGTAGCAGATGTGATCACGCCAGGCGCCGTCGATGTGCAGGTGTCGCCGGCGGACGCCCTCCTCACGGAAGCCGAGCTTGTCGACGACGCGACGGCTCGCGGTGTTCTCCGGGCGGATGTTCGCCTCGACGCGGTGCAGGCCGACGTTGAAGAAGGCGTGGTCGACGGCCAGGGCGACGGCGGTCGGCATGACGCCGCGACCGGCGACGGCCTTGTCGACCCAGTAGCCGATCTGCGCCGACCGGGCGGAGCCCCAGACGATGGCGCCGATGGTGAGCTGCCCGGCGAACTCCCCGTCGTACGTCACGACCCACGGCAGGGCCAGGCCGTGCCGGGCCTCGCGGCGCATCGTCTGCACCATGCTGAGGTAGGGAGCGAGACCACTGCGGAAGAGCGGCGTCTCGGGATTGGTCGGCTCCCAGGGACGCAGCCATTCGGCGTTGCGAATCCGCACCTCCCGCCAGATCGGCGCGTCACGTAGCCGCAAGGGCCGCAGCCCGACCGGCCCCTCGTTCAGGTTGGCCGGCCAACCCCGCATGCTTGCCACACTCCCATGATTCCCCTGTGGCGGGTCCTACGCCATCCTCGTCAGGGTGTGCGCGGGTGATCGCCGCCGCCGATCTGGTCGACGGCGTGTCGCAGCACCTCGCCGAGCACGGCCATCCCGTCGCGTACTCCGCCCGTCGAGCCGGGCAGGTTGACGATGAGGGTACGTCCGGCGACGCCCGCCAGGCCGCGGGACAGGATCGCGGCCGGGACCTTCTGCCGGCCGGTGAGCCGGATGGCCTCGGCGATGCCGGGGATCTCGCGTTCGATGACGCGCCTGGTCATCTCCGGGGTCCGGTCGGTCGGGGTGAGTCCGGTGCCGCCGCTGGTGACGACGGCGTCGTAGCCCCGGGCGACGGCGTCGCGCAGGACCTCCTCGACCGGCTCGCCGTCGGGGACGACGACCGGGCCGTCGACCTGGCAGCCGAGGTCGCGCAGGAGGCCGGCGAGGACCGGCCCGGAGGTGTCCTCGTAGACGCCGGCGTGGGCGCGGTTCGACACGGTGACCGCCATGGCCCTGATCGCCGTCACGGCCGCCGCCAGACGCCGGTCTTGCCGCCGGTCTTCTCCTCGACGCGCACGTCCGTGATGACGGCGGCCGGGTCGACCGCCTTGACCATGTCGATGAGGGCGAGCCCGGCGACGGACACGCAGGTCAGCGCCTCCATCTCCACGCCCGTACGGTCCGCGGTGCGCACCTGCGCGACGATGGCCACGCCGTCGTCGCGGACGGTCAGGTCGACGGTGACACCGTGGATGGCGATGGGGTGGCACAGCGGGACGAGGTCGGGAGTGCGCTTGGCCGCCTGGATTCCGGCGATGCGGGCGACGGCCAGCGCGTCGCCCTTCGGGACGTTCCCGGCGCGCAGGGCCGCGACGCACTCCGCGGACAGGCTCACGAAGCCGGTAGCGGTGGCCGTACGGGCGGAGACCTCCTTGGCGGAGACGTCCACCATCCGGGCCGCCCCGGACTCGTCGAGGTGCGAGAACCCGGTCATGCGGCCTCCCTAGTGAGAGAAGTGACCAAAGGCGCTGCGCTCAAGACTCGCCCGATCCGCTCGCTCATGGCAGCTCCAGCACGTCGACGGTGTCGCCTGCGTGGAGTTCGGTGACGTCCTCGGGCAGGACGATCAGCGCGTTCGAGGACGCGAGCGCGAACACCTGGTGGGAGCCCTGCGCCTCCGCCGGGACCACCCGGTAGTCCCCATCGTCGTCTGTCGACAGCTCCGCGCGCAGGTAGTGCCGCAGGCCCTCCGGCGAGGTGATCGGTACGGAGAGACGGGCTCGTACGGTGCGCGGCGGCGCGGGCGGCAGCCCCTGCAGCGCGCGCAACGCCGGGCGGACGAACACCTGGAAGGAGACGTACGCGCTGACCGGGTTGCCGGGCAGCGTGAAGACGGGGACGCGGTCGTCGAGCAGGCCGAAGCCCTGCGGTTTGCCGGGCCGCATCGCGACCTTCTCGAACCGCATCGTGCCCAGCCCCGACAGGACCTCCTTCACGACGTCGCGCGCGCCCATGCTCACCCCGCCCGACGTGATGATCAGGTCGGCGTGCGCGAGCTGCTCCTCGATCGTGGTGAGGACCTCGCGCGGGTCGTCGCCGACCGTGCCCTGCCGGAAGCCGACGCCGCCCGCCTCGGTGACGGCGGCGGTCAGCGCGAAGCTGTTGGAGTCCCAGATCTGGCCGGGACCGACCGGGCGGCCGGGCTCGACCAGTTCGCTGCCGGTGGACAGCACGGCGACGCGGGGCCGGGGGCGTACGAGGACGCGGGCCCGGCCGACCGCGGCGAGCATGCCGATCTGGGCGGCGCCGAGCCGGGTGCCGGTCGGCAGGACGGTCTGCCCGGCGGTGACGTCCTCCCCCGCGCGCCGAATGTAGTGGCCGGGCGTGGCGGCCCGCCGGATCGTCACCTTGGCGGTGCCGCCGTCGGTCCACTCGACCGGGACGATGGCGTCCGCGCCGCCGGGCAGCGGCGCGCCGGTCATGATGCGGGCGCACAGCCCCGGGGCGATGCCGTACGCGCCCTGGTCGCCGGCGGCGATGTCGCCGACGACCGACAGGCTTACGGGTGATGTCTCGGACGCGGCCGCGACGTCCGTGGCCAGCACCGCGTATCCGTCCATGGCGGAGTTGTCGAACGGCGGCAGGTCGACGGGCGCGGTGACGGGCTCGGCGAGGACGCCGCCGGATGCCTCCGACAGGGCCAACTCCAGGGGCGGAAGCTCCCGTACCGACCCCAGGATGTCCGCCAGATGCTCATCTACCCGCTTCATCGTGCTTCGCCACGAACTCTCGGAGCCACGGCAGGAACTCGTCGGCCAACTCGGGCCGGTCGGCCGCGAACTGCACGACCGTGCGCAGGTAGTCCAGCTTGTTGCCGGTGTCGTAGCGGCGGCCGCGGAACAGCACGCCGTGCACCGGGCCGCCCTCCGAGCGGTCCCGCCTGGCCAGCGTGAGCAGCGCGTCGGTGAGCTGGATCTCGCCGCCCCGGCCCGGCGGGGTCTTCTCCAGGACGTCGAACACGGCGGGGTCGCAGACGTACCGGCCGATGATGATCCACCGGCTCGGGGCCTCCCCCGGCACCGGCTTCTCGACGAGGTCGGTGACGCGGACGACATCGTCCTCGTCGGTCGGCTCGATCGCGGCGCAGCCGTACAGCGACACCTGCTCGGGCTCGACCTCCATCAGCGCCACGACGCTGCCGCCGTGGGTCTGGCGGACCTCGAGCATGCGCTGCAGGAGCAGGTCACGCTCGTCGATCAGGTCGTCGCCGAGCAGTACGGCGAACGGCTCGTTGCCGACGTGCCGGCGGGCGCAGTGGACGGCGTGCCCGAGGCCCTTCGGCTCGCCCTGGCGCACGTAGTGGACGTCGGCGAGTTCGGCGGACTCCCGGACCGACCCGAGCCGCTCGGGGTCCTCCTTTGCGCGCAGCGCCTCCTCCAGCTCGTACGCGCGGTCGAAGTGGTCCTCGATCGGCCGCTTCCCCCGGCCGGTGATCAGCAGGATGTCGTCGAGCCCGGCCGCGACGGCCTCCTCGACGACGTACTGGATCGCCGGCTTGTCGACGATGGGGAGCATTTCCTTGGGGGTCGCCTTGGTCGCGGGCAGGAAGCGCGTGCCAAGGCCGGCAGCGGGAACGACCGCCTTGGTGACGGGTACGTGGTCGGCCATGACAAGACCCTAACCGTCGATCGTGGCTGTTCCGCGAACGGTCCCCCCTTGCGTCGCGCATTCGAAGGGGATTCTCACTCCGGTTTCACGTGACAATAGACACGTGCGCGACATCACCGAGGAGAAGACGGCCCTGCGTTCGGACCTGCTGGCGGCCCGCGCCCGCCTCACCCCGGACGAACGCACCGCCGCCGGGCGGCTGTTGCGCGACACCGTGCTGACGCTGCCGGAGGCGGAGATGGCGGGCACCGTCGCCGCGTACGTCTCGGTCGGCACCGAGCCGGCCACCCAGAGCCTGCTGTTCGCGCTGTGGAAGCGCGGCACGTACGTCCTCGTTCCTCGGCTGCTCCCGGACCGCGACCTCGACTGGGCCTCCTACGAGGGCCCCGACTCGCTGCGGCCGGGACCGTACGGCCTGCTGGAGCCGACCGAGCCGACGCGCGGTCCGGAGGCGATCCGCAGCGCCGACATCGTCATCGTCCCCGCGCTGGCGGTGTCGTCGACCGGCGTGCGCCTCGGGCGCGGCGGCGGCTCGTACGACCGGGCGCTGACCCGCGTCGCCCCCGGCATCCTGACGATCGCGCCGGTCTACGACACCGAGCTGGTCGCCTCCCTGCCCGCCGAAGCACATGACCTGCCCGTACGCGCGGCGGTCACCCCGTCGGGCGGCCTGGTCAGGTTCGCCCCGCCCGGGGCCGAGACATGAGTGCGCGAAGCGCGCGAATCGTCAGCGCGGCGCGTCCGGTCGCTCCTCCGACGAAGGAGGGCTCGTGAGCGGGGCGGGCTGGCGGCTGCTGGCGCTGCCGCCGCTGGGTCCGGACCTGATCCATCACGTGTTCGACCCGCTCGCCGAGGTCGTCGTGCCCGCCGAGCGGAGTCGCGATGCCCTGCACGCGGCGCTGGCCGACGCGGAGCTGGTCGTCGGCGACTTCACCGGCGGGCTGTCGCTCGACGCCGCCGCCGTGGCGGCCGCCCCGCGCCTGGCGTTCGTGCAGATGCCGTCGGTCGGGGTGGACAGCCTCGACCTGGACGCGCTGACCGCCGCCGGGGTGGCGGTGGCCAACACCGCCGGCGCGAACGCCCGTTCGGTGGCCGAGTGGGCCCTGGCCGCCGCGCTGGACCTGTCCCGGCAGCTGTCGTGGGCGGACCGGCGCATGCGGGAGGGCGGCTGGCCGCAGTTGGAGACGGCCGCCCGCGGTTCGGACGAGCTGGCGAACCGCCGGGTCGGCGTGCTCGGCATGGGCGCGATCGGCGCGGAGGTCATGCGGCTGTTCGAGGCGCTGGGCTGCCGGGTCGCGTACTGGTCGCGGCGGCGCCGGGACACCGGCGTCTACCAGGAGCTGGACGACCTGCTCGCCGGCTCGGACATCCTCGTCGTCTGCCTGCCGCGCACACCGGAGACCGTCGGGCTGCTGGACTCCCGGCGGCTGGCGCTGCTGCCCCGGGGCGCGTTCCTGATCAATGTCGCGCGCGGCGGGATCGCGCCGGACGACGCCGTGCTCGCCGCGCTCGACGGCGGTGGGCTGGCCGGAGCGGCGCTCGACGTGTACGACGACGAGCCGCTGCCCGCCGACCATCCGCTCCGGCGGCACGAGAGCGTCCTGCTCTCTCCGCACGCGGCCGGCGCGACCCGACAGTCGCAGCTCAACATCATCACCGCCGTGGTCGACAACATACGGGCCGCGGTCGAGGGCCGACCGGTGACGAACGTCGTCAACGGAGTCGACCCGCTGATCCGCCATCGCTGATCCGCTACCGCTGATCCGCCACCGCTGATCCGACCTTCCCCGTCCAGCGCGGCGGCGCTCCGCCGTCGCCGGTGACGGATTGTGAGAAAGTCCTGTTCAAGGGGGTGTGGGTGAAACTCGACCTGTGGCTGCTGCTCGGCTCGATCGTGGTCATCGTGGCGATCGTGGCCGTCCGACTGGCCCACCGCAGCGGGCTCCCCAGTCTGCTGCTGTACTTGGCGTTCGGCCTGGTGCTGGGCGAGGCGGGGTTCGGCATCCGGTTCGACGACATGCTGGTCGCCGAGACACTGGGTCTGGCGGCGCTGGTGCTCATCCTGGCCGAAGGCGGACTCACCACCCGCTGGTCGGCCGTACGGGGGGCCGTCGCGGCCGCCCTCTCGCTGGCCGTCGCCGGCACCGCGGTCAGCATCGCGGTGGTCGCGGCGGTGGCGCACTGGCTGGTGGGCATCGATTGGCGCCTCGCCCTGCTGCTGGGCGCGGTGCTCGCCCCGACGGACGCCGCGGCGGTGTTCTCCGTGCTGCGGCGGCTGCCGTTGCCCGCCCGCCTGACCGGCATCCTGGAGGCCGAGTCCGGGTTCAACGACGCGCCGGTCGTCATCCTCGTCGCCGCTCTCAGTGCGAAACACGTGGAGTCGCCGCTGCTGATGGCGGGTGAGCTGGTCTACGAGCTCGTCGTGGGAGCGGCGATCGGCCTCCTGGTCGGCTGGCTCGGCGCGCACGCCCTGCGCCGGGCGGCGCTGCCCGCGTCCGGCCTGTACCCGATCGCGGTGCTGTCGCTCACCGTCGGCGCGTACGGCGCGGCGTCCGTCGCGCACACCAGTGGGTTCATGGCGACCTACCTGGCGGCCCTCGTGCTGGGCAACAGCCGGCTGCCGCACCGCCCGGCCACCCGCGGGTTCGCCGAGGGTCTGGCCCTGCTGGCGCAGATCGGGCTGTTCATCATGCTCGGGCTGCTGGCGTCTCCGGATGAGCTGCCGGCGCAGGTCGGCGCGGCGTTGATCTGCGGGTTCGCCCTGGTGCTGGTGGCGCGGCCGCTGTCGGTCCTGGTGTCCACGCCGTTCTTCGGGCTCGATCTGCGTGCGAAGACGTTCCTGTCGTGGGCCGGGCTGCGCGGCGCCGTGCCGATCGTGCTGGCCACGATTCCGGTGACGGCCGGGCTGCCCGGTGCGGAGGCGCTGTTCGCGCAGGTGTTCATCATCGTCGTGGTGTTCACCCTGCTGCAGGGGCCGACGTTGTCCTCGCTCGCGCGCCTCCTGCGGGTGACCGTCCCCGACCGCGCCCGGGAGATCGACGTCGAGGCCGCCCCGCTGGAGGAGCTGCACGCCGACCTGCTGGAGATCCGGATCCCGCCGGACTCCCGGCTCAACAACGTGGAGATCTTCGAGCTGCGGCTGCCCGAGGGCGCGGTAATCACGCTGGTCGTCCGGGACGGACACAGCTTCGTGCCGGGCCCCGACACCGCCCTGCAGGCGGGCGACGAGCTGCTGGTCGTCGCCACGAGCGCCGCCCGGCCCGCCGCCGAACGCCGGCTGCGCGCCGTCAGCCGGCGCGGGAAGCTGGCCGGCTGGTACGGCGAGCACGGCGATCAGTGAACGTGTGCGGCGGGAATCATTCGGCGCCCGGTAGCATTAGCAGTCACTGAGTGAGAGTGCCAGCCCCCGAGGGCTGTGTACAGCTAGGAGGAACTCGTGCCGACGTATCAGTACGCGTGCACCGAATGCGGTGAGCCTCTGGAGGTCGTGCAGAAGTTCAGCGACGACCCGCTGACCGAGTGCCCCGCATGCGGCGGGCGTCTGCGCAAGGTGTTCTCCGCGGCGGCGATCGTGTTCAGGGGATCGGGCTTCTACCGCACCGACAGCCGCAGTGGTTCGAGCACCTCGACCAGCGGCTCGGCGAAGAAGAGCGAGCCCGCCAAGACCGAGGCGAAGAAGGACACCTCGTCCTCGTCGTCCTCCGACTCTTCTTCGGGCTCGTCCGGTTCTTCCGGCGGTTCCTCCGGCGAGAAGGTCGCCTGACCCTCCGAAGATGACGGGGGCCGTCACGGTGCCGGTTCCGGCGGGCACTCGGTCCATGACGACGTGCGCGACGGGCTCCCCGCCCGGTCGGGGAGCCCGTCGCGCCCTGTACTCAGCGGGCCTGTGATCAGCGCCCCGTGATCAGCGCACGGCCTGCGGCATCGGCCGTCGGTCCGGCTCGGCGGCCGCGTCCCCCGCGAGACGGCCCGGCCACCAGATGCGCTTCCCGATGTCGTACGTCAGGGCCGGGACGAGCAGCGACCGGATCAGCAGGCTGTCGAGCAGCACGCCGAACGCGACCGCGAACGCCATCTCCACCGTGCCCGTCACCGGCAGGGTCGCCAGCCCCGCGAACGTCGCGGCCAGCACGACCCCGGCCGAGGTGATCACACCGCCGGTGACGGTGAGGCCGCGCAGGACGCCGCGCCGCGTGCCCAGCCGCTGCGACTCCTCCCGCACCCGGGTCATGAGGAAGATGTTGTAGTCGACACCGAGCGCGACCAGGAAGATGAAGATCTCCAGCGGGAAGCTGGAGTCGGCGCCCTCGAAGCCGAACACGTGGGTGAACACCAGCCCGCACACGCCGAGTGACGCGGCGAACGACAACACCACCGTCGCCATCAGCAGCAGCGGCGCGACCAGGGCCCGCAGCAGCAGGACCAGGATGACGAACACGACGGCCAGGACGATCGGGATGATCACCTTGTTGTCGTGCGCGGCGGCGCGCTGCGTGTCGAGGTTGATGGCGGTGGTCCCGCTGACCATCGCCCCCAGGGGATGCACCGCGGCGCGCAGCCGGTCGACCGTGTCGCGGGCGGCGCCGGTGTCCGCCGCGCTGGACAGGGTCGCGTCGTACTGCTCGTAGTCGCCCGCGGCCACCGGTGCGCTCACCGCGGACACGCCGGGCGTACGGGCGATCGTGGCGCGCAGGTCTGCGTTGCGCGGGCCGATGACGACCGCCGGGCTGCCGGTGCCGGCCGGGAAGTGCCGGGCCAGCGCCCGCTCGCCCACGACCGAGTCAGGGGTGCCGACGAACTGTCCGGCGTTCGATACCGGTCCGGTCTTCAGCGACAGGACGCCGAACGCCAGGGCGGCCAGCACCAGCACGCCGCCGATCGAGATGATCCGCGGCCGGGCGCTGACGAACCCCGCGACGCGGGCCCAGACGCCGTGCTCCTTCTCCACCGCGTCGGGCTCGTCGACGTACCGGACGTCGAACCGCGGCACGATCGGCCAGAAGACGCCGCGCGGCAGCGCCACGAGCAGGGCGGGCAGCAGCGTGGTCATGGCGATCAGCGCACAGACGATGCCGACCGCCGCGACCGGGCCGAGGCCGCTGGTGGAGTTGAGCTCGGCGACGACCAGGCACAGCAGCGCGATCGTCACGGTGGCGGCGCTGGCGAGGACCGCGGGCCCCGCGCGGCGCAGCGCGATCCGCATGGCCTCGTGCTTGTCCTCGTGCCGGTGCAGCTCCTCCCGGTAGCGGGCGATCAGCAGCAGCGCGTAGTCCGTTCCGGCGCCGAACACCAGGACCGCCAGGATCGCGGTGCTCTGGCTGTTGACCGTGAGACCCGCCTTGGCGAGCAGGTAGACCAGTCCCTGGGACAGCATGTACGCCGAACCGGCCGACACCAGCGGCACGACCCACAGGAACGGGCTGCGGTACGTCACCAGCAGCATGACGATCACGACGGCCAGGGTGACGATCAGGAGGGTGCCGTCGACCGTCATGAAGACCCCGATCAGGTCGGACATCGTGCCGCCCGGACCGGTGACGCGGACGTCGAGCCCGGCCGGCGGCCCGCGTTCGACCACCTTGCGTAGCTCGTCGATCGACTTGAGGACGACGTCCCCGTCACCGCTGACCGGGACGACGAGCTGCATCGCCTCACCGTCCCTGGAGGTGATCGGCCCCGTGACCGACGCGACGTGCGAGACGCCCTTCAGCTCCACGGCCGCCGCCCGCGCGAACGCCAGGTCCTGTGGGGTGACGCCGCCACGCCGCTCGTACGACACGAGCGTGACGGTCCCGTCCTCGTGGTGCAGCTTCTGCTGCAGCTTGATGACCTTGGTCGCCTCGGCCCCGCCGGGCAGGTAGGCCTCGGCGCTGTTCTTCGTGACGCCCTGCAGTCTGCCCCCGAGCGCGCCGCCGATCATCAGCAGGATCAGCCAGGCGACGAGGACGACCCACTTGGTACGGCGGCCGGCGGGAACACCGGCCAGTCGGCTCGGCATGGTTCACCTTCCTGGAAACGCGTGATATCTCTCTATCGCAGAGAAGATATTACGCGTCTCTCGCGCTGACAAGACATATCTCGACTCCGATATCGATCCGTGGCCAGGTGGCCGGAGCGCGCGTTGTCCACAGGTTCGGAGGGCGGTCTCGCGGCACGTCGCGGCGGCCGACTAGGGTCCGGCTCATGCATGCAGAGATCGGCGTGATCGGTGGGTCCGGCTTCTACTCCTTCCTCGACGACGTGGAGGAGATCGAGGTGCCCACCCCTTACGGCCCACCCAGCGACACCATCGCCCTGACCACGGTGGCCGGCCGCCGGGTCGCGTTCCTGCCCCGGCACGGCCGCGACCACCGCTATCCGCCGCACAAGATCCCCTATCGGGCGAACCTCTGGGCCCTGCGTTCCCTCGGGGTCCGCCAGGTCATCGCCCCGAGCGCCGTCGGTTCGCTCGCCCCGGCGTACGGCCCCGGCACCCTCGCCATCCCCGACCAGCTCATCGACCGCACCAGCGGCCGCGCGCAGACCTACTACGACGACGGCGCCGTGCACCTGTCCTTCGCCGATCCCTACTGCCCGCGCGGCCGCCACACCGCGCTGGAGGCCGCCCGCGCGGCGGAATGGCAGCCGGTCGACGGCGGGACGCTCGTCGTCATCGAGGGGCCGCGCTTCTCCACCCGCGCCGAGTCCCGCTGGTACGCCGCCCAGGGCTGGACCCTCGTCGGCATGACCGGGCACCCCGAGGCCGTCCTCGCCCGCGAGCTGGCGCTGTGCTACATCCCGGCCTGTCTGGTCACCGACCTCGACGCCGGCATCGAGGAGGGCGAGGGCGTCACCCACGAGGAGGTGCTCCGCGTCTTCGCGCAGAACGTCGACCGGCTGCGCGACCTCGTCATCGACATCATCGGCACCCTGCCCGCCGACCGCGACTGCCCCTGCCCGCACGCCCTGGACGGACTCGAGGTCCCCATCGAACTCCCTTGACGCCCCCGCCCGCCCGCACACCCCGGGCGGGCCCCAGGCCCCATCGAGCTCCCTGACCACCCCGCCCATTCCCTCGGAGCGCCCATGACCGCCGTGACCCCGCCGCCGGAACGACGACGATGAGGGCGACGCTGAGCCGGCACCGCCGTCTGCTCGCCGCCGTGCTGGCGGCCGCGGCGGCGGCGTTCGGCCTCGCTGCCGCACGGCCCCACCAGCGCGGAGTGCCGGTCCTCATCGCCGCTCACGACCTGCCCGGCGGCACGATTCTGTCCGCCGCCGACGTCGGGATCCGCACCCTGCCGGCCCGCGCCGTGCCCGACGGGGCCGTCCGCCGGGCTGCGGGACGCACGCTGGCCGGGCCCGTGCGGCGGGGCGAGCCACTGACCGACGTGCGGCTGCGCGGCGGCACGCTGCTCGACGACGCGGAGCCCGGCACGGTGGCGACGCCGGTACGCCTCGCCGACGCCTCCGTCGTACGGCTGCTGCACGCCGGCGACCGCGTGGACATCCTGGCCGCGCGCGCCGAGGGTCCGCTGCCGGCCCGCACGGTCGCGGCGGCGGTCCCGGTCGTCGCGGTGCCCCGGCCGGGTCCCGACACCGACGAGGGGGCGCTCGTCGTGCTGCGCACCGGCCGCACCCAAGCCGCGGCCATCGCCCGCGCCGCCGTCGACTCCCGCCTATCGGTCACCATCGTCGGCTAGACCGCTTCCCACCACCGGCCGCACCTGACCGTCCCACGGCGCCCATCGCCGGTCACCCACGGTCCCGCTCACCACGCCGACCGCCCGACCCGAGCCGAACCAACCTGCCCCGCCTGACCTGAGCCGGCCCACCCGACCCGACCTCAGCCGCTGAGCCGAGGCGTCGACGGGGCCCGCTGGGTCGATTTGATCCGTGCGTGAGGATCGCCCGCCGCGTCGCGCGGAGGGGGTCAGTCGCTGGAGTCGGGGGTGTTCTCCTTGGTGTACTCCCAGTGCCACGGCTCGAAGGGGCTGCTGTAGGCCCATGCCGGGTGGAAGAACTCGTACTTCTTGGAATTCGCCTGGAGCCAGTTGAACTGCGCGGAGCCCTGGCTCTGCACACCGCCGCACAGGTCCACGGCGGTGCCCCAGCCGTGGTTGCTGTGCCCCGGCACCGCCGCCATGCCGGGCCGATCGGCGTAGATCCGCTGCTGCTCGGCGAGGGGGCGGTAGGAGTCGGTGAGGCACATCTGGGTGCCGAAGTGCTCCTTGTAGGCGGTGTTCAGCTTGTAGAAGGCCAGCGCGGCGTCGGCGCGGAGCTGCCGGCCGGGCTGCGGCAGCGGGCAGAGGTAGCGCGCGGGGATGAGCCCGTTGGGGAACTTCCGGGCTTCGGCGACCAGGCTCTTCTGGCAGGTGAGCTGCAGTCGGGTGGTGGGGTCGAGCTTCTTCAGGGCGGCGGTGAGCTGGGCGGTGAGACGCGCGGCGCGCGCTTTCAGCGCGTTCATCTCCTGCTGCAGCTTCGCCTCCTCGACCGCGTTGTTCGACTGCAGCTCCTGCGCCGACGCGGCGAGCTGCTCGCGCTGGTTCTGCAGGCGGCCGGCCTTGTCGATGAGGGACTTCTGGTCGTTGGTGAGCATCGTCAGGTCGGTCGCGGCGGCCAGCGCCCGGTCAGGGTCGTTGCCCCCGATCAGGGCGGGAACGCCCATGACGCCCGGCTGCTTGTACGCGTTGGCGGCCAGTTGGGCCAGCGGCTCTCGGATCTTGTTGAGCTCGGCGTTGGCGGTGCCGAGATCCGCGAGCGTGCTCTTGAGCTTGTCCTCGGAGGCGGTGAGCTGCTTCTTGCGCGCCTCCCACGCCTTGGTGGCCTTGGAGAGCTCGTTCTTGGCCTTGTCGGCCTGCTTGCGAAGGGCCTGAACGCTGTCGGCCGACGGCGACTGGGCGGCCGACGACTCATTCGCGCTGGACGTCAGCAAGAGCACGACCGCCGCGATCGCCGCGATCAGCGCCGCTGACCGAGTGCTTGGCACGCGGAGATCCTCCGGGGGACTGGCGAACTATGTGCGGCGGGACGACGGTACTACAGGTAAGCGTGTGCTTCGTGCTCTGTTCGTGACCTCACGGGCGGGCGTGACCGCCGCGGCGTCGTTTGCACAGGTCCCACATCCACGGCCACTTCTTCAGCTCCGGCGGGCACTTGGTGCTCTCGGAGGGGGACGGGGCCGTGGTGCGGGTCGGCCGGGGCCGGGCACGCGCGCTGCGCGACGCGCTGGTGGACGCGGAGGCCGTGGAGGCGGACGTCGGCGCGGGCCGGGCGCTGCGCGAGGCGACGATCTCGCCGAGGGCCCGCTCGGTCCGTTCGACGGTGCCCGAGTCCTCGTCGTGCGCTCGCGCGGACGGCGTCGCGACGGCCGCCCGGGACTGCGAACGGTCGCCCTTTCCGCCGCCGCCGACGGCGAGGAGACCGCCGATGATGAGGGCCGGCACGATGATGAGGACGGCGAGGAGCGTCACGCCTCGACGGAACGGCGTCCGCTCGAACCATCCCGCCAGGCGGCTCGCGACGGTAGCGCGTGGCTTGTCCGTTGCGTCCTCAAATAGGCCATTCACGGGAGCAGAGTAGCGACAAGAAACGCTCCTAGTAGTCGGAACCGAGCGACACGTGGCGACGGAGTCCGGATCCGGCCCCTGGCAGACTTACCGGCGTGGGCGATCGCATGACATTCCCGGATCCGGACCGCATGCTGGGCTGCCTGCTGGGCGGCGCGATAGGCGACGCGCTCGGCGCACCGATCGAGGGCCGGCCGATCGCGGAGATCCGCGCGAAGCACGGCGCCGCGGGGCTGACCGAGTACAGCGACGCGCGGGTGCGGGCGGGCGCCGTCACCGACGACACCCAGATGACGCTGTTCACCGCCGAGGCGCTGATCCAGGCGTCGATCCGCGAGCGGAGCAAGGGCATCGGCGGGGCGGCGCCCGGTCTGCTCCAGGCCGCGTACCTGCAGTGGCTGCGCACGCAGGGCGAGGAGTTCCCCGATCAGGACTTCGGCGGCGGCTGGCTGTTCGCCCAGCCGGAGATGCACGAGCGGCGGGGCCCCGGCAAGACCTGCCTGAGCGCCCTGCACACGATCGCCGCCCGGCGGCGTCCGTACGTCCCGGTGGGCGGCATCGAGGAGCCCATCAACGACTCGAAGGGCTGCGGCGGCGTCATGCGTGCGGCGCCGGCGGGCTTCCCCTTCTCCCCGCGCGTCCCGGGGGGCGTCGCCGACTGCCGCCGCGCGGCGTTCGCGATGGGCGCCACGTCCGCCGCCCTGACGCACGGCCATCCGAGCGGATACCTCTCGGCGGGGGTGCTGGCCGCGACGGTCTGGGGCCTGCTGCGCGGCGCGGACCTGGCCGACGCGCTCGACGCCGCCCGTACGGTGCTGGAGTCGTACGCGGGGCACGAGGAGACCTCGGCGTCGCTCGACGCGGCGGTGGCGCTGGCCCGGGACGGCGCGGCGCTCACGCCCGAGCGGCTGGAGACGCTCGGCGGCGGCTGGACCGGCGAGGAGGCCCTGGCCATCGGGGTGTGCGCCGCGCTGGCCGTACGGGACGGCGCGCCCGCCGACGTCGTACGGCGGGCGCTGCGGCTCGCGGTGAACCACTCCGGGGACAGCGACTCCACCGGCTCGATCTGCGGCAACCTGCTGGGCGCGCGGTACGGCACGGCGGCGCTGCCCGGCCACTGGCAGGCGGGCGTCGAACTGCGGCGCGTCATCGTCCAGATCGCCGCGGACGCCGCGCTGGAGTTCGGCCCGGACGCGCCGACCGACCCGACGACCGATGACGTGCCGATGAGCTGGCACACTCGCGCCTGAACGGACGCGGCCGGTACGGCCGCGCCGAACCCGGTACGGGGCGCGAGCCCGACCCCCGATCGGGGTCGGGCGGCGGGTCGGCTGCGTGGACCGGAGTCAGCGCCGGGTGCCGGATCCAGCACGCTCCGGGGCACCGAGGATGCCGTGGATCATGGCCGGGCGACGGATACCGGGGAGAATTTGACGGGCAGCGAGAGCAGACCCCGAATCTGGAACGACGACCGCCACGTCAGGTCCTCGGGGGACACCGCGAGGACCACGTCCGGAATACGGTCGAGAAGCACCTCCACGGCGGTCCGGGCGATGACCTCCGCGAGCTCCGGCGCCGGGTGCGGGCAGCCGTGGCTGCCGTGCGCGAAGGACAGGTGCGCGTTGTTGTCCGGCACACCGGTCCCGGCGGGCCGGACGTATGGGTCGGCGTTCGCGCCGGCCAGGCCGAGAAGGAGCGCGTCACCGGCCTGGATGCGCCGCCCGCCGAGCTGCGTGTCGCGGGTGGCCCACCGCCCGAGGCTGCCCTGCACCGGGATGTTCTCCCACATCACCTCGTTGAGCGCCTGGCTGACGCTACGGCGCCCGCCGGAGAGGGTGAGGGAGAACCGGTCGTCGGTCAGCATCAACTGGAGGGCGTTGCCGATCCAGTTCGCCGTCGGCTCCTGGGCCGCGACCGTGAGGAGGATGATGTCGAACAACAGCTCCTCGTCGGTCAGGGCCGCCGGGTGGGCCAGCATCCGCGAGGTGACATCCGGGCCCGGCTCCGCGCGCTTCGCCTTGATGAGGCGCTGCATCGTGGCCGCGATCCGCTCGTAGGCCGGGATGGCCGCCTCGCCGCCGTCGAGGGAGGTGACGACATCGCGTGCGGTGTTGTCCACGTCGGCCATCGGGATGCCGATGATCTGGGCGATGGCCATGACCGGCATCGAGTAGGCGTACTGCGTCATGAGCTCGGCCTCGCCCCTGCCGGCGAAGTCGTCGATCAGCGCGTCGGCGATCTCCTCGCACCGGGTCCGCAGCTCGAACTGGTCGACCCCGGACATGGCGTCGCTGATGGCGTCGACCCGGCGCTGGTGCTCGGGTCCCTCGCCGAAGAGCACCGACGGCTGGTACGACGTGTACTGGATGAGCGGCCAGTCCGACGGGATGTTCGGCCACTGGTTCCAGATGCGGGGGTCGCGGGCGAACAGCTGCGGATCGCTGAAGAGCTGGTGCAGCTCCCGGTAGCCGATCACGAGCCAGGCGAAGATGTCGCCTTCGAGCAGCGCCGGCACGACGGGGCCGTGCGTCTCCCGCAGCTCCCGGTACAGCTCGGCGGGGTTCTCCTGGTAGCGCGGCCCGTACAGCGGGACCGCGTCCGGATGCTCCTCGAGCGCCGACGGCCCGGTCTCCGGCGGCTGCTGAGTCATCAATTACCTTCCTGCTGAGCCGTGGACAGCGAGTACAGGTGGTTCACGAGCGTGATCAGCACCTTCTTGCTCGAATCGCGCTCACGGGCGTCGCATTCGATCAGCGGGATGTCTTCGGACAGGTCGAGCGCCGTCCGGATGTCCTCCAGCTTGTGCGCCGGCCCGCCGAAGTCGTTGCGGGCGACGATGAACGGCATCCCGTGGTGCTCAAGACGGTCGATGGCGTACCAGGAGTCCTGGACCCGCCGGGTGTCGACGAGCACGACCGCCCCGAGGGTGCCGGAGAACAGCCGGTCCCACAGGAACCAGAACCGCTGCTGACCCGGGGCGCCGAACAGGTACAGCACCATCTGGTCGTTCAGACTGATCCGCCCGAAGTCGAACGCCACCGTCGTGGTCGTCTTGTCCTGAACGCCGGCCGCGTTGTCGATCCCGACGCCGGCGCGGGTCATGACCTCTTCGGTGCTGAGCGGGCGGATCTCGCTGACCGACCGGACCATGGTCGTCTTGCCGACACCGAAGCCACCGACGATGACGATCTTCAGTGCGTTGCTGGCGGTGCTCCGCAGCGGCGCGCTGGTGACCCGGTCAGAGCTTTTCAAGTCCAAGGAGCACCTGCTTCAGGATGTCGGGTTCGGGGAGTTTGGTCTTCGCGGGTGCCACCGTCGGATGACGTGCGGTGATCCGGCCGGTGTCGAGCAGGTCGCACAGCAGGATCTTCACCACGCTGACCGGCAGCCCGAGTTCGGCGGCGATCTCCACGACCGCCATCGGATTCGTGCACATCTGAAGAATTTTCACGTGCTCGGACTGCATGCCCGGCGCGGGATCGCATTCGCTGACGATCAGGGAGACGATGTCGATCGAGCTCTCGTCCACCCGGCTGCGGCCACCGGTGACGATGTACAGCCGGTCCGGGTCCTCTCTGTCGACAGACCGGGACGTCATCGGGAGGCACTGCCCTGCTGCCGGGGCTGCGCGACCAGGTACTCACCGAGCTGCTCGACCAGCTCGTGCATGTTGTGGCCGATCACGCCCACGTCGGCGTCCTCACCGGCGATGAGGGCCAGGTGGGCGCCCTCCCCCGCCTCGACGATGAACAGCAGTCCGCCGTGGAACTCGGTCATGGACTGGCGGAGGCCGCCGGATCCGTCGCCGAACTCCGCGGAGGCGCCGTAGGACAGGCTCTGGATGCCCGAGGCGATCGCGGCGAGTTGGTCGGCCTGGTCAACGCTCAGCCCGTACGTGTGGCAGAGCTTCAACCCGTCCTTGGACAGGACGAGGGCGTGCCGGCTCTCCGGAGTCCTCTCGAGAAGGTTCTCCAGCAGCCAGTCGAGGTCGCGATCTGTGGTCTTCATGGTTGGTGCGGGGCGGTGATCCGGGCGTGGGCGCCGGAGATTCGTCCCCTGCCTCCAATCTGTTGTCTTGTCATTCCAGCCTGGCAGGGTGAGCGACGCGTTCAGCTCTCATCCGTCTCGGGGGCGGGCGCGTCACCGCTCTCGCGCTTGCGGCGACCGGCCTCCCGGAAGGCTCTGAACCTCGCTCCGGGGTCGGTCGCGGGCCTTTCGGCCCGGGGCTTGGGCTCATCGGACGCCCGGGCGGTGGCCGCCGCCAGCGTCTGGCCTCTCCGTCGTCTGGGCAGCCCGCCGATCATCTCATCGCCGCCCGGGACGGTCTCGCCGCCGGTCTCAGGGAGATGGGGCGGCTCCGTCGCCGGGTCGGCGGTCTCCTCGGTGACCGGCGCGTCGGCGGGCGCCACGCTCGTGGCCTCCACCGTGGCGACCACACCCCGCTCGGGAGCCGCGGTCCGGGTGGCCGCGTCCGCCCGGGCGCTCTCGGTACGGCGGGCGTCCAGGCCCACGACGCGGGCCCCGCTCGGTACGGCGGCCGGCCCCGGCTGGGTGATCAGCGACCTCGGGATCATGACGACGACTCCGGTGCCGCCGCGGGAGGACGGCCGGAAGGAGACCGTGAGGCCGTGCTTACGGGCAAGGCAGCCCACCACCGCGAGGCCGAGCCGCGTACCGGACAACGAGGTCAGGTCGAGCTCCTGGGAGGAGACCGCCCGCTCCGCGCGCTCCAGCGCGGCGGCGCTCATCGCCAGGCCGCCGTCCTCGATCGTGACCACGACGCCCGCGTGCACCTCTTCGACGTAGACGTGCACCTCTTCGGACGGCGGGGAGAAGCTCGTCGCGTTGTCCATCAGTTCGGCCAGCGCGTGCATGACGCCTTCGGCGGCGTAGCCCGCGACCGCGACGGCGCTGGTGGAGTGGACCCGGACGCGCTGGTAGGCGCTGATCCGGCCGACCGCGCCGCGCAGGATGCTCTCCATCACGATCGGCTTGGTCCAGCGTCGTCCGGATCGGGCGCCGGTGAGCACGGCGATGCTGTCGGCCAGGCGACCGGCCTGTGCCGTCGTGTGGTCGAGCTTGAGCAGGTCGCCGAGGACCGCCTCGTCGTGCTCGTTCTCCATCTCGCGGAGATCGGCGAGCATGCTGGTGGCGAGGGCCTGGACGCGACCGGCGGCGTTCGCGCAGACCGACATGGCGGCGGCGCGCATGCGCTCTCCCCGGGCGACCTCGTCGACGAGGACGCGGAGGATCCGCCGGTACGCGGCGTCGGCGGGCTGTTCGATCGAGGACATCGCCGTGTCGCCGGACGCCCCGTCGCGCAGCCGCTTCACGACCGCGGGCAGAGTGGTGTCGGCGAGCCGGGTGACCTCCGACTCCATCTCCGCGAGACGGTCGCGGAGGATGCGTGCGGTCTGGAATCCGTAGGCCGCGAACGACAGCGCGGCGCACAGGACGAGCGCCGCCACCCCGGTGCAGGCGGCGACGAGCCCGCGATCCGTGGCGGGAACCGCGGCCGTCACCCCCAGGCAGACGCCGCCGGTGACCACCACCGCGGCCAGCAGGACGAGTAGGGCCCGGTCCATCGGCGGGCGCTCGGCCCGCTGGTGGGTAGGAACGTGTGCTGACATCAATCAGGTCCTCGTCGGCGGTTGGAGCAAAGAACGGAGTCTTCCGGAGCCGTGGGCGAGCCGTCCCCGCGTGGGGTGCAGGACCGCGCTAGGGAATGGCCGATAAATCGGTGTGCGCGCACCGTTCGACGCGGTGGACGGTGAAGTCCTCGGCCGAGGGCCGCCGGACGAACCGCAGAGAACGACAGAAACTAAGGAGGATTCGCCTCCGCCGATCCGCGCGGTCGTACGTCTCTATCTCGATCCCTCGCCTCAGCCGAGATGTGCACTTTGGGGCCCGGCAGTGACCAGGCCGCGTATGGGACGCAGATAGTAGTCGCTCGGTAGTTGCAGCGGAACGTTTTGTCGCTTTTCAGGGACATTCCACGCTTTGCCCGGCCGTTCGGCGGCGGAAGACCCGGCTCGGCACCGACCCGTGATCGCCGTCCTCGCGCAAGCACGCGAGGTTCCTGATCGTCTTCGCACAGCGCGACGGCCCCCGGGTCGTGAACCCGGAGGCCGTCGCGTCATGGGTGCTCTCAGCCGGTGACGGGCAGGTCGCTGGGGACCGGCTCGGGCTTCGGCGCCTGTCCGGGCGGCTCCTTCCGGATTCCGGCGCAGGTGGCGGAGGAGACGCTGAGGGTCTGGGTGTGGCCGGGGCCGAGGGGCAGGATGGCCTCGATGGCGGTGACGGTGACGGTGCCGTCGGCGTTGCGCACCTGTTTGTTGAGGGTGACGCTGGCGGCGCCGAGCCCCTGGACGGGGATCCTGAGGGCGCTGTTGGGCGCGGCGTCGGCGGCCAGGCGGCGCCCGGCGAGGGTGGCGTTCACCAGGTGGCTGGTGGCGGTGCCGGCCGTGCAGGTGGCGGTGACCAGGTGGGCCCTGAGGGCGGCCTTGGCGACGCTCAGGTCGGTGACGCTGGCGCGGGCATAGGCCGGCTTGGCGGTGACGTGCAGGACCTTGACGTCGATGAGGGGGTTGGCCGGCAGGTGCAGCAGGCTTCTGTCGGCGGTGGCGGCGACGGCCGGGGTCGCGGGGATGGCGACCAGACCGGTGGCGGCCAGACCGTAGGCGGAACCCGTCCCGCCGGTGGCCGAGGCCGTTTCGCTCATGACCAGGGGCGCGGCCAGCGCACCCGCGATGGCCGCGCAGGCGGCCAGACGTATCGAACGCATGGTGACTCCTTGAAAGTAGGTGAAAGCGCGGACGCTTCCCTCGAGAGCTAGGCCGTGACGAGGACCGACGTGCCGAGGGGGACCTCGGACAACTGCTTCAGAGCGTCAGCGGGGACGCGGACGCAGCCGTGCGTGACCGCCTTGCCGAAGACCGACGCGCTCGGCCAGCCGTGGAACGCGACCGTGCCCGGGCCGCCGCCGAACGTGTCGAGCGTCTCGGAGTGCGCCCCCACCGGCAGGATGAGCGGGCTGTAGGTCTTCTTGGCGGGCGCCAGGGAGGCCAGCAGGAACGTCCGGCCAACGGGGGTCGGCGTCTTGGCCGCCCCGACCGCGACGGTCCAGGTGCCCAGCTTGTGGCCGGACTTGGTGAGCGTCAGCGTGCGCGCCGAGGTGTCGACCTTGATCTCGTACGGGCTGCGGGCGGTGTCCAGGCCGACCTTCCCGGTGGGGATCCAGCCGGTCGAGCGGTTCGGCCGGCTGGGCAGCAGAACGCGGTCCCACCCCGACTTGGTCTCGACGACCGGCACCCAGGTCGGGCTGCCGAGCTGAGCGCTCGGCAGCACGGCCACCGCCGGTCCCCCGGCCGTGGCCGACACGGGCACGGCGGCCTTCGGGTGCACCACCGTGCCGTCGGACATCGTGTCGGCGGTGTCCTGCCCGAGACCCTTCAGCGTGGTGTACGTCGTCGCCTGCGGCAGCTTTCCGGCGGGCGACGCCGCCGGCCCGCCGCCGGCCGGGGCCGGCGAGGGGCTCTTGCCGCCGCAGCCCGTCACCGGCAGCGCGACGGCCACCGTGACAGCGGCGACCGCCATCAGACCGCGGGCGCGCAGCGGCGGGTGGGCCGTCGCCACACGGCGACGACCAGCGCGATTGGAACGATCGGTCACGAATACTCCCGTAGATCGTGATGCAGGGGGAGGCGAGCGGGATCTCGCGAGACCGTGATCTCGGAGGGAAGCCACATAACTACCACAAGTAATCATGCACACGTCTGCCACTCTCCGAAATCAATTGACAACGGATGCCCACGTGCGGAGATGACGCTGGATATCGGCGTCGTCACCGTACGGTGACAATGACCTCACCTCGGCAGGCCGACCCGGAGCCCGCATGGCGGGTGCGGAGTTCACCACGCCCGTACGGGCCGGACCGGGCGGGCCGCGGACGGGGCGACCGGCTCTCCCCCGGAAGACCGCGGGCTGGAATGATTCAGGTCATGAGCATGCCGATCCTGATGACGGTCGACGATGACCCGTCGGTCTCCCGCGCCGTCGCCCGCGACCTGCGGCGACGTTACGGAAACGACTACCGCGTCGTACGTGCCGACTCAGGCGCCGACGCGCTCGACGCGCTGCGGGAGATCAAGCTGCGCGGCGACGCGGTCGCCGCGATCCTGGCCGACTACCGGATGCCGAACATGAACGGCATCACCTTCCTCGAGCAGGCGATGGACCTGTTCCCGCACGCCCGGCGCGCGCTGCTGACCGCGTACGCCGACACGGACGCGGCGATCCAGGCGATCAACGTCGTCGACGTCGACCACTACCTCCTCAAGCCCTGGGACCCTCCGGAGGAGAAGCTCTACCCGGTGGTGGACGCGCTGGTGGAGACCTGGCGTGCCGTCGGCGACCGGCCGGTCGAGGAGACCAAGCTCATCGGGCACCGTTGGTCGCGGCCGTCGTACGAGATGCGGCAGTTCCTGGCCCGCAACTCGGTGCCGTACCGGTGGTACTCCGTGGACGAGCCCGAGGCGACCCGGCTGCTCGAGGCGGCCGGCGCGGCGCCGGACGAGATCCCGGTGGTCATCACCCCGGACGGCAAGACGCTGCGCGCGCCGACCGGCTCGGAGATCGCCTCCGCGGTCGGGCTCTCGACCGAACCGGCCGCCGAGTTCTACGACCTCGTGGTGATCGGCGGCGGGCCGGCCGGGCTCGGCTCCGCGGTGTACGGCGCGTCGGAGGGCCTGCACACCGTCCTGGTGGAGAAGAAGGCCACCGGCGGCCAGGCCGGACAGAGCTCCCGGATCGAGAACTACCTCGGCTTCCCCGACGGCGTCTCGGGCGCGCAGCTCACCGACCGCGCGCGCCGCCAGGCGGCGAAGTTCGGCGCCGAGGTGCTCACCGCCCGGGACGTCGTCGGGCTGACCGCCCGCGGCCCGGCCCGGGTGATCACGTTCGGCGACGGCACGGAGATCGCCGCCCGCGCGGTCGTCCTGGCCACGGGCGTCTACTACCGCGCGCTGGAGGCCGAGGGCGCGGAGCGGCTCACCGGGCAGGGCGTGTACTACGGCTCGGCGTCCACCGAGGCCCCGGCCTGCCAGGACAAGGACGTCTACATCGTCGGCGGGGCGAACTCCGCCGGGCAGGCCGCGGTGTTCTTCTCCCACCACGCCCGTTCGGTCACCCTTCTCGTACGGGGGCCGTCGCTGGAGCGCTCGATGTCGCACTACCTGATCGAGCAGTTGCGGGACATCGACAACGTCCACGTGCGGGTGCGCACGACCGTCGAGGCGGTGGACGGCGAGGAGCACCTGGAGCGGGTGACGCTCCGCGACGCCGAGACCGGGAAGACGGAGACGCTGCCGACGAACCACCTGTTCGTGTTCATCGGCGCGGCGCCGCGTACGGAGTGGCTCGGCGACACGATCTCCCGGGACTCGCACGGCTTCGTGTGCACCGGCCCGGACCTGCTCCGCGAGGGGCGCCGCCCGCCCGGCTGGACGCTCGACCGCGATCCGCTGTACCTCGAATCGTCCATGCCCGGAGTGTTCGTCGCCGGTGACGTACGCTCGCAGTCGGTCAAGCGGGTCGCCTCCGCCGTCGGCGAGGGCGCGATGGCCGTCGCTCTAGTGCATCGGTACCTGGAGGAGCGTTGAGCACCGAAACCCTCACCCCCGACGAACTCCGTACCCTCTTCCTGTTCGAGGGGCTCTCCGACGAGCAACTGGCCTGGGTCGCCGAGCACGCCGGCGTCGAGCACCACCCCGCGCAGGCCCGGGTCATCGCCGAGGGCGACCCCGCCACCTGCTTCTACGTGCTGCTGTCCGGCACGCTGCGCATGTGCCGTACGGTGCACGGCGACGAGGTGGAGCTCATCCGCACCGACCAGCGCGGGGTGTACTGCGGGGCGACCGAGTTCCTCATGGGGCAACGGGACGACCAGCGCTACTCCGCGTCGGTGTACGCCGTCACCGACCTGAGCTTCCTCACGCTGCCGGCGGCGGAGTTCGGCGAGCGCTTCGTCGCGTGGTTCCCGATGGCCGCGCACCTGCTCGAGGGCATGTTCCTCGGCAAACGCGCCACCGACGCGCTCATCGGCCGGCGGGAGCGGCTGATCGCGCTCGGCTCGCTGTCGGCCGGGCTGACCCATGAGCTGAACAACCCGGCCGCCGCCGCGGTCCGGGCGACGGCCGCGCTGCGCGAGCGCGTCGCCGGGATGCGGCACAAGCTGGCGCTGCTGGCCCGCAACGACATCGATCCCGACCTGCTCGAACGCCTCATCGAGGTTCAGGAGCTGCTGGTCAAGCAGGTCTCCGACGCGCCGCGGCTGAGCGCGATGCAGACCGCGGACCGCGAGGACGAACTGGCCGACTGGTTCGACGAGCACGACGTCGCGGCCGGGTGGGACCTCGCCGCGGTGTTCGTGCCGGCGGGCATCACGGTGGAGCGCCTGGAGGAGGTGCGCGCGGCCGTCGGCGCGAACGACCTCAACACCGCGCTGCGCTGGCTCGGCTACGCCGTGGAGACCGAGACGCTGATGGGCGAGATCGAGGACGCCACGACCCGGATCTCCGCCCTCGTCGGCAAGGCCAAGCAGTACTCCCAGATGGACCGGGCCCCGTTCCAGTGGATCGACGTCCACGACGGCCTGACCTCCACGCTGGTCATGCTGTCCGGGAAGATCGGTAAGGGCGTCCGGGTCGTCAAGGACTTCGACCGGTCGCTCCCGGAGATCCCGGCGTACGCCGGCGAGCTCAACCAGGTCTGGACCAACCTGATCGAGAACGCGCTGGGCGCGATGGGCGGCGAGGGCACGCTGACGATCCGCACCGGCCGGAACAACGACCGGGTGCTGGTCGAGATCGGCGACACCGGGCCGGGGGTCCCGGCCGACCTGCGGGAACGGATCTTCGAGCCGTTCTTCACGACCAAGCCGGTCGGCGAGGGCACCGGGCTGGGGCTGGACATCTCCTGGCGGATCGTCGCAAACCGGCATCACGGCGACCTGCGGGTCACCTCGGAGCCGGGCGACACCCGCTTCCAGGTGTTCCTGCCGCTGACCGAGCAACCCGAGACCTGACGGTTTCAACTCTCCCTGACTGGACAATCACTCCCAGTCGCCACATAAGCTCCTCTGAGCCTGCGGTGTGACGATTTGGCTGCGGTAAGTGATCAGGAGGGGTAGATGGCCGACAAGAGCCTCCAGAAGGGGCTGAAGAACCGCCACGTCGGCATGATCGCCATCGGCGGCGTCATCGGGGCGGGGCTGTTCGTCGGGTCGGGCGCCGGCATCCACACCACCGGGCCGGCGATCCTCGTCTCGTACGCCATCGCCGGCCTGCTGGTCGTCCTCGTCATGCGGATGCTCGGCGAGATGTCGGCCGCCTCCCCCGACACCGGCTCCTTCTCGGCCTACGCCGACCGCGCGATCGGCCGCTGGGCCGGCTTCACGATCGGCTGGCTGTACTGGTGGTTCTGGGCGGTCGTCCTGGCCGTCGAGGCGACGGCCGGCGCCAAGATCGTGCACGGCTGGATTCCGGCCCTGCCGCAGTGGCTCCTGGCGCTCGCCCTGATGATCCTGCTCACCGCGACGAACCTGTTCTCGGTCGGCTCGTACGGCGAGTTCGAGTTCTGGTTCAGCACGATCAAGGTGGCCGCGATCGCGGTGTTCATCGTGCTCGGCCTCCTCGCCATCTTCGGGCTGCTGCCCGGCACGCACGCCGTCGGCATGAGCAACCTGACCGGGCACGGCGGCTTCTTCCCGCATGGGTCCGGCGCGGTGATCACCGGCCTGCTGACCGTGGTGTTCGCGTTCATGGGCAGCGAGATCGTCACCATCGCGGCGGGCGAGTCACAGGACCCGGGCCGCGCCGTGACGCGCGCCGTGAACAGCGTGATCTGGCGGATCCTGGTCTTCTACCTCGGCTCCATCGCCGTCGTCATCACGCTGCTGCCCTGGAGCGCGAGCGACGTCGCCAAGAGCCCGTACGTCGCGGTCCTCGACCGGATCGGCATCTCCGGGGCCGGCACGATCATGGACGTCATCGTCCTCACCGCCGTGCTGTCCTGCCTGAACTCCGGCCTCTACACGGCCTCGCGGATGGCGTTCTCGCTGGCCGAGCGCGGCGACGCGCCGAAGGTGTTCGGTGCCACCACCGCGCGCGGCGTCCCGCACGTCGCGATCTGGATCTCGGTGGCCTTCGGGTTCGTGGCGGTCATCTTCAACTACACCAGCCCGGACACCGTCTTCCTCTTCCTGCTGAACGGCTCCGGCGCGGTCGCCCTGTTCGTGTGGACCGTGATCGCCGTGTCCCAACTGCGGATGCGCCGCCGCCTGGAGCGCGAGGCGCCCGACCGCCTGCTCGTCCGCATGTGGCTGTTCCCGTACCTCACCATCGCCACGATCGCCGGCATCGCCGCGATCCTCGTGACGATGCTGTTCGACGACAGCGGCCGGCCGCAGGTCCTGTGGTCGGTGGTGGTCGCCGCCGTCGTCCTCATCGCCGCGTTCATCCGCCACGGCCGGAGCCACGCCGCCGAGGCCGGCAGCGCCGAACCCAGCGGCGCCAACGCCGTCACCGCCGAGCACTGACCGCCGCCCGCGCGATGGCCCGGTCGTCGCCGTCGACGAACTTCATGCCCTGGACGTCGGTGGCCGCAGCCCGGACCCGCGGCATGATCCCCATGCGCTCGACCACGTCGACGGCGTGGTCGCGCACGTCGACGCCGTTGCCCCCGGCGCGCAGCGCGGGGGCCCGCCCGCGACCACGGCCCTGCGAGCCGAGCTCGTCCAGGTGGTGGAGAAGATGCTCGCCGGAGCGCGCGAGGCCGGCGCGATCCGCACCGACCTCGACCCCGCCCTCACCACGGTCCTGGTCGGCCAGACCGCCTACGCGATCGCCCGCGCGCAGCCGGCGTCCCGGCAGCTCACCGACGCGTTCGTCACCGTCCTCATGGACGGCCTCCGCCCGCGGCCTCCCGCCCGGAACACCGGAGCGTCGTCGGCCTGACCGGCTCAGGCCACGGCCCGGGTCAGCCTGCCGCGCACCCAGCCGGTGGCCGCGGCGGCGGGCCACAGCCGGGAGGCGAGGTTCCGGGTCGCGATGCCGGCGCGCGAGGCGGGGACCATCAGCGTGGCCGCTGTCGCCGCGTTGTTCTGCTTCGGCGTGACCAGCGCGCGGTGCGCGGCCTCGTAGCGGGCGAAGGCGCCGTCGGGGGCGGCGGCCAGTTCGCACGCCAGGGTGTAGGCGCCGGCCATGGCCAGCGTGGAGCCTTCGCCGAACAGCGACACCGACGAGGCCGCGTCGCCCAGCAGCGCCACGCGCCCGTCGTGCCACCGGTCGATCCGCACCTGGCTGACCGAGTCCAGCCACAGGTCCTCCGCGGCCATCGCCTGGTCCAGCAGGCCGGGCACGCGCCAGCCCGCCCCGGCGTAGGCGTCGGCCAGGATGCGTTTGTGCTGCCGCAGGTCGCGGTGGTCGAAGCCGGCCACCTCCGGGCTCCGGAAGATGAAGGCGGCCAGCGCTCGGCCGCGCACGGGGTGGACGGCCACCATGCGGCCAGGGGAATTGTGGATGACCACGCTCTTCGCCTCCTCGGCCGGGCCGTCCAGCGGCATCGTGGCCACGTACAGCCCCATGTGGCGCACGAACCGGTCCTCGGGCCCGAAGACCAGGCGGCGCGTCATCGAGTGCAGCCCGTCGGCGCCGATCACGAGGTCGAACCGGCGCGGCTCCGCCTTCTCGAAGGTGACCTCCACCCCGTCGCCGTCCTGGCCGATCGCGGTCATGCTGTCACCGAACAGGTACTCGGCCGAGTCGCGGCTCGCCTCGTACAGGACCGTGGCCAGGTCGGTTCGCGTGATCTCCACCTCCCGGCTGCCCCAGGCCCGCTGCAGGGCGCCGGTGTTCACGCCGCCGACCCGGCGGCCGGAGTCGTTGACGAAGCTCATTCCCCTCGCGGTGGTCGCCGCGTCGCGTAGTCGCTCCAGCACGCCCATTCGCTCGGCGACCTCCACCGCCGGTCCGCGCACGTCGACCGGACTGCCGCTGGAGCGCAGGCCGGCGGCCCGCTCCACGACGGTCGTCTCGAACCCGTGCCGGGCCAGCCAGTAGGCGAGCGTCGTCCCGCCGATGCCGGCTCCGGAGATCAGAACTGTCCTCATGCCGTCCTCCACCGCGTCTGCTTCCAGCGTCGCCATGACTGTATGACTATTTTTGAAATCTGGTCAACCGTCTCGCTGATGGTTGACCAGAACTCGCATCTGGTCATACGGTGACCGGCGTGGAACGAGTCCGAGCCCCCCGCGACCGGGCCGAACGCGCCGCCCGCATCCTCGACGTGGCCGCCGACCTGCTGCTGCGCCACGGCTACCGGCGGGTGACCATCGACGACGTGGCCACCGGAGCGGACATCGGCAAGGGCACCGTCTACCTGCACTGGAAAAGCCGCGACCAGCTCTTCGGCGCGGTCTTCACCCGCGAGGTGTGCTCCGCCATCGCCGAGGTACGGCAGGCGCTCGTGGAGGAGCCGCAGACCTGCCTGCTCCATCGCTTCGCGCAGTCCTACTTCCTGGCCATCGCGCGGCGGCCACTGCTGCGCGGGTTCCTCCTGGCCGACCCCGAGCTGATGGGCAGGCTGACCGTCAGCCTCGACGACCGGCATACCGAGATGGCCCGCGGCTACTTCGAACTGCTGGCCGAGCACCGCCTGCTCCGTGACGACATGGAGGTCGACGAGGTCGGTCACGCCTACCAGGCGACGTTCGAGGGGTTCCTGCGCGCCTCCGCCGACGGCTGGGAACGGCGGGCGGACCTCCTCGCGCGGACCGTTCGGCGGGCCTTCGAGAGCGACGTGGTCCTGCCCGAACCCACGGTGCGGGAGCTCGCGTCCGCGACATCGGCGCTGCTCAAAGACCTGATCGACGCGGATCTCGCCGACTCCGGCGCCATTCCCGGATAAGGGACGAGCGGACCGGGCGCTCCACTCGCCGCTACGCGGAGTTCGGACTTGGCCGCAATCCGGAGCATAGAGGGCGTCAGACGGGAATACTGCCTGCCGTGATGAGCGGCTTTCGTAAGTTCATATTGCGCGGCAACCTCGTCGACCTCGCCGTCGCCGTGGTGATCGGTACCCAGTTCAGCAACCTCGTCAAGAGTTTCGTCAACTCCTTCATCAATCCGCTGCTGGCAGTGGTGGGCGGGAAACCCGACTTCACCAGCCTCGTCCTCACCGTCGGCAAGGCCAAGTTCACGTACGGGGCCTTCCTCACCGAGGCGGTGTCCTTCCTCATCTCCGCGGCGGTCATCTACTTCGTCATCGTCCTACCGGTCACGCGCGTACTGCACCTGTTCGATCGGAAGCAGGCGGCGGCCGAGCGGGACTGCCCCGAGTGCACGATGAAGATCCCCCTGGCGGCGCGGCGGTGCCCGGAGTGCACGGCCGTCATCACGCCGGCGACCGAACAGCCCCTGTCGATCGTCTGAGGGAGCCTGAGAATGAGGAAGTCGGCCGTCGGCAGGTCCGCCGAGACCGAAGCCCCCGAGCACGGAACCCCCGACACCGAAGCCCCCGATACCGAAACCCCCGATACCAGAGCCTCCGAGACCGAAACGCCCGAGACCGACGCTCCCGAGAAGGACGCCGCCGAGACGGATGCTCCCGAGGAGGAGGCTCCCGAGCCCACCGACCTCGGCGTCCGCTGGTGGTGGGCGGCGCTGCGCCGGACCGTCGGCGAGGTGCAGCGGGACGATCTCGTCGACCGGGCGGCGGCCCTGACCTACTACGGCGTCCTGTCGGTGTTCCCGGCGCTGCTCGTCCTCGTGTCGCTGCTCGGCCTGACCGGCAAGAACACACTGCAGCAGCTCATCGACGAGCTCGGCAAGGCCGCCCCCGGACCGGTACGCCAGCTCGCGATCAACGCGCTGACCGAGTTGCAGCACGGGACCGGCGCCGCCGGTCTGGCCGGAGTGCTCAGCCTCCTGGTGGCGCTGTGGTCGTCCTCCGGGTACGTCGCCGCCTTCATGCGGACCTCGAACGTCGTCTACGACGTGCCCGAGGGCAGGCCGCTGTGGAAGACGCTGCCCATCCGCCTCGGCATCACGATCGTGATGCTGGTCTGCCTGACCGTGACGGCGGTGACCGTGGTGGTCACCGGGGGCATCGCGCGCCGCGTCGGCGACCTGATCGGCGCCCAGTCCGCGACCGTCACCGTCTGGGACATCGCCAAGTGGCCGGTGCTGCTGCTGGTCGTGAGCTTCATGTTCGCGCTGCTGTACTGGGCCTCCCCCAACGCCAAACAGGGCTTCCGGTGGGTCAGTCCCGGCGGCGTCCTCGCCGTGCTGCTCTGGCTGGTCGTCTCCGCCGGATTCGCCCTGTACGTCGCGAACTTCGGCTCGTACAACAAGACGTACGGCAGCCTGGCGGGCGTGGTCGTCGCGCTGATCTGGCTGTGGATCTCGAACCTCGCGGTCCTGCTCGGCGCGGAGTTCAACGCCGAACTCGAACGCAGCCGCGCCATCGAGGCCGGCCATTCCCCGCGCGAGGAACCGTACGTCGAGCTGCGCGACACCCGGACAATCAAGGATGACGAGATGCCCTGAGCCGCGCGAACTAGCCTGGAACGGTGGTGCCGGCCTACTTCGGAGAGCCGACCGGCCAGGGATGGGCGCAGGTCGGCGACCTCGCGCTGGCCCTGGCCCTGTCGGCCGCGATCGGGCTCGAACGTGAGGTCAGGCACAAGAGCGCCGGGCTGCGCACCCACACCCTGGTGGGCTTCGCCGCCGCCCTGATCATGCTGGTGTCGAAGTACGGCTTCACCGACGTCCTGGGCCCGCACGTCACGCTGGACCCGTCCCGGGTCGCCGCCCAGATCGTCACCGGGATCGGGTTCGTCGGCGGTGGGCTGATCTTCGTACGCCGCGACGCGGTCCGCGGGCTGACCACCGCCGCCATCGTCTGGCTGACCGCCGCCGTGGGCATGGCGGCGGGCGGGGGCCTCTGGCTGCTCGCCGTCCTGGTCACCACCGGGCACTTCCTCGTGGTGTTCGGGCTGACCCCGCTGGCGGCCCGGCTGCCGCGGTCGAAGTACGCGTCCTCGCGCCTGCGGCTGGCCTACCGCAGCGGGCGCGGCTCGTTGCGCGAGGCCCTCGCCCGGTGCACGAGCCACGGCTTCACGGTCAGCGAACTGTCGGTCGAGGACCGGGGCGAGGGCGACGATCCGCGCGTCGTCTCGGTCTGGCTGTCCGTGCAGGGCATCGGGCCGGTCAACGAGCTGGCCGTCCTGCTGTCGGAGATCGAGGGCATGGTCGCGGTCTCGTCCGACGACGTCAACGTCCTCCGGGAGTGACGCCCTCGCCCGGGACCGGTCTCAGTTCTGCGGAGCGGACGTGCGGTCGCCGCCGTGCGGGTGCTGCTCGAGCGCTTCGCGGACGGTCGGCTGGATCGGGATCGTCTGGTCGACGCCCGACATCTCCAGCAGCCGCGACATGCGGTCGGGAACCGCCGCCAGCGTGAGCGACCCGCCGGCCTCACCCGCCCAGCGGTGCAGCATGATCAGCGCGCTGAGCCCGCTCGAGTCGCAGAAGGGGACTCCGGACACGTCGAGGATCAGATGCGGATGACCGTCGCCGCCCGCCCCCCGTACGGCGGTGCGGAACCCTCCGCTGGTGTAGAGGTTCAGCTCCCCCTTGACGGTGAGGACAGCGATGGGCCCGCTGACGTCGATGACGTCAACGTCCAGATCCTTCACCATCTGACACCTCTTCCCTAGGGCGACGCTGCTGCCGATGATAGGTCAGGGCTTCCCCTGACGAGCGCCCCCACACGTTTCCGGGCCACGAGATCACCCACCGTGGCCGGCCACGGGAATCTCCGGGACCGGGGAACAAGGACGCCGCTCGCTCCGTTACATCCACCGTGGCCGATGTGCCTGGTGTCCCCGGGCCTCATCTATCGCCTTCGCGGAATACCGTTCGGCTGGAGCCGCGTTGTGCCTTTCGCCGAGAGGCGACCCGCACATCGGTACACATGCTGCGACGGCCCTGCCGGGATCCCCGGCAGGGCCGTTCGTCTTCCTCCGGAGCCGCCGCCCGTACGTGGAACCCGACCGGGAGCCCGGCCGTGGGGCTCAGCCGGACGGCTTCGCGATCCGTCGGCGGACGGCCAGGACGGCGCCCGCCGCCAGCGCCACGGGCAGGAGAAGGTAGGCGCCGCAGGACAGCAGCACCAGGCCGGTGAAGACGGTGGCCGCCGCCGCGAGCGTACGGCCACGGCGGTCGCCGCGGGGCAGGAGGCGGACGGCCGAGGCCGTTCCGACGACCGTGACCGCGGCCAGGCAGGCGGCGGTGGCCCGCATCAGCGTGTCGAGCCCGAGCCCGTACGGAACGGCGACCGCGGTGACCAGGGCGGTGAGCGCCGCCAGCAGAACGAGGCTGCGGTGCGGCACCTGCCCGGCCACCGCTCCCTTGGCGAGGGGCGCGGGCAGGGCGCCGTCGCGGGCCAGGGCGGCGCCGAGCCTGGCCCCGCCGGCGATGTAGGTGTTGACCGCGATGAAGCTCAGGATGACGGCGACGACGCCGGTGGCCGTCCGGGCTCCGGCGCCGATCCCCTCCTGCAGGAGCAGGGCGAGCGGGACCGGTGAGGTCGCGGCCCGTCCACCGAGGACGCCGAGCACGGTGACCACCAGCCCGAGGTACAGCACGCCCACGATCAGCAGGGTCAGCGTGGTCGCGCGGAGCATCGACCGGCGCGGATCGGCGAACTCCCCGGACAGGTGGCTGGCCGCCTCCCACCCCGCGAACGCGAAGAACAGCACTCCCGCCGCGTGCACCACACCGAGCGCGCCGTGCGGGGCGAACGGCGCGAGGTTCCCCCACGACAGTCGTGGTCCCGCCGTGACGATGGCGGTGGTCAGCAGCGCGGCCAGCCCGCTCACGAGCACCACCTGTACCCGGCCGGACATCCGCAGCCCGCCATGATTCGTCGCGAACGCCGCGGCCAGCAGGACGACCGCCACCACCACCGCCCACGGGCGGCCGACACCGACGGCGGAGGTGACGTAGTCCCCGCCGATGAGCGCACCGGCCAGCGTGCCCACCGGAACGATGCCGTAGAACCACCAGCCGACGATCGCCGCGATCCGCGGCCCGAACGCCCGCCCGGCGAAGGTCGCGACCCCACCGCCGTCCGGGTACCGCGACCCCAGGGCCGCGAACGTCAGCGCCACCGGCGCGCTCAGGACCAGCAGCGCCGCCCAGGCGAGGATCGAGGCGGGTCCGGCCGCCGCGGCGGCCAGGTGCGGCAGCGCCAGCACGCCCGGCCCCAGCACGGCCCCGACGAACAGCGCCGTACCCTGCGCCGTGCCCAGCCGGTGCTCGCGCGCCGGGGCGACCGCCCCCGCCGGTTCCTGTCGCGTCGACAGCGCCACGTCTTCTCCCATGATCGAACAAAACGCCTTGACGCTAGCCATCCGGCCGGTGAGGGCGACGGCTCACCGAACGTCTGTCCGGAATCGTGCCAATATTTCGGCCATGGACGAACTCGACGTTGAAATCGTGCGCCTTCTCCAAACGGATGCGCGGCAGTCCAACCGCGAGCTGGCGCGCAAGCTCGGCATCGCGCCGTCGACCTGCCTGGAACGGGTACGGACGCTGACCCGGCGGGGGGTGATCCGCGGCTACCACGCCGACATCAGCCTGGCCGCCCTCAACCGAGGCGTGCAGGCCCTGGTCTCGGTGAAGCTCCGGGTGCCCAGCCGCCCGTTCATCGACGCCTTCAAGGACTTCACGGCACGGCTCCCCGAGGTGCTGAGCGTGTTCGTCATCTCCGGCGACGACGACTTCCTCCTGCACGTGGCGGTGCCGGACCTCGACCACCTGCACGCGTTCCTGACCGACCGCCTCAGCAGGCGCCGGGAGGTCGCCGGATTCCGCACCTCGGTGATCTTCCAGCAGGTCCGCAACCCGGTACTGGACCGCCTCGACGACCCGGCCCCGCTCCCCTGAACCGGCCCCCGTACGGGCGCGGGCTCGGCGACCTCGCCGGTCGACCTCCCGCGGCAGAACCGTCGCATGTCAGAAGACGGACGAACGGCCCCGGGTCACCCCAGGGCCGTCACTGTCAGGCCGCGCACGCGGCGGCTAGTCCCTCCGCGCCGACGTCCGCCTCATTCGCCTCCGCCCCGGCCGACCAGGACGTTCCTTCTCCACGGGTCCGGGCCGCCGCTTTCGGCCCGGACCCGTGTTCGGCACCCCGCTGCGCGCGTTCGCCATCCGGGCCGCGCGCCTGGTGTGATGGTTCTCCTCCTCGTTGGCCCGCTCGTCCTCCGAGCCGGTCAGGGTCGCGTTCAGGAAGAAACCGACCAGGGCCATGCAGATCCCGGCGAGGCCCACCGGCCCCTGGGCCTGGCCCAGGACGACGAACCCCACCAGAGCGCCCAGCGCCGGCCCGGTCGACCCCACGGCCGCCGCCAGCCTCTCCGGACAGTGCAACTGCACCTGGGAGATCCAGTACAGGAGATTGCCGCCGACGCAGAGAACGCCGGAGACGATCCCCCACAGGACGATCCGCCAGGTCCAGTGGACCATGAGGAGAGAATGAGCTCCGATGACCAGATCGACCGCGTACGACAGGGCCATGGTCTTCACCAGGACTCCCGCGTTCGACACCGATTTCCCGGTCTTCACCCCCGTGGCGGACACCACCGCGCCGGCCACGGCGGCCAGCACACCGGCGATATCGACGTGCTCTCCCCAGGGGATGAACATCATCGCTCCCGCCGCCGACACCAGCGGCAGGAACAGCGGGAGTCCCTTGTCACCGCCCTTCCACGCGAGCGCGATCGCCATGGTGGTCGGGCCGAGGGTCACGATCGCCACCCCGGTCGCCAGCGGCATCCGCGCAGCGATGAACTGCGACAGAACGGCGCCGCCGAAGGCGGTCGCCAGGTAGGGCAGGATCGTCAGCACCCACCGATGCCGCTTCTCCGTCTCGACCATCCGAAACAGAGCCGCGTGCACCAAGGGGAACCTTCGAACGGCGCCCAGGACCCAGGAGAAGGTCTGATCCCGCCGCTTGGTGTCCGGCACGGCGTCGCGCAGTTTCGGCTCGGTCAGCCGTCGCCGCCCCGCCACCAGCCCGAGGCCGTACATCGGCAGGGCGAACAGGCAGAGGAGGGTGTTGGCCTGCAGAGCCGTCAGTTGGTGCCCGGCCGTCAGCGGCTGCAGGACCGCGCCCGACACCCGGGCGGCGATCGACGCTCCGATGAACGCGGATCCGGCCGTCAGCCAGACCGACCGGCCGGCGAGGCCGAGCAACCACCGCACCGCCCGGCGCGGGTGGTGAATCAGCCATCCGAATAACAGTCGCCATCGGCCGCCAGAGCGGCCCGACGCTTCTTTCCCGTTTTCGGGTTTCATGATGATTTCCTTTTTTGTGTAATCGCGCAGGTTCTTGCACTACGCGTGGCCGGCGACGCCTTTCCCGGATCGGCACCGGGTGGAGTCACCGCGCTCTCTTCACTGTCCAGACGACGCGTTCGTCGGCAAGCCTCTGAGCAGCCGTAACCGTCGGCTGCCGCGCCTGCTCAGGACCCTGAAGCCGGCGGCCGGCTCCGGTCACGGCGGCGAAGTGTCAAGAGCGACGACAGTCCGTGGCGGTGTCGAGTTCGGCGCAGTGGCGGACGATCCGTTCCACCACCTCGACGCGGTCGTACGGCGAGTGGCGCACGACGCCGAGACCGGGGGCGCGGTAGGAGATCGACCCGTCGCGCACCCAGACGTGCATCCCGGCGCGGACGCAGATGACGGCCATGCCGTAGCCGATGGCCAGTTGCAGGGGACCGAGGCCCCGGGCGGCGAGCAGGGCGTGGATCTCCTCCGCCGTCCGCCGCGCGGTGCTCTCGCCTGGCGTGACGAGCCCGGCCGGTACGGGCACGGTGAAGTACACCGCCTTTCCCGGAACCGGCCCGGCGCCCAGCCGCGACCGCGTCCGGTACATGCCCCACTCGCCGCCGTACTCCGCGGTCAGCGCGTCCACCACCTCGAAGCCGCGCCCACCCTCGGCGTACGGCGGCGGCCGCAGCCGCCCGTCCGGGACCGGCCCGCGCCACGGCGCCGAGTCGTAGACCGCGAACACGGCCTCCGGCTTCGCGCGCCATCGCACGTACGCCCACAGCTCCGGCAGCCCGGCGATCGGCAGGTAGGCCGGGATCGCGCCGCCGTACGCGTGGACGTGGACGTTGGTCGCCAGCTCGGAGAGCGCGACGGCGGCGTCGTACGTCGTGACGGCGGGCATGCGCAGCTCGCCGAACACCGCCTTCAGCACGCCGCGCGCGAAGCCCGCCCCGGTGGGGCCCGGCGGAAGAGGCCAGGCGGCGCACCCGCCGGCCGGTACGACCTTCGGATCGACGCCGCCGATCGCTGTCACCATGCTCACCTCGCCGTCCGTCTGTCGAAATTCCTTTCCACAGCCTGGCCAACCGACCTCACATTCGGTAATGACTCGCTCTACACTCCGTTACATCTCGGCTAATCGGCCCCGGCCGGTTGCGAACACCTGCCAACGGAGGTCCCCCATGCCGCGCCGACCGAGCCCCCTCGACCCGTCCGCGTCTCCCCTCGCCCTCTTCGGCGCCGAGCTGCGCTTCCTGCGCGAGCGCGCCGGCCTGTCCCAGGACCAGGCCGGCACGAAGGCCAACTACAGCGGCTCCCACATCGGCGCGGTCGAGCGCGCCGAGGACATGCCGCTCCGAAAGTTCGCCGAGCGGATGGACGAGGTCCTCGACGGCAGCGGCATCCTGCTGCGCCTCTGGGACGGCCTCCTCAAGCGCAGCGTCCACCCGCCCTGGTTCGACTGGCCGGTCCACGAGTCCGCCGCCGACCTGCTGCGCAGCTTCGAGCTCGCCCTGGTGTACGGCCTACTCCAAACGGAGGCGTACGCGCGGGCGCTGCTCCACGGCGACGAGCATCAGGTGCGTGCCCGGCTCGCGCGCCAGGAGATCCTCCAGCGCACCGAGCCCGAGCCGCCCTACCTCGCCTGCGTGCTCGACGAATCCGTGCTCTGGCGCGAGGTCGGCGGCCCGGAGGTGATGCGCGAGCAGCTCCAACACCTGGTCGCGGCCGTCTCCGAGCGAATCAGCGTGCAGATCCTCCCCTGCGGGCTGCACCGCGGCGTCAACGGGTCGTTCGTGCTCGCCACGGTCGACGACCGACGGGAGGTGGCGTACGTTGAGACGGCGGCGCGCGGGATCACGACGGGCGAGCCAGCGGACCTGGCGAGGCTGACCAAGCGGTTCGAGTCGATCCGGTCGCGGGCGCTGCCGGTCGACCAGTCCCTCGAGCTGATCACGCGGACGGTGAAGGAACGATGGAGCTGACCACCACCCTCGATTGGCGCACATCTACCCACAGCGGCGACGACGGCGGCAACTGCGTCCAAGTGGCGCTCTGGCGCAAAGCGAACCGCAGCGGCGACAACGGTGGAGCCTGCGTCGAGGTCGCGGTGCTGCCGGTCGCCAAGGCGACGCGGCCCGCGCCGGGCGTGGCTAGCGGTACCTCGTAGCGGGCGATCGGCGATCGCTCGTTCGCGGGTGGCCGTGGCCGGCGGAGTCGCTCGCGGGCGGTCGTGACCGGAAGACCGTTCGCGGTCGCATCCCAGCCGGACGTTCGCGTTCGGAAAATCGTTCGCGACCGTGCCCTGCGCTGGAGAGACTGCCGGGCGTGGCCATAACTCAGCAGCTCGCCCGGGTCTCCGGGGCCGAGCTCGACGCCTGCCGGGCGTCGGTCGAGACGCTGAACCTGCTGTGCTCCTTCGACCTGCGACCACGGTCGGACCACCTTGACCTCGACTGGTCCCCGGAAGGTCTCCTCCGGTCCTGCGAGGTCGCGGGGGTCGACGCCGCGACGGTCGCGGCGCTCCGCCGTTCGGTCGACGGAGACGACGAGGTCAATCCCGCATACCGCGACTTCCCCAATTCCATCTGGAGTCATCCGGTGACCGCGTTGGTGCCGGACGCCGTCGCGGAGGTCGCCGCTCAACTGCGGCGGATCGAACCACGGGCCGTGCTCGACGTGCTTCCCGCCGACCCGGCGGAGGCGCTGACGCGAATGGGCCGGAGCGTCGAGTTCCTGTCGGGCCATCCCCGCCGCTACCTCGAGGAGCACTTCACCGCCCTGCTCGCCTTCTACCGCGACACGGCCGTGCGAGGCCTGGCCGTCGTCCTCTGGTGGGACTGACCGATCCGAGCAAGCCCCCTCCTGCCTTCGGTGCGGTGTGGTGCGGCGGGCAAAAGTCTTGGAGAACCTCCCTACGGCCGCCCGAATGACCATGCTTCGTCCGCATTTGCTGGCCCGGTCGCGAAGCATTGACCGAACTTTCTGTGCGCCCCCATCACCCCCGGCCGCACGCACGCGCACGGCACCACTGGGGTGGTGGGCGAAAGTCTCGAAGACCCCGCTCACCGTCGCCTGTTTCATCACGCTTTGCCCGCCTTTATGGGCCGGGACTCAAAGCGTTCGCGGCACCGCAGGTTCCTGACCTGCGCTGTGGGCTACGCCGACGTGTGATTTTTGAGAAGGTCCCCGTTCCGAGCAACTTCGGTGGCCTGGCGAGCATCTCTTCTCGTGAGGTTGATGATCACGAGTGCTCGCCGCGCTCGGCCGAACTCGGGGAGAGTCAGATGCAGGGCAAGAGCCGACGGAAGTCGCGTGTACTGATCGCCGCGGTGGGCGTCGCGGGCGGTGTCGCCGCCGTCGTGACCGCCTTTGCGCCTTCCAGCTCAGCGCCGACCGCCACGGTCGACGCCGCTGCCAGGATGACCGCCCACGCGCCGACCGCCTTCGGGACCGGCACGGCGTCCCCCTTCCCCGCGACCGCTACGCCGCAGCCGTCCGCCGGGAACGCGCGGCCCTGCGCGGCAGAGCACGGGAAGTACCACGGCACGGTGCTGAGAAGGTTCCCCGTCTTCGGTGACATGGGTGCGCCGAAGGGCGAACGAGGCGGCACCCTCATCGTCATGAGGTCCACCTCATGCAACACCGTATGGGCCGAGGTGAAGAGGGACGGGAAGTATCGGGGGACGTACGGCACCACCGTCTGGGTCGCCACCTACGCCGACACGCCGACCGACCGCTGGAAGGTGGCCGAGAACGAGGCCGACGTGTCCACCAGCGGCGTGCTCTCCACGAAGGCGGTGCCCGCGCTCGCCCACGGACGAATCGAGGCGGAAGCCGGCTGGGCGGGAAACGACTTCAGCTTCAACACTCCTTCCCGCAGCATCCGGTACTGACGGCCTTTGCGCGACGGAATCGCGCTTCCCCGGCCCGGTCGGCGAGCGCGAGACGCTGCGCTCACCGAGCCTTCGCACGCCCCGAGGGACCGGGCAGTACAGCACGTTGCCGCCGCTGTTGCCGCACCAAAGCCGACCGTTCAGACGGCAGACCGGCGACATCGACGCCAACCTGTCAACGCCGACGGCAACATGTCCATAGCAACCGAAACTCGGGACGCCAGCAGGCGGCGTCACAGAACGGCGGCGGGCGATCGATCCCTTCGCCGCGATGCGGCGGGCGACACGATGTGGCGACCGGGCAGGATTCTCGGATAGCCCACCCCACCGCCGCCCGGTTTATCGCGCTTCGCCCGTCTTTGCGGACCCAGCCGCGAAGCATTCACCGAGACTTCCGCACGCCCACAGCCGCACACAGGTACGGCACGGCTGGGTGGTGGGCGAAACCTCGGAAAACCCACCCACCGCCGCGCGACATATCACGGTTCATGCCCCTGACGGGGCATGCGGCACCGCGTTCACCGAGCATTCTGCGCGCCAGCCAGCACCCACGACCAGCCGTCGGCGATCGGCGCGAACCCCTGACCTGCTGGGCCGTGCCGCCGGGGCGCGGCTCGCCGGAATTGTTGGGGTTGGAGGCAACTTCGGCGGCTTGTGGAGCATCTCCATTCATGAGGCAACGATCACGAGCGCTCGGTGCGCTCCGATCTCGGGGAGAGGCCCGGTGCAGACCAAGAACCGCCGCAGGATGCCCATACTGATCGCCGTGGTGGGCTTCGCGTGCGTCGCCGCGGCCGTCGCGACCGCGTTCGCTCCCTCCAGGCCCACGCCGGCCTCCACCGCCAAGGCCGCCGTGGCGGGCTCGCATCGAGTGGGCGGCGTGCGGTCGGCGGTCCTGCCCGCCCGGTTGCTGCGCCACCGCTGACGCGGCGGACGACCGAGTCCGCGCCCCGGGGCCGGACACGGTCCCGCAGACAGCCGACTCACGGCCCTGGGCCGGACACGGCTCTGCGGACGACCGGCTCCGCGGCCCGGGGACGGGACGTGGGTCTGGTGGACGCCCCGTTGCGCCCGGACCGGAGCGCTGCCGCGTGCTCACATCTCGACGGGGAGCAGGCCGCGTTCGGCGAAGACCTTCTTGGCGACGAAGGTCGCGTTCAGGGCGCGGGGGAAGCCGCAGTAACCGGCGGAGTGCAGCAGCGCCTCGACGATCTCCTGCGGGGTCAGGCCGACGTTGAGCGCGGCGTTGATGTGCACCTCGAGCTGCGGCTCCGCTCCGCCGAGGGCGGTGAGCATACCGAGGGTGACCAGCTGCCGGTCGCGCGGCGCCAGGCCGGGGCGGGCGTAGATCTCGCCGAATCCCCAGGCGACGACCTGGTGGCCCAGCTCCGGCGAGATGTCGGCGAGGGAGTCGACGACCTTCTGCCCGGCCTCGCCGTCGATCTGCCGCAGAACGTTCAGGCCGTGCTCGTACTTCTCTTCGCGGGTCATCGTGAACTCCCTGGTCTTTCGTCATGGTCGGCCGGCTCCGTGCCGGCACGTCGACGACGGTAGGACTTCGAGCGCGGTCTAACGCAAACCCGGGGCGGCCAGTTCGCGTACGACATCGACGAAGCCGTCGGCCAAGGCGTTGTCCGTGCCGGTGGGCCAGGCCAGCGCGACCCGGAGCGGCTCGACGTCGGTGAGCGGCACCCAGACCAGGTCGGGGCGGGCGGAGTACCGCGCCATGCCGGCGGGCGCGAAGCAGATCGCCGCTCCCTCGGCGACCTGTTCCAGCATCTCCTCGACGTTGTCGTTGGTCGGGCCCCAGCGCGGGGCCGAACCGTCCGGCCGCGGGTTCACCGCCCACCAGTCGACCCATGCGCGCGGCGCGCGTTCGGTCCACATCAGGGGTTCGTCCTTGACGTCGAGGATCGACAGCCCCGTACGTTCGGCGAGCGGGTGACCGGCGGGCAGGCCGACGACCCGCTGGTCGGTGTGCACGACCTCGCTGTGCATGCCCGTCAGGTCGGCGGGCAGCCACACGAAGGCGACGTCCACCCGGCCGTCGCGCAGCGCGGCCGCCTCCTCGCCCCAGTCGAATCGCTTGGGCTCGACCCGTACGCCCGGGTGACGGCGAGCGAACTCCGCGCGGGCGCGCGTGGTCAGCTCGCCCGCGCCGCTGGCCTCGAATCCCACGCGCAGCACGCCCGTGGCGCTGCGGCGGTGGCGTTCGGCCGCGGCGGTGACGCGGTCGGCCTGCTGGAGTGTCAAGCGAGCCTCGGCGAGGATGTCGCGTCCTGCGACGGTCGCGGTGACGCCGCCGGCGTGCCGGTCGAACAGCCGCACGCCGAACTCCGCCTCCAGGTTCTTGAGGGCGTACGAGAGCGCGGGCTGGCTGACGTACAGCCGCGCGGCGGCGCGGCCGAGGTTCCCCTCGTCGTCGATCGCCACCAGGTACCGCAACTGCCGCAGCTCCACGCTGCGATCATAAGCCGCCTTTATGACTCAAGTGATCTTTTGTCTTGGACGCTCCGGCCGGCTCGCTGCCATAACTGAGACATCCCACTTCGACAGGAGTTCATGAGATGAGCATTGAGACGGGTGCGGCGAGCGGCAGGGTGTGGTTGATCACGGGGGCTTCCTCCGGGTTCGGCCGGGCGATCGCCGAGGCGGCGCTGGCCGCCGGCGACACCGTCGTGGCCGCCGCCCGGAGACCGGAGGCGCTGGACGACCTCGTCGCCGCCCACCCGGACCGGGTGAACGCCATCCGGCTGGACGTCACCGACACCACGCGGATCTCCGCCGTCGTCGCCGAGGTGGCGCGGTCGTACGGCCGGATCGACGTCCTGGTCAACAACGCCGGACGGGGCCTGGTCGGCGCCGCCGAGGAGACCACGGACGACGAGTTGCGCGATCTGATGGACCTGCACTTCTTCGGGCCCGCGGCGCTGGTCCGGACGGTGCTGCCGCACATGCGCGAGCGGCGGTCCGGCGCGATCGTGCAGCTGAGCTCGATGGGCGGCCGGATGTCGTTCGCCGGGGTGCCCGCCTACTCGGCGACGAAGTTCGCGCTCGAAGGGTTCTCCGAGGCACTCGCCCAGGAGGTCGCGCCGTTCGGCATCAAGGTGCTGATCGTCGAGCCTGGGGCGTTCCGGACCGCCTTCTCCGGCAGTGGCACGCTCCAGGAGTCGGCCGAGCTTCCCGCGTACGCCGACATCCTCGGCCCCGTACGCGAGGCGCAGGCCGCCTTGGACGGCACGCAGCCGGGCGACCCCGCGAAGGCCGCCGCCGCCATCCTTGCCGCGCTCGACGCGGAGAAGGCACCGCTCCGGCTGACGCTGGGCAACGACGCGGCGGACGCGATCTCCGCCTCCCTCGATGCCGCCCGCGCGGAGTTCCTCGCTTGGGAACACGTGTCGCGCGGCACCGATTTCGATTCCTGACCGTGGCGATCCGCCGTACGGCGGACGCCGATCCCCTTGACCTGGAGAGAGTTGAAATGAGCGTTGAGAGCACGCGTGCGGCGAGCGGCAAGGTGTGGTTGATCACGGGGGCTTCCTCCGGGTTCGGCCGGGCGATCGCCGAGGCGGCGCTGGCCGCCGGCGACACCGTCGTGGCCGCCGCCCGGAGACCGGAGGCGCTGGACGACCTCGTCGCCGCCCACCCGGACCGGGTGAACGCCGTCCGCCTGGACGTCACCGACACCACGCGGATCTCCGCCGTCGTCGCGGAGGTGCTGCTCTGGTACGGCCGGATCGACGTCCTGGTCAACAACGCCGGACGCAGCCAGATCGGCGCGGTGGAGGAGACGACCGACCGGGAGTTCCGTGACCTGATGGACGTGCACGTCTTCGGGCCCGCGGCGCTGGTCCGCGCGGTGCTGCCGCACATGCGCGAGCGGCGGTCCGGCGCGATCGTGCAGCTGAGCTCGATGGGCGGCCAGTTGTCGTTCGCCGGATTCGGGGCGTACTCGGCGACCAAGTTCGCCCTGGAGGGCATGTCCGAGGCGCTGGCCGAGGAGGTCGCCCCGTACGGGATCAAGGTGCTGATCGTCGAGCCGGGCGCATTCCGTACGAGTCTGTTCGGCGGCGCGCTGTACCGGTCCGCGGCCATGGACGCCTACGCCGAGACGGTGGGGCCGACCCGCTCCATGGCGGAGGGAGCGGACGGCAAGCAGCCCGGCGACCCGGCCAAGGCCGCCGCCGCCATCCTGACGGCGCTGAACGCGGAGCGGACGCCGCTGCGGCTGCCGCTGGGCAACGACGCGGTGGACGCGCTCGTCGCGCACGCCGGCGCCGTCCAGCGGGAACTGCGGGAGTGGGAGCCGGTGTCGCGCGGCACCGGCTTCGACTCCTGACCCTGCTCGCCGGGCGCGGGAAGGGGCGTCCTTCCTTCGGCGGAGTCGCGTTCCGCGGCGGTCAGAACAGCGAGGGCGTCAGCATCCACAGCAGCTCGGCGTCCTCGTCCGCCGACGGGTTGCGCCAGCTCTTCTTCTCCCGGCCGGTGAAGGTCAGGGAGTCCCCGGCCCGCAGCAGGAAGACCTCGCCGTCGAGGGTGATCTCGAACGAGCCCCGCGTGACATGGATGAACTGCGCGTCCGACCGGGTTCGATAAGGCGGATCCCCGTCCTCCTCGCTGTTGCCGCCCGGCGCCACCGTCGAGTGGAGCACCTGGATGCTGCGGTTCGGCCGGGGGGTGAGCAGGGAGTCCCGCACCCCGGTGCCGCCGAAGTGCAACGCGGGCCTGCGGTCGGCCGGCACCAGCCCGGTCTCCTCCTCGTCGAACAGCTCTCCCACCCGGACGCCGAGCACCTCACAGATCCGCAGGAGCGAGGCGACCGACACGTTGGCCCGGTCGCGTTCCACCTGAGACAGGAAGCCCTTGGTCAGTCCGGTCTCCTGCGCGAGCCGCTCGATCGTCAGATCCCGTTGCCGTCGGGCGCGTCGCAGCCGGTCTCCTATCCGCGGCCGCGCGGCGGAGGCCGGCTCGGAGCCACGGTCGCCGCGCGGCTCGGATGCGTCGGTGTCCATGGGGAACCTCCTGAGATTGTCCTTGGCAAACTTAGTTTAGTGTGGGCATACTCTCCGAACGGCTCACCGCCCACCCTCCGGAGCCGCCATGCTCTCTTGGGCGCGGTTCGGAGGCGGCTTCGGAACCTTCCACGAGAGGAAGAACTGTGACGACACCGGCCGACGCCAACGTTCGGATCGAGCCGTGGGCCGAGGGCGACCTCGACCTGCTCCGGCGAATCAACGCCCCCGAGATGATGGAGCATCTCGGCGGCCCGGAGAGCGAGGAGAAGATCCTCGCCCGGCACCAGCGTTACCTGAAGCCGGGAGACCACGACTCCGAGGCCATGTTCCGCGTCGTCGCGCTTCCCGAAGAGGAGGCCGTCGGCAACATCGGTTACTGGGAGCGCGAGTGGCGGGGCGAGACCGTCTACGAGACGGGCTGGAGCATCCTGCCCGAGTTCAGCGGCCGGGGCCTGGCGACCGCCGCCGGGCGGCTCGTCGTCGAGCGCGCCCGCGCGGAGCGCCGGCACCGGTTCCTGCACGCGTATCCGTCCGTCGACCACCCGGCGTCCAACGCGATCTGCCGCAAGCTCGGCTTCACGTTGCTGGGGGCCTGCGACTTCGAGTACCCGCCAGGGCACCTCATGCGCTGCAACGACTGGCGCCTGGAGCTCTGACCCCGGCGGACGCGTCCGGGCCGTGATCGAACATGCGTTTGAAGGCGATGCGTAGACTCCTGCTATGACCCGCGCTTTTCAGGCGTCGCTGCTGGACTCCGACGACGAGATCGGACTGCGCCCGCTCGGTCCGTCGGTGCACCGGACGCCGCTCGACCACGGCGCCTGGATCGACGTGCGCCGGGGCTGGGTCGCCGGCGCCGACACCCTCTTCGAACGGCTCCAGGACACCGTGCCGTGGCACGCCGAGCGCCGGCACATGTACGACCGGGTCGTCGACGTGCCCCGTCTGCTGAAGTTCTACGACGAGGGCGAGACGCTGCCCGACCCGGCGCTCGACGACGCGAAGCGGGCGCTCGACGCGCACTACGCCGCCGAGCTCGGGGAGCCGTTCCGCACCGCCGGGCTGTGCTTCTACCGCGACGGCCGCGACAGCGTCGCCTGGCACGGCGACACGATCGGGCGCGGCAGCACGCAGGACACGATGGTGGCCATCGTCTCGGTCGGCGCGCCGCGCGCGCTGACGCTGCGCCCGCGCGGCGGCGGCGAGGCCCTGCGGTTCGAGCTCGGCCACGGCGACCTCATCGTGATGGGCGGCAGTTGCCAGCGCACCTGGGAGCACGCCGTGCCGAAGACGACCCGGCCCTGCGGCCCGCGCATCAGCGTCCAGTTCCGACCGCGCGGCGTCCGCTGAGCCCGGAACCGTCCGCCCCGACCGTCCGTCCTACCTGGTTCGGCGCCCGCGCGAATAGCCGGGCGAATGCGGGACATACTCGGTGTGTCCCCGACCCTTCGGAGGAGCAATGGCCTGGCTCGGCGCCCTCGTCCTCTTCGTCGGCGCGATTCTGACCTTCGCCGTCGGTGGTGACATCAGGGCCTTCGACGTCCGCACGTTCGGCGTCGCCGGGATGGTCGTCGGCGGCGTCCTGCTCGTCCTCGGCATCCTGCGGCTGCGTCGCCGTCCCCGGGCGGCCGGGCGGCGCTCTCCCGCCCGTGGCCTCCGGGCCGGGGTGCAGGCGCGGGTGCAGGACCGGGTGTACCGGACGAGCAAGGGCAAGATCATCGCGATGATCGCCGTGGTCATCTACATCCTCTCGCCCATCGACCTGATCCCGGATGTGTTCCTGCCGTTCGGGATCGTCGACGACGCGACGGCCTTCACCTGGCTGCTGTTCGCGATCGGCCAGGAGGTCTCCCGCAAGCGCCGCAGCACGCTCAGCCCGTGAGCCCCGCAGCGCCCTCAACCCGTGAGCGCCACGGCACGCTCAGCTCGTAAGCGCCGGAGCACGCTCAGCCCGTGAGTGCCGCGCGGGCGGACGACGCGTCCGCGCGGTACCGCCCGGGCGCGGTCGCGAACTCGCGCTTGAACGCCCGCGCGAACGCGAACTCCGAGGTGTAACCGGTGCGCTCGGCGACCGCGCGCAGCGGAAGGTCGGTCTCCCGCAGCAGTCTCGCCGCGATCGTCATCCGCCACCACGTGAGGTAGCCCAGCGGCGGCGCGCCGACCATGCTCGTGAAACGCCGGGCGAAGGCCGCTCTGGACAGACCGCCCTGAGCGGCCAGCGACTCGACCGTCCAGGGCCGGGCCGGGTCGTCGTGGACGGCCCGCAGCGCGGCCGCGACGGCGGGGTCGCGGAGCGCGGCGCCCCAGCCGGTGGTCACGTGATCGGGCCGGTCCTCGTAGAACGCGCGGAGCATGTACAGCAGGAGCAGGTCGAGCAGGCCGGCCAGGGCGGCGTCCCCACCGGGCCGGGGCCGGGTGCTCAGCTCGTGGCCGAGCAGCTCGATCGCGCCGCGTAGTGCGGGATGCCGGCCGACACGGGCGGGCAGGTGGACGACGTCGGGCAGTTCGGTCAGCAGCGGGTGGGCGCGGGAGTGGTCGAGGCGATAGGCCCCGCACAGCATCTCGGTCCGGGCGTTCGCCGCGTCCGCGTCGACGGGCAGTGCGGCGCGGCCGCGTGCGAGGTCGTCGTACGTGAGGCGGACGTCGGTCAGCGGCCGCGACGGTGAGTCGGCGAGGCCGTGGCCGAGCTCGCGCGGCAGGAACACCACGTCGCCGATGCCCAGGGCCAGGGGCTCGCCGCGCGCGGGGATCAGCCAGCAGGAGCCCTGCAGGATGACGTGGAACCCGGCGCCCTCCTGCGGCCGGAACCGGACCCCCCACGGCGGGCGCAGCCGCGTACGGGACGAGTGCGGCCGGCCGGTGCGCATCACCGCGACGGCGTCGCTCAGCACATCCATGCACCGACCGTACGCCCTGATCGGTTCCGGCGAGACGATCGGGTATGGAATGCGGACGTACGGGCATGGGACGGCCTTCTCGCGAGTCCTAACGTCATTCCCGACAGAGGTCGCGGACGTACCGCGACCCGTCATGGATCTCGGGGAGGACGAGATGAGGATCGCCGTGTACGGGGCGAGCGGATTCACCGGCGGGCTGGCCGTGGCCGAGGTGCGCCGCCGCGGTTTCACTCCGGTGCTGGTCGGCCGGGACGAGGAGCGGCTGCGCAAGGCGGCCGTGGCGGCCGGGGCGGCGGACGCGGAGGTTCGCGTCGCCACGCTGGACGCGCCGGGTGCGCTCGCCGGCGCGTTCGCCGACTGCGACGCGGTGGTCAACTGCGCCGGGCCGTTCACGTCGTGGGGTGAGCCGGTGATCCGCGCCGCCATCGCCGCGGGCCGGCACTACGTCGACACCTCCGGCGAGCAGCGGTACATCAAGCGGATCCTGGACACCTACGGCGCCGAGGCCGAGGCCGCCGGCGTGGCGGTCGTTCCGGGCCTGGCCGACGACGGCGGGCCCGGCGACCTCATCGCCCACCTGACGGCGGGACGGCTGCCGGCGGTGGAGGAGCTGGTCGTCGCGGACCTGCGGCAGCCCGGTGGCGCCTCTCGCGGTACCGCTCGGAGCATGGCGTTCGTCGAAGAACCACTCGACTACGTGGACGGCGCGTGGATCCCCGCCGCCGACCACGGCCCCGCGTCACTCGGCGTGCCCGGCTCGGACGAGGAGGTGCCGGTCGCCCTGTTCGGGCTGCCCGGCGTGGCCACCGTGCCGCGCCACGTGCCCGCACGCCGGGTCCGGAGCGTCATCCGGGCCGACGTGGCGGCGCTCTTCCTCGGCCTGACGCCGGACGTCGTGGAGAGCGTCCCGGAAGTCCTGGACGACGAGGCCCGGCGCGCCGGGCGATGGCTGATGGCGGCCCGAGCCGACGACGGCCGGGGCGGCCGCGCCGAGGGGTGGGTCACCGGCCCCGACCCGTACGGCCTGACCGCGGTGATCGCCGTCGAGGGCGCCCGGCGGCTCGCCGCGGACGAGGGACGCGCCGGGGCCACCGGGCAGGGCCGGGCGGGGGTGTTGACGCCCGCCCAGGCGTTCGACCCGGCGGACTTCCTCGACTTCCTCGCCCCGCACGATGTCACCTGGCAGGTCTCGGCGGTGCCGGGTCAGGGGACGACGACGCGGTAGTGGGTGGTCAGGCGCCCGTCATCGTCGAGGACGTGGAAGGCGAACGCGGGCGGGATCTCATGGTCGACGAGACCGTCCGTGCCCGCCGTACCCGTCTCCCAGGGCAGCCGGACGGTCGAGACGACGCCCGGCGCGACCACCAGCGGCCGACCGGCGAACGTCGTCGCCGCGGGCGTGTGGGCGTGGCCGCAGACGATGGCGGCGACGTTCGGGTGGCGGGTGACGAGCGCGGCGAGCCGGTCCTCGCCGAACTGCCGGATCCCGTCGATGTACGGGACGTGCAGCACGACCGGCGGATGGTGGAACGCGACCAGGACGGGCATGGTGGGCGGTGTCTCGGCGAGCACCGCCTCCAGCCAGGTCAGGGTCTCCTCGTCGAGGCGGCCGTCGTCCCGGCCGGGGATCGACGAGTCGCACAGCGCGAAGACGGCGCCCGGTGCGCGGTGCACCCGGTTGATCGGCACGTCGGCGGCCGGCTCGCCGAGCAGCGCCGTACGGAACGCCGCGCGTACGTCGTGGTTGCCCGGACACGTGAGCACCGGGTGCCGGGAGGCCAGGAGCCCGCGCGCCTCCTCGTACTCGGCCGGTAGCCCGTGGTCGGCGATGTCGCCGGTGACCAGGACGGCGTCCAGGTCGTACGGCAGCCGGTCGAGGTGGGCGAGGGCGGCGCGCGTCCGCGCCGCCGCGCGCGGGCCGCCGTCGAGGTGCGTGTCACTGAGGTGCGCAAAGACGATCACACGGCGAACGTACGGCGTGGGCGGGAGCGGGTTAAGGGCCACTCGGCCCCGACCGCCGCCGACCACCTGGCCCGGCCCCGCACCGCCGTCCGCCGGCCTGGACGCGCCCACCTGTCACGCGGCGGCGGGGGCGTCAGCCGGAGGCGGTCGTGTAGCTCACCGGCGTGTAGGCCGGGCCGCAGGTGCTCGCGCAGGGGAGCGAGAACGCGTAGACGCGGCCGCCGCCGACCAGGGCGTCGGAGGCGTCGACGACCCGGATCCGGTAGTCCCGCCCGCCGGTCGCGGTCGGGGCGATGACGTACGCCTGGCCCATGTCGCCGTCCATGGTGGCGTTCCGCCACGAACTCCCGTCGTAGTACTGCACGCCGTGGATGCCGTTCGGCAGATGGGAGACGGCGATGACGGGCCACCAGACCTGGGCGTTCTGCAGGAAACCGATCTTCATGTCGCCGCTGTAGCCGGGCGCGGGCACGAACTGCCAGCTGATGTGCCGGTTGTTCCAGTGGTTCGGGTACATGTCGCCGACCGGGGCGCCGTTCTTGACGAACCGGTTGAGCGACGCCTGCGACAGGTCGAGGTGGTACGGGTCGTCGCGGCACCAGGCGTTGCCGTCGGCGCAACTGTCGGCCACCAGCATGGTCAGCGTCGCGCCGTCATAGGTGTCGGCGGTCCACGAGCCGTTCCGGCAGAAGGGCTGGTTCGGCGCTCCGTCGTTGACGCCGGTGCAGTAGTCGCCGATCGTGACCTGCACGTAGCGGCCGCAGTTCTGGCCGTTGGCGAAGATGCCCATCCGGGCGGCGTCCGCCGCCGGAATCGGGCGCGGGTAGCCGTTGTAGTCGTGTGGCGTGTTGAAGACATTGAGTGCGACGAAGTCCTGGCTGTCCAGGTTCGCCTGGGGCAGCCCGCATCCGCCGTACGGCGAGCCGAGCCCGGTGAACCACGTCGCGTTGCCGGTGACCGGGGACGACGCCGCCGGCGCCGCCCCGCCGACGACCCCCGAGGCGACCGCCCCGGAGACGACCGGCCGACCGGCGGCTCTGGAGGCGACCGGCCCGCCGGACGGTGTCCGGCCGGCGGCGAGTGCGTGCGATCCCGCCGGGGACGCGCAGGCGAACGCCAGCGCGCTCAGCACCGTCAGCGACGTACGCAGTCGCGCGCGGTTCCGCTCGGGCATCTCGGCCTCCAGGGGTCAGAACACCGGGTTCCAGCCGTCCGAGCCGGCCAGGTAGGCGTTGGGGGTGTAGGAGGGCGCCTGGGAGGCGCTGAGCTGGGGCCGATTCGCGTTGACCGCCGCGCCGGCGCCCGTGTTCGCGTACTCGGAGAACCGCGCGCTCCGCCACGAGAAGCCCGACATGTCCGTCCAGGGGTCGTCCCGGATGTGCGCGCCGAGCGTGCACTCGCGGAACAGCACCTGCCCCACCGCGTGCGCGTCGCCCGACGGGTGCCAGGGACGGCCCAGGTAGACCGACTTGGCCTGCGCGTCGCTGGTCAGCGTCGAGCGGTAGAAGAGCAGGCCGTACGGGTTGGTGTCGGTGGTGGCCGCCGCCGTGACGTACCCGTTGTTGGTCGAGGAGCCGCGGCTCAGCGAGTGGATCTCCGTACGGTCGAACACCGCGGTTCCCCGGCCGAAGATGAAGTCGACGTCGCCCTCGACGTAGGACTTGCGGATGTAGGACCGGCCGACGGTGCCCGTGCCCGCCGTCCACAGCAGCAGCGTGTCCTGGTTGCCGAGGACGCGGACGTTGTTCAGCACGGCCCGGTCCGCGTTCAGGTCCAGGGCGACCGCCTGCGAGCTTCCGTTCTTCGCCTCGTCGTAGTCGTTGGCGAAGGTGAGGTTCTCGGCGCGGAAGTCGTTCGCGGACACGGCGACGGTCGCGCTGCCCTGCGTGCCGTACGTGCTCGCCGGGTGGTTCTCGACGATGACGACCTGGTCGCGGCCGGACCCGACGCCCTTGAGCGTGACGTGCGTCTTGGCCGACGGGATCGAGACGGTCCCCCGGTACGTGCCCGGCTTGACGTCGATCTCGTAGCCGCTGCCGCCTGCGGGGGCGGCGTTGACGGCGGCCTGCACGGTGGTGAAGTTCCCGCTGCCGTCCGTGGCCACGGTGACGACCGTGGCCGCCGACACCGGGCCGCCGTACGACGCGACCGCCGTCAACGCCAGCGACACGACGACCCCCACTGCACCGACGCGTCGCATCTGGGACATCCCGCCTCCCGAGAGTCGACCGGGTGAGCGTGGCCCGGTCAGGAGCAGGTTCCGGTCCCTGGAACGTCGCGTCAAAGCCGGGCCGCGCACCGGGGTCGGCCGACACGGCCGCCTCCGTACGCCGCCGCAGGTCACCGGCCCGGCGGGCGACCGGACGGGGGCGGGTCCGCGCTGAAAGTTTCACCGGCGCCGGGCGTCCCGGTCAGCGCGGTGAACGACTGGACGAACGAGGTGAGCAACCGGGCGAACGCGACCCGGTCCTCGTCCGGCCAGTCGGCCATCGCCCGCGCGAACGTCTCCTGCCGGAACCGGTGGATGAGGGCGAGCTGCTCGCGGGCGGCATCGGTGAGCGCGACGGGCGTGCGGCGCCCGTCCCGCTGGTCGGCGAGGCGGACGAGCAGGCCGGCGTCGACCGCGCGGGCCACCAGCCGGCTCGCCCTCGGCTGGTCGACGTCGAGCGCCGCCGCCACCTCGGTGATCGTGCAGGGCCGTCCCATTCCCTCGATCGCGTCCAGCACGCCGAAGACGGTCGGATCGAAGGTGACGCCGTCGAGGTCCCGACCCACCCTGCTCAGCGCGCGGCGCGTCTGGCTCCGGCGGATGGCGACCATGGCGCGCTCCACCGCGATCAGTGCTTCTCGTTGCCGTTCCGCGTTCATGGATGTTAGTTTACAAATACTTGTACTTTTACATGAAAGTGAGACTGTGATGCAGCAGCGTCCCGGCGTCCGGCAGCACCGCCCGTTCGGCTACTGGGTGAAGGAGATCGATCGCCGCATCGAGGAGATGGGCCGCCGGGTCCTCGCCGAGCAGGGGCTCGACCGGCGGCTCTGGCAGGTGCTCAACACGATCGCGAGGGGCCCGGTCGGCCCGGACGACCTGGACCGAGAGCTCGCGCCGTTCCTCTCGGCGGACGAGCCCACCCTCCGGCCGTACGTCGATGACCTGGCCCGGCGCGGATGGGTGTCCCGGAGCGGCGAGGGCGACCTCACGCTCACCGACGCCGGCCGGGACGCGTACGGCCGCGCGCGCGAACGGATGTACGCCGCGCGCGCCCGCGTCGTCGAGGGCCTGTCGTCGGAGGACTACGACACCCTCATGGACCTCCTGGAGAGGATCGCCGGCAACCTCGGCGCCGAGGTCGCCGCCTGACCACCCGCGCGGGCGGTGATTCTTACGGAATGCGGACGGCTCGCCGCCGTCCCCGATCGGGCCGCCCGGCCGCGGTTAGCGTGCGGACATGCGCGTACTCGTGACCGGCTCCGCCGGGTTCATCGGATCCCACGTCATCGAGGAGTTCCGGGCGCACGGCCACGAGGTGCGCCTGCTCGACCTGCGGTCGGGCGAGGACGTCCGCGACGCCGTCACCGTCGCGCGGTGTCTCCTCGGCGTCGACGCGGTCTGCCACCAGGCCGCCAAGGTCGGGCTGGGCGTCGACGTCTCCGACCTGCCCGCGTACGCCTCGGCGAACGTCCTCGGCACGGCCGTCCTGCTCGCCGGGATGGCCGGGGCGGGCGTCCGGCGGCTCGTCCTCGCCTCGTCGATGGTCGTGTACGGCGAGGGCGCCTACGACTGCGCGGCGCACGGCCGGGTACGGCCCGGACCGCGCGCCGAGGAGGACCTGGCGGCGGGGCGGTTCGAGCCGCGCTGCCCGCTGTGCGGTGCGGTGCTGACGCCGGGCACCGTCGGCGAGGACGCGCCCGTCGACCCCCGGAACGCCTACGCCGATTCCAAGCTCGCCCAGGAGCACCTCGCGGCGTCGTGGGCCCGGACCACCGGCGGGACGGTGCTGGCACTGCGCTACCACAACGTGTACGGCCCTCGAATGCCGCGCGACACCCCGTACGCCGGGGTCGCCGCGATCTTCCGCTCGGCCCTCGAGCGCGGCGCGGCGCCGCGCGTCTTCGAGGACGGCGGGCAGCGCCGCGACTTCGTCCACGTCCGCGACGTCGCCCGCGCGAACCTCCTGGCGCTCGAGGCGGCCGGGCCGCGCCTCGGTGAACTGCGGGCGTACAACATCGCCAGTGGCGAGCCGCGTACGGTCGGGGAGATGGCGGTCGCGCTCGCCGAGGCGTACGGCGGGCCGGCCCCGACCGTCACCGGTGAGTACCGGCTGGGCGACGTCCGTCACATCGTCGCGGCGCCCGACCGGGCCCGCACGGAGCTCGGCTTCCGCTCCACGGTCTCCTTCGAGGACGGCATGGCCGAGTTCGCCACCCGCCCCTGAGCCCCGTTCCGAAGACTCGGTGAACTCCCGCCGCCGGAGGCACTATGCCCCGGTACACCCGGGCGGGAAGGGAGTTCGCCGAGCCTTCGGGCGAACGCTCAGCGGTCGGGGAACTCGATCTCGGGTGACTCGTCGGCGGCGAGAAGGAAGTACCCAAGGAACGTCACACCGTCGTCCTGGGCGTCGAAACGCGCGATACGGACACCCTCGGGCTCGTAGAACACGTCTCCGGGACCGAGTACGGAGGCCGCTTCGCCGTCGATCTGATAGACCGCCGACCCCGTCTCGATGCTGCCGAAGACCGGGCCGTTGTGCACATGCAGCCCGGCCGCGCGGCCGGGCGCGATGGTGATGCGCCGGACCTGAACCCGGTGTGTGCTCTGCGGCACCGGCAGGGGCTGGTCGAGCAGCACCGAGCGGGAGATCGGCGGGATGCTCTCGGCGTCGGCGACTTGATCGTCGCGGTGGTATCCGCCGTCATGCGGGATCGGCTCGATGCGCATGGTGCCGTGGTCCTCTCTCGGCCGGTGGTCGGTGCGCGCGCCGAGGAGCGCGACCGCCTGGCCGACGTGTTCTGTGGTGTCCGCAGCGATTGTACATACCAGTAGGTACAAAAGTCTCCCAGAGGTCGCTTCGGCCCGGCCTGTACGTCCAGGGCAGGCTCCGGCCCCTCGCTACCGTTGAGGACGGAGCCTCCTGATCAGACGCCGAGCGGGAGCCGGACGACGAAGCGGCAGCCGCCGCCCGCGTTCGAGACGCCGATCTCGCCGGCATGCGCCTCGACGATGCCACGGGCGATGGCCAGGCCGAGACCGGCCCCGCCGCCGGGCGTGCGCGCGGTCTCCCCGCGGAACGCCACGTCGAACAGGCGCGGCAGGTCCTCGTCCGGGATCCCGCCGCAGGCGTCGGACACCGTGACGTACGCCATCCCCTCCTCGGCGCCCGCCACGATCTCCACGCCCCCGTCCTCCGGCGTGTGTCGGATCGCGTTGACGACGAGGTTGCGCAGGGCACGGCCGAGTTCGGCGGCGTCCACCTCCACGGGCAGGACGCCTTCGGCCTGCCCGCGCAGCCGTACGCCCTTCGCCCGAGCCAGCGGCTCGGTCCCGGCGACCGTCTCCGACACCAGGTCGCCGAGGCCGACCCGCTGCCGGGACAGCCGCAGCGCGCCGGCGTGGATCCGGGACAGCTCGAACAGATCGTCCACCATCGCGGTCAGCCGGTCGGTCTCCGCCCGCATCTGCGCGTGGTACTGGCGGACGGTGACCTCGTCGGCCACGACCTCGTCCTCCAGGGCCTCCGCCATGGCCCGCAGCCCGGCCAAGGGGGTGCGCAGGTCGTGACTCACCCAGGCGACGAGTTCACGACGGCTGGTCTCCAGGGCGCGTTCGCGGGCGCGGGCCGCGTCGAGGCGCTCGTACGCGGCGGACAGCTCCGCGCCGAGCTCGGCGAGTTCGGCGGGCAGCCGGCGCTCCGGCGGGCCGAACCGGCCGCCCTCCCCCGCCGCCCGTACGGACACCAGGAGCGACCGGGTGCCCCCGATGAGCCGGCGACCGAGCAGCAGCGACACCCCGAGCCCGACGAGCCCGCCGATCACGGTGACGGTGAGCGCGACGGACCGGTCGTGGTCGCTGATCAGCATCTTCAGGGTGATCGCCACGATGCCGGCCACCGTGGCCAGGACGGTCGCGGCCGACACCACGGCGAGCAGGGCGGTGATGGACCGCCCGCGCAGCGCGTACAGCGCCGAGACTCCGACCGCGCCGACGAGCAGCGCGGCACCGGCGGCGTACGCCACCACCTCGACGAACGCGTTGAAAGGGATCATGTGAGCGGCTCGAATCGGTAGCCGACGCCCCAGACGGTGAGGATCCGGCGGGGCGCGGTGGGGTCTTGTTCGATCTTCTCTCGCAGCCGGCGGACGTGGACGGTGACCGTCGACGAGTCGCCGAACTCCCAGCCCCAGACCTTCTGGAGCAGGTCCGTGCGGGTGAACGCCTGCCGCGGATGGCGCATCAGGAACGCCAGCAGGTCGAACTCCCGTGCCGTCAGCGAGACCTCCTCGCCACCGAGCCGTACCTCGTGCGCGGCCGCGTCCACCGTCAGGTCGCCGTCGGTGATCGTCTCGCCGGTCGGCGCGAGCGCGCCGCGCGCCCGGCGCAGGACCGACTTCACGCGCAGGGCCAGCTCACGCGGGCTGAACGGCTTCGTGACGTAGTCGTCGGCGCCCGTCTCCAGGCCGATGAGCCGGTCGGTCTCCTCGCCCAGCGCGGTCAGCATGACGATCGGCACCGGCCAGCGTTCGCGGAGCCGCCGGCACACCTCCAGACCGTCGATGCCGGGCAGCATGAGGTCGAGGACGACCAGGTCCGGGGGCCGTTCCTCGGCGGCGCGCAGCGCGGCGTGACCGTCGGCGACGCAGACGACCTCGTGCCCGTCGCGGAGAAGATAGCGGGACACGACGTCGGCGACGGTCGGATCGTCGTCCACCACGAGCACGCGCCCGGTCTCGGATCTCACCACGGCGACCTCACGAGTGCCTGGATCAACAGCGCGGTGACGGCCTGTGCGAGAAGCAGCGTACGGGCCGGCGGGCGGTGAACGGCGCACGCGACCGTCGTCCAGGCCGCGTACGGGATCCAGATCCGTTCGACCTCGCCGCGCGTCACGCCGGACAGGTCGAGGGCGACCATCCCGATCAGCGCGGCGGCGACCGGCCAGCCGAGTCGCCCGTCATCGACCGGGCCCGCGCGGCGGACCATCGAACGGGCGAGCGCGACCGCGCGCCCGAGCACCGCCGGAAGGGCCACCGCGGTTGCGGGGCCGACCAGCAGCGCGAGCACGGACAGGTCCCCGAGCAGGAAGTAGGCGTACGGCCGCGCGCGGGCTCCCCCGCCCGCCGCCCAGGCGGCATGCGTCCCCGCGACCCCTGCGAACCAGGAGAATCCCGCGACCGTGCAGGCGACCGGAACGACCACGCACCCGACGGCCAGAGCGGCGAGGACGGGGCGCGGCGGTCGCGTCAGCACCAGGACGGCCAGTGGCAGCGCGAACAGCGGCAGCAGCCCGTAGCTCAGGTACGGCAGCGAGCCGAGCAGCACCCCGCCCGCGAACGCGACGGCGAGCCCTCTTCCATCCTGTCCGGCGGCACGCCCCGCAGCGGACTGCACGACGGACCGTACGACGGGCGACCCAGGGGGGCGCGTGGCGAGCGGCCCAGCGGCTCCTGCGATGGGTGCCCCAGCCGCCCTTGCGGCAGGCGGCGCAGCGGACCCTGCGGCGGGCGGTACGGCGGGGCGTGTGGCGGCCACGGTGACGAAGGCGACGGCCCAGGCCGCGACGCCGAGGAACAGGGCGTCCACACTGGTGGCGACCCACAGGGCCGTCGGCGCGAGGACGAGGAACGGGACCGCGCGGCGAGCCGTCTCGGCACCGGCCAGCCTTCGAACGGTGACCGCGATGGCGGCGGAGGCCGAGCCGCCCACCACGATCACGAGGGCTGCCGCCCAGCCCGCGTCGCGCAGGCCCGCGTGCCGGAGCCCCCAGAGGATGAGGGTGGGCAGGGGCGGGTGGCCCTTGACGTGCGTGGGGTACGCCTGCATGTCCCGTGTGAAGCCGCGAAGCCAGCGCAGGGGGTCATCACCGACGACGGGCAGGCCGGCCAGGTACTCGGTCGGCGCGGTGAGGGGCCTGGCCAGGCCGTCCGGCAGTTGCAGCACCGCCGCCCACAGCGCCGACCCGAGCCACGCGACGACGAGCACCGCGCCCCAGGGCAGGCGCCGCGCCGCGACCGGCAGGACCGCAACCGCGACCAGCGCCACGACCGCCGCGGGCAGCAACGGACCGAGCAGCAGCCGAGGCGCCGCGTGCAGCGGTGGGAGCCGGTCCACCGGCAGGTGCCCGGTGGACCGCAGAACGGCCCCCACCGCGAACCCGACCAGGATGATCCCGGCCCAGACCACGAGCGCCGTCCGGGCATGCCGCCCCGGCCCCTCGTCGAACCGCCCGGGAGCCCGGTCCCCCTCCGCAGCGGACCCGCCAGGAGCCTGGTCCAGTTCCACGGCGGGCCCGCCGAGACCCCCGCTCGGCCCCGCGACGGACTCTCGAGGAGCCTGCTCCACGTCCACGGATGGCCTGGCGGAACGCCCCTTCCGGCTCGGCGACCGCACCGGCGCACTGAAGCTGATCACATGTTCACACTAGGGCTGACCAGGGGGTACGCGCCGTACACGTCATCACTCCGTAAGGGTTGTCCGCAGGGGTCCCGGCGTAGCGTCACAAACATGATCGACGTCGTACTGCCCTGCCTCGACGAGGCCGCCGCCCTGCCGTGGGTGCTGACGCGGATGCCCGAGGGCCATCGCCCGATCGTGGTCGACAACGGCTCGACCGACGGCTCGGCGGAGGTCGCCGAAGCCCACGGCGCGCTCGTCGTCCACGAGCCGCGCCGCGGCTTCGGCGCCGCCTGCCATGCCGGGCTGCTGGCCGCGACCGCCGACATCGTCTGTTTCATGGACGCCGACGCCTCGCTCGACCCGGCCGACCTGCCCAAGGTCGTCGGACTGCTGACGGACGCCGCCCCGGACGCGCGGCGCTCGGACGCGTACCACCCGGACGCGGCCCGTGTCCGGGCGGACCGCATGGACGCGGACCGCGTGGACGCGGACCGCGTGGACGCGGACCGCGTGGACGTTGAGCGCGTGGGCGCGGAGTGGGTGGCCGAGGACCGCGTGGGCGAAGTCGGTGCGGACCTGGCGCTGGGCCGGCGGCGGCCGGTGTCGTTTCGCGCCTGGCCGCCGCACGCCCGGCTCGGCAACGCCATCGTCGCGCGCCGCGCCGGCCTGACCGACCTCGGCCCGATGCGGGCGGCCCGGCGGACCCGTCTCCTCGACCTCGACCTGACCGACCGGCGATCCGGATACCCGCTGGAAATGGTGCTGCGCGCCCGTGCCCGGGGCTGGCGGATCGCCGAGACGGACGTCGCCTACCACCCCCGTACCGGCCGGTCGAAGGTCACCGGAACGGTCCGCGGCACGCTCCAGGCCGTCCGTGACATGCGGCGCGTGCTGGAGGCCATGTGACCGCGCCGGCCGGAGACGGCATCACCACATCGGTCGGAGATGGGGCCACCACTCCTGTCGGAGGCGGGATCACAACTCCCGCCGGCGGTGGTGTGACCGCTCCCATCGACGGCGGCGGGACGGGCCGGGAGGCGGTATTCGGGGGCGCGACGACGCTGCTCGTGATCGCCAAGGAGCCGGTGCCCGGTCGGGTCAAGACCCGGCTGACACCGCCGTACACGCCCGTCCAGGCTGCGACGCTGGCGGAGGCGGCGCTGGCCGACACCCTCGCCGCCGTCGCCGCGACCCCGGCGGCGCGGCGGGTGCTGGTCCTCGCCGGTCGGCCGGGCCGGTGGCTGCCGGACGGGTTCGAGGTGATCCCGCAGCGCGGCGGCGGGCTGGACGAGCGGCTCGCGAACGCCTTCGCCGAGACGGACGGGCCCGCGGTCCTGGTCGGTATGGACACGCCTCAGGTCACCCCGGCGGAGCTCGGCCGGGCCGCCCGGAGCCTGGACGACGGCGACGCGGTGTTCGGCCCCGCCGCCGACGGCGGATTCTGGCTCCTGGGCCTGCGGCGGCCCGATCCCCGACTGCTCCTCGGCGTGCCGATGTCCCGTGCGGACACGGGGGCGCGTCAGCGCGCCCGGCTGTGCGGCCTGCGGGTCACGACCCTCGACACGCTGACCGACGTGGACACCGCGGCCGACGCCGCACGGGTGGCGGAGCAGGCGCCCGGCACCCGGTTCGCCGCCACGCTGGCGGCGATCGGCCAGGCGCAGCACCTGGCGGCCGCCCCCACCCGGGGAGCCGCACGGTGATCGGCGGGTTGTACGAAGGATCGCTCGCGGGCCTCGGGTCGGTAGAGCTCGAGCACGCCGACGGGCGGCGGGAGCGGCTGCCGGTGGACCAGTGGTGCGACGGGCGACCCGGCGACGACGCCCTGCTGGACCGGTGCGCCGGGCCGACGCTCGACGTCGGGTCCGGGCCGGGACGGCTCACGGTCGCGCTCGCCGAGCGCGGGCTGCCCGCGCTCGGCATCGACGTCACGCCGTACGCCGTCGAGATGACGCGCGCGGCGGGCGGGCTGGCCCTGCTCCGTGACGTGTTCGACCATGTCCCGGGCGCGGGGCGGTGGGAGACGGTGCTGCTCGCCGACGGCAACATCGGCATCGGCGGCGACCCGGCCGCGCTGCTGCGCCGCGTCGAGGCGCTCCTGCATCGGCGGGGTCGGGCGATCGCCGAGCTCGGCGCGGCGACGCGTACGGAGTGGGTACGGCTCCGCGACGCGCGACAGGTGAGCGACTGGTTCCGCTGGTCGCACGTCGCGCACGACGCGATCGGCGCGTACGCGGCGGAGGCCGGCCTGCGGGTGGCCGAGGTGTGGACGGAGGCCGGGCGGTGCTTCGCCGACCTGACCCCGCTCGGCTGATCACCGCCATCGGGCGATCCGCCGCGCGCGAGCGCGACGAACGGGACGAGCGAACCGCCGCTTGGCTCGGCGTGTGGCTCGGCGTCAGTTTCACGGTCGCGTTCGTGACCGGGCTGATCAGCCATTTCATGCAGCATCCACCAGGATGGGCGGTCTGGCCGTCGCGGCCGGTCGGCCTGTACCGGCTCACCCAGGGCGCGCACGTGATCGGGGGTCTGGTCACGATCCCGCTGCTGCTCGCCAAGCTGTGGACCGTCTATCCGAGGCTGTGGCAGTGGCCGCCGGTGCGCTCGGCCGGGCACGCGCTCGAACGCGCGCTGGTGCTTCCGCTCGTCGGTGGAGCGTTGTTCCAGCTCGTCACCGGGCTGTTCAACATCGCGTACTTCTATCCGTTCCCGTTCTTCTTCACGGCGGCGCACTACTGGACGGCCTACATCGTCTTCGGCGCGCTGATCGTCCATGTCGCGAACGAATGGGCCAAGGTACGTGGCCTGCGCCCGGCCGCGTCACGGGGCGGTCCGGGGGCGCGTCCCGTGGGGCCCTCGCGCCGAGGGTTCCTCGCCACCGTCGCGGGAGCGTGCGGGCTGGTCGGGCTGACGACCGTCGGGGAGACGTTCACCCCGCTGGGCGGGCTCGCGCTGCTGGCGCCGCGCCGGCCGGGTGTCGGGCCGCAGCGGCTGCCGGTGAACAAGACGGCGGCGGCCGCCGGCGTCACCCGGGACCAGGCCTGGCGGCTCGTCGTCACCGGCGACGTGGCCCGCGAGCTGTCCCTCTCCCTCACCGAGCTGCGGGCGATGCCACGGCACGTCGTACGACTGCCGATCACGTGCGTCGAGGGGTGGAGCGCGGAGGCGACCTGGGCCGGGGTACGGCTCCGCGACGTCCTCCACGCGGCGGGCGTCGACGCGGGCGCGCGGGTCCGGGTGGAGTCGCTGGAGGCGGGCGGACGGTACCGCGTCTCGGAGGTCGACCCACCACACTGGCACGACGAACTCACGCTCCTCGCCCTGGAGCTGAACGGCGCGCCCTTGTCGCTCGACCACGGGTACCCCTGCCGGCTGATCGCCCCGGACCGCCCCGGTGTGCTGCAGACCAAGTGGATCGCCCGGCTGGTGGTGCACACGTCATGAGAGGACGCCTCATCCCGTACGGTGCCGGCGCGACGCTGATCGGCGTGGGCGGCGTCGGGCTGCTGCGCGACGCCGCCGACACTCATCCGGCGGGCTGGCTGCTCTGGTTCGCGGGCGCGGCGCTCGTTCACGACCTGCTGCTGGCTCCGCTCGTTCTCTGCGTGGTGCTGCTCACCGGGCGGCTGTCGGCGTCGTACCGCCGGCCGATCCGCGCGTCGCTGGTGCTCGCGGCATCCGTCTCGGCCGTGGCGCTGCCGATGGTGCTGGGGCTCGGCCGCCGGGCCGGGGACCCGTCACGACTTCCCCAGGCGTACGGGGTCCACCTCGCGGTGATCCTCGGCCTGATCGGCCTGGGGGGCGCCGTGGCCGTGGCGCTCCACTCCGTACGGCTCAGGCGGAGACGGTCCCGCCGGTCACGGTGAGGGCGGTCCCGGATCGGGAAAGGGCGGCCTCCCATCCCGCCGGTTCCGGACCGAGGCGACGGCGGCCGCTCGCCGGACCCGGTCAGTGGAGCTGCGGGACGATCAGGTAGATGCCGTAACAGACGATCAGCGCGCACGCCAGGAAGCACAGCCCGGCGGCGACGGCGCTGAGCGCGCCGTCCCGGGCCCGGCCGGTGCCCGCGGCCGGGCGCACCGACCAGGCGAGGACGCCGACCGCGAAGATCACGACGATCGACACCCCGACGGCGAAGGCGACGACGGCCACCTCCCCGAGGGCGCTCCACTTAGTGTTCATCGCGCTGCCTCTCACACGGCGGAGGGTGAAATGACCGCCGTGGTCGGCTGGTCGTTGACGTTCGCGGCGTGCACCGGATTCCGCCGGGACACCACGTAGATCGCGGTGGCGACGGCGATCGCCGCGACCAGGACGACGACGATCCCCGCAGTGCCCTGCTGCGCCACCGCCGCGGCCAGCCCGCCGACCGTCGCGGCCGCGGGCAGCGTGAACACCCACGCGAGGACCATCCGGCCCGCGACGCTCCAGCGCACCTCCGCGAGCCGCCGGCCGACGCCCGCGCCGAGGATCGCGCCGGAGCAGACCTGCGTCGTCGACAGCGCGAACCCCAGGTGGGAGGAGGCCAGGATCACGGTGGTCGCGGAGGTCTCGGCCGCGAATCCCTGCGGGGACTGGATGTCGGCCAGCCCCCGGCCCATCGTCCGGATGATCCGCCAGCCGCCGACGTACGTGCCGAGCGCGATCGCCAGCCCGGCCATCGTGACCACCCACCAGGGCGGCCCGGAGCCGTGGGAGAGCACACCGGCGGAGATCAACGTGAGGGTGATGACGCCCATCGTCTTCTGGGCGTCGTTGGTGCCGTGCGCCAGCGACACCAGCGAGGCGGAGGCGATCTGCCCGGCCCGGAAGCCCCGCGTGACCTCCTCCTGCCGGCCCCGCCGGGTGATCACGTACGCCAGGTAGGTCCCCGCCACCGCGACCACGCCCGCGATCAGCGGTGAGGCGAGGGCGGGAATGAGGATCTTCTCCGTGACCACGGAGAAGTGGACGCCCTTCACTCCGGCGCCCACCCAGACGGCCCCGATGAGTCCCCCGAACAGCGCGTGGGAGGAGCTCGACGGCAGGCCGAACACCCAGGTCACGAGGTTCCACACGATGGCGCCCACGAGGCCCGCGAAGATCATCGCGGGCGTGACGAGCGAGTCGTCCACGATCCCGCCGGAGATGGTCTTGGCCACCTCGGTCGACAGGAACGCGCCGACCAGGTTGAGCGCACCGGAGATCGCCACCGCGATCCGGGGAGGCAGCGCGCCGGTCGCGATGGAGGTCGCCATCGCGTTCGCGGTGTCGTGGAAGCCATTGGTGAAGTCGAAAGCCAAGGCCGTGAGCACCACGGCCACTACGAGGAACGACCAGTCGCCCATTCGATCCCGCCTTCTCTCCGGCGGCCCACGTACCCGGCGAAGCGTAGGTTCACCCGCTGAACACGCCGTGAACCCTTCGGAACACCCGAGCCGGAAGACGGCGACGATGACGCGAAGGCCGGTGCGGGAGGCAAGGCCCGCTGCCTCCCGCACCGCGGATCTCCGCCTGCCGACCGGCGGATCAGAGCTCGACCGTGTCGCCCGGGGAGAGCCGCTCGTACGCCGTTCCGGTCCCCGGGCCGTTCTCCCCGAGCAGGCCGTTCACGACCGTCTTGCCGATCTCGCTGAGGACCTCGTCGTGCACGGAGAACGCACGATTCGGCTTGACCGCGCGGACGTAGTCGACGACCTCGGCGGCCTTCTGCCAGGGGCCGCTGATCGGCACCATGAGGCTGTCGACCGGCCGCTCCGGCAGGGTGAAGGCGTCGCCCGGGTGGAAGACGCGTCCGTCGACGAGGAACCCGACGTTGCCGACACGGGGGATGTCCGGGTGGATGACCGCGTGCCACTCGCCGTACACCTCGACGCCGATGCCGTCGATCTCGAAGGCGTCGCCGTGGCCGACGGTCGTGACCCGGCCGCCCAGGCCCTCGAGCTTGGCGGCGGTGGCGCTGTTGGTCCAGACCCGCAGCCCCGGCGACGAGTCGAGCGCGGCGCGCAGCGCGGCCTCGTCGAAGTGGTCGAAGTGCTCATGGGTGATGAGCACCGCGTCGGCGCCGTCCAGCGCGCCCGGTCCGGTCAGCCCGCCGGGATCCACCACCAGCGTCGTGCCGTCCTTCTCGATCCTGATGCAGGCGTGCCCCAGCTTCGTCAGTCGCATGGGCCGACGTCCCTTCCGTCCGGATTTTGTACAGCCAAGCTGTATATCAACGCCGAATATACAGCACGGCTGTAGAGTCCTCGGTGTGGACGAGGTGGACGTCAACGAGGTCGCCCATGAGCTGCGGCTGGTCGTCGGACGGCTGGTGCGCCGGGCCCGCCGCCCGGAGGACCTGCCCGCGCCCCAGGCCGCCGTTCTGGGCCATCTCGACCGGGAAGGCCCCATGACCACCGCCGAGCTGGCCGACCGGCAGCGGGTGCGGCACCAGTCGATGGCCCGTACGGTCGGGCAGCTCACCGCCCTCGGCCTGATCGCCCCCGGCCCGCACCCGAGCGACGCCCGCAAGACCCTGCTCACCATCACCGACGCGGGCCGCGCCGAACTGCGGAGCCAGCGGACCAGGCGGGCCGGCTGGCTGGCCGAGGCGATGGCGAGCGAGCTCAGCCCCGAGGAGCGGCGGGAGCTGGCCCGCGCGGTCGCCCTCCTGGCCCGCCTGGCCGACCGCTGACCCGCCGACCCGGCTCACGGGAGGGCCCGCCCCGGAACGCAGTACGGGCCCGGGACGTGGGTCCCGGGCCCGTACGGAGGGTGTGGCGGCTCAGCCGTTACGGACGTAGACGCCGTCGCCGGTCGGGTCGTCCGGGTCGCCCTGGGGGAACGAACCGCCGACCGACCAGACCGTCTTCGTGCCCGCCCGGTTCGCCAGCGCGGTCAGGTTGACGTCATGCCCGGCCGGGCGCGGCGCGGCCGAGGAGGCGAACGCGTCACCCGTGACGTGGACGAGCGCCGGGTTCCACGCGCCCTGCAGGATCCACAGGCCGCCCGACCCGTCGGCCGCGGCCTTGGTGTACCCCACGCCCTTCGTGGCGACGAAGGACTTGGACTTCGTGCCGGTCAGCCGCAGCGCCAGGGGCTTGTAGCAGACGTCGTCGCCGTCCTCGCCGCAGGACCACGACTGCGAGCCGACCGCCCAGACGTTCTTCCCCGACACGGTGATGTCGGCGAAGGACGTGGTCGCGTCGGGTTCCGGCTTGGCCAGGGAGACGGTCTTGACGACCTTCCAGGACTTGCCGTTCCAGTGGGCCACCACGGCCTTGTCACCGCTCGAGCCGCCCGCCCAGATGTTCTTGGCGGACACCGCGTGCACGGTGCCGATGTGGGCGGGGAGCTTGACGCTCGTCCACTTCTTGCCGTTCCAGTGGCGGGCGGTGGTACCGCCGTTCACCGCCCATACGTCGGAGGCGCCGACCACGTCGGCGTCGGTCGCACGGAAGCCGCCGGTGAACTTCGCGGACGTCCACTTCTTGCCGTTCCAGTGCACGACCGAGCCGTCCTCGCTGCCGAACGCCCAGACGCTCTTGCTCGACGAGGCGTCGACGACGTTCAGCGGCATCGACCAGCCTGCGGGGAGCTTCACGTCCTTCCAGGTCGTCCCGGACAGGTGCTGGACGACCGGCCGCGTCTTGCCGCTGACGTACCGCTTGCCCACCGCCCAGGTGCTCCCGGTCGGCGCGACGGTGACGTCGCTCAGGACGTCGTCGCCCGGCAGTTTCGTCGTCTGGGTGACCTGCCACGTCGGAGTGGCCGCGTGCGCCGTGCCGGCGCCGATTCCAAGGGCCAGCGCAGCCGCGCCGACCCCCACGATCATTCGTCGCATTCTCGCCCTTTCGCTTTCTCGAAGAGGACGCCGGACGTGATCCTTTGGTTCACCTGTTCGTTACTTCTCGGAGAATTACGCCCTAATGCGATGAATCAGGCTCCTGGTCGGGGAACTCCGACAGCAGCCGTTCGGCCGCCTGCCGCACGCCCGGGTCGGTGTCGTCCAGCAGTTCGGCCACGACGGGAAGGAGGGTCACGATCGTGGAACGAACGTGCTCGGGCCACTCTTCGGGCCGCTCTCCCGCGGCGACCGGACCGGGAACGGCCCGCGCGAGATCCGTCACCAGGGACAGCAGGGGAATCCGGACACGGTTCTCCGGGTCGCTGGCCATCAGGACGAGGAAGGGAACGGCCACCACGGTCGCCGGGAAGACCCTTCCGTCCTTGATCAGAGCTACGCGCAGGTCCGCCAGCGCTACCACGGCGGTCTTGGCGTCGGCGGACGCCGCCGCGCGGATCCGTTCCGGGAGCTCGGTGGCCGGACCGCGCGCGCCCTCGATCTCCTCCCAGTCGAGCCGGAGCAGGTACGCGTTGAGCTCCCGCTTCGGCCACAGGCGTTCGAGGTCGAGGCGCAGGGTGGCGGTCCCGCCGGCTCCGCCGACGGTCAGGGTGCCCTCCGGGTCCAGGGTGAGCACCTCGATGCCCGACCCGAGGTCGAGGGTCGCGGTCAGGCCCGAGCCGTAGTCCCACACCCGGACGGTCCCCGTGCTCCAGGCGGCGACGATCGCCGGCCCCGCCTCCAGGCATTCGAGGCCGACCGCGACCACCGTGCCGTCGCGCCGCCAGAGGCCGATCACCTCCGGGTCCTCGCTACCGGGCGCGCACACGTTCACCAGACCAGATGAGTCCCCGCTCACCACCGTGCCACCCGGCCCGTCGAAGTGCCGGCAGGCGATCGCGGTCACCGGCGCGTCGTGCGCGGTAGGACCGAGCAGAACCGCCGCGGCCCCCGCATCCGCCAGGGTCTCCGCATCCACCGGGTCGTTCGGCCGGGGGGCCGGCCAGAGGCGCAGGCCGCCGGCCTGGTCGCCCGCGACGACGCCGACGGCCGGGTCGCCGGCCCAGACCGTCAGCCCGGCCGGCCGGTCGGCGCCGCTCAGCACCGCCGGGGGCTCGAGCTCCGGAGCGGCGAACGGCTGGTCGGAGACGCTCTCGACGGTCCACCGTCCGTCGACGTCGGTCTCGCCGGCGCGCAGGGACAGCGGCTCCGGACCCGCCGGCTCGACCTGGTCGGCCTGATCCGGCTGGTCGGCCTGCGGGGATTGGATGTCGTCGGCCCAGTCGACGCCGAGCGTAAGGGCCAGGTCCTCGAGAGCCGTACGGGTCCGGCCGTGTACAAGGAGGGTGAAGTCGGCGTTCCCGTCGTCGAGATAGATGATCGCGTCAGGTGCGCCGTAGGCGACGGTCCTGGCGCCGAGCTCACGCCAGGGCAGCAGGCCGAGCTCCGGGAAGTCGCGCCGGATCCGGTCCACCAGGTCGGGCTCCGGGTCATCCGGCCACACGCTCCAGCCGTAGTGCCCGGGCAGCCGCATGACGGCCAGTTGCAGGAAGAACTCCGAGATCGACCGCGCCTGCACGGCCCAGCCCTCCCCGACGCTGACCAGCACCTTCGGGTCGGGAAGCGCGGCCTCGGCGGCGAGATAGCCCCACTCGTTGCAGTACTCGTACTCCGCCTTGAACACGCAGACCCGATGGTCGTCGTCCGGCCCGACGAACGAGTTGCCCGGCGGCAGCCCGTCGGAGACGCCGTATCCGGTGGGGTCCGGGCGCACCGTCGGCGGCCATTCCGGGTTCGTCCAGTACAGCCGAGGCCGGTAGGTGAAGGAGTTGAACGGCAGGTCCCACCACTCGTCCAGGGCCGCCGGGATCGGCAGCTTCAGGTCGACGCCGGCGAACTCGTCGTCCTCCTCGCCGGTCCACTCGGCCTTGAGACGGCGCACGTACGCGTGGTGCTCGGCCTCCGACCAGCGCGGCCAGCGGGGTTCGCCGCCGGGCGGCTCGTATCCCCACTCCTCCTGGAAGGCGCGCAGCAGCTCCCAACGCGGGCCGGTGTCCGCCAGATGCTCGGCGAACTCCGCGGGCGTCATACGATCGCGGTCGTCCCACCGCGGCATCACCCGTCGCAGCCGCTCGGCGAACCGCTGATAATCGATCATTTCCGGCACGGCGGCCAGCGTAGGGGCATCATGCGCTGATCGCACTTTGTGGGACCTTCGGCCCTAGTGTCTCCCGTCTCCGCTCGGCGAGCATGCTCTTAGTCAGGCGGAGAGCCGTGCGACGGCGATCCGGCGCCCGCGCTCGAAGGCAGTTCGCGCCAGGCTCCGCCGATCCGTAAGCGGGGGAATCCATGGCGGAAGAGTTGCTCACGAGTCCGTCCGCCTCCAATCGGGCCGTGACCGTACGGGAGAACCGGCAGAGCCTCGGACCGCTGCTGGAGGCGATCGTTCAGGTGGGCCCGGGAGCGGCGCCGGTGGTGTCGCTGCGCGGCGAACTCGACCTCGCGGGCGCGGACGCCTTCGCGGATCTGGTGCTCACCGTGATCCTCAGCCACGGACCCGACGTGGTGATCGACGCCGCCGGCCTGGCATTCTGCGACGCGCGGGGGCTGGGCGCTCTCGTGCGGTGCGCCAATGAGGCCCGCCGGACGGGCGGCCGGTTGACGCTGGCCCGGCCGAGCCATCGGCTGCGCCGCCTCATGCGAGTGGTCGACCTCGACCGGCTGCTGTACGTGGCCTCGGTCCCGGAACCTCGCTGACCTGGGATGATCTGTTCGACATTGTCGACAGACCTGTGTTGACGGGCCCGCATACCCCAAATAGCTTCATTCATGCGCCATGAAGGCGCCGGCGGTCTTCCCACTGGCCGGCGTCCCGGCGCCCGCCCGCGCAGGTGGCAGGAGTCTCAGACCCGTATCGGGTCGCTCCCTCTTGCTCTGCGCGTGTCGCGGCCCAGGCTTGCCCCTTCCCCCATTACGGGCGGGGTGCCCCCCGCACCCCGCCCGGAGGAAGTCCCCTTCCTCCGGTTATGGGAGAGGTACTCCCCCCGTACCTCGCCCATGAAACCCCCATCCCCCGTTATGGGCGGGGCGCTCCCCCGGCGCCCCGCCCATGAAAAGCCCCATCTCCCCCTCACGGGCAGGGTGCTCCCCCGGGCGCCTCGCCCACAGAAAGCCCCCATCTCCCCCATCACGGGCGGGGCGCTTCCCCGGCGCCCCGCCCACAGAAAGCCCCCATCTCCCCCATCACGGGCGGGGCGCTTCCCCGGCGCCCCGCCCGTATGACTTCCTCAGCTGAACAGGTAGTGGCCGCAGTTCGGCCACTGGCCCTGCCAGCGGCCGTTCACCCGGTTGTAGAGGAGTTGCGCGCGGTAGGTCTGCTCGGCCGCCGGCGCGTCACTCGGCAGTCCCGACCCGCCGACCGTCGCCCAGGACTGCCGGTTGAACTGGTACAGCCCGTAGTAGCCGGCCGGGTTCACCGCCCGAGGGTTGCCGCCCGACTCGCACTTGGCCAGCGCCGCCCAGTTGAGGCGGGCGGCCGACCCGACGCCGCTCGGCTGCGGGCCGAGCGCGATGATCTGCGATACCGGCTTGCGCTTGACCTTCTGGTCGATGACGGCCTTGACCTTCTTGCCGTGCCGCCGGACGTACGCGGTGGTGACCATCTTGTAGCCGGAGCGGCCCGCCCGGGTCACCTTCCGGCTGAAGGCGGGGAGTTTGCCGTCCTTCTTCTCGACCGTGGGCGCCGGGATCACGACCTTGGTGGTCTTGGGCGCGGACAGCAGCCGCAGCACCTTGATCGTCGGAGCCGGAGCGGCGTCCGCGGCGGGGGTGACCAGGTCGTACTTGCCAAGCTGAATGCCGACCTGGGCGAGGACGTCGCGGACGGTCGCCCCCGTCGTCATCGTCTCGGCCTTCTTCTTGTGGTCGACGAGGACGACGACCTTGACCGGCGTCGCCGTCGGCTTCACCGCCGCGTCGCGCGGCGCGACCGCCGCCGCATCCTTCTTGCCGTCACCGGCCTTGCCTCCACAGGCCGAGGCGGTGATCGCGAGCATCGTCAGACCAGTGACCAACAGGGAACGGCGCACATTTCCTCCGTATCGGCAGCCCCCCGTACCGGCCAGACCATAGCGGAGCGTACGACCGCATTCGCCACAAGCGACGAATTTCATACCGATATCGATCAGTCAGCGCCGACAGCCGCTACCCGCCACAAAAGCCACGCGGGCACCGCCGGGCCTTCAAGCCACGCGGGCGCTGCCGCCCCCAGCCCACGGGGGCGCTGCCGCCCCTCAGACCACGGGGGCGGCAGCGCCGATCAGCGGACCAGGACCTGACCGGTGGGTCTGTGGACGGCACGTTCAGATGACGGGCAATCTCCACGGATCGCACGCATCCCGCGTCGTCACAGATCGACCAGCACGTGATCCACCGGACACGCCCCTAGATGACGAGCGACAGGAGGAGCACGAGGACGAAGGCGACGACGGAGATGATCGTCTCCATCAGCGACCAGGTCTTGACGGTCTGGCCGACGCTCAACCCGAAGTACTCCTTGACCAGCCAGAACCCGGCGTCGTTGACGTGGCTGAAGAACAGCGATCCCGCGCCGACCGCCAGCACCAGCAGCGCCGTGTGGGAGCTCGACATCCCGCTCGCCAGCGGGGCGACCAGGCCGGCCGCCGAGACCGTCGCGACGGTCGCCGAACCGGTGGCGAGCCGGATGGCCACCGCGATCAGCCAGCCGAGGACCAGCGCCGGGATCGACCAGTGCTTGGAGAAGTCGACGATCATCTGACCCACACCGATGTCGACGAGCGTCTGCTTGAAACCGCCGCCCGCAGCGACGATCAGGAGCACGCCCGCGATCGGCGCGAGGGAGCTCTCCACGACGGACGAGAGGCGTTCACGAGTGAAGCCGGCGGGGCGGCCCAGCGTGAACAGAGCGAGGATGACGGCGGCCAGCAGGGCGATCACCGGGGTACCGATCACGTCGGCGACCCGCTGGGTCATGTTCTTCGGGTCGTCGATCACGATGTCGACCAACGCCTTGATCAACATGAGCGCGACCGGCAGCAGCACCGTGACGAGGGTCGCGCCGAAGCCGGGACGCCGCCCCGTCTCCTCCGCGTTCGGCTGCGGCACCATCCGATCGGGGGCCGGGACGTCGACCCACCGCGCCGCGTACCTGGAGAAGATCGGGCCCGCGATCACCACCGTCGGGATGGCGACCAGGATGCCCAGCGCCAGCGTGACGCCCAGGTCGGCGTGGACGGCGCCGATCGCGGCGAGCGGTCCGGGGTGCGGGGGGATCAGGCCGTGCATGACCGACAGGCCGGCGAGGGCCGGGATGCCGATGCGCATCAGCGAGTAGTTCCCGCGCTTGGCGACGAGCAGCACCACCGGGATCAGCAGGACGATACCGACCTCGAAGAACAGCGGCAGCCCGACGACAGCGGCGATCAGGACCATCGCCCAGGGCATGGCCCGGCCGCTCGCCCTGGCGAGGATGGTGTCGACGATCTGGTCGGCGCCGCCCGAGTCGGCCAGCATCTTGCCGAGGATGGAGCCGAGGGCGATCAGCACGCCAACGCTGGCGACGGTGCTGCCGAGCCCTTTGGTGAAGCTGTCGACCACCTTGTCCAGAGGGGCGCCCGCGACCGCTCCGAGCGCCAGCGAGCCGAGCGTGAGGGAGAGGAAGGCGTGCACCTTGAACGCCGTGATGAGCACGACGATCACGGCGATGCCCACGAGGACGGCGATCAGTAGTTGAGCGTGCCCGGCCGAGGTGATCGGCGGGGGTGCCGCGTCGGTGAGGGGGGTGAGGGGGACCAAGGCCTGACCTCCAGGGGGGTTGGGCAGGCCGGCGGTGCCGGCGGGGGGTTGAACTGGGGCTTAGAGGTTGAACTGGGCTCGGGACCTGAACTGGAACTTAGGGGGTGAATTGGGCTTGGGGGGTGAACTGGGCTTAGGGGTTGAACTGGGCTTACTCGCTGACGGTACCCCGGTCCGCCGGAGCGATCACGGCCACCCACCGTCAGCCGCGCCGGACCGGAGGTGACGCGGGGTCGAGGAGGTTGTGACCGCGCGGCCCTCGCCAACGATCACGATCTGTGACAGAGTGACTACGGTCACAGTCCCCCCAGGGAGAGCGGTATGCGCGGACTGCCTCTCGCCGCCCGGGCCTACGCCGGCGGCGTCATCGCACTGGCCATCGGCGTCATCGCGACGTCCTCGTTAACGGGTCTGTGCTGGCCGAGACTCGCCGTCCTCGCCGCCCTGTTCGTGGTCACCGAGTCGTCGGCGGCGACACTCACGATCAAACGCGCCCGCGTGTCCATGAGCTTCGCGGCGGGCCTGGCCGCCGTCGTGCTGGCCGGCCCGGTCGGCGCGACGCTGATCGGCGTGACCGCGATCCTCACCGGCCGGCGCGACATCGGCCTGGTCAAGCGCCTGTTCAACGCCGCGCAGTACGCCCTGAGCGGGTACGCGGCGGGCGCGGTCTTCCAGACGCTCGGCGGCCATCCGTACCGCTGGGGCGAGGCCAACTGGACCGGTCAGGTCCTGGGGCCCTTCATCGGCGCGCTGGTCACCTTCGTCACCGTCAACCTCGCGCTGCTGGCCACCGTCCTGCTCGTCAGCCGGCAGGCGACCTGGCGGGAGGTCCTGGCGCTCGGGCGTCTGGTCTTCCCCGGCTGCCTCGGCTTCGGGATGATCGGGCTGCTCATCGCGGGCATCTGGCCGGCCGCCGGTCCGCTGTCCGCCGTGCTGGTGCTGATGCCGGTGTTCATCGCCCGCTGGGCGTTCACTCAGATCGTCGCCCAGCAGCGAGCGCACGCCGCCACCGTCGCCGCGCTGTGCCAGGCCGTCGAGACCAAGGACTACTACACCCGCGGCCACAGCGAGCGCGTGGCGTACGGCTCCGTGATGATCGCCCGGCAGATCGGCATGCGCCCCGACCGGATCAACCGGCTCCGGTACGCCGGCATGCTGCACGACGTCGGCAAGCTCGGCGTGCCGACGAAGGTGCTGCAGAAGCCGGGCCGCCTCACCGAGGAGGAGAACGCCGCCGTCCAGCTGCACCCGATGCGCGGCGAGGAGATCGTGCGCGGCATCGACTTCCTCGACGAGGCGCTCGGCGGCATCATGCACCACCACGAGCGGGTGGACGGCACCGGATACCCGATGGGCCTGGCCGGCAAGGAGATCCCCGAGTTCGCGCGCATCCTCGCGGTGGCCGACACGTTCGACGCGATGACCTCGACACGGTCCTACCGCCCCGGCCTGCCGGCCGAGACCGCCATCGAGGAGCTGCGGCGCTTCGCCGGCACACAGTTCGATCCCGTACTGGTCGACGCCTTCCTCACCGCGCTGGACCGCGACGGGTGGGTGCAGGCGGAGCCGGTCCCGCCGCCCGAGAGCGACGACGTGGAGACCACCCAGCAGGACCACGACGACCCGTCCATGCCGATCGGTGTGGAGGCCGGTGCCCAGTGAGGGGATGCCGCGCGGACGCCCGAGCACGTCGCGTGCGCCCCGCGCGGTGAGGACCGAGCTCGGCGAGCGCCACGCCCGCTGCTACGGCTCCCACGAGGTCAGCAGGACGGCGAGGCCCTTGCCGGCCAGGTCGGTGGTCGCCTTCATGAACGTGGCGGTGAAGGCGAATCCGAGCCCGGCGGTCACTCTCAGCAGCGCGACGCGTGCCGGGCCGAAGGTCGACCTCGCCAGAAACACGATCACGCCGACCGTGACCACCGCGGCGGTCACCCAGATCAGCACGCCCGGAGGGCGCCGGCCGGGCGTGGGGGACGCCGCGCCGAGGAATCCCGCCAGGCCGGCCGTCATCGCGCCGACGGCCAGCCAGACGCGCCGGCCGAGGTGGACCTGGGACAGCCGGGCGATGAAGATCATGGTCAGCGGCAGCTCCGCGACCAAGAGAGGCTGGACCAGGGCCAGCCCCCTCGGGACGACGCCAGCGCCTGCAGGAGGAATCCCGCGATGAGCGCGCCGATGCCGCCCAGCCACACCGGCCGGCGGATCAGCGCCCACAGCAGGGCCGGGCGGAAGGCGGACTCCTCGGGGGCCGACCGCGCGGCGCGGCGCTGCAGCACGGCTCGCCGCGGCGAGCAGCGCGAAGAGGACGGCGGTCACGGCAGCCTCGCCTCCGGGCACTCGGAGACGTTGTTCTCCCGTTTGGCGAGGTACGGCGAGCGGCCGAGGATGACGATCCCGGAGACCATCATGGCCAAGCCGATGATCTGTCCGGCCAGCGGTCCGGGGCCCAGCCGCAGCCGCTCGGTGAAGACCAGGACGCCCAGCAGGATCCCCGTGATCGGCTCCGCCGCGGTCGCCGCGGGCAGGGAGACGCGAAGCGGCGCGGCGTCGAAGGCGGACTGGGCCAGCAGCAGACCGCAGATCGCGACGATGACCAGGGCGTACGGCTGCCAGCTCGTGACGATCGCCCAGAGCCCGTGGCCGAGTCTCAGCAGCAGGCCCCGGGTGACGGCGTCCTGCAGGCCGAAGAGCATCCCGGCGGCCGCGGCGAGCAGCATGGCCCGCGTCTGGAGCGGGGAGCGCCGTCCGATCGACACGAGTACCAGTGCCAGGAACACGATCCCGGCCGCCGCCAGCCAGCGCTCGGACTCCGGCCCGGTGGGGTGCTCGCCCGTCGGCTCGCCCAGCACCAGGAACAGCGCGATCCCGCCGGACGCCATCAGCCCGCCCAGCCACTCGTTCCAGTGCAGGTTCTCCTTACAGACGATCCGCCCGATTACCAGAGCGAACAGCAGGTTGGTCGCCAGCAGCGGCTCGACCTTGGCCACGTTCGCGCCGGACAGTGCCAGCGCGCCGAGGATCTGGCCGCCCACCATCGCGGCGAGCCCTGCCAGCCAGAGCGGTTTGTGGATGAGATCCAGCAACAAGGACGGGTGCAGCATCCGCCCCAGCGGCTCTCGGTACGCCGCGTGCTGCTGGGCCACGAAGCCCAGCCCCAGCAGGCCGGCGGCCGCCAGCCCGATAAGAAAGATCATTCCACCCCCCGATCGAAATGGGTCATCGCCTCCCTGGCCGCCGTACTCGCGCCTGACCGGTCCCCCGTCGGCTCCCTCGCGCATGGTCGGCCGCCCCGTCCGCCTCCTCGCGATCGCCGGTCGCCCCGTCGCCGCTCTGGTCCACGGTCGCGCCCACAGCGGTTCTGCTCGGATTACGCCTGCTAGGTGGCCTTTCCCCCGATTCACCGGGTGATACCAGGAATGACGGCCGGCGGCCGGGCGCGGCCTCTCGGGCCCGGTGGCGTTCAGGGGCGGTCCGATAGACTGGACGGTGATTCCCGCCTAATGCAACGATCATTCGATCCGACGGATGTCGGGCAGGTCTGTCCGATCGCGGAGGTGAGGCTCATCGCCGAGGAGAACAGGACCGGCAGGGCCGACCCGATCGCACGCTGGCTGCCGTTCGCGATGATGGGCGCCGTAGCGACCGTCGACCTGATGGCGGGCCCGGAGTTCGGCTATCTCCCCCTGCTCGCGCTGGGGCCGGCGTTCGCGACCCTGCACTACGGGGCACGTCACACCGTGCTGATCGGCCTGATCGCCTTCACCCTCTGCGTCGTCCTGGCGGCCTACGACAACGTCCTGGGCCACCGGCAGGACAACCTCACACTGGCCTCGATCATCGGTGTGACCTCGGCGAGCGTGCTGGCCGGCCGCCGGCGGCAGGAGCGTGAGCGAGAGCTGGCCACCGTGCGCACGGTGGCGGAAGTCGCCCAGCGGGTCCTGCTGCGTCCGGTGCCGCGGTCGGCCGGACCGCTGCGCATCGCGGTGAACTACACCTCCGCCGCGGCCGAGGCGCGGATCGGCGGTGACCTGTACGAGGTCGTCATCACGCCGTTCGGGGTCCGCATCCTGATCGGCGACGTCCAGGGCAAGGGGCTGGAGGCCGTCGAGACGGCCGCCGGCGTGCTCGGCGCCTTCCGGGAGGCGGCGTACGACGAGGCCGATCTCCCGAGCGTCGTCAAGCGGCTGGAGAAGTCGCTGAGCCGCATGCTGGCCGGCGAGAGGTTCGTCACCGCCGCCCTCGCCCACTTCGGCGACGCCCACGTACGGCTCGTCAACTGTGGCCACCCGCCGCCGCTGATCATCGGCCGCAGCGGCGACGTCCGCGTCGCCGAACCCGAGGACCCGTCACCACCGCTCGGCATGACCGATCTGACCGACGCGCCGCCGCGGCCGTACGTGCTGCCCTTCTCCCCCGGCGACCAGATGCTGCTGTACACCGACGGCGTCATCGAGGCCCGCAACGGCGCCGGACAGTTCTACCCGCTCATCGACCGGGCCGTGCTGCTCACGGCCGCCGGAGCCGAAGAGGCGCTGAGCGACCTCCAGGCCGACCTCATCCGGCACACTGGAGGGCCGATCGCCGACGACGCCGCGATGCTCCTGGTCCGGCATCGCTGAGCGCACGGTCGCCGCGACGAACGCCGGCGGACGACCACCGTCCAGGACAGCAGGACGGCGGCTACTCGATGCGGCGGGCCAGTAGCGCTCCGGCGGTCATGGCCGCCGCTCCGGCGAAGGCCGCGGTCGCCGCGATGAGCGCGGCGCCGGTGAAGCCATAGGCGCCGGCCAGCCCGGCGAAGGCGTACGGGGCGACGGTCGCGCCGGTGTAAATGCCGATCTGGACGGTATGGCCGGCGTTCTCGGCCTTACGGGCGACCAGCCGCAAGGTGGTGGCGAGGAGGAGTCCCGTCCAGCCCCATCCGGCGGAGAAGGCCAGCGCGGAGCCGAAGACGAAGGTCACCGGCGTGCCGATCGCGATGAGCATGAGCCCGAGACCTCCGGTGAGCATCATCATGGTGATCACCGCGGGGTTGCGATGGGGCGCGCGATCGGTGAGGGCGCCCGCGCCGAGCCGGACGGCGACGGCGAGCAGCGCGCTGAGCGACAGCAGGTTCCCGGTGACGGTGGCGGGCAGCCCGGACCGGGTGCCGAGCTGAATGAAGTACGTCGCCACCGCGTTGTTGCCGGTCGCCGACAGGGCGGCGGCCGATGCCCACAGCACCAGCACGCCGTTGATCCCGCGACGAGTGGCGACCTGCCCGGCGCCCGCCGGGCCCGCGGCGCGCGGGACCCCGGTCAGCGGGGTCAGCGCGACCGGGACCAGCGCGATCAGGCCGGCGATCAGCATGGCCGTGCGCCATCCGTAGCCGGGCAGGACCAGGGCGACGAGCAGCCCGGGCACGAGCGTCGCCGCGCCCAGCGCCGCGCCGATGGCGCCCGCCGCCAGCGCGCGCCGGTGTTCGGGGACGCGGGCGGCGATCAGCCGGCCGGCCGCGGGCTGGACGAGTCCGTTGGTCAGCCCGCCGACCACCAGGACGGCCGTCATCGTGGCCAGGTCGTCCGCCTGGGAGACGGCGAGCATCACGGCGCAGGCGACCACCGCCGCGACGGCGAACACCGCCGGCGTGGGCAGGCGTGCCGCCACGCGCTTGGCGATGGGCGAGCCCACCGCCGTCGCGGCGTAGAAGGCGCTGATCACCAGCCCGACGGCCGTACGGGAGACGTGCAGGTCCGCCTCGATCGCCGGGGCGAGGGCGCCCACGGCGAAGCCGGGCATCACCGCGACGGTCGCGGCCAGCGCCGCCGCGACGACCGCCGGCCAGCGCCGGACGGGCGTGCGGGTGGGCTGGCCGCGGGTGAGCGTCGTCGTCATGATCGTGGCGGTCAGTCGCCGAGGGGGCGCCAGGCGGGACCGTCGCCGTCCCGGCGCACCTGCCCGAACACGACGTCGGCGAAGTGGACGCCGAAGCCGATCGTGTCCGGGTCCTCCAGTTCGGCGACGAGACGACGGCGGTGTTCGGCGGACCGGCCACGGTCGTGGTCGTTGCCGGCGGACCACTCGGGGTGGTCGACCTGGATGGGCGAGTGCAGGGTGTCCCCGAAGGCGATGAGCCGCTTGCCGCCAGCCGTGATCACGTAGTGTGCGTGCCCGGCCGTGTGACCGCCGGTGATCTCGACCCGTACGCCGGGGAAGATCTCCTCGCCGTCCGTCACCGTACGGACGCGTGGTTCCAGCGCGGCGACGATCTCCCTGGTCGTGCCCTCGGCCTCGGCGAGCTCCCGGTGCGCCCATTCCGGTTCGGCGACCAGGTAGTCGGCATGGGCGAGGGCGGGCCGGTCACCGCCGGGCGCGGGCTGCCAGGCCCAGCCGAGGTGATCGATGTGCAGGTGGGTGAAGGCCACCGCCTCGATGTCCGCGGGCCCGCGGCCGAGCTCGGCCAGATTCTTCGGCAGCACGCCCCCGGAGATCGCGCCGATCGCGTTCTCCGGCTCGGCCGGCCACGCCTGCGGACCGAACCCCGCGTCGATCAGCATCGCGCGGTCGTCCTTCTCGACCAGGAGGCCGCCGAGACTCGCCACGAGATCCCCGGAGGCGTCGAGATACTGCGGATGGGCGGCCCAGACCTCGTCGGTGGTGTCCGGGAGCCAGCGGCGCGGCCGGAGCTGCACGACCCCGTCCGGCACGAAGGACACCCTCGTGTCGCCCAGCCGCACCGAACGGATCCTCCCCGGCCGCCGTAGCCGCTCATCCTGGCCCATCGCAGAGTTCCCCATGGTCCTTGCCCCTTCCTAGGCATCAGGTCGGCACCGCCTCTCCGGACGGCGCTGTCGCAACCATAAACATCAAGCTAGAAACATTCAAGCTTGAAATGTACTGGCTTGATGGAGTGGCTAGGATGGTGCGCATGACTCCGTCCCCGGAACCGCAGGCGACCGCCGAGCGAGAGCTCTGCGGCCTGGTGAACGGGCTGGCCCAGCAGATCACCGATCACGTACGCGAGCGCGCCGTGCCCCTGGGCCTCACCGCGGCCCAGGCGACCGCGCTCCGAGAGATGACCGGACCGATGACCATGCGGGAGCTGGCCGAACGCATGAGCTGCGAGCCCTCCAACGCCACCTTCGTCGTCGACAAGCTCGAGAAGCTGGGTTTGATCGAGCGCCGCGCGCACCCCACCGACCGCCGCGCCAGGCAGTTGGTCCTCACCCCGGAGGGCGACACCCTCCGCGGCCGCCTCCTCGAGCTCCTCGCACAGGACTCACCGCTGGCCGGCCTGACCGCCGAACAACAGCGGACCCTGCAGGACCTGCTCGAACACGCCATCATCCGTCGATGAGGCAGTCCTTCGCCGCCGTCACCAGGCACCCTCGGACCGGTCAGGAATCGAGAAGCGCCGACCGGCGGGCCGCGCCTAACGTAATCGTCGTGCCGCCCGGCGAACGTCACGCCGATCGACCGGGGAACCCACGCCGACGTGACGTTGTGACATCCGGCCCGGCCCGGATGTCATGCCGACCGATGCAGGCGGCACATGGACCTCAAGCACAAGGAGACAGGCCATGAAGGCGCACGTCAGCTCGATCCTCCTCGGCGTCCGAGACATGGACCGGACCAAGCAGTTCTACGCGGAGGGGCTCGGCTGGAAGATCGAGAACGACTACGGCGTCTCGGTGTTCTTCGAATCGGACGGAGGCTCGCTCGTCGGCTTCTACGGCCGCGAGGGCCTGGCCGACCAGGTGGGCACGAGCCCGGAGGGCAGCGGCTTCAGCGGACTCGTCCTCACCTACGTCGTCCGTAGTGAGGCGCGAGTCGACGAGATCATCGCGGAGGCGGAGAAGGCCGGCGCCACGATCCTCAAGCCGGCCGGCGCCCTGCCGTGGGGCGGGTACGGCGGCTCCTTCGCGGACCCGGACGGCTACATCTGGAGTCTCGGCTACAGCGCCCAGGGAGCGGACCAGCCCTACGCGGAGTAGCCGCCGAGGAAGGCCTCCGGAGCGTGTGGGTGACGCGGCCATCGCCGGCTCGGGAGCCGGTGACGCCGAGCCGCGGACGCGAAAGGGCCCCGGCCGACGCCGGGGCCCTTTCGCGTCCGAGCCGACCAAGGACGCCGACCGGTCGCTCCTGTCGAGCGGCCGGTCAGTGGGAGGGATCGGTCAGGTCCGCCGCGGCCTCGGTGAGGGTTTCCCGGGGCAGCATCACGGCCGCCACCAGGAGGGGGACGAGGGCGGCCACCGCGCCGCCGAGCGTCATCGTGTAGCGCGGCCCGATCAGTTCGGCCAGTTTGCCGATCAGCGGGGCGCCGAGCGGGTTGGTGCCGAGGATGACCAGCATGTACAGCGCCATCACGCGGCCGCGCATGGCCGCGGTGACGCCGAGCTGCATGGTGGCGTTGCTGGTCGTGGTGAAGGTCAACATCGCGACGCCGGTGGGCACCAGCAGCACCAGGAACAGCCAGTACGACGGCATCAACGACGCCGCCATCTCCAGCACCCCGAACAGCACCGCCGAACCGATCAGCAGCCTGCGGTTCGGGCCTACCCGGCGGGCCGCCACCAGCGCACCGATCAGCGCGCCGACGGCCTGCATGGTGGAGGCCAGCCCGAACGCGGACGCCCCGCTGTGGAAGACCTTCTTGGCGATCAGCGGAGTGATGATTCCGAGGTTCATCCCGAACGTCGCCACGAACCCCAGCACCACCAGCACCATGACCAACTCACGGCGGGCCCGCACGTACCTCAGTCCCTCCAGCAGCTGGCCCTTGGCGCGGGCAACCGGCTCGGCGGTGCGCAGCTCGTCGGCCCGCATGAACGCCAGAGAGACCAGCACCGCGACGAACGATGCCGCGTTGACCAGGAAGACCGGCCCGGTGCCGATCACCGCGATCAGCAGTCCGGCCACCGCCGGGCCGAGCACCCGGCCGATGTTGAAGCAGGCGCCGCCCAGCGCGATCGCATTGGGCAGATCGGCCCTACCGACCATCTCCACCACGAAGGTCTGCCGAGCCGGGTTGTCCACCACCGTCGCGACGCCCAGGGCGAACGCGAGCAGATACACCTGCCACAACCGGGCGCTGCCGGTGAGGTCCAACAGCCCGAGGATCAGCGCGAGCAGGCCCATCGCCGCCTGAGTGATCACCAGGACGCGACGCTTGGAATAGCGGTCGGCGATCACACCGCCCCACAGCCCGAACAGCATCATCGGCAGGAACTGCAACCCGGTGGTGATGCCCAATGCCGTACCGCTGTTGTGACTCAACTCCAGCATCAGCCAGTCCTGAGCCACCCGCTGCATCCAGGTTCCGGTGTTGGACACCAGCGACCCGGCCGTGAACAGCCGGAAGTTGCGGTTGCGCAGCGACCGGAACATCGGCGCCGCCAACACCTGGATCAGCCCCGATCCGCCCCCGCCCTGGCCGGCGTCTTCACGATCGGCGCCGCCTTGCGCGGGATCCGGCCGCTCTCGACCGCCGGCGACCTCCCCGGCCACCGGGCCGGCCGTCTCATCGAGATGCGAGTGTCCTTGATCGATCCGGTCCGACTTGGGGTCTGTGAGTTCACCGTACTCGTTAGCGGGGCTCATTACTTATAGCTTACTAAACTGTCATCAGCGGAGAAAAGGCCTCGTAGGCGGCCAGAACGGCGGGAAGCGCGAGGCTTCCCGCCGTTCGGTTCAGGCCTGGGCGGTGTTCAGGTGACCGCCCCTGCCGTTGGTCGCGTGACGGTCAGCGCCGTCACGCGGCCTTGTCGGCCGCCTCAAGGCGGTGCGGCATCGCCGCAGCCTCCTTCTTCTTCGCCTCGACGAAGAAGCGGCCCACTGACCCCGCCCCCAGGAGGACGAGGATGTATCCCGCGACCGAGTCGAGACTGATCGTCGGGGTCTTGAGACCTGCGACGAGGCTCCACCCGAGCGACAGGACGGGCTTGGCCGGCTGCAGTTCGGCGTGCGCGGAGATCGTGAGACCACGCTTCCACGCACCGCTCATGCAGGTCGACGAGATCGTCGCCAGGGCGCCGACCCCCAGGCCACCGAGCGTCGCCCACATGTCGTGCTGCGTCACGACCGTCGGGCCGTGCGCCGACATGAAGGCGATGAAGGTGACCGGCACGGTGACCAGTCCGGACAGCGCGGAGGCCGTGAAGACGGCCTCGTTGCTTCCCGCACCCTGCTCACGCCGGCCGAGGCCGGTGAAGATGCGAGCCATCGCCCAGTAGCACGCGCCGTTGATGACAACGGACACGATGCCCATGGGCGACAGGTGCGACGCCGCCCCCCCGTAGAGGAGGATGGCACCGATCACGGAGACGGCGACCCAGCTGACGATCCGCCAGTCCCGCCGGCCGCTGGCGAGCGCTGCCATCATCGGGCCGATGATCAGCGTGAGGACGCTGCTCATGGCCGGGGGCATGTGGTGGACCGCCTCCTGGCCCGACCAGATCGACAGGCTGCTGGTGCAGCCGAAGACCAGTGCGGCACGCCACACGGGCCACTCGACCTGGCGGAGCTTGGGACGCACCACCAGCCACAGCGTCAGCGACGCGGCGACATCCGTGAGGAAGCTCGTGACCAGGGCGGGCATGCCCGTGGCCCCGGACTTCACCAGCAGGATGTTGTTGCCCGTGCCGCACGTCATGGCCATGACGGCCATGAGCCAGCCGAGCGCCGGCCGCCGCCGCTTGACGGGGCCGCCGATCTCGCCGGTCAGCCACCGTCCGCCTTTCCTGACGGGAGCACTTACCAGCCGCCACGGCACCTCGAAGAGGTGACGCCGAGCAGCCGACTGAGCCTCATGGAATTTACCCATGGACCCCCTCCTTCTGTGAGGGGTGCTCACGAAGAGGTCCCGGGTTGTTCAAGCCCGGTCCGCTTCGCTGCACCCGTTGAACGGATGCAACTCGAGAACCGGGATTCGTCCTGGTTTGTGGAGTTGCGCGAATCACGCTAACACAAGGCCCCGACATTCGGTGGTAATCTTTTCGGCGTGCAAGCCCCTCATTTATCGCGGCGGACTGTTCACCCGTCGGCAGGGGCGCACGGGAGACGGCGACCCGGCTCTGCGTTGGAGAAATCTCCTTTTGTGAGGCAGGGCCGGGCCGTCGTTTACCCAGCTCAAACCGGGACGGCAACGACCCGTCAGCGGTTTCGTGTGAACGGCGCATGCCGCCCCGCCCCGATGCACGACTCGAATCGTGGCCGGATTCGGCCATTGGCCCCTCTGCGAACAATGCGTCACGGGCCGTGAAAACCAATGGTCGAGGCACATCCACGCCGAGAGCCATCTGTCAGGGATTCACGGTGGCCAGTGACGAACGATTCGCGAACCAGGCGATCGTTTCGGCCAGCCCTGTCCGTAGGCTCACTCGTGGTTCCCAGTCGAGGGCCCGGCGGGCCAGACCGATGTCCGGGCGCCGCCTGGCAGGGTCCTCATCCCGGGCGCTGACGTGCTGGATCGGGGACTGTGAGGCGCACAGCTCCCGGATGAGCTCGGCGATGGCCACGACCGTCAACTCCTCGGGATTTCCGATATTCAACGGTCCGAAATGGCCTGCAAAGGCGGCCTTAATTAGTGCGCGGGCGGTGTCGTCCACATGGCACAGCGAACGCGTCTGCCGCCCGTCGCCGTGGACGGTGATGGGCCGGCCGGCCAACGCCTGCTGAATGAAGGTGGGGACGAGCCGGCCGTCCTGCGCCCGCATGCGGGGGCCGTAAGTGTTGAAGATGCGCAGGACCACGGTGTCCACGCCGTACACGTTCCGGTACGCCTCGCACGCCGCCTCGCCGAACCGCTTGGCCTCGTCGTAACAGGAACGCGGCCCCATGGGATTCACATTGCCGTGGTACGACTCGACCTGGGGATGGATGGACGGGTCGCCGTAGACCTCACTGCTCGACGCGTACACACAGCGGGCCCCTTTTGCGCGGGCGAAGTCCAGGGCGTTGAGCGTGCCGAGCGAGCCGACACGGAGGGTCTCCACGGGCCGCGCAAGATAGTCGACCGGGCTGGGCAGTGAGGCGAGATGTATCACGAGCTCGACTCGGCCCGGCAGGTCGAGAGGCTCGTTGATATCGTGTTCGACCAGTGCGAATCCAGGCCGCTCTGCCAGGTGCGCCACATTGCGGGCGGTACTGGTGGCGAAGTTGTCCACGCAGTGGACCCGGCACTGCCTATCCAATAGCAGCTCGCACAGATGTGATCCGATGAAGCCGCTTCCCCCGATGACTACGACTCTCGACAATTCATTCAACTACGTCCCCCTCTACTGGGTGCCGAATCCGCGCTATGAACGAATGAAGTCGATGATCGCCTCGACGCCCGGGTCGTAACCCTTCGCCGTGGCGACGCGAAGCGTGGGAACCGCGAGTGACACCTCCTCGAAGCCGCTCACGGTCCGGGCGCCGGTTCCCGTGTGCCGTGCGAGCTCCGCCCGCCGGGAACTCGGGCTGTCGGGCCGCTCGCGGCGCCGTTCGGTCACGCGCCGGCGCGCCAGCTCGAGATCGATCACGCAATGGACGACCTTGATGTCCGCTTCGGCCTTGAGCGAGTCCAACCCCAGGCGCCATCTCCGGTGCTGGAAGGCGGCTTCGGCCACGACGGTCACCTTCGACGAGAGCAGCAGGTCGATCGTCTGGAAGAAGGCATCGAAGGTCAGCCGCGCGACGGACTCCTTGTCGGCGACAGCGAGATCATGACCGAAGGTGTGGAAGATGCCCTCGTTGATGGCATCGCGCGACACCAGAGGGCACGGCAGCGCCTGCGCGAGCAGACCTGCCATGGTGGTCTTGCCCGAGCCGGGCGGTCCGCTCACGACGACCAGGGTCGGCCGGTGCGCACCGCTGGTCCGCGCCGTACCGGACGATCCCGCCGAGTCCCCGCCGGCGCCCGCCGAACCGCCGCTCATGGCATCGCGACGATCACCGTATGCCTCGTGGTCGGCCATCCCCCTCGATCCTCACCTGAGCGCGGTCGGCGATGTGTCGGTGTCGTCTGCCCAGGCGATGGACAGGTGCTGCGGCACGGTGAGCAGTGGCGGCCCTCCCTCGGGCAGGAATCCCGCGCCCAGCCACGTTCCCGCCGTGATGGTGGCGCTGCCCGCGGCGCCCGCCGCCGAGGCCGCAGCGGTCCCGTCGTGCAGGTAGCGCAGGTCCGCGCTGACGCCGGTGGCGCTGCGGATCCTGCGCCGTAGCGCCGGCGCCCGCTCCGTGAGGTGCCCGTAGATCCCCTGTCCGTCGTCGGCGGGCAGTCCGTCCCGCACGAACGAGGCGACGCTGACGACGATCCGGACCCGGTCGGACGTCGAGCCCGCGGCGTCCCGGACCGCCTGGGCCAGCGCGGCGCCGACGACGGCTTCGACACCGTCGGCGTCGGGCCGTCGGGGCGTGGGCCGGGCACGAACGCCGCGGAGTCGCCGCAGGGTGCGGCCGTGGCGCTCGGCGACCGCGGTCTTGATGCGCGTGTGGCCGAGGTCGGCCACCACCGCGGCCTCTTCTCCGGAGTCCGTGGACGCGTGCCGGGCCGCGCCGATGAGCGGGGCGAGTTCCGGCCGGGGCAGCACGGCCACGGGGCCGGTGCCCGGTGCGAGGGCGGCGGCCGGTGCGAGGGCGGCGGCCGGTGCGAGGGCGGCGGCCGCTTCCACGCCTTCCAGGACGAGCGGTCCGCACCTGCCCGCCAGCAGACCGCCGGCGAGCCAAATGCCGTCGACGGTCGTCCAACGGGCGAGGAAGGCCCGGTGGTACGGGGTGGTCCCCTGCCGGTCGGCGGTCGCCGGATCCCGCAGTGTCGCGATCAGCGCTCCGAGGCGCATCCCGAAGGTGTGCAGTACTCCGGCGGCCGAGCGGGCCGCCTCCGCGTCGGATGACGCCACGGCGGCGGCGAGGTCGTCCGCCAGGCGGTCCCGCCGCAGGCCGCGCAGGCCGCGTTCGGTGGCCAGGGTGTGCAGGGCGTTCAGCGAGCACGCGTCCTCCGCGAGCCATCCTTCGACGCCGATCGCGCCGGCCGGTCCCAGGACGACGTGATTCAGCGACGCCTCGCTGGTGAGTTCTCGGGGGCGGAAGGACGTCGCGGTCACGATGTACCCCGGCGATCGCACTCGCCTGTCGCGCGTCGAGCCGTCTCACGCGGCGCGCCTCGGGTTAACGTCGCGGCGTGACGCATTCCCCCCTGCCTCCACTCCCCCTGCCGGCACTTCCGAGGCTGATCGCGACCGACCTCGATGGAACGCTGCTGGGCGCCGGGGGCGCCGTCAGCACGCGCAACGCCGTCGCACTGCGCCGGGCGGCGGGTGCCGGCGCCACGGTGGTGCTGGTGACCGGACGGTCGCAGCCGAGGCTCCGGGACGTCTACTCCCAGCTCGGCGCCCGGTACCTCGCGATCTGCGCCAACGGCGGCGTGGTGTACGACCCGGTCGAGGAGCGGGTGCTCGCCTGCCGTCCGATCGCTCCCGACGACGTTCACCAGGTACGCCTGCGGCTTCGCGAGCGGGTGTCCGAGGTGGTGTTCGCCGCCCACGTGGAATGCGGTGGCCGGGTGCTGTACGAGCCGGGCTGGCCCGGGTACCGCGAGGGCGGAGACGGCCGTTCGCCGGCCGGGCCGCCGGATCTGGCCGGCGGGCCGGTGGTGAAGCTGCAGGCCCGGGCCCCCGGGCACGAGCCCGAACCGTTCACCGCGCTGGTCGCCGAAACCGTCGGCGATCTGGTCGAGGTGACTCGGCAGGGATACCGCGGTCTGCTCGAGATGAGCCGGCGCGGGGTGACGAAGGGCAGCGCCCTCGCGACCGTCGCCGACGAGCTGGGGATCTCGGCCGAGGACGTACTGGCATTCGGCGACATGCCGAATGACGTGCCGATGATGCGGTGGGCGGGGCGGTCGGTGGCCGTGGCCAACGCACATCCGGAGGTACGGGCCGCCGCCGAAGAGGTGACCCTGGCCAACGTGCAGGACGGCGTCGGCGTCTACCTCGAACGCCTGCTGGACGGGCGCACCCGGCCTGGAGCGGCCACGGCGTGACGACCTAGTTCTCAAGGCCGAACACCGCGGCGACCCGCCGTACAGAATCCTCCTCGGTGATCGTGGGATCCACCGTGAACCCGTTCAGACCCAGTTGCCGGGTCTGCTCGGTGAGCCGCTCGGTGAACAGCGCGTCGCGCTGAAGCAGGTTCTGCAGCGCGCGCTGCGGGTCACCGGTCTTGGCGATGAACCCCCATGCCGGGCCGCCACGGCCCTCGAACACCTTTTGGCGGAACTCGTTCGTCGGCAGCAGCCACACGGCGTGGCCGGTATCGGCGAGCAGGGGCCGGACGAGGTCGGGCAGCAGCCGGAACCCCTCGGCGATCACCGGCCCGTCGGCCGAGAGGGCGAGAAGGTCCTCGATGATCAGGGCGAACCCTTCACCCTGGTACCAGTGGAAGGTGTCGAGCATCTCCTGCGGGCTCCGGGTCACCCACCGTTCGTCCATGTCCATGGCGGCGAACCTGCCCAGGTACGGAGCCTGCTCCACGGGCATGCGGCGGGCGTGGTCGGGCATGACCGCGTCGGTGTCGTACAGGGGCAGCCCATGGCGGTCGGCGAGGCGCCGGGCGATGGTGGACTTCCCGGACCCGCTGCCGCCGCCGATCCAGTAGACGTTGCGCAACCGCTCCCGGAGAACGTCGGGGGAAGTCTCTTCGTGCAGTGCAGAGTGCATTCGTCGCTCCTCGCGTGTCTATCGGCTGGAGACCTCACCGCTGCCGCGGCGGTGGGCGGTCTGGTAGAGGTCGGCGTACTTGCGGGCGATTCCGCTCCAGGAGTACTCGGTGATGCGCGTGTTGTCGGCCGGCCGTAGCCGGCCGTGCAGCGCTGCGGTCATCTGTTCCTGGAAGCCCTCGACGTCGTACGGAGAGACCGCGGGGACGTCGGGGAAGTCGTGCAGGATCTCGGGCACCTGGTCGGTGACGATCAACGGGCAGCCGCAGGCGATGGCCTCCAGAGCGACCATGCAGAACGTCTCCAGGAGGTTCGACGGCACGACCGCGACGTCGGCGGCCTGGTAGTACGCGGGCAGCCGGTCGTGCGGAACGAAGTTCAGGAACGTCACGGACGCGTCGACGCCGAGCCGGGTGGCCGCGTGTTGCAGGTCCTCGCGGGTGGGGCCGTCGCCCACGATGAGCAGCCGGCTGTTCTCGATCCGCCGGCTGATGCCGGCGAAGGCCGTCAGCAGGGTCTCCACGTTCTTGTCGGCGGCGAGGCGGCCCACGTACAGCACGATACGTTCGTCGGAGGGCAACCCCAGCGTGCGGCGAGCGTCGTCGCGGTCGCCCGGCGTGAAGTGCTGCAGGTCGATGCCCGGTGGGATGACGGCCGAAGCCGGCAGGTCCGCGTCCGCCAGCGCCTTGGCCTGCGCGTGGCCGATCGCCACGATCTCGGCGTTGGCGCGGATTCGGCTGATGCGCCGGGCCAGCGCCTCGTCGGCGCGCGCGTCGGTGCCGGTGGGCATCCATTTACCGACCCGTCCCCAGTGGGTGACGACGATCGGCCCGCCGACCCGCTCGAGCAGCGCTTCGGCGTCGTCCAGGCCCTGGACGTGAATCACGTCCGCGTCCGCGAATCCCGGGAGCCTCGTCACGGTGGACAGCCACCGGCGGCGGCGCAGGCGCCGGCCGGCCGTGCGTACGCCGCGGGGCGCGGCCGTGATGGCGGTGTCGAGCCAGGCCGGCCAGCGCAGGTAGCTCGGATCGAGGTCATCGAGGCCCGCGAAGTAGGCCATCCGCGGCCCACCGACGAACAGGTTCACCTGCGCTCCGAGGGAGGGCAGCGCGCGAGCGATCTGGATCATGCCGATCTGGCCACCGGGCACGCCGGCGCGACCGGGGACGCTCGTCTGGCTCCTCATGATCATCAAGGTCTTCATGGCTGCCCGCCTTTCCCGGTCGACCCGACCACCGCCGCCGTACGGCCTGCCGCCCTCCGCACGAGGGCACCGGTGGGTACGGCCGACATCCGGTAGATGGAGACCCGGCCGCGGTCGCGCCCGTACACCTCGACGGGCAGGGACAGTTCCCACACGACCCGGCCGTCGGGGGTCAGCTCGAAGGCGCCTCCCGCGGTGGAGTTCGTGACCAGGAGATTGCCGCCCGGCAGTGGCTCGGCGCCGCCGGCGAGCGGGCAGAAGAACGACTCCGGTGGGGAGGCCGTCCAGCTCCACACGATCTCGCCGGTGACCGGATCCATGACGACCAGGCGCGAGCGTTGCTCTCCCCTGCCGTTGTCGAAGATCAGGAGCCGCCCGTCCGGGAGCATGGTGGGCTGATGCGGCCCCGACAGTTCGCCGGGCCCCCACCACCACCTCACCCGGCCGTCGGCGCGGCCGATCACGGCGACGGCGTCGAGTTCCCGCATGCAGACCAGCAGGTCGCCCTGCGACCAGATACCGGCGGGATGGGCCCGCAGCACCTCGATGGTGTTGGTGTGCAGGACGTCGCACGGCGATCCCGGAAGGGCGCGAAGGAGCCGCAGCGCGCGGCGCCGCTCTCCGTCGTGGCTTCCCGTCCGCAGGATCGCGCGGGTCTCGGCGGCCACCGCGTCCGGGACGTCGTCGCCCCGGACCGGCCACCCGCGTGCCCGGAACGCGGCGCCGCGCCGCTGAACCGCCGCGTCGATCAGCCGTCGCAGCCCGGCGTCCGTCCGCAGGACGTCATAGAGCGATGCCTCGCTCTTCACGACGCCGTCGGCGGTGACCGTGGAGATCAGGTTGTCGAGCACGACCTGAGCGGACCCGTCGCCGTCCACGCGGCGGGGCGCCTCGCTGAGGACGAGGATCGTGCCGTCGGCGGTGATCGCCAGATCGTGGTGCGCGGCCACGTCGCACGCCCACTCCAGGTGCGAGTCGGGGGTGAGCTTCAGCAGCGCGCGCAGCGGCACGACCGCGAACAGGTTGCCCACCGCGTCCATCTCGACGTGGTTCCAGCCTCGCAGGTAGCTGGGCGGGTCGTCCTGCGGGCGGGGCTGGCCGTGGGTGTGGCTCCAGGTGTGCAGGATCGCGCCGTCGCGGTCGATGACGTACGCCACCGGCGTGGGGTAGCTCGACGCGGGTGAGAACAGCAGTCCCTGCGGCTCTGTACTCATGACATCGCCTCGGGTCCCACCGGGGCGGCGACGTCGGTGAAGAACCGGCCGATGTCGGCGTGGTCGGGTGGCAGCCGCCGGCCGATCCGCTCGTGCAGGTAGCCGAGGATCTGGTCGAACAGCAGGTTCGGCATGCGCCGGTGCCGCGCGATGAGGTCGTCTCGATACCGTTCGAGCGCCACCATCCAGGCGCGGTATCCCGCCACGACCGGGTCCGCCACCGGCCACTTGGCGTTGATGTGGTCGCGCGCCAGGGCGAACTTCGACGGGGATATCAGCTGGGCGCCGGACACCATTCCGCTGGTGTCGGGCACCTGGTGATAAATGGAGGTGATCTCGTCGATGAAGGTGACGCGGTAGCGCAGGACGGTGGTCAGCGCGATCCAGAGGTCCCAGTCCTCGCAAACCTCCAGAGCCGGGTCGAACCGTACCTTGGTGTCCCGGAAGTTGCGCACGATGACCGCACCGGTGTGCAGGTAGTTCGCCACCATCAGGAACCGCGGATCGTACGGGTACGCCTTGAACCGGTATCCGCTGAGGTCCGCCGGCAGGGCGTCCAGCCGTCGCTCGGACACGACGGCGCCCAGGTAGACGAAGTCGGCGTCGCCTCGCCGCAGCGGTTCGCAGCCGACGGCCAGGTGCTGGGGCAGGAACACGTCATCGTCGTCGAGGAACGCGATGTACTCGCCTTCGGCCGCCTCGACGGCGAGGTTGCGCGGCACCGACGCCCCGCCCGAGCACCGGTCGAGTTCGAGCAGGGTGACGGGCAGTCTCCGCTTCCACGTGTCGACCAGGTCGCCGACCGATCGGCCGCCGTCGTTGACCACGATCGCCTCGACCGCTCCGACGTCGTCGGAGAGCCTCCGGCCGGCCGTCATGACGCTGTTCAGCGCCGCGTCCAGGGCCGCCGGCCGGTTCAGGGTGGGGATGATGACGCTGACCAGCGGCCGGGAGCGGGACGTTCGCGGGTCAGCCGTCATGGTGACCTCCCGCCGGCGTCCCGGGAGCGTCCCCCGCCGTCAGCCGTGTGTACCACCGCTCGCCGACGACCATGTCGTCGATGCCGCGGTCCTCGCAGTAGGCGACCAGGTCCGACATCCGGTTGATGAACCCTCGCCGCAGGTGGTTGAGCGAGGTGTTGCACAGCACGCCCAGCCCGGTCCGGTCGGCGACCGCGCTCAGCAGTTCGTGCAGCGGCGGGTTGCTCGCCGCGGTGACGCTCTGGGCGCGGGCCGAGCCGTCGACGTGCGTCACCGCCGCCAGCTTCGGCGACCGGACGCGCCGGAAGTACAGCATGTACGGGTCGGGGAAGTCCTCGATGAAGGCCTCCGCGAGATCCTCCTCACGGCAGACCGGCGCGATCGGCCGGTACGACTCCCGCTGTTTGATGTCGTTGAGTCGGTCCCGGGTCGCCGCCGAGGAGGCCTCGGCCAGCAGCGATCGGTTGCCCAGCGCGCGAGGACCGATCTCCCAGCGCCCCTGCACCCAGGCGACGACCCGGCCGGCGGCGAGCGTCTCCGCGAGGGCGTGGTCGTCACGGTGCCGGTCGCGCCACCGCTGCGGGTCGGGGCGGGTGTCGTTCACGAAGTCGAGCCCGGCGTACACCGACCAGTCGATCGGCGTCGTACGGCCGTGATGGGCCAGCGCGTCGATCGCGGTCCCGATCGCCGACCCGGAGTCGCTGGTGCACGGCGGAACGAACACGGAGCTGAAGTGTCCCAGCTCGCGCCATGCCGCGTTCCAGTCGCAGTTGAGCCCGCAACCGCCCGAGATCCGCAGCGGCGTACCGGCCGGCAGCTCGCGGAGCGCGACCTCGGCGAACAGGTCGAAGATCCGCTTGGTCAGCAGGGCCGCGGCCGTCTTCGCGGCCTTCGACTGGACCCCGGCGTTGTAGAGCACCGTGTCGGCGAAGTCGGCCTTCGGCGCCGGGTTGACGGTCGGCGCGGCCAGGATGCGGTCGACGGCGGCCTCGATGTCGGCGTCGGCGTCCTTCGCGTCGGCGAACGCCGCCAACGCCATCAGCTTGCCGCTGCCGTCCGTACGGGGCGTCTGCCCGTGATCGGGGAACGTCGGGTCGGCCAGCGAGAACAGGAACGCGTAGCGGTCGCCCGGGTGCGGCAGCACCGGCACGGTGCGTACCACCTGCCAGTTCCGGTCGACCAGGTAGAAGGAGCCGACCACGCCCTCCCACACCAGGACGGTGCTCAGCTCCTCGTCCCCTGGGGGCGCCATGCCGACGGCGGTCATGATGTGGGAGCGCTCGTGCGACGAGGTGAAGTAGTCGACGTCGGCGCCGAAGAACCGCATCTTGCCGCGCTGCACCGCCGAGACGCCCGCGTAGCCGGCCCCGATCGCGCCACCCGTGCGCGGTTTGGCCCAGCCGCCCAGCGCCACGACATCGGGCATGCGGTCCAACCGCTGGGCGGCCTCCAGGAGCGTCGTCGGGGTGAGCTGCGCGTACCGGGGAAAGGTGTCCTTCTCCGATTCCAGGCACCACAGCAGCCGGCCGTCTTCCACTACGGCGATGGATCCGTCGTGGCCCGGCTTAATCGCCATGATCAGCATTACGGAAGGACCTCCTGTACGGCTTCGCCGAGCTCTCGGGTGACCGCGGCGACCAGGTTGGTGACGATCTCGGCCATCAGCCGTGCACCGATCTCAGGGCTCGCCGCCGATGCTCGGTACACCACGCCGGTCTTGGTCCGCAGGTCCTGCGGCACGGGGAGGATGAGGTAACGCGCCCGGCGGGGGACCTCGTCGTCGGCGAGCAGTTCGTTCCGGACCAGGTGCGGCGCGGCGTGCATCACCAGGCTGGTCTCCACCATCGCCGCGTGGTGGTCGTCGTGGCGGGCGACGCCGGTCTCGGCGGCGATCGCGTTGCGGCTGTCCTCGGTCACCACGTCCCACCAGGTGACGGCCATGACCCGGGCCTGCGGCGCGGTCTCGATGAACAGTTCGGCCGCCTCTCTGAGCGGGCCCAGGTTCACCTTGTGCGACTCGAGCAGCACGAACCGGCGGGCGCCGTGCCGGTAGGAGGCGCGCAGCACGTCGAGCACCAGGTCGGTGAAGGTCGCGGCCCGTACGCTGGTCGTTCCGGGGAACCGGCCGCCACTGGCCGCCGGGTCGGTGGGCAGACCGTAGGTCAGGGGTGGCAGGACCAAGACCCCCAGGTGATCTTCCAGCTGCTCGGCGAGGTAGGTCGAGATGATCGTGTCGGTGGAGAGCGGCAGGTGGGGGCCGTGACCGTCGATCGAGCCGATCGGCAGGACGACGATCCGTTGCCTGATCTGGCCGTCGTACTCCTGCCAGGTCATGTCCGCTATGCGCATCAGCGTGTCTCCTCTGTGCGCCCGGAGGGCTCGGCCGAGACCACGTGCGCGAGTGCGCCCGGATCGTCACCGCGCCGGGTTCGGGCAGCGGCGGCGGGCGGATCGCGGTCGACCCAGCCGAGGCTGGGGGGCAGCGGCCCGTCGACGGGTCCGCGTCGTCGTAGGTGCAGGTAGTCCTCCTTGTTGCCGCACCCGAACCCGGCCCCGCAGGCGGTCCACGGCTCGCGGGACAGCTGGAGGTCGAACCCGTCGTCCAGGACGTTGCCGATCCGGTCCTTGTCCAGGGCCTGATAGCGGGAACACCGGTACACGTCACCGCGGATACCGATGTAGAAGTAGTTGTGGCCGGCGCTGCACAGCTGCCCGCGCAGGTCCCGCATCGCGGCCATGTTGAGGTCGAGCAGTTCGGGGTGCACGCCGAGGCGGACCGCGCGGGCGACACCGTCCTCCTCACGCTCGCGCAGGATCGGCACCATGGCCTGAAGCTCGGTGTGCACGCCGTGCGGGGTGAGCGGGTCGTAGCCGAGGTCGAGGTTGAACCGCAGGCCCGCGTCTTCGGCGGCCTGCTTCAGATCGACGATCTGCTGTTCGTTGTCGGGGAACAGCAGGCCGTTGACGACGACGAAGCACCCGTAGCGTTCCTGGGCGAAGCGCGCGTTCGCGATGAACCGCTGCAACGGGATCTCCGTCGGGTGGTAGGTGACCCACAGCGAGATCCTGCTGATGTCCCCTTCCCGGTCGAGCTGTTCGAGACGGCGCTTGAGCAGCGATCCGTTGGTCACCAGCTCGACGAAGTCGGTGTTCGGGCGGGTGCTCAGCTGGGCGGCCTTCGACAGGAACGGCCGGGAGGCGAACGGCTCCCCCAACGTCGCCAGCCGCACCCCGACCCGGAACGGCCGGTCGGCGATCCAGTCCACGATCTTTTCGAAGCGGGCCTGGTCCTCGGGCGGCCAGTCGGCGGCGTTGCTCTTGGCGTAGTCGTTGATCGAAACGCAGTACGTACAACGGAAATTGCACAGTCGCTGCCCGGACACGTACCAGATGCGAACGCTGTCAGACACAGGCGCCCCCTCGGCCACAGCCGTTCAGCGGAAAGCTGGCCAGGGGGAGGAACTGCCTGCGGGAGAAGTCGGGCAGCTGATCGTGGCACGCCCGGCAGATGTAGTCGTCAGGCGCTTCGACGACGCCGAACACCCTGCGGCGCAGCAGAACCGCCTCCTCGCTCGTCATGAGCTCGTGCACGGATCCGGAGCGGATGTTGCCGAACTTCTCGCGCTGGTAGTAGTCGTTGCAGCAGATGAACATGTCGCCGCTGACCGAGAAGTGCGCGTGGTTCACCGGCCAGCTGCAACCACGCAGCCTGCCCTCGACGTGCACGTCCTGGTAGTAGTCCTCCGACAGCGTGCCCGCCCGATCCGAGATCAGCGACGAGCTGACCGCGGCCCCGCGTGGCTCGAAATGCGCACGCACCGCCTCGAGCCGACGCTCCACATCCTGGCCGACGCCGTTGACCACGATCGCGACCCGCAGTCCGGCATCGAGCGCGGCCTCGACGTTGGCCAGCGTCCGTCCGGGTCGCTTGTAGCCGGTCAAGGCGCGGAACTCGTCCTCATCGAGCGAGGGCACGTTCACGACGAGCTGGAGCAGAGTGTCCCCCTGCTGGAGCAGGGCGATCTTCTCGTCGGTCAGGTTGCTGGCGTTGCAGAGCAGCCGCAGTTTCAACCCGTATTCGCGCAGAACCGCGACCCGCTCGGCGAAGAAGCGGTCCAGCGTCGGCTCGTTGTAGAAGTGGAACGTGACATACCGGATCGTGTCGTAGACAGCGATCTTGTCGATGATCTCCTCGAACAGCGGCATCGGCATCGTCGCCGGCGGTTTGCGATCAAGCGAGACCGGACAGAACTCGCACCCCCAGTTGCAGTGCGCCGTGACTTCGATCTGGGCGGTGGTCAGCAGATACTCCGTGCACAGCTCCGCCGGCCGCTGCAGCCAGCCGCGGCCGACCAGGTCATCGACGACCGCAGGCCCGTACGCCGCCGCGAGCACCGACCGACCGACCGGAGCGGCTGCGGCATCGTGCAGGGCGTCCAGCGCGGCGGCGTCCCTGTGCCAGACAACGGACCTGTCCAGACCGATCGCCCCGAACACGGCCCAGTCCGGCGCTCGCATGTCGGGATATGCCGTGACCAGCTCGTCCACCGTGTACGACACCGGGCTCTCATCACCCGGGCGGACGAATGTCAGATATGGCGAGGTCTGCACCGAATCAGATGCCGGCCGTGCCTCCGTCTGCAACCCACCCGTTCGTAGGTCGGATCCATCCACTCGGCGCCTCCCAGCTGCCAGCAAGTTCGCGAGGTGGCCACGCGAATGCCCAGGCTGCGAGCCGGATTCGCGGCGAAGCCACCACCCGTCGGCAAGGTTCTGTAGGTGATCTTGGCGTCCGTCGGGGATCTTGACGCAGTTCGTAGTTGATTTCAACCCTTGACTACCAAGCGACCGCAGTTGAGGGAATTGGTCGGGAGTGGAGCAGGAGGTAGTCCGGTCGGAGTGATGGATCCATTTTTCGGACAACCGATTAACCCGCCGTTAACCCAACCGTAAACGGGAAGACGAGGTCACTGCGCAGGTGACCTTGCTGGATTCGGTCCTGTGCCCGGAATGCAGATTGCGGTCCTGGGGGGCGGCAAGGCGAGCGCGAGCGAACCACCGACAGCGGGTCGCCGACCGACGCAACACCCGCCGAGATACCGGCTCTGAACAGGACTTACGTGGAGGACGCCCGCCTTCCGCACTGGCGTGGAAGTGGTCGCCGAATCCTTGCGGCGATGAAGGAGCGCGGTTCCACGCCGACGGGGTACGCGTCCGAATTTACGAGGTAAGCAGGACGGCGAACACCGGCCGAGCTCGAGAGCTTCGGGCCGTCGCCCGGCGACGATATGCCGCACTTCGGCCGTGACCCCACCCATATCACTTGCCGAGGTATGGCCCGGCTCAGCCGTCAGCCGCGACCCCTTCCACGAAGTAGTCAAGCCCTTCTTCCGGAGGTGGACAACCGAAAACCTCGATAATGCGAGGCCACATTTCGGGCTTGACCTCGTAGCAGCGGACCATCCACTCGTCATCGCCCCGGTCGAACATGTCTCGGATGCGGACCAGCTGATCGCGAGTGATCGGCAGGGTCGTCCGCGACCACTCGTCTTCGCCGCCATAGGCAGCGAGCTGCCATCCCATGCGGCGCTCCCTTGCCAGCCCCACCGTCCCAGTGATCTCGAGCGATCGTATGCGGCCGTAATCGTCCGGCCTGACGGGCACGCTCCCGGTACCCCCAACCCCGTTCGCCATCGAGGCCGCCACCCACGCCGGCTCCGCCTTCGAGGAGGAGTTCGCGGACGCCTGCGAAGTCGCCTCCCGCAGCATGAAGATCAACGGTCAGTGACGCCGTCTGGCGGAGAACGCTCGGCTCCGGACTGTCCTTCTCGCCCGGTTCATAAGGAACGGGCGCCGAACTGGCTACGTGACCAAAGGGAGTTTCGATATGCCGAACCCGCCCAAGCCGCCGTACCCGCCCAAGCCGACGAAGCGGCCCACGCCGGTACCGCCCAAGCCGCCGTACCCGCCCAGGCCGCCGTACCCGCCCACGGTCTGAGCGGCGCACAAGCCGACCATGCTCCCTCGCGTGGGACGCGGGGACGCCTGCCGCCTCCTTCCGGCCCCTATGCCGGGAGGAGGCGGTTTTCCGATGAGGGCTTCCGCCAGGGACCCCGACCTACAACGGCCGGATTCACTTCATCGGCAGGCGCCGTCTGAAGCCGCAGGTTCCCGCCAACGGTCGCGTCTACCGAGCCGATCCCTCTGGCGGGGCACCGTGCTCACCTACGCCGACGGCCGCATGGTGTTCCGCACCCGGCGACGCCACTTCATCGTCGACGGTGGCCGGGTTCACGTCTGACCTCACCCCGACAGCACCAACCGCGCCCCACCCGCCAACGCGGGTCAGGGCGCGGCTTCTTCCTCCCGGTGCGCAGTCGGACTTGCCCCACAGCCCCCAAAGTCGGTGCAGCGCCACTGCGAGCGGCGGCACGTCTCCGCGCCGCATGGCCGACGCGTCTGGCGCAACGTCCGGAGCATCCGCCTGTCACCGGCGCAACAGGTAACCCACCCATCGATCGGCCGTTCGACCTGCGGCACGGCTGCGCGACGCCGCTCCTAAGCGGCCCGAGGCCCGGACTTCCATCCCACGTCCACCGGCTGAGGGCTCCTTGCAGGGGCGTCCGGCTGCACACAGGCAAAGCCCTGGCGACCTGCGCTCGTGGCGGTCACCCTGGAGCGCAACGCCGACCCGGACCGCAGGGCCGGCCCCGACCCAAGGAACGGAAGCGGGGGCGGCAGTTCCCTGAGGCAACTCGGGGACTGGCTGACGATCGGTTCGAGGCTAGATTGTTCCGCGTGGGCGGTAGGGATCACGGCGGTGGCGGCCGGTCTTTCCACACGCCTGCGGACTACCGTGATGCGGCGTCCGACCTGGCTGCCGACGTTGCCACGTTGAGTCATCTGGCCCGGTGTCCGTATCCGTTCGTGTGGCAGGAATTGGCCTGCAACCCGAGCACACCCGCGGATGTGCTGGGTGAGCTGTGCCCGAAACGCGACAGCACGTGGAACGACAACCGGCTCAGATCTGGCTGGGCACCACCATGGCCGGCCAGACCGTGACCGTTTGGGTCAGCGCCACCACCCTGCACGTCTTCCACCGCGACCAGCTCATCAAAACCCATCCGATCACGCTCACGCCCGAAGACCTGGCCAAGCTGAACACCCGCGGCCGCCCCGGCCGCCCCTCGCCCGCTACCGCCCTGCCGACCGGCCAGCTGCCCGCGAACGTGATGGTGGAGGTCGACCGGCAGGTCAACAACTGCGGGATGGTCTCCATCGCCGGCAAACAGATCAGCGTCGGCAGTCCGCTGGCCGGCAAACGCGTCACCCTGCGCATCGACACCCAGCTCATCCACGTCATCGCCGACGGCGTCTTGACCGGCACCCGCCCCAGCCCCCTAACCCAGGAGCAACGCCGGCGCCTGCACGGCGCCCGCCTATCCGGCCCGGTCCCCGGCCTGCCCACCCGAGTCACCCACGTTCAGCGGGTGGTCTCTAGCAGCGGCTCCCTCATGGCCGCCGGCACCAAGTTCCATATCGGTCACGCTCACCGCGGCAAAGCCGTCACCATCGCCCTCGAAGACACCCAGTTCCGCATCCTCCACCAAGGACAAGAACTGGCCACCCACCCCCGCCCCCACACCAAGGAGGTCACCCACACCCGAGCAAGCGGACACATCGACTACGAAACCTAGGATCGGCGGAAAGCATCACCCGACAACGAAACGTCGCCCATCAACCGAGGTTGCACAGGCGGGCTGCCCGTCTTGTCGGGTCCCGGTGGATGCTTGTCACCTCAGTCCCACCTGGTGCTCGACGGTACTGCGATCTAGCTGGGGGAGCATCGGTGTCGGTGGATGGCCCCTGTGGGGTGGTCCATGCGCGTTGCGTGACCATGCCCGCTCGGCACAGTCGGTCCCTGAACAGCGTGCGCAAGCACCGCCACAAACAGGGAGATCCTCAATGAGGAATTACGCTCGCATGCCCATCGACACCGTGACCGTCGCCATCTGGGCCGTCGGTGTCGGGAGCGTCGCCATCGCGGGTTTCGTCGTCAACACGGCCTGCTCCATCGTCGTGAACGGCGATCCCATCAACATCGACAAACTCGTCGCTGTCTGCTTCATCGGCGTCTTTGTCGGCGCTGTCATCTCTACAGTGGGCGGCGTCATCATCCGTGCCGCCCTCGGCTACCGCTACGGCTTCCTCGACTACATCGTCGCGGGGAGCAGCGTGCTGGTCGGCACTGTCATCGGCGGACTCGACTCCGCCCATGCCGTCGGATTCGGCCTCGGCGGTCTGCTGGGACTCACCGTCGGCTTCTGTATCGCCCTCGGTGGCATCCTCGCCAGCAGGGACGAGTAGCCCACCCGCAGGGGCCCGGCACGCGCCAGGCGCCCTGTTCCTCAACGAAATGGGACTAGACGGGGCTGTCCGTCTGGTCCTGGATACGTCAGAGCCCCCGGTGCCGCGTGTCGGCGGTTCGGGGGCTCTGGTCGTTTGCTGCGGCTCGGTCTAGTCGTCGCTGAGGTAGTGGTGTCCTGGCTTGGGGTGCATCAGGAAATCGTGGTGTGAGATGTTCCAGGCGTACGCGCCGGCCATCGAAAACGCCACGACATCACCGATGGCAAGGTGCTCGGTCGGGACCTGGCGGGCGAACACGTCCTTGGGTGTGCAGAGCTGCCCGACCAGGGTGACGGGCTCGTCGTGGACGGCGGAGCCGCTGCCCCCTCGGGGGAGTACGACGAACGGGTGGTTGTGCTGCTTGGTGACGGGGGTGCGGATGTCCATGGTCCCGCCGCGGAGCACGGCGTACCACTGGCCGTGGGCCTTCTTGACGTCCAGGACTTCGGTGACGTACCAGCCGGCGTAGACGCTGACGGCGCGTCCGGGTTCGATCCGCAGGCGCTCGCCTGGTTGGGCCAGGGCGGCGACGTTGCGGGCGTAGCCGGCCCAGTCGAAGTGGTGGGCGAGGTCGGCGTAGTCGACGGCCATGCCGCCGCCGAGGTTGATCTCCGGATCGGTGACGTCGGCCTTGGCGAGCCAGGGCCGCGCCCACTCCAGGATTTCGCGGGACTGGTTGACCATCGCCTCGGCGTCCAGCCCGGACGCCAAGTGCGCGTGAATGCCTCGTGGGCGGACGTGCGGGTTGTCGGTGAGGATGTCGCGGCAGTCCTCGATGAGGTCGGGGTCCATGCCGAACGGTCCGAACATCGCCAGGGCGACGCCGGTCCGGTCCCCTGCCAGGTTCACCCGGAGCAGGATGTCGACCGGCGGTCCTGCTCGCGCGCCAGTGCGGTAAGGCGGGACAGCTCGTGCGGGGACTCGACGTGAATGCGCTCGACGCCCAACTCCAGGGCGAGTTTCAGTTCGTCGTCGGTCTTGCCGGGCCCGCCGAAGGCAAGCCGTGCCTCGGGGAGGACCTGGCGGACGTGGGCCAGTTCGCCGCCTGAGGCGACCTCGATCCCGTCGACGTGCGGAGCGATCGTCCGCAGGATCGGCGCATCGGGGTTGGCCTTGGCGGCGTAAAAGATCTCCGGTGCGCCGGGGACGGTCAATGCCTGCCTGATGCCGGCGGCGTGGGAGGCAAGCGCATCGAGGTCGTACACAAAGGCGGGCAGCTCGCTCGCGCCGGCCAGGTGTTCGGCGTGCTTGCGCACGCGTTCGGTGATCACGCTCTGGTTCTCCTTCGGCGGTCAGGCGAGCGGAAAGTCAGTCTCGATGATCAGGTAATGCGCCGGAGTGACCGGCTGACCTGGGTCGACGCCCGATCCTTCATCCCGCGTATATCCCGCGACCACCGGCTGAGGGCTGCTTTCGGTGGCATACGGCTGCGCACATGCGAAACCCCGGCGACCTGTGTTGGTGCTGGTCAGCCGGGGTTTTCCTTGATCAGGTGGGTGCCCCCGGCAGGATTCGAACCTGCGGCACACGGTTTAGGAAACCGTTGCTCTATCCCCTGAGCTACGAGGGCTTGACGCTGGTCAGAGCCTAGCGGAGCCGCTGGGCTGTCCGCTGCACGCTGCGATCATTGCACAGATATTGCCCTTCCCCCGATCGCCCGCCTCCGGCGCCGTCAACGTCGACGTCCAGGATACGGGGTGCCATGCGGGCTGTGAGGCCTCCGCGACCAGGCCGACGACGGCCAGGCACCGCAGCCTGACTTCGCCGACCGCGACTGGCATCAACTCGGACCACCGGGCTCCGTGCAGCCTTTCTGCACGGGATCAAGGCGGCCCCAAGGGGCCGCTCGCGCCGCCGACTCGGCGGCCTGGTCGCGCTCCCGCCTGTGGCTCCCGCGCTCCTGGCCAGAAACGCCGGTCGGCTGGCGCGAAAGGCGAGACGAGCCAGGCCGCTGAACCCCATGAAGTCACCAGGCCGTGCCGGATTTGACACGGGAACCCCTGCGGCGGCTCCCATCAGGCTAAACTGGGCGAGTTGGGAAGCACGCCCGATCGCGGGCAAGCGTACGAGCCGCCGCCCCCGTGTTGAATCCGGCGCTCTGTCGGGCGCGTAGCCGCCGCATGTCACCGCTTCCGGCCCCTGTGCCGTCGGAATCGACTACGCCGTTTTCGACTCGTTGACCCAGGTGACGCAGGAGCCTTCAGCGGGTGGCGCGCTCATACCCGGCAGTGCGTAGAGACCGGGCACGAGCGCGTAGTCGGGTTTCCGGCTATCTCAGCAGGCACACCGCCCCGGCCGCGACGGCTACCGCTGCCAAGAGGAGCGCGCCCGGCTGGAGGCCGACAACGGCCACGAGTGCGCCCGCTACCGGCATGCTGAGGCTCTCCGTTGTGGATTCGGCCGTGGAGATCACACCCGAGACCCGGCCCAATTTCCCCGCGGGGGCGAGCCGCTGCAAGGTTGTGGCCGCGACCGCGTAGAACACGGTGCCGCAGACACCCCAGGCGAACGCACCGAGGTAGGCAACGAGAACCCACGGCGTGCCCGTGAACAGCGCCGCCGCCAGCCCGCAGCTGACCGCTCCTGCCGTCAGGAGCCACATTGGCGACCGGGTCTCCGGCACTCGGCGGCGAATGACCGGGAGCAGCAGCCCAGTCACGACCGCTCCGATCCCGGTCGCTGCCTCGAACCGTGCGAACTGGGACGACGGCTGGTGCAGCACGTGCCGTGTGTAAAGCGGCTCGATGACCAGAAACGCCCCGGACGTGAAGATCACCCCCATCCGGGCCAGCGCGATAGCGCGCAGTCCCGGCTCCCGGGCTACTGCGACGGTGCCCGCCGTGGCGGTGCGGAACCACGACAGCCCATACGCCGGACGCCTGGTGGCCATTGCCCCGGCGTTCCGCGGCTCCTCTGGCAGCGGGAGAACCGGAAGCGGGATGAGGACCAGAGCGCCCACCAGGTACATGATGGCGTCGGCGGTGAACGCGATCCGGAATCCCGCGGTGGCCATGAGGACGCTGGCCGCTAGCGGCCCTGCTACCTGCCCGATCGAGGCGGTGACGCCGAGGAGGGAGTTAGCGGCGAGCAAGTCATCGGACTCGACGATTCGTGTCGGGAGCGCACTGCTGGCGGGGCTGCACAGTGACCGGGCGGCGCCGCAGGCGAGTGCCATGATGTCCAGGGACGTCAGCGATCCCGAGACGGACATCCCCAGCGACGTGGCGGCGGAGCATGTGTAGCCGATGATCAGCATGGTCCGCGGGCCGAACCGGTCGGTTAGACCGCCGGTGAACGCGGTGAGCACTACGGGCGGACCCGACCAGCACAGAGCCGTGAGCGAGATGCCCGCCGGGGCGGCGCCGAAATGATAGGCGGCGAATCCCCACAGGACAAGGGACGCCGCCCAGCTGCAGACCCAGCCGGCCGACTGGCCGACCAAGAGGAGGGCGAAGCGCGGATCACGAAACGAAGGACGAACCGGGTGCACCGGGATACGGCGGCCACCGGAGAAAACAGGCATGAAAAAAAGACCTCCACGCGGAGCTGCGACGATCGAACGCTGCAGCCGCGGCGTCCCGCGCGCGAAGGCCCTGAAGCAACCCGTATACGCCTGCGCTCAGCCTCTCCTATGGGCTGTTGCTCCAGACTGGGCGGGTGGAAGAAGATCCAGGCTCAGGCGAATCGCGCGGATGACGCGGCGACGTGGATGGCCTTGGTAATTATCGCTGTACCTCCGTGGTCGGCTCTTACACACCGCAGTATGCGGGCGCCAGACACGCGGCGCAACTTGCGAGGCTCGACACCATCGCAGGGGGTTGGAGGCCGTCCGGCCCGCACCATGGAGCCCAGGGCACATCGAGGGCACATGACACCGCGATCAAGCACGAAACGATGAGAAACATCAAGATGACCAGCCCCGACCCCAGCGGTGACGGATTTACAGAAGGTCGGCGTTTTCGCCCTCACCCCCCTCTGACCTCGACAGACGTCGGTAGTCCATCATCCGACAGCGTCATCATCCCGCGAATATCCCGTGGGGCAGCTCTCTCTATGGTGGTCTTCGGTACGCCTACTCCGGGCGCCGATCGCGCCTTGCACCTACACGATCTGGACCTTCTTGATTCCACTGACCACCTCGGCCTGCCTCGGCCGCCGTAGGCTGCAGATCCAGAATGACGGCATAGTTCGGGCGATTGATGGTGTGGATGGGAAGACTGCTAAAGCGGGTGAAGTTGATCCCGTGGCAGGGGCTACGGCATTCATTGGGTTCTGCGACCGATGTCCCGGCCCTGCTGGCCCGGGTCGCGTGGAGCGACGAGGCGGAATCTGCCCTCGCGTTGGATGATCTACGGTTTCGGGTCTGCCGGGATGGCTGGCGGTAGAAGAGGCGACCGCAGCGGTCGTCCCGCTGCTCTGGGAACTGGCGGACGCTCAGCAAGTGCCTTGCCGTGACAATATCTTGGCGCTGATATCGGAGATCTGGAAAACCCAAGCGTGGAGCAAGGCTGCTGCCGAGACTGCTGGTCGCAGGTCTTCGGCCGGCGATGCAGCCAAGATGGAGTGGGAACTCCACGCCCATGAAGCGGTCCTTCGCGGTAGAGACGTCGCTGAGCGCCTGACGCGGGACACGGATGTCTGTGTTGCTGACGCTGCGCGCAACCTGATGACGGCTATCGACGAACGGGCCTGATTATGGTCTACCGACGTGTCCAGACCGCAGCATCCTCGCTGGACCACGCCCCATCTGCGGTCAGGCCCGCGTGGTGGTAATCAACCTGCTCTACCAGCTTGGGAATTAAATGGAGATCGGCCTTCGGCGTTGCTGACCTGGGGTGGCGACAGACCGCGAGTGACCCCTGTTCGCCCTTGCTAGTTGCACGCTAATTGCACCCCGGCGAACGCACGCACGCACGCACAGCCGAAGAACTGAAGATTCTGACCAAACCATGCTGCCCACACCGCGCAGGACCACCTCGCCAAGGCCATTCACGCCCTACAGAATCACAAGGTCTGCGCGTGATGGAAAAGGTTCAGTGTTAACTTGACTCAGAGCGCGGTTACCTCGTCGTCGGTAAAGCCGGTGGCGGCCTTGAACTCCGCCAATATGTGTTCCGGCGGAAGCGCGGACGGTATCGTAATGAGGGCGATGTCGTCGCTGCCAATCCACCAGGGCGTTACCAAGGCGACCTCGGCGCCCGACTTCAGCCGCAGCAACAGGGCCTCACGGCCAACGTCCACCTTGCTGAACCCCCGCTGCAGACGCCCTTGCACGTCGATGTACCAGAGGTGGATGCGGGCGATCGGCCGTGCACTATCGAACCGGTTCCAGTTGGCGATGTCTACATAGAGGTAAGGGGGGGCAGGCCAGGGCCGCAGGGCATCGAGACGGTTCTGGACTTTGATCAGAAATTCACGTACAGACGACTCGTCGTGGCGCAGCGGAATGTCGCCGGTCAATTGGTCGCCTGACCGCAAAGCTTCGGTGAGTGCCGTGCACTCTTCTTCCGGCGTCAGGTCGAACTGGGGACGTTTTATGATCCTTTGCGCGACACGCTCGACAGCCCCGTCGTCGAGTTGTCTCGAAAACTGAACGTTGTGCAGGATCCCGTTGATGATGGCGCGCCATAGCATTGATTATGCCATTCCTTGCTCACTGTTCAGGTCACCATGTGAAATCGATCATATCATCGTCGATCCTTACCCCCTGGCTGCGCAGGTGATCAACAACCTGCTGATTGAGTTCAGCGCTCGGCCTGTAGTGGCCACTTGAGTTGCTTATCGCATTAACCCGACCATCGGAGACCGAGAGTGTTCCCGCGCCGGCCACATCTTCACCGCCGAGGAGGCTCGAATGGTGGAACTTGCCATACTCTTCAAAGTTGGACGCGTAGATGTTGCCGTGTTCGTCCATGACAAATATAGCTCCGGGAGCATCAGGGTTCTCACCTGCTAAGCTATTGAAAGGCCTTCCCTTGCTGTCTCGCAGCAAGCCGTCCTCATCGACCGTGAGCTTGTAATCTCTGCGCTCCACATCATCGAGGTAGCGTACTTCTATCCTGTCACCCCAGGGGCCTATGATCCCGCCGGGCTGATTCTCGCCCCGGTAGCTTTCCTTCAGCTTGGTTGTTTTAAACGGAGCCTTTTCGGCTGCGTCACCCGCAGCGCGTGACGCTTTTCCGCCGAACTTCTTGAAGAAAGGCTCAGCGGCTTCGAAGAGTCCCTTCTCGATCGCATCGTACTTACCCATACGCTACTGCGTTCATAGGCATGTTGACGTACCGGCCTTACTCGAAGACGGGTGTCATCGGCGGTGACGCTCGGTACTCTGAACCGGCGACGTTGTGACGCGGAATGTGTATCAACGAAATCAGCAGCGCCCGGCTTGATAGTGGAGTCGAATACCCGACCCGACTAAGAAAACTGCAGGAGAGGGCAATGCTGTCCACATTGCCTTGGACATCTTTCGAGTAGTCATCGACTCAGTCACTCGCGTCACTCCTGCAGAACTATCATCGGACGCCATAGGGGTACGACCTCGTTCGACGAGCCGTGACACCGTTGGGTTCCCTGGCGGCGAACCATCTCCGGAGACACGCTCCCCTCCATAAGGCATTAGCAGATGGCGGGGGTCAATGGCTGATCGAGCGCACCGCTGGAGGCTCCGCCGCCCCCAGGCCCGCGAGCTGGAGCACCCGCCAGCCCCCGCGGATCAGACCTGCGGCCACCGTGTCGTCGTACTCAACGCCTCACTGGCCTACGCGACCGTCGATGCACTCCCGCAACAGATCCGCGTGGCCGCAGTGTCGGGCGTACTCCTCGATCCGGTGCACCAGCACTTCCCGGACGGCGATGGCGTCCTTCCCCGGACGCGCGCTCAGGTCTGGATACTCGGCCAGCACGGCGTCGGTGGTTGCCTGTTCACGGGCCAGGTCGGCGTATGCGGCGTCGACGACCGCCTGTTCGGCGACCGCTCCGTCGAAGTCGGCGTCGCCCTCGCCGTACAGCTTCGGTGGGGGGCCGCCAGGCAGGATCCAGCCGCGCCAGTCCCGCTCTACCTCGGCGAGGTGCCGGAGCAGGCCAAGCAGCGACATGGTCGACGGCGGGACCGACCGACGGGCCAGCTGTTCCGCGTTGAGACCCTCGCATTTCATCAGCAGGGTCAGTCTGTAGTGCGTCAGGTAGTCCTGCAGAGTCGCCAGTTCGCCTTCCGGACTGACTCCGGTGTTGTCGCGGGGATCCTCATCCGGGTTCACCCACATGTCGGGGTAGACGGTTGCCTGGCTCCACCGTTGGGGTTCGTCGCTCACTCTGGCCATGCTGGTCCCCGGGCACCCGGCCCGCCAGCGAATATCCGCGACTCGAAGTGATCCGGAGGCCTCTTCGTTCTCCTTGAGTGATCGGGACCGCTGCCTGGTCAGGTGGGTGGGTTGATGCCCCGGAAGATGTCTCCGGCCTTGAGCTGAAGATCTTGCGCACCTGCGCCGGTGAAGACGAGGCGAGCGCCGTGAGGCGGGTGTACCTCGGTCACCCTCACCTGGGGATAGCGACTGATCTCCGTCAGTGTCAGGTCGACTGCTTGGCCGCGCCGGCTCAGGCCGTGGAAGTGTGCGCCCAGCCGTGTGGTCGCCAGGCATCGCACGATGACGGCCAGGAGATCGGCATCAGTGGTGTCCACCTGCTCGATCTGGACTGCGGGGTGAAGGCCTTCCATGGGGGCCATTGTCACCCTGCCAGGTCTCGGGCTTGCCCGCGGACGCGAACAGAACGGCCGGGCTCCGCACGCGAAGCCAGGCCGTTCAGGCATCGGGCGGCGGGGCAGAGAGGGCGTCTGCCGCGACGTCGCGGAGCCTGAAGTCGCCGTGTTGCGGCGGCGCTCTCCCGGCCGCTGATCAGCTCACGGTTGACTTCAAGCGCGTCACCTTCTCGGCCGTGAACGACCGAGCTTGGAGGCCCGGTGATCACGCCTTGTCGCGCTCCCCGTCGCGGCTGGCTGTCGTGCCGGGGGCGCATCACCCCGGTTCCGGCCGGAAGGCGCGGGATCGGGGTCGGGCATGGTGACAAATGCCCACGCCGTGCGCGCCCGCTGGCGGATGTTCACGGCGGCGATGTCGTCGGCCAGGCCAGCGAGCCCGCACGCGACGCACAGGAATCGGCCCCGGGTGGGGCGGTTTTTGCGGGAGACGTGCCCGCACCACGGGTTAGGGCACGTCTGCGAGGTGTAGTGCGCGTCCACCTCCAGGAACGGCACCCCGGCCCGGCGGGCCTTGTAGTGCAGGAAGGTGCCGAGCTGGTGGAACGGCCAGGACGAGAGCGTGGCCCGCTGGTGCCGCTTGAGCCGGACCCGGTCGCGGATCCCGTCGAGTTGCTCGACGGCGATGCCGCGTCCGGTGCGTTGGGCATCGGCCACGATCTGCTTGCTGATCTTGTGGTTCTCGTTGGTGGCGTGCCGGGTCTCCCGCTGTTTGCGTTTGGCCAGCCGCCGCGCGGCCGACCTGGATCCGGCCGCCTTCTTGGCCTGCAGTTCGGCCCGCCGGCGCGCCTGCGCCCGCCGGTACCGCTTCAGCGCCTGACCCTGATGGTTATCCCCATCACTGGTGGTGGCCAGATTCTCGATCCCCCGGTCCACGCCGATCCAATCGGCCGGCTCGCGCTGCTCGGCCTCCGCGATCTCACAGGTGGCATACAGGAACCACGTGCCGTCCCGCAGGACCAGATCGGTTTCGCCCTTGCGATGCTCGGCCAAGGTCTTCAGATGGGACGGCTTGCCGGTGAAGCAGATGCCCTGCAACCGGCCCGCCGTCGTCCAGATCGACACCGTCCGGGCGTCGTATCGCCAACTGAGGCAGCGGTCGTCGAACGGGTGGGCGGCGTCCGGGCGGAACGCGATCGGCTTGGAGGTGGCCCTGCGCCGCCGCTTGGACCCTTCCGGGCCAAGCAGCCCGGCGTCGATCAGGGCGTGCAGCGCGGTGTAGGCGTCAGCGGTCTTACGGATCACATGCAACGCCGGCTGCGCGGATAACCCCGACGCCTTCAGCTCGGCATACGCAAGTTTTTGCAGCCGGGCCCGGGAGAACACCCTGTGCTCATACGCCTTGGCCGACACCCGATTCGCGGCCGCGTTACAGGCGTGCAGGGTCGCCGCCAGCGCCCTCGCCTGCTCAGGCGACGGCAGCAGCTTCAACCGCACCACCAGTTTCACAAGCCACACGCTACCCGCTTGGTCCATGTCGCCACGGTGGAAGCCGAACCCTGATATTCGTCGAGGCCGCAGCATTGTCTACAGCCTTCACGCTCATCTGGTCTTCGTCCCCAAGTATCGGCGGAACGTGTTCACCGGCGAGATCCTCACGCGGTGCGAACAGATCATGCGCCAGGTGTGTGAGGACTTCGGCGCCGAGATCGCCGAGTTCAACGGCGAGACCGACCATGTCCACCTGCTCGTGCACTACCCGCCCAAGGTCGCCCTGTCCAACCTGGTCAACTCGCTGAAGGGCGTCTCCGCCCGCCGCCTCCGCCAGGAGTCCCCCGCCCACATCCGCAAGTACCTGTGGGGCGATCACTTCTGGTCCCCGTCCTACTTCGCCGCCTCCTGCGGCGGCGCCCCACTATCGATCATCAAGGAGTACATCGACCAGCAGAAACGCCCCGACTAGCACCAGCCCCGCCCGGCGGCGCTAACGCGCCGTGACACACCGGAAGCGATTCCTCCCGGCCCTGAAGGACCGGGATTCCTCGCTAGAAGCCTGTTGAAGTATGTTCTGCTGCCTCACATGACGAGCTTCACCATCCAGGACGTGTCCCGGCGCAGTGGGCTGAGTGAGCCGACGCTGCGCTACTACGAAGATGTCGGGCTGGTCGGGCCGATCGAGCGCGACGAGAAGAGCGGGCATCGTCGTTACCGCCCCGAGGACCTCGACATCCTCGAGGCACTGTCCTGTCTGCGCGCGGTCGGGGTGGGCATCGAGGACATGCGCACGTACCTGGCCAACCGTGCACGCGGGCGGGCGGCGGCGGCCGAGCAGCGTGATCTGCTGCTGCGTCACGCGGAGCGCGTCGAGGCCGAGATCGCCGCGCAGCACGCGCGGCTCGGCTACCTGCGGGTCAAGGCGGCGATGTGGGACGCCCGCGATCGGGGTGACGCCGCCGCGGAGGCCGCGGCGGTACAGCGTCTGGTGGACGCGGTCGGTCGCTTGGAGGTGCTGCGATGAGCCCGGTTCTGGTCACCGGTGGGTCCGGCTACGTGGGAACGCAGCTGATCGCCGCGCTGCTGCGGGCGGGGAGGGCGGTGCGCACCACGGTGCGTACGACGGCCCGCGAGGCCGAGCTGCGCGCGGCGGTGCGCCGCGGCGATGCCGACGACGCCGGCCTGGAGATCGTCGCCGCGGATCTGACGGCCGACGACGGTTGGTCCGCCGCGGTGGCCGATTGTGAGGAGGTCCATCACGTCGCCTCGCCCATCCCGGTCGCCCAGCCCGAGGACCCCGACGAGCTGATCGTCCCGGCCCGCGAGGGCACGCTGCGGGTGCTGCGTGCCGCGCGCGACGCGGGCGCCCGGCGCGTCGTGCTCACCTCGTCCTTCGCCGCGGTCGGATACACGCCCAAGCCGGGCGCCGAGTTCACCGAAGACGATTGGACCGATCCCGACACGCCCGGGCTGGCGCCCTACCCGCGTTCCAAGGCGATCGCCGAGCGTGCCGCGTGGGACCTGATGGAGCGGGACGGCGGCGGCACCGAACTCGTCGTCGTCAACCCGACGGCCGTCTTCGGCCCCGCCCTCACGACCGACGTGCGTTCCTCGATGCACCTGATCAAAGCGATGCTCGACGGGACGATGAGCGTCGCGCCCCGCCGGCGCTTCGGCGTCGTCGACGTCCGCGACGTGGCCGACCTGCACATCCGTGCGATGGCCGCGCCCGAGGCCGCGGGCAGGCGCTTCCTGGCCGTCGCCGACGGCCCGACGCTCGGCTTCCTGGAGGTGGCCGAGATCCTGCGCCGGCGGCTCGGCCCGCTCGCCGCGCGCGTGCCCACGCAGGAGGCTCCAGGGGAGGACCCGCCGCGGCCGATCATCCACAACGACCGGGCCCGCGAAGAGCTCGGTTGGCGTCCCCGCCCCGCCGAAACGACGATCGCGGAGTCGGCCGAGAGCCTGCGTGCCCTCGGCCTGCTGAAGGAAGAATGACGCTCACCTGCTGAAGCAGCGGATGCCGGAAAAGGCCGGCGCCTTCGATCCGTCGGGAACGCGCCGGCTTCGATCATCCCACCACCCACTCGAGCATGCCCTCGTCGGTCGCCTGCGGCCGGGAACGTCGCAACTCGCCGCCGTTCACGATCGCGTCGGCCGCCTGTTCCGGCATCGAGGCCGTACCGGGCCACAGGGGGCCGTCGTGAACTCCCTCGTACTTGTCGTACTCCATGACGCAACCGTGCGACGGCCCATGGCGGAGGTCGACGAACAGGTGGTATCCGCAGTGGTCACTCGCGATCGGCAGCCACTCGGGCAGCCAGAGACCGATGCCGTACGGAGTACCGGCAGGCTCTCCCCGGAGCTCCGTGACGCGCGGAGAGGGCTCGGGTCCCAGGACCGACAGCATCATCTCGCGCGTACGCAGGACCTCCTCGATGGGGAGTGGGGTGTAAAGCGGCACCGGCGCCAGTCCGGGGAACGCCGAGACGCCGTTCGCGAGCCGCCACCAGGCGATCAGGTCGTCGGGCACCGGCATTCCCATCATGGCCCGAACGTCGGCGATCTCGGCCTCGGTCGCGGGAGCGTTGACCGTCGCCAAGGCGGCAGGCGCGTGCTGCCGCAGCCAGGACGTGATCCGGTTCCATGACTGATCAGGATGAAGTGCCATCGACGTATCGTGGCACCTCGCTACGCCGGTACATGCAATAGAACAGCGAGAATCCGTCGCTGAGGAAAATATTCGCCCACAGCGGCCTTACAGGGTTTGACCGGTCGAGTCCCGGATTATTAGTGTCGCTGCGCCGACTGTACTGCGAAGTGATCGAGGTGGCGGTGGGCAGACGAGAAGCGCCGGTACCGGATGGGCCTCTTCGAGAATTCGCAGAGGGCCTTCGCGAATTGCGCGCCCAGGCGCCCGGGACTCCCACGTATCGGGTGCTGGCACGTCGGGCACATTACGCTCCGTCGGTCCTCTCGGTCGCCGCGGCCGGATATCGCCTGCCGACGTGGGACGTCACCGCCGCCTTCGTGACGGCGTGCGGCGGAGACGTCGACGAGTGGCGGGAGCGCTGGACGAGCCTGCACACCCTGCTGCAGACCGCCCACCCGGACATGATCACCGACGCCGGCCCGCCCGCGGCGGACACCGCCGGTCCGGAGGTGTCGCACGACGAGGCTCAGGGTCCGCGGACGACGCAGGACGAGACGGGGGATCCACGGACGCCGGAGGACGAACTTCCCGCGTCGGTGCTGCCGTTGGCTCGTTCGGACCCGGCGAAGGTCGGGCCCTTCCGGCTGCTGGGGCGCCTGGGCGGAGGCGCGATGGGCCAGGTCTACCTGGGCGAGTCCAAGTCCGGACGCCCGGTCGCGGTCAAGGTCGTACGCCCCCACCTCGCCGAGGACCCGCACTTCCGGCGACGGTTCGTGGCGGAGATCGCCGCCGTGCGCCGGGTCGACAGCCCGTACACACCGGCCGTCATCGATGCCGCGCCGGAGGCGGACCCGCCCTGGATGGCCACCGCGTACATCCCGGGCCCTTCGCTCGGCGAGGTCGTCGGCTTCGAGGGGCCACTGCCACCGGCGACGGTGCTCAGGCTGGCGGCGGGCATCGCCGAGGCGCTGGAGCAGATCCACGCCGCCGGCATCCTCCACCGGGATCTCAAACCGGCGAACGTGCTCCTGGAGCCCACCGGTCCCAAGGTCATCGACTTCGGGGTGGCGCAGGCCGCCGACGGCACGCGGATGACGCAGACCGGCGCGCAGGTGGGCACGATCCCCTTCATGGCCCCCGAGCAGGCCGACGGCCGCCCATACACGGCCGCCTCCGACGTCTTCTCCCTCGGCTCCGTGCTCGCCTACGCCGCCACCGGGGTGCTGCCCTTCGGCGACGGCACGACCGGCGAGGTGCTGTACCGCATCATCCACACCGAGCCCGATCCGGCCGCCCTCGACTGCCACGACGACCGGCTGCGCGCTCTCATCACCCGGTGCCTGGACAAGGAGCCCGGACGCCGTCCGACCCCCGAACAGATCATCGACGCCTGCTCCGGTCAGCGGCTCCGCATGGACTGGTTGCCGGCGTCCGTCGACGCTTGGGCCAAGCGTTCCATCGACGACATCGCCGCCCTGCTCGGAAAGGCGGCCGGTCGCCGCGCCGCGTCCGTACGCCTCCGGCTGGGCGCCGCGCTGCTCGTCGTCGTGGCCGCGACCGCCGCCGTCACGGCGACCTTCACCGGCGGGTCCGGATCCGGCCACCGGGCGGGCGGCGGGCACCGCAGTACGCCGGTGGCGTCGCCGCGGGCCTGGACCGCGGCCTCCGGCCCGTCCTGCTCGACGGGCGACGCGGTCGCGATGGACACCAGCGGCTCGTGGACGCCCCTGGCCGGCACCGGGACCGGCGGCTGCGGGAACGCGCTGATCCACCGAACGACCGACAGTAGTGACGGGGCCAACTGGGTCTTCCATCCCGGAGTCGGCAAGACCTGCGTGTTCCGGGTCGACATTCCGAATTCCAGCGTCGTCGACGCGAGCATCGTCACCTATCAGGCGTGGGACACGATCCCCGGTAAGCACACCGACGGGCATCGCATCGGCGGCAATGTGCGGGCGAACCAATCGGCCAATCGCGGCAAGGCGCTAACGGTCACGTTCGGGCCCACCAAAAACGGCGTGATCGACCTGCAGATCTACGACGACTACCCCGAGCACCGGACGGAGGTCGCCGGCACGGTGACGGCGACCTGCCGCTGACCCGACGGCTCCGCTCCGGCATCACGGGCGTACGGTTTTGATCGATTGATCGCGTCTGCCTTCGGTGCCACGGCGCCTTCTTCCCGCCCGGCGTCCTGCACCCCTCGCTCGGGCCGAGCCGGCTCATCCCCCTCGACGGCTTCCACGCCGCCGCCGGCGACATCGGCGCGCGCATCGCCGTCGGCGCGCCCGCCGCCCCGGACCGGAGCATTCCATCCGTGGCGGAGACCGCGGATCAGGAACCCTCATCCGAGGCCACCGGCGGCGCGGACCCCCGCGACCACTGAGCCAGGGTCGCGTCGATGATCTGGGTGTCGGTGGGAGGAGGACCGGTCGTGTCCCACCAGCGGATGGCGCTGATCTCCCGGTTCGGGACGAAGTCCCGATGGAGCTCTTCGGTACGGACGGTGTAGAGGGCGGCGTATTCGCGGCGCGGCGGTGCGGTGAGCCGGAACCGCGCGTACCCGGCGAGGGTGAGGGAGGTCAGGTGCAGGCCGCTCTCCTCACGCAGTTCCCGTACGGCCGCCTGGAGGGGTGTTTCTCCGGGGTCGATTCCCCCGCCCGGCAGTTCCCACTGCCGCCGGAAGCGGTCGAAGACCAGGAGCACTCGCGGGCCGCACCAGACCGCGACCAGCGCCGCGGGCATCGGCGCGTCGTCGGGTACGCCGGCGACCCGCGCGGCGGGCAGGAACGCGGTCAGCGCGTTCCCCGTCCTCTCATCCAGGGCCAGGGCTCGGTCCATGCGTTCCATGGTGCGCGTCTCCCGGCCCGCACCGGGAGATCACGGCGGTTCAACGCTTTGGATCTTCGTGATCGCCACCGTGCATGGAGCGGGCATGGCGAGGGTGGAGGCGGTCGTTAGGCTGAGCCGGCATGGAGGATCTCGGGCGTCAGGTCGCCTACTGGGACGGGGTCGGGGCCACCAAGACGTTCACGCACCCGGTGGATCTCGGCTGGCTGGCAGGGGTGAGCCGGGACGCGCGGGTCCTGGACTACGGCTGTGGGTATGGCCGCGTCATGGCCGAGCTGAGCGAGCACGGCTTCACCGACGTGTCCGGCGTGGACCTGTCCCCCGCTCTCATCGCGCGCGGCCGCCGGTCACGGCCGGACCTGCGCTTCGCGGTGCTGGAGGCGCCGCCGGCGCTGGGGTACCCGTCGGCGGGCTTCGACCTCGTCCTGTTGTTCGCGGTGCTCACGTGCGTTCCGGACGACGGCGCTCAGCGGGCGCTCGTCGCCGAGCTGAGCCGCGTCCTGGCGCCCGGCGGGCTGCTCTATGTCAGCGACGTGCTCCTGCAGGACGACCAGCGGAACCGGGACCGCTATGCCGCCTACGCGCGGCGCTTCGACGCGCCGTACGGGGTGTTCGCCACCGGTGACGGCGCGGTGTGCCGGCATCACGACCTCGCCGGGCTGCGCGCCCTGCTGTCGGATTTCGAACCGGTGGACGAACGCCGGATCGACGTCACCACGATGAACGGCAACCGGTCGCGGGGAGTGCAGTTCCTGAGCCGTAAACGGTGACGCGAGGACGGGGGGCGGCCGGCGGGGGAATCGGCTCGAGCGATGCGACATATACGACATGAATCGCATTGCGGGCGGGGTGGAAGGCCAGGTCGGACGCCTGCGGATTTCGATGCGGTACCGGCTCTGGGCGGCTGTTCGGAATCAGAGACGTGGTCGGTCTAGGGCGCGTACGGTCCTTGTTCAGGGAAACGGTCCAACGATCGAGGAGCGTCCTTGGACAAGGTTCAGCGACTGCGCGACGTCTCCGACGCCGACGTCGCCGCGTGGCACGAGGTCGTCGCGGCGTCGGTCGCCCACGATTTCCCCGGTGAACCGGCGCCGACGCTCGATCAGGTGCACGGCCAGGTGACCACGTCCGGGCTGAGCAGCCGCCATCTGCTCTGGGTCGCCCGCGCGGACCGCACCGTGACCGGCGTGGCGCGGCTCCGGCTGTTCGAGGGGACGGGCCGGCGCCATCTCGGGGAGTTCACCCTGCACGTCCATCCCGAGCACCGCCGCCGGGGCGTCGGAACGACCCTGCTGCGGACGGTCGCGCGGGCCGCCCGGGACGAGCAGCGCCGCACACTCGTGGTGGAGGCGTCCTCGCGGACGTCGGGCGCGGCCTTCCTGGAGGCGAACGGCTTCCTCTGCGCGCTGTCCCTCAGCCTGTTGCTGCTGAACGTCGCGGAGGCGCGCGGCGTCGAGGACATCGTCGGGACCGAGCACCCGGGGTACCGCCTGACCCGCTGGCTCGGGATGGTTCCGGACGACCTGGCGGAGGCGTTCGCCGAGGCCAAGAGCACGATGGGCGACATCCCGGCGGGGAAGATGAACTACGGCACGACCACCTGGGACACCGACCGGGTACGGGACATGGCCGAGGTCGTCGAGAAGCGCGGCGACACGCTGCTGACGGTGGCCGCGCTGCACGAGAAGACGATCGCGGGCTTCACCGAGCTGATGATCCCGGTCGGTGACGGTACGCGGGCGATCCAGTACGACACCGCCGTCGTGTCCGGGCACCGCGGACGGGGGCTCGGGCTGTGGGTGAAGGCGGCCATGCTCGAGTGGCTTCGCGCGGAGTGGCCCGCCGTGCTGGAGATCGAGACCGACAACGCCGAGGACAACGCCCACATGCTCGCGGTCAACGAACGGCTGGGGTTCCGGCCGCTGCGGCAGACCCGGCAGTACCAGTGCGACCCGAGGATGATCCACTAGACGGACGTTGGCGGTTCCCTGGCCTCGGCGGGTCTACAGTGACGGAGAGTCGAGGAGGCAGAGTTGCTGTACTGGTTCATGTACCGGGTGGTCCGCCCGCTGCTCCGGATCCTGTTCCGGCCGGTGGTCGTGGGGCTGGAGAACGTCCCGGAGGATGGCGCGATCATCCTGGCCAGCAACCACCTGTCGTTCGTGGACAGCGTGCTGATTCCGCTCGTCGTGCCGCGCCGGGTCACGTTCATCGCCAAGGCCGAGTACTTCGAGGGCAAGGGCGTGGCGCGGATCCTCGGCGCGTTCCTGGACGCGATGGGGCACATCCCCGTGCCGCGTACGGAGCAGCGCGCCGCCGTGGCCGCGCTGGACATCGCGCTCGGCGTCCTGAACAACGGCAGCGCCTTCGCGATCTACCCGGAGGGCACCCGCTCCGAGGACGGCCGGCTCTACCGCGGGCACACGGGTGTGGGCTGGCTCGCGCTGAACGCCCAGGCGAGCGTCGTGCCGGTGGCGGTGAAGGGCACTGAGAAGATCATGCCGGTCGGCGCGAAGATCCCGATTCCCCGGCTGCACCGGCCGGGCGTGAAGTTCGGCAAGCCGATCGACTACACCGCGTTCGCGGACATGCCGCCGGCCAAGGGCCGCCGCGCGATGGTGGACGAGATCATGAAGGAGATCGAGAAGCTGTCGCGCCAGGAGTACGCGGGCGTGTACAACGAGCGGTCCAAGCAGACCCAGGCCTGACCGCGGGGCTCCGCCTTTCCCTCCTCACAGGGGGTGTTCGAACCAGACGACCTTGCCGGTCGGGGTGCGCTGGGTGCCCCAGTGCTCGGCGAGGGCGCTGACGAGCTGCAGGCCCCGGCCGTTCTCGTCGGTGGTCTCGGCCCGGCGCAGGTGCGGCAGGTCGTAGCCGTCGTCGCGGACCTCGCAGAGCAGGGAGTTCGCCCGGATCAGGCGCAGCCCGAGATCGCCCGCGCCGTGCACGATGGCGTTGGTCACCAGCTCGCTGACCAGGAGCTCGACGGTGGGTACCAGGGCGGGCAGGTCCCAGGTCCGCAGGGCCTGGCGGGCGAGGCGGCGGGTCTCGCGGACCACGGCCGGCTCCGCCCTGAGGTTCCAGGAGAAGACGTCCTCCTTCGGGATGCCCTCGAAGCGCACGGCCAGCAGGGCGATGTCGTCGTCGTACCGGCCCGCCGTGCCGAAGCCCTCGATGAGCGTCTCGCAGACGTCCTCCAGCGGCCGCGGCGGACCGGAGAGGAAGTCCCGCAGCGCGGTGAGCCCGACGTCGAGGGGCCGGCCGCGGCGTTCGACCAGGCCGTCGGTGCACACGACGAACTGGCTGCCGTCCTCGACGTCGAAGCAGACCGTCTCGAACGGGACGCCGCCCACGCCGATCGGGGCGCCGGGCGGGACCTCCAGCAGCCAGGACTCGCCGGACGGGGAGACCAGTACGGGCGGCAGGTGCCCGGCGTTGGCGATCTCGCAGCGCCGGGCCACCGGGTCGTACACGGCGTAGACGCAGGTCGCCAGGCACTCGTCGCCGAGCCGCCGGGCGAGGTCGTCGAGCTGGCGGAGCAGCTGGTCGGGCGGGAGGTCCTGCGGGGCGAGCGTGCGTACGGCGGTGCGGAGCTGTCCCATGATGGCGGCGGAGGTCAGGCCGTGGCCCATGACGTCGCCGACGACGAGGGCGAGCCTGCTGCCGGGCAGCGGGATCGCGTCGAACCAGTCGCCGCCGACCCGTACGGCCTCGTCGGCGGGAACGTAGCGGTAGCAGATCCGCGCGCCGGCGACGACGGGCGGAGCGTCGGGCAGCATGCTGTGCTGCAACTGCGCCGCCACGCGCTTCTCGCGGCGGTAGAGACGGCCGTTGTCGACGCACACCGCGGCCCGGCGGCCCAGCTCCTCCGCCACGGCCACCTCCCGCTCGCCGAAAGGCGGCCGGTCGCGTCGGCGCAGCAGGACGATCGTGCCTAAGATCTTGCCGCGCGCGATGAGCGGCGTGATCAGCAGCGCCCGGCCGCGCAGCAGGGGCCGCAGGTCACGGCCGCCGATGCGGGAGGAGATGCGGCGGCTCACGCGCTCGCTGACCCGGGGGACGTTGACGCTCTGCCCGGTGGTCAGGTCGTCGGCGAGCGGCATCCTGGACGGCATCCGGATCACCTCGCCCAGGGGGACGAGATCGTCCCAGTGGCCCTCCTCCTCGTCGTACCGCATGGCCACGCGTACGACGCTGGGCGAGGCGTCCGCCTCCGGCGGGGGCAGCTCCTGGCCGGTGACGATCGACTCGAGCAGCTGAACGCCGGCGAAGTCGGCGAACGAGGGCACGAGCGCGTCGCACAGGGCGTCGGCGGTCTGCACCGGGTCGAGCGTGTCGGCGAGGCGGGCGCCGACGTCGTTGAGGAAGTCCAGGCGTTCCTGGGCCGCCAGGTGCTCCAGCGGCTGGTGGGGCGGCGGGTCGTACGGCGCCGGAGCGGTCGGGCGAACGCGGCCGAGCCGTGGCGCCGTGTCGCGGTGACCGGCGAACGGCAGGCGCACGGTCACGCTGACGTTCACGGCCGGATAGCCGCGGGCGAGGACCTGATCGCCGATCTCGCGGTGGTCGAGGTCCGGCGGCAGCAGCTCGGCGAGCCGGCGCCGGAGCAGCGCGGAGTCGACGGCGGACGACTGCACGAGGGTGGGCTCGACGCGAAGGATCCGGACGCCGCTCGTGGCGGTGAGCGGGGCCGGCGGCGGGGGCGTGATGAGGACGTCGCCGAGCGCGAGGCCGTGGCCGTGCTCCTTGATGCGCTGCGCGTCGGCGGCCACGGCCAGTCCCCGGGCGTCGCCCGGGCCGGTCAGCGGATACACCCACCAGGCGATCTCCCGCACGGCGCCGTCGTCCAGACGCGAGACCAGGCACACCCCGGTCCAGACGTGGCGCAGCCGGCGGTCGCCGAACTCGAACGCCGACCGGTGCTCCTGCGGCAGACGCAGCAGCGTGCGCAGCGGGCGGCCGGCCACCGCGTCGTACGGGGCGCCGAAGACCTCCTCGGCGGCGGGGTTCCAGCGGGTCACGCGGCCGAGCTCGTCGAGCAGGACGACGGCCATCGGGGTGATCCCGAGCAGGTGGCGGTCGAGCAGCCGGGGTGGCGCACCGGCGGCTGCGAGGCGCGTGGCGGGGCGTTGCCGAGTGACCACGGATGATCCCCCTCTCCAGCGAGGATGCAGGCGCACGGCCCCCCGACCCGCGATGTGACCGACGTTACAACCGGTTGCCCGACTGCGCTGCGTTTCGACGCGATTACGTCGCTCAGCGAAGGCGTCGGCACGTCCGGTGACCGAACCAGGCCATCGCCGCCCATGGCAGCGCCCACCACCGCAGGACGTGCTCACGGGGCCATGGGTCGATCGCGCGGCCACGCCCTGTGGTTTCCCGCAGGCCGCGCATGAAGCACGTTGTGTCCGGCGAAAAAGGGGTAACCACCCTTTTCGTCCAGCCAGGGCCGGTCCGCGGCCCAGCGGAGCGACGGAGGAGAGAGCCCCATGTGGACACAGAGTGTGACGAAGCTCATTTCGCAGCGTGTCGAACTTGCGTTAAACTGACGACTCCGGTAGGCGCCCGTATGAGAGGCGCCGAGCCTCTTCGCCGGTCGAGCCGACACAGTCGTCGGTGGCGCATCGGCGATCCGGCCCGCCGCTCCCCTGGCGGGCACACATAGCCGAAAGCTGCACGGAGATCGTCCGTGTCCGGCGCCTTCGAACCGGCCCCGCACAGCCGCGGGGAGCTCCCCCGACCGAGGACATCCGTCCAGGTCAGCACTTCTATGGAGCAGCAAATGACGACTGTGGCGAGCGATGCCCGCCAGGACGTCGAGCGATACGAGCGCGACGTCACGCCGCTCATCGACCCGCTGTACGCCAGCGCGGTGCGAATGACGCGCAACCCGGCCGACGCCGAGGACCTGGTCCAGGAGACCCTCGCGAAGGCCTACGTGAACTTCCACCAGTTCAAAGAGGGCACGAACCTCAAGGCCTGGATGCACCGCATCCTGACCAACAACTTCATCAACACCTACCGCAAGAAGCAGCGCGAGCCGCAGCGCGCCGCGACCGAGGAGATCGAGGACTGGCAGCTCGCCCGAGCCGAGTCGCACACGTCCACCGGCCTGCGCTCGGCCGAGCACGAGGCGCTCGACCGCCTGCCCGACTCCGACGTGATCAAGGCGCTGCGCGACCTGCCGGTCGAGTTCCGCACGGCCGTCTACCTCGCCGACGTCGAGGGCTACCCCTACAAGGAGATCGCCGAGATGATGGGCACCCCCATCGGCACGGTGATGTCCCGGCTGCACCGCGGCCGCCGTCAGCTGCGCGAACAGCTCAAGCAGTACGCGCCGCGCGTCGCCGTGGTCCGCGCCGCCTGACCCGGCCGGCCCACCCGGGCCGGCCGCCATCGCGCTCGCCCGGACCGGCCGTCCCGCGTCGGCTCCCATCGCGGCGAGCCACCGGACCCGCTCAGAACCCGCCCTGCAGCTGCCGGGTCAGCTGCTCGTACCGTTGCCAGCCCTCCTGCTGCCGGCCGTCCCCCAGCACGTACCAGGTCGCCGGCGACCGGGCGTCGCCGATCCGGTGCGCCGGGACGCCCGGCGGCCCCGCGGCCGCGCCTCCCACGGCCATGCCGATCGGCGCGGACGGCCCCAGCCAGCGCGGAACCGTCGTCACGTCCGCGCGGCCATTGCCCAACTGGGTGAACAGCGAGATCAGGTGCCGTCCGGCGGCGATCCCGCCGAGAAGGGACGGCAGGGTGGCGACCGGAACCGTACGGGGGTCGGCGTACCCGATCACGATGGTCACCGCCTCCTCGACCTCCTCACCCACCTTCGACACGAGCAGCGTGCCGACGGCCGGTGTCGCGCCCGCGCCGACGATCGTCAGCCACGTCGCCGCGGCGCCCCGCGACCAGAACAGCTCACTGAGCCGCTCGCGCCGCCACACGTCGGTGGCGGGCTCGGCGGTCCCCCAGCCGCCGGGCGGCCCGCCGGTCAGCGCCGTGCAGACCTCCTCGGTGGCGGCGCCGATCGCGGTGTCCGACGTGTACCGCACCCGGAACGTCACCGTCAGCTGCGCGCCGACCGGCTCCGTCGGGGGCGTCGTGTACGTGGGCGCGTACGTCCGGGCCCGCGGGTCGATGATGAATCCAGCGCCGTCCCACACGAGCGGCACCCCGGACAGACCGTCGTAGTAGCCGCCGTCCGCGCGGACCACCCAGTGACTGTTCGGGCTGGTGAGCACCAGCCGCATCGGCACCGTGATCCGTGAGCCCGGTCCGGTGACGATCTGCAGTCCGCGCCCCGTCTCGCTGCAGAACCGCAGCCCGTCGGCCAGCCACTTCGTGAACCCCACGACCGGCCGGTCCTGAAGGATCACCAAGGCGTCGGCAGTCAGCGCGTCCGCCGCAGGACCGGTCATGTGTCCTCCTTCGTCGGAGGGATGACCAGAGGTGCTGCGCCTTCGATTCGCTCGCTGCGCTCACTCATGGGCCCTCCTTCGCCGGAGGGGCGACCAGAGGTGCTGCGCCTTCGATTCGCTCGCTGCGCTCACTCATGGGCCCTCCTTCGCCGGAGGGGCGACCAGAGGCGGCCAGATGGTGCCGCCCTGCCAGTGCACCAGGTCGTCCGCGAGCCTCCGGGCGATCCGCGCCGCGTCCGGTATGCCCGCCGCCGCGCGCACCTCGACCCACCAGACCGGGACCTGGACGTGGGCGGCCGTCTCCGGGCCCAGCAGCCGCTCGATCTCGCCGCGGACCTCGACGAGTTGCGGTGTCTCGATGGACACGGTCAGCCGCCCACCGGCGTCATAGAGGTGGAAGGCCCCGTCGCCGGCGTCGTACGGCTCCAGCGACTCACCGAAGGCGATCATGCCGTCGACGACGGTCGAGATCTCGGGCCGGTGCCGTACCAGGGCGACGATGTCGCTGGTCAACAGCCTCACCTCCTATCGGGAAGCGTGATCACGGGTCTTCCAAGGGGTCGTGGTCACGCGGCGACCGCCCGGGCGAACGCCTCGACCGCGATCCGGATGACCGCCGCCCGCGTCTCGTGGCCGATCCGCGCGGCCTCCACCGCGGTTCCGGCCGCCAGGTGGCGGTCATAGGGGACGTGCACCACCGGCAGCCCACCCGAGCTGAGCATCTGCGCGGCCCGCGTCAGATCGGCGTCCACGTGCGGGGTATGCGTCACGAACGCGATCACCGTACGGGGCAGGAGGTGGTCGTAGCCGTTCCGCATCTGCCACTCCAGGGCACCGTGCGCGCTGAGCGCCCCGTCGACCGTGCCGGGCGTCACCATGACCTGGGCGTGAGCGTCGGTCATGATGCCGCGTTGCAGCTCCGGCAGCAGCCCGGCCCCACAGTCGATCACCGTCGCGGCGAAGTAGCGGCTCATCGCGCCCGCCGCCGTACGGAAGGTGGCCAGATCGAGCTCTCCCGCGATCCGTCCTCCGGCGGTCCCGGACAGCACCCACAGGCCGTCGGTGGTCTGGGCGAGGTACCGGGACGCGTCCTCGAACGACCTCGGCTGCGCCGACATCAGGTCGTGCAGCGAGAGCTGCGGGCCGACGCCCATCCGCAGCGGAAGCGAACCGAGTCCGGAGTCGGCGTCCACGGCCAGCACGCGGTCCTGCCGGTACTGCGCGATCGCGGTCGCGGTCAGCCCTGCCACGGTGGTCTTGCCCGCGCCACCGCGGATGCTGGTGACCGCGATCTGCCGGCAGGACGGGACCGGCCGGCTCAGCACCGCCTCCACGTCGGCGGCCTTGCGGACGTCGCCCGCGGCGGAGGCCCCCACGGCCCGGCGCACGCCACGGGACATCCGGCGCATCAAGGGATCGCCGTACGCGGACCGGCGCACGAGGTCCCGGGCGGCGAGCGGCGCGCCCGTCGCGGGCGGCCCGGCCTGCGTGGGACCGGGCACGAACGGTGGTTCGGAGGGAACCGAACCCCCCACCGGCCGATCCTGCGGAGCGCCGGGATCCTGCCGCCACGCCTCGGAGCCGGCGGGCCATGCCCCCTGCTCCGGCTGCCTCGGCGCGTCCTGCGGTGCCGCCGGAGACCCCCAGGACGGCTGGGCGGCGTCGTCCCACCGCACCTGCGGCGGCGGCTCCCAGGGGGACAGACCCTGTTCTCCCTCCGCCGGAGCTTCCTGCCGCGCCGCCGCAGGAGCGTTCTGCTCCCACTGGGGTGCCGCGTTCGGCATCCACGAGAGCGGCTGTTCCTGGTCGGCCTGGGCCGGGCCGCCCTCCGCCCAGGACGGCTGCCCACCCGTGTCCTGCCGCGGCGGGGCCTGCGCCTCCTCCCAGGGTGGCGCGGGCTGGTCCCACGCCACCGGCGGGAACTGTTCCCACTGCGCAGGCGGCGCCTGTTCCGCCTGCGGCGACGGAGCCTGTTCCACCTGGGGCGGGAGTCCCTCCCCCTGTGCGGGCGGCGCCTGTTCCGCCTGCGGCGGGAACCGTTCCCACTGCGCGGGCGGCAGCTGTTCGGCCTGCGGCGGCGAAGCCTGTTCCACCTGGGGCGGGAACCGCTCACCCTGCGCGGGTGACGTCTCTTCCGTCTGCGGCGGTGAGGCCTGCGAGGGGAACCGCTCCGGCTGCGAGGGTGACGCCTGTTCGCCCTGCGGCGACGGAGCCTGCTCCCCCGACGGCGGGAACCGCTCCCCCTGCGCCGGCGGCGCCTGTTCCGCCTGCGGCGGGAACCGCTCACCCAGCATGGGCGGCACCTCTTCCGTCTGCGGCGGTGAGGCCTGCGAGGGGAACCGCTCCGGCTGCGAGGGTGACGCCTGTTCGCCCTGCGGCGACGGAGCCTGCTCCCCCGACGGCGGGAACCACTCTCCCTGCGCCGGCGGCGCCTCTTCCGCCTGCGGCGGGAACCACTCCTCCTGCGCCGGCGAAACCTGTTCCACCTGCGGCGGGGCCGGTGACTCCTGGGGCGCGGATGGCGGCTCCGCCTGCTGCGGCGTCTGTTCCCCTTGGGGTGGCGCGGGCCGGTCCTCGGTGGGTGCCGGGCCCTGTTCCGCCTGGGACGCCTCGCTCTGGTCCCGCTGCGACGGCGGCTCCGGCTCCACCTCGGGCAGGTCGAGGACCGTGCCGCCGATCAGCGGGTGGGCGATGAAGGAACCGTCATCGGCCGGAGGCTCGTCGGCGTACGAATCGACGGCGTTGCGCTCGACCGACGGGGCCGGCGCGCCGCCGTTCAGTGCGGGGGCCTCGGGCGGGGACGGTTCGCCCCGCAGCTCGGGTGGTGGAGCGGACGTGACCTCGAACATGCCGCCGGCCGGCGCCTGGCTGCCGGCGGCGCGCGGCGCGGATGAGGGCATGGGGCGACCGCTCGGATCGGAGACCACGAGCCCGGACAGAGGAATGCCGAGCTCGGTGAGCACGGTGACCTGCCAGGGCTGTTCGGACACCGGTCTCCTCTCGGCGCGCACCAGGCGTAATGAGGGCGGAAAACGCTATTGATCCTATCGGCGCGGGCCCCCTGGCGGGCTCCGGCTACGAGCATGCGGGCCCGTTACGGTGTGCTTTCGGTGCGCTACAGTGAGCGATTGAGCTCCGCTGATCAGGCGGACTTTCCGGGGGGAAGACAAATGCGAATTATTCTGGCGTTCTCCATCGCCGCCGCCATTCCGGCGGTGCTCTCGGCCGCCGCGGCCGGGGCCCAGACCAGACCGGCGCCTCCGGCGGCCGACCTCGGCGAACAGGCCATGTGGCCGAAGGGACCTGTCCGGCCCGCGCCACCCGGTGCGGTCATCCGCGACCTGTCCGCCGCCCCGAGCGCCCGGGCGCCGATCACCGTACGGATGCCTCCCGCGCCGGGCACCGGGGCTCCGGCGTCCGACTCGACGTCGCCGCACGGTGGCCCCATGCGGCCGCCGGCGCCGCCGGCGCCGCCGGCACCGTCGGCGGACCCGGCCACCGGGCCGGCGGCCGCGCAGGGCCCGACCCGGCTGACGCTGCGGACCGCGGTGGGCTCGGTCGCCCCGCGTACCGTGACGTTGCAGTGCGACCCGGTGGGCGGCACCCACCCGAAGGCCGCCCAGGCCTGCGCGGACCTCGACAAGGCGCACGGCGACCTCACGGTCGCCCCCGACGAGAAGAACCCGCGGGCGTGCTTCATGATCTACTCGCCGGTCGCGGTCAGCGCGGAAGGCCAGTGGCGCGGCGAGCCGGTCAAGGTCAACGAGCGGTACCCGAACACCTGCGTGCTGCGCGCCAAGACCGCCTCGATCTTCGACTTCTGACGATCGAGGTTCGGCGAACACCTCGATCTCCCGTCGACACCGATGTTCCGTGGGCCGTCTTGTCCGGAATAAGACCCGCCTCTGGGGGTAGTCGGCGCATGACGGGCGAAGGGAAGTGTTCGCAATGGCGCAGAAAGTACGCGACGTGATGACGCCCGAGCCGGTCGCCCTCCCTCTCGACGCGCCGCTCACCGAGGCGGCCCGGTTGATGCGTGACCAAGGAGTCGGCGGAGTGCTCGTCACCCAGGCGGGCCGATTGTGCGGGCTGCTCACTGACCGCGACATCGTCGTACGCGCCGTGGCGGAAGGACGCGACCTGCACGGCACACGGCTCGATCAGGTCTGCAGCGCCGGCGTGGTGACGATCGGGCCCGATGACGAGACCGAGACCGCCGTGCGCCTCATGCTGGAGCGAGGCGTGCGGCGGCTGCCCGTCGTGGAGGGGGACAGGGCGGTGGGCATCGTCTCGCTGCGGGACGTCGCGACCGGCGGCGACGCCCCGATCGCCGACGCCCCTCGTGGCGGCGAACACCTGGCCGGTTAGGGGGCTACCGTGGACGGCGTGGGACCGCAGATCAGCAGTGAGCTCGCCGTGGAGATCGCCCGTCTGGGCCTTGTCCACGAGGCGTCGGAGACCGTGGCGCTGCGACAGGTGACCGAGTTGGCGGTCCGCACGGTCCGTGGGTGCGCGGGAGCGACCGGGATCCGATGGGCCGCCGGGGACGATCCCGAGCCCCGGGACCTGGCCGGCACCCATCCGGACCTGGCCTACCTCGTCGACGTCCAGTGCACCCGCCGGGACGGCCCGGTCTTCGACGTCGCGCGCACCGAGACGTCGGTGTTCTGCTCCGACACGCTGGTCGAGACCCGGTGGCCCTCCTTCACCCCGATCGCGCTGCAACGCGGGGTGCGCTGCTTCGCCACGACGGTGCATCGCACCGGGCCGATCCTGATGACGCTGACGATGTACGGCGTGGTGCCCGGCGCCCTCGACCGGCGGGAGCTGGGGATCGGCGCCCTGCTCGCCGCGCAGGGTGGCGCGGCCGTGTCCAACACCCGGCACTACGAGGACGCCCACCGTACGGCGGTGCAGTTGCGGCAGGCCGTGGAGGCGCGGGCCGTCGTGGACCAGGCGAAGGGCGTGCTCATGCACGCGATGGGCTGTGACGCCGAGACCGCGTTCAACGAGCTCAAGAGGATCTCCCAGACCCGGCACGTCAAGCTGACGGCACTGGCGCGGCGGATCGTCGAAGGCAGCAGGCCCGATGCCGACGGCACCGGGCGGTCCGGCCTCGCTGGAGCCGCGGGCGGCCGTTAGAGTACGAACAGTCGTCCGATTTGGTCGCGGGCAGCGATCGCGTCACGCTGGGAGGCGATATGTCCGACCAGCAGGAGACCCAGTCCCTTCTCCAGGAGACCGCCAAGGTCAAGATCCGGCTGAGCGAGCTGCGCAGCGCCGCCGCCCTGCCCGACGCCGACCCCGGGCCGCTCCTGGATGCGGCCCTCGTCGAACTCGAGCTGGCCGTGGCGGCGCTCGGCTCCACCGGTGAGGACCGCGCCACGGCGGAGGCCCGATCGGAGGCCGCCGAGAGCGAGCGCCGGATGCTGCGCACGGTGTTCCAGGACGCCCCGGTCCCGCTGTTCCTGCTCGAACGCGATGGCACGGTCCGACGGGTGAACCGCCAGGCCGGCGCGCTGCTCGGTTCGTCCGCCGGCTACCTCACCGGCAAGCCGTTCCCGGTCTTCTGCGACATGGCGACGCGGGCGGCGGTCGGCTCGCACATCGCGGGGGTGTTCCACTCGGGGCAGCGGCGCCGTACGCGGGTGCGCTTCCTGTCCAAGCACGGCCCTGTGTTCGCCGACGTGACGCTCGCCCGGATCTGGGTGAGCGGGGAGCCCGAGCCGCTCGTGGTCGCCGCGACCGCTCCGTCGACGCGTGAGCCGGCGGCCCAGGAGCCCGCGCCCGAGGTGCCGGCGACGGACGACGCGGTGGCCACGGTCGTGCACCGGATGGACGTTCTCGCCACCGCCACGGGGATGCTGCTGGAGGACGACTCGCTGACCGAGTCGGTCGCCGTCCGCCGCTCGGCGCGGCTGATCGCCGCCGAACTCGCCGACTGGGTCATCATCGACCTGGAGCAGAACGGCGCGCTGCGGCGGCAGGTCGTCATAGGCCCGGAGGACGAGCGGCGGACCCAGATCGCCCGGATGCTGGAGAACGTCCACCCGGGTTCCGGCTCGCTGCCCGCCCTGGTGTACGACAGCGGCCAGTCGGTCCTGCAGGCCCACATCGAGGACCTGCGGACGCTCGGGACCACGCAGGGCGATCTGCCCGTGTGCGGGCTGATCGAGGCGTCCTCGCTGATCTGCGTGCCGCTGGACGACGGCGAGCGCACGCTGGGCACCCTCACGCTGACCGTCTCGGGCGAGCAGGGGCCGTTCGACCTGATGGACCTCGGGCTGCTCGAGCGGCTCGCCCGCAACCTCGCGCTGGTGATCCGGACCGGGCGACGCTACCGGCGCCGCATGGAGGTCACCGAGCGGCTGCGCGCCGGCCTGCTGCCCCGCGAACTGCCGGCCATCCCCGGTACCGAGGTGTCCGCGCGGTACGTCGTGGCGACGCGGGACGGCGGGTTCGGCGGCGACTTCTACGACGTGTTCCCGACCGCGGCCGGCTGGGGGGTGGCCCTCGGCGACGTCTGCGGCAAGGGCGAGGACGCCACGGCCGTGAACGCCGGCGCGCGGCACGGAATCCGGATCCTCGGCCGGTGGAACGCCAAGCCCGACGAGGTCCTCTCGATGGTCAACGAGACGCTGCTCGACCAGGAGCGGTTCGTCACGGCCGTGATGGCCTGCGTCGAGCCGCGCGACGAGGGCCTCGCCGTCATGATCGGCAGTGCGGGGCATCCGCCCGCGGTGCTCATCCGGCGCGACGGGCTGATCCGCACGCTGAGCGGTGGCGGCATCCCGCTCGGCCTGTTCGCCGACGACTTCGAGGTCGGCGTCGAGTCGCTCGACCTGGAGCCCGGCGACACGCTGTTCCTGTACTCCGACGGCGTCGTGGAGAGCTCCGACGCACAGCGCGACCGCTTCGGGCACGAGCGTCTGATCGAGATCCTCGCCGCGCACGCCGCCGGTCCGATCGCCGACATGCCGCTGGCGGTCGAGCACGCTCTCATCGAGTTCTGCGGCGGTGAGCTGCGCGATGACGTGTCGATGTTGGCCCTGCGCGTCACCGCGGACACCGGTGGCCGGACCGCGGTTTCCGGGTCGGCTGTTTAATCGCCGCCAGATGAGGTAATAATTGGGTCCAGGAACTCGTGCCTAAGACGCAGGCACACCACCGGAGGGCGGCATACCCGCCCTCGATCTCCGGAGGGTGTGCATGCGTACATACAACTCAGGCCCGGTCGACGGCCTGACGTCGGCGTTCCTCTCTCTTTCCCCCACGGTCCCAGGCGACAGTCCTGGCCGTGAGTGCGTGCGCGCATCATTTCCCATCCCCGATCACTCCCACGGCTTCCGTCCCGTACGTCGGGAAGCCGGATGGGTCGAGATCGTCGCGGACACCGACGCGCCCGGTCGTCTGATCTTCCTGGAGGTTGCTCGATGATGAACATCGCCATGGTCTCGGTTCAGGACAGCCCCCTCGGAGCCGCCGAAGGACTTGAGGACGGTCTCGGCGCCCACGTCGCCGAGCTCGCCCGCGAGCTCGGCCGCCAGGGTCACCGCGTCACCGTCTTCACCCGGCAGGACGGGCGGGACCCGCGGGAGCGGGTGCGGTTCGCCCCCGGGGTCACGGTGGAGCAGCTGGCCGTCGGGCCGGTCCGCCCGCTGGCCGAGGACGAGCTGCTGCCCTACCTCGCCGACTTCGGCGCGGAGCTGGCGCGGCGCTGGCACGGTGAGCGCCCCGACGTCGTCCACGCCCACCACTGGGTGAGCGGTCTGGCCGCGATCGCCGGTGCGAACGGCCTCGACATCCCGGTGGTGCAGTCCTTCCACACCCTGGGGACGGCCCTGAGCCGGTCCGGGCAGCCCTGCTCGCCCACGCGGGTACGGCTGGAGAAGGCCATCGGCCGCAGCGTTCGCACGGTCGTCGCCATGACCGAGAACGAGCGGACCGAGCTCGTACGGCTGGGGATCTCGCGCCGCCAGATCACGCTGGTGCCCTCCGGCGTCGACGTGGACAAGTTCTCCCCGAACGGCCCGGCCCTGCCGCGCGGTGAGGCGCCGCGCCTGGTCACGCTCCTGAAGGTCGGCCGGCACCAGGGCGTGGCCTCCGTCATCCAGGCGCTGGCCCGGATCCCGGAAGCCGAGCTCGTGGTCGCCGGCGGCCCGGCCCGTGAGGACCTGGAGACCGACGAGACCATCCACCAGCTGCGGATCAAGGCCAAGGAGGCCGGGGTCGCCGACCGCGTCACCTTCATCGGCCGCGTCTCGGCGAACGACGCGCCGAAGCTGCTGCGCTCCGCCGACCTGACGATCAGCGTCCCCGCGTACGAGAACGTCGGCCGGGTACCGCTGGAGTCGATGGCTTGCGGGACCCCCGTCGTCGTCTCCCCCGTCGGCGGTCACCTCGACTCGGTGATCGAGAACGTCACGGGCATCCACGTCCCGGCCGACCGGCCCATGGAGATCGCCCGCCGCGTCCGCGCGCTGCTGGCCGACCCGACGATCCGTACGGCCCTCAGCATCGGGGCGGTCGACCGGGTCCGGTCCCGGTTCTCCTGGGAGCGCGTGGCCCACGAGACCGTCAAGATCTACGAGTCCCTGCAGCCGGTTCCCGAGCCCGAGCCCGAGCCCGTTCTCGCGGGCGTCGGTGCGGGCGAGGACGAGGACCTCTGACGGCGTCGATGGGCACGAGCGACACCGAACCTGATCCACGTCCGGACGAGACACCGCGGGAGCGGTTCGACCGCGAACTCGTGGAGATGCTGCAAGGGCTGCGCGTCATCGTGGCCGGGGTGCAGTTCCTGTTCGCGTTCCTGCTCACCCTTCCGTTCTCGAACGGTTTCAAGCGGGTCGGCCACGTCGGACAGTGGGTGTTCTACCTGTCGTTGATCACGGCGGCGTGCGCGTCCATCTGCCTGATGGCCCCGGCCGCCCAGCACCGGATGCTGTTCCGGTCCGGCCGTAAGGACCTGCTGGTCAACCGGTCGAACCGGTACGGCATCGCCGGGACGCTGGCGCTCACCGTGTCGATGTCCAGCGCCGTGGCGGTCGCCGCGAAGGGGTTCTTCTCCTCCGGGCTGGCGGCCGTGACGGCGGCGGCGATCGTCGGGGTGGCCGCGTGGGCGTGGTTCGTACAGCCCATGCTGACCCGCCGCCGGATCGAGGCCGCCCGCGAGGACGACGGCGAGCGGCCGGAGGCCGGCCGGCGGGAGCTGCGTACGATCATCGACTGAACAACGAGGAACGGCCCCCGCGCGAGGGCCTGTCTACTTTGAGACAGGGCCCAGGCACGGGGGCCGTTCCTTGTGCTGTCGAGGTCAGTACGAGCGGCCGAAGATGACCCGCTTGCCGTACGCCGACGGCTGCCCGCAGCGGAAGCAGGCGCCCGTCTCCGCCGGCGCCGCCGCCGGGATCACGCGCGGCGTCGCGGCCGTGTCGGCCTTGATCTCGTCCTCGCACTCCGTACGGCCGCAGTGCAGGACCCGCGCCCAGCCGCCGCCGACCTGGGACCGGAAGGACTCCCAGTCGTCGATCTCGGCGGTGTGCTCGTCGCGGAAGCGCTCCGCGCGGCCGTACAGGAACGCCTGGAACTCCTCCAGGATCTCCGGCAGCACCTCGGGCACGCGGTCGAGCGGGATCTGCTCCTTGCCCTGGTCGCCGAGCCGGCGGGCCAGCGTGACGACCCCGGCGTCGAGGTCGCGGGGGCCGAGCTCCAGCCGGATCGGGACGCCGCGCATCTCCCAGTCGTTGTACTTGAAGCCGGGCCGCAGCTGGGTGCGCTCGTCGACGTGCACGCGGACGCCGGCCTGCTTGAGCCGGGCCGCCAGCTCGCTCGCCGCCGCGACCGTGCGCTCGGCGGTCTCGTCACGGCCGATCGGCACGATCACGACCTGGTACGTCGCGATGCGCGGCGGCAGCACGAGCCCCTTGTCGTCGCCGTGCGTCATGATCACGCCGCCGAGCATGCGGGTGCTCATGCCCCACGACGTGGTGTGGGCGTGCACCAGCTCGCCCTGGGCGTCCTGGTACTGGATGTCGAAGACCTTGGCGAAGTTGGTGCCGAGGTAGTGCGAGGTGCCGGCCTGCAGGGCCCGCCCGTCGCGCATCATGCCCTCGATCGAGTAGGTGCGGACCGCTCCGGCGAACCGCTCGCTCGGCGTCTTCTCGCCCTCGATGACCGGCATCGCGGCCAGCTCACGGGCGACCCCCGCGTAGGCGTCGAGCGCCCACATGGTCTCGCGCATCGCGTCGTCCTCGTCCGCGTGCGCCGTGTGCCCCTCCTGCCACAGGAACTCGGTGGTGCGCAGGAACATGCGCGGGCGCAGCTCCCAGCGCACGACGTTGGCCCACTGGTTCAGCAGCAGCGGCAGGTCGCGGTGCGAGTCGATCCACTTGGCCATGTACTCGCCGATGACGGTCTCGGAGGTGGGCCGCACGACCAGCGGCTCCTCCAGCTCCTTGCCGCCGGCGACCGTGACCACGGCCAGCTCGGGCGAGAACCCCTCGACGTGCTCGGCTTCGCGCTTGAAGTACGACTCCGGGATGAACATCGGGAAGCAGGCGTTGCCGTGCCCGGCCTCCTTGATGCGGCCGTCGAGGTCCGCCTGCAGCAGCTCCCACATGCGGTAGCCGTACGGCCGGATGACCATCGTGCCGCGAACAGGGCCGCGGTCGACCAGCTCGGCCTGGACGACGACCTCGTTGTACCAGGCGGAGAAGTCTTCGGACTGAGGAGTTACGCCTTCCCGACTCACGCAGCCGAGCGTACCGGCCTCCGGGCGCTCGCGTGGACAACCTGGGGGTACGGCCGCGGGAAGACGATCACGGACGCCCGGCGGAGCCGGGGGTGATGATCTCGGCGGCGGCCACCGGACACCCGGGGGCGACCACGTTCGTGGGGCCTTACGCCGATCACATCGCGATTCGGTTTACCGTACAGGCGTGTCAGACGAGACCCCGCCCGAGGCGGAGCAGAAGAAGCCCGCGAAAAAACGGTCGTTCCTCCGTGAGCTGCCCATCCTGATCGGCATCGCGCTCGTACTCTCGCTGCTGATCAAGACGTTCCTGGTGCAGGCGTTCTTCATCCCCTCCGAGTCGATGGAGCGGACCCTGCACGGCTGCGCGGGCTGCACGGGGGACCGGATCCTCGTCTACAAGGCCGGGTACCGGTTCCACGACCCGCACCCCGGGGACATCGTCGTCTTCCGCGCCCCCGCGTCCTGGGAGCCGGAGACCCGGATCGCCAAGCCGAGCAATCCGCTGCGGCGCGGGCTGAACTGGGTCGGCGGCCTGTTCGGGATGCCCCAGGCGAACGAGAAGGACCTCGTCAAGCGCGTCATCGCGGTCGGCGGCCAGACGGTGCAGTGCTGCGACGCCCAGGGCCGGGTGCTGGTCGACGGCAAGCCGCTCGACGAGCCGTACATCTACCAGGACGACCACAAGAGCTTCGGCCCGATCAAGGTGCCGGCCGGCCGCCTCTGGGTGATGGGAGACCACCGGTCGGACTCCGCCGACTCCCGCTTCCACCTCGAGGACGGCTACCAGGGGACCATCCCGGTGAAGAACGTCATCGGCCGCGCCTTCGTGATCGTCTGGCCGCCCTCCCGCTGGAACACCCTCGGCAAGGGTTGACGCCGGCGCGGCGGAAAACCCGTTGGCGCGTTCGGCGGGATGGCGGAGACTGGCCGATCGTGGGTCACGTCGAAGTCGCGCATCTCGGTCACGTCCTGCCCGACGGGCGGGTCCTGCTGGACGACGCCTCGTTCCGGGTCGCGGACGGCACGGTCGCCGCCCTGGTCGGGCCGAACGGTGCGGGCAAGACCACGCTGCTGCGGCTCGTCGCCGGTGACCTCGAGCCGCAGGACGGCACGATCACCCGCAGCGGCGGACTCGGGGTGATGCGGCAGTTCATCGGCAACATCCGCGACGAGTCGACCGTCCACGACCTGCTCGTCTACACCGCGGTCCCGCGCGTACGCGACGCCGCGAAGGCCCTCGAGCAGGCCGAGCTCGCCATGATGGAGCGCGACGACGAGCCCACCCAGATGCGCTACGCCCGGGCGCTCGCCGAGTGGGGCGACGCGGGCGGCTACGACGCCGAGGTCCTGTGGGACGCCTGCTGCGTCGCCGCGCTCGGCGTCCCGTACGACCGGGCCCGCTGGCGGGACGTGAAGACGCTGTCCGGCGGGGAGCAGAAGCGCCTCGTCCTGGAGGCGCTGTTCCGCGGCCCCGACGAGGTGCTGCTGCTGGACGAGCCGGACAACTACCTCGACGTGCCCGGCAAGCTCTGGCTGGAGGACCGGCTGCGCGAGACGCCCAAGACCGTGCTGCTCGTGTCGCACGACCGCGAACTGCTGGCTCGCGCCGCCCGGCAGATCATCACGGTCGAGGCCGGGAACGTCTGGGTGCACGGCGACGGCTTCGCCACGTACGCGCGGGCCCGCCGCGACCGCAACGAGCGCCTGGAGGAGCTGCGCCGCCGCTGGGACGAGGAGCACGCCAAGCTGAAGGCGCTCGTCCGCATGTTCAAGCAGAAGGCCGCGTACAACTCCGACATGGCCTCGCGCTACCAGGCCGCCCAGACCCGGCTGCGGCGCTTCGAGGAGGCCGGGCCGCCGGAGGTCCCCCCGCGCGACCAGAACATCAAGGTCCGCCTGCGCGGCGGCCGGACCGGCAAGCGCGCCGTGATCTGCGAGGGCCTCGAACTCACCGGCCTGATGCGGCCGTTCGACCTGGAGGTCTGGTACGGCGAGCGCGTCGCGGTGCTCGGCTCGAACGGCTCGGGCAAGAGCCACTTCCTGCGGCTGCTGGCCGAGGAGGACGTCGCCCACACCGGCGCGGGCCGCCTGGGCGCGCGGGTGGTCCCCGGACTGTTCGCGCAGACCGACGCCCGGCCCGACCTGCGCGGCCGTACCCCGGCCGAGATCCTGATGACCGAGCACGCGCGGCTGCGCGACGAGGCGATGGCCGCGCTGGCGCGGTACGAGCTGCAGTACTGCGGGGATCAGGCGTTCGAGACGCTGTCGGGCGGCCAGCAGGCCCGGCTGCAGATCCTGCTCCTGGAGATGAGCGGCTGCACGCTGCTGCTGCTCGACGAGCCCACCGACAACCTCGACCTGGCCAGCGCGGAGGCGCTGCAGGAGGGCCTCGAGGCGTACGCGGGCACGGTGCTCGCCGTCACCCACGACCGCTGGTTCGCCCGGTCGTTCGACCGCTTCGTCGTCTTCGGCGCCGACGGATCGGTCTACGAGGCCGCCGAGCCCGTCTGGGACGAGACCCGAGTAGCCCGCCCCCGCTGACCCGCGGAGATCTCAGCCGCCGCAACCCGGCGGAGACGCCGGCCACCGTGGCCCAGCGGAGGAGCCGGTCCCCGTGGACCAGCGGAGGCCTCGGCCGTCATGAACTGGCGGAGGGGCCGGTCGCCGTGGACCGGCGGGGGTCTCAGCCGCCGTGGATCAGGTGAGGTGCCGGTCGCCGTGACCCGGCCCGTTCCAGCGGGCCGCCCTACCCGGTCGGCGAGAACCGAAGCCTCGGTAAAGGCTCCTAACGAACCGGCCTTACCGGGACGAATGACCTGCGCCCGCGCGGCTTCACCGAGCGTTCCGTACGGCACCTGTGCCGGAAGGGCCAAGTACCGGGGACGAGGATGGCGCGGCGTCAGTCAGCCGCGGGGAGCGCCAGGTCGAACTCGACCTCGACCTCGTCGGCGAGCTTGAGGGCGCCGAGCAGGGCCGAGTAAGGCTTGATCCCCCACTGTGTCTGGACAACGGTCGCGCGGCCTCGCACCCGGTCGTCCGCCACGCCTGCCCGTACGGTGAGCGGGTGGGTCCGGCCCATGATCGTTAGCTCTCCGGTGAGAGTGAACGACTCGGGCGTGCCCTGGGCCCCGCTCGATCGGAAGGTGATCAGCGGGTGGGCACCGGCGTGGAGGATCTTCTCGCGGGCGTTCTTCTCGATCTCCGCACGGTCGGAGTCGGTCAGCGGCTTGACGCCTCCGATTCCCTCACGCACGCGCAGCGAGTCGACCTCCGCGTCGACGTTCACCGAGAGGCTCGCGGGGTCCGATGGGTCGACGGCCGCCTCGCCGGACCAGCGGGTCACCTCGATCGTCAGGTCGTGCCCGACCTTGCGTCCGACCCCGCTGCGGGAGGTGCGGAGCAGGAGGCTTCCCAACTCCGGCCCCAGCGCGTAGGTGCCCGTCCTCAGCGCCATGTTTCCAGATTACGCCCGGCCACCCCGTTCGCCGGGGCACCGGTCATCCGCTCCACCAAGGCACCGGCCGCCCGACCGGCCGCCTGCTCCGCCGGGGTGTCTGTGGTTCGGTTCGCCGGGGTGGCGGTGGGGCGGCGGTCAGGGAGGAGGCGCCCGGCCGGGCGCCTCCGGTTCGACGTGCTCAGGTGCACCGATCCGACGTCTCAGTGTCGCGCGGGCAGGCCGATCTCACGGACGATGTCCCCGATCGTGTGGAACTCCTTGCCCTCGGGCAGCCCCGAGATGGCCTCGACCACCGAGTCGGGCGCGCCCTTGCTCCGCAGGTGGGCGAGTAGACGCCGCCGGTCGGCGGGGAACTCGCTGGGCGGCAGGTGTCGGCTGAGCTCGGCCCGGCGTGCGACCTCGGCGGGCGACATGCCGCGTGCCGGTCGCGCGGGCCGAGCCGGGGCGTCTCCGCCCGTCTCGCCGTGCTCCGACCGCGTCGTCCCGCTCCCCCTGATGAGGTTGTTCGTCTCCTTCCGGAGGTGCTCGTCCTGGGCCGTACCCTGCTTGTCGCTCTCGCGCTGCATGGATGACCTCACCTTTCGCGTAGCCCCCTCTCGGACGCTCCCCCGGGCATACAGGCGTTCCGGTCCGACCCCCCGGCAGGGGAACGCCCGAGATCCTCGACTGGAATCAGGTGGTCGCGCTGCGTGACCACCCTCCAGCCGCCCTACCCGACCAGAGCGGTCGCGAACCCTGGCGCCCCCGGACGGGACGCGCGGCGGCCCCCGGGCGGAAACGTGGCGGACCTCGGGCGGGTCGCGTGGCGGCCCGCCCTGGGCGGACGCGTGGCGGGCCTCGGAGGGGACGGACTGCTCCGCGCGCGTCTCAGTGGATGCGGCTTGTGGTCTTCGAGGGCACGAAGACGGCGAGGGCGGCGGGGGCCTTGGACACGATCACGTTGCCCTCGGAGGCGCCGACCTCGCCGTCCCGGGTCAGCCGCAACGCGCCGTGGCCGCCCTTCAGTTCGAGTTTGCCCGCCGACCAGGCGCTGTAGTCCGGCATCAGTCGCAGGTGCCCGAGCAGCAGGGCGGCGACCGCGCGGCTCCGGCTGATGTGGCGCTTGGCGCCGATGAGCCGTATGTCGAGCACCCCGTCGTCGAGCCGCTCGCGCCAGGTCGGGGCCACGCCGCGGGCGCCGTACCGGCAGTTGCCGATGAACGCGAACCACACGCGCCGCCGGCGGCCGTCGACGTACACGTCCGTCGGCTCGGTGTGGCGGAGTACGCGGACGGCGGCGACGGCCAGGGCGGGCCACTTGCCCAGCCGGCCCTCCAGCCGCTCCCGTCGCTGGACGAGTTCGGTGTAGGCGCCGAAGCTCGCGGTGTTGAGGAAGATCTCGTCACCGGCCCGGCCGACGTCGACGCGCGCGACGCAGCCGGACCGGTACGCGGCGACCGCGTCCGCGACCGTCTCGAGGCCGAGGGCGCGCGCGAAGTGGTTGAGCGTGCCGCCGGGGATCACGAGGAGGGGGACGCGCTGCTCGAGGGCGGCGGCGGCCGCGGCCCGGATCGTGCCGTCGCCGCCGCAGGCGCCGAGCACGGCCGCGCGCCCGGCGGCGTCCTTCAGCGTCGTCTCGAGGTCGCCGTCCGCCTCGATGACCTCCGCGGCGGGGAGACGTTCCTTGAGCACGCGGGTCACGTCGTTGTTGCCGCCGGCGCCCGGGTTCACGACCACGACGACGCCCTCGCCGTCCTCCGACACGCCGCGGAGCGCCTCGACCGGCTTCGACCAGCGGGAGCTCGCCGGGCCGGGCATGGTGGGCCACAGCAGGCGGGTGCCGAGGCCGGCCACCGTGCCCAGCGCGAGCCCGGCGAGCACGTCGCCCGGGTAGTGCGCGCCGGTGTAGATCCGGGAGAAGGCCACGGCGCCGGCGGTGACGCCCACCGGCACCGCCACGGCCGCCGGGGCCTCCATCGCGACCGCCGTGGCGAACGCGGCGGCCGACGCCGAGTGGCCCGACGGGAAGGACGGGGAGGTCGGGAGCCGCCACGGCGAGCGGATCGAGGGGATCAGGGTGACCCCCGCCCGGGGGGACAGCGGGCGCGCCGAGGGGGTGAACAGCTCGATCAGCGGGCGGGACCGCCGGAACGTCTGCTTGCCCACGAGGTTCGCCAGCGGGCTGGCCAGGCCGATGGCGATGGCCCCGCGCAGCGCCGCCCGGCGCATCCGCGGCCGGCTGGTGAGGGCGAGCGTCCCGGCGACGCCGCCCCACAGGACCGAGTGGTTCGCGATTCTGGACAGGCGCGGCAGGATGTATTCGAGGCCGGGCAGCTTGGCCGCCGCGACCGCGTCGAAAGCGTGCTGGTCCAGCACTCTGGCTCGATTCAACAGGGACATGAACCGGTGTATCCCCGTTGCGCACCGGATCACGCAGATGATCACATTCTTGGCATCGCATCTCGCGGTTGGTCGTTGCCGCGCGCCCGTCTGCAATAGGCTGCTCGGCATGAGTCACCCGGAACGGCTCGGAGCCTCGGGTGGCGGGCAGGTCAGCACAATCGCGGAGCCCCCTCACATGACCGGGAACCCCCCGCTGGCCGAGTTCGCCGCGCGCCATGGGCTCAAGAAGAGCGCCGCTCGTCCCCCCCTCGGTGAGTACATCCGCCAGCTCTGGCAGCGACGTCACTTCATTTGGGCGTTCGCCTCGGCCAAGAGCGTCGCGATGTACACCGAGTCGCGTCTCGGCCAGCTTTGGCAGGTTCTCACTCCCCTGCTGAACGCCCTGGTCTATTACCTGATCTTCGGTCTGTTGCTGGGCCGCAGCGGGGACGTGTCGAAGTACATCCCGTACCTGGTGACCGGCATCTTCTTCTTCCACTTCACCCAGCGGTCGGTGACCTCGGGCGCCAAGTCGGTGCAGACCAGCATGTCGCTGATCAGGGCACTGCACTTCCCGCGGGCCACGCTGCCGTTCTCCTACACGATCGTGGAGCTCCAGCAGCTGTTCGCGTCCATGGGCGTGCTGCTGGTGATCATGCTCGGCTTCCAGGAGTGGCCCACCTGGCAGTGGGCGCTGATCATTCCGATCCTCCTGCTCCAGCTGATGTTCAACATCGGCGTGAGTCTCGTGGTCGCCAGGATCGGCGCGTTCGTCCCGGACCTCAGCCAGCTGCTGCCGTTCATCCTCCGGACCTGGCTCTACTTCTCCGGGATCATGTTCTCGATGTACACCCTGAGCTCCAAGGTCCCCACGTGGGCCATGCGGGTCATGGAGGCCAACCCCGGCTCGGTGTACGTCGAGCTCGCCCGCCGCTCGCTGATGGGCTCCTACCGCCACGACCTGGCCCACATGAAGGCGAAGTACGCCGAGAAGTGCGCGGCCGGCGGCACCACCCACAAGCAGATCGTCGCGGCGGCGAACGCCTGCAAGCAGCACGCCGAACTGGTCTCGACCAACCACATGATCTGGATCTACGCCGTGGGCTGGGCCGTGGTCGCCTTCGCGGTGGGCTTCTGGTTCTTCCACCGCGCCGAGGAGAGGTACGGCCGTGGCTGACGCCGTCAAGGAGAAGGTCAAGGTGTCCGCAGCCCCCGACGGGTCGGCTCCCCCGGTGGTGATCGACGAGAACCGCGAGCCCATCGTCATCGTCGACGACCTGCACATCATCTACCGCGTTTACGGCGCGGGCGGCAAGGGCAACGCCAACAACGCCATCATGCGCATCCTGCGCCGGCAGAACCGCCCGTCGATGAAGGAGGTCCACGCGATCCGCGGGATGTCCTTCGTCGCCTACAAGGGCGACGCGATCGGCGTCATCGGCACCAACGGTTCGGGCAAGTCCACGCTGCTGAAGGCGATCGCCGGGCTGCTGCCGCCGCAGCAGGGCGGCGTCTACACCGAAGGCCAGCCGTCGCTGCTCGGCGTCAACGCCGCGCTGATGAACGACCTGACCGGCGAGCGCAACATCGTGCTCGGCTGCCTGGCGATGGGCATGACGCCGGACGAGGTCAAGGCGAAGTACGACGAGATCGTGAAGTTCGCCGGGCTGAAGGAGGGCTTCATCCAGCTGCCGATGCGGGCGTACTCCTCCGGCATGGGCTCGCGGTTGCGGTTCGCGATCGCCGCGTCGAAGTCCCACGACGTGCTGCTGATCGACGAGGCGCTGGCCACCGGCGACGCGAAGTTCCGGCGCAAGAGCGCCGCCAAGATCGACGAGCTGCGCAAGGAGGCCGGTGCGGTCTTCCTCGTCGCCCACCAGCTCGACTCGATCCGGGAGATGTGCAACCGGGTGCTGTGGGTGGACGAGGGCCGGCTCATCATGGACGGTGACACCGACACGGTCGTCGACGCCTACGTCGAGGCCACCGGTAAGTGATCGAAGCCCGCTTCGGAGGTCGGACGTTCCGGGGAAGCGACCTCCGAAGCGGGCTCTCGCCGGATCATCCGGGGTCCGGCACGCTGCCCCGCAGCTGGAAGTGCGACTGGGCGGCATTCCAGAGCCGGGTGAAGTTGCCCTGGTAGGCGCCGTAGATGTCGGCCCCCTCGATGGTGATCATCGTTTCGTCGTTGTGCCGCAGCGCCGGCTCGGTGTAGTTCGGGCTGCCCGTGATGACGACCTTGCGGGGCCGCCCGGCGTACGTGCCGTTGATCAGGACGTACTTCGAGTGGGCGAAGGCGTCGACCTCGTCGCCGGTCTCGTCGTCGTCGTACATGTAGTGGCTGCTCAGTAGGTCCGGCCCGCCGTCCTGTTCGAGGATCTCGCGGGCCCGGTCGCTCAGGTTCGTGTAGATGACCCGCACGTCGCAGCCCTGGTGGGACAGCGACCAGAGCCGCTCGGCGACGTCCGTACGGCTGAGGTTGAAGGTCGTGACGCGCACCGAGGTACCGCCCGCGCAGCCGACGCGTCCGAGCAGCGCGTACAGGGTGTCGGTCTTGGCCGAGTCGCCCGCGCGGGGGAAGGTGTACGCGGTGACGCGCCCGCTGCGGGTCACCCGGTAGTGGTCCCGCTCGTGGTGCCGGGCGGCCAGCGCGCCGAAGTAGCGGACGTACGCGTCGTAGAGCCGCGCGTCGCTGATCGTGAAGGCGTTGTTCCAGGCGTTGACGCGGTTGCGCGTGGTCAGGTTGGCCGAGGACTGCACGACGACGTTCCGGGCCCGCCCGGTGCGGGAGAACAGGAAGAACTTGTTGTGCATGATCGTGTCGCCGACGCAGCCCTTGTGGCAGGCCACCACCCACGATGAGCTCTTGCGGCTGGTCCCCAGGGCCCGCTCGACGCGGCGGTAGGCGTCGTTGTCGCGGGTGCTCGCGTCGACGACCAGTTGGACGTGCGCGCCGCGTTTCTTGGCGTCGATCAGGGTCCGGGCGAACGCCTGCGACGTGAACATGAACACCGCGATCCGGATCACCGCGCCCCGGGGCGCACCGGCCGTCAACTGGTTGACGTGGTGGGCGATGGCGTTCTGCTCCGCCGCCGATCCGGAGGGGACGTTGAACACCGCGGAGGGCCGCAGGGCGGCCGTCGGGGCGATCCCCGGGTCGGCTCCGAGGGCTCCCGGCACGGCGGTGCCCCGCGCCGTGTCCGCCGCGGCCACCGGTGCCGTCGACCGGGCCGGCGTGGAGGCGCTGGCGATGGCGACCGCACTGACGGCGGCAATGGCAAGTCCACGCATGTCCTGACTTCTCCCCGTTTCCTGGGCGAGCGGCCTACCCCGTACGCCGCCCAGAGCTCGACTGATATAGATCACGCACTGTAGCGCTTCAGTCACACAGAACACACGGGTTACCCAAGAAAAGCCACGGATGCGGACCTGTGCGGCAACTGCCGCTGGAAGCCCGGCCAAGATCGATCTACTTTCGAGGGAGGAACCTCTGCACGGGGAAGGTCCCATGCCGGATCGACGTCCGCTGTCCCGACACGACTTCCTCTCCCGCCGTCTCCTCCGTTCCGTCACTTCCGTCACTCCGTCCGCGACCACCCACCGGTGAGGGTCCTCGAGGCGCGGGGCCTGGTGAAGGTGTACGAAGGCCCCCGTAAGAAGCACGTGCGCGCGCTGGACGGCGTGGACCTGGCCGCCGAGCAGGGTGAGTGCCTCGCCTTGCTCGGAGCCGCGGGCGCGGGCAAGACCACGCTCCTGCGCACCATCGCCGGCCTGGAGTCCCCGACCCTGGGCGAGGTCTACCTCGGCGGCCACCTGATGAACGGCCTGCCGCCGAGGATCCGCCGGGTGGGGCTCGTGGTCCCGTCGTACGCCCTGTATCCGCACAAGAGCGTGCGCGGCAACATCGAGTTCCCGCTCAAGGCCGAGCGCGTGCCGCGCGCGATGCGCGAACGCAAGGCGCGGTGGGCGGCCGACCTGCTCGGCATCCCCGGTCTGCTGGGCCGCCGCCCCGGCCGGCTGTCCGCGGACGAGCGCCGCCGGGTGGCCCTGGCCCGCGCCCTGGTCCGGGAACCGGCCGTGCTGCTGCTCGACGAGCCGCTCTCGGGCGTCGACCCCCGCCTGCGCGCCGCCGCCCGCGACGAACTGCGGGCGCTGCAGCGGCGGCTCGGCACCGCGATGATCTGTGTGACCCACGACCAGGCCGAGGCGACCGGTCTCGGCGACCGCGTCGCGATCCTGGACGCCGGGCGGCTCCGCCAGGTCGGCACGCCCCAGGACCTCTACGACGAGCCGGTCGACACCTTCGTCGCGACCCTCATCGGCACGCCCCCGATGAACCTCGTGCCGCGCGGCGACCGGCTCATCGGCTTCCGCCCCGAGCACCTGCTGCCCGCGGAGGAGGTTCCGCCGGAGGGACGCGTCACGATGCCACTGCGCATCGACCGGATCGAGCACCTGTCGGGCGACCGGCACGTGTACGGCTCGGTGACGCGGATCGGCCGCGAGACACGGGTGATCGCACGGCTGCCCGCCACCGTGACCACCCCGCTCGCCGCCGGGCGGACCCACGAGTTCGCCGTGCCGGGCGACCGTGTGCGCTTCTTCGACGCCGCGTACGGCAACCGCACGGCGCCCGTACGGATCGGCGGGTGAGCCGGATGACGGCGAACACCGCGCCGCGCGCCCGCCGCCGAGGCGCGCTCGCGGACCGGGAGGGCCTGCTCACCTGGCTGTTCCTGCTGCCGTCGGTCATCTACCTGACGGCGCTGGTCCTCCTGCCGGTCGCACTCGCGGTCGCGCTGGCGCTGTCCGGGGTGACGGCGGCGGCCCCCGCGTACCGGTTCACCGGCGTCCGGCATTTCGGCTCGCTGCTGGGGGACGGCGCGTTCTGGCGGGCGCTCGGCGACACGCTGCTGATCACCGGCGTCACCACCGTCCTCGTGCTGGCCGGCGGGCAGGCCCTCGCCCACGTCCTGGCGGCCCGCTTCCGCGGCCGGTGGGCGGTCCGGCCGCTCGTGCTGCTGCCCTGGGTCACGCCGGCCGCGCTCTCGGCGACCTCCTGGCGGTGGCTGCTGGACTCCCCGCACTCCCCGGCCGGCCCGCTGCTGCGGGCCGCCGGCGTCGCGTCCTGGCACGGACGGCCCGCCGTGGCCCTGGGCGCGGTCGTCGCCGTGCACGTCTGGCGGCTGACGCCCCTGGCCGCCGTGGTGCTGACGGCCGGGCTCGCCGCCGTGCCCCGCGACGTACGGGACGCCGCGCGCGTCGACGGCGCGGGCGCGGTACGGCGGGCGCTCGAGGTGACGCTCCCGCTCGCACTGCCGTCGATCACGGTGGCCGCCCTGCTGACCGCGGTCCTCACCGGCGCCGACGCGGCGATCGGCGCCGTGCTGACCGGCCCGGGCGGCCCGCCGCGGCCGCTCGCCGTGCTCGCCTTCGCGCAGGGTGTCGACGGCGGCGCCCTCGGACGCGGCGCGGCGATCGCCGTCCTGCTCCTGCCGCTGCCGCTGGCCGGAATGGTCGGCCTGCTCCGGCTCGCCCGCCGGCGCGCGGATTCGGAGGGCCCGTGAGCGAGCGGAGCGAGCGAACCATGAGCACAGCGCGTCCGGTCACTCCCCCGACGAAGGAGGGCCCATGACGAGCGGAGCGAGCGAACCATGAGCACAGCGCGTCTGGTCACTCCCCGACGAAGGAGGGCCCATGACGAGCGGAGCGAGCGAACCATGAGCACAACACTTCTGGTCACTCCCCCGACGGAGGAGGCCGCGTGAACGTCGGGGGGCTGGCCGCGCGTACGGCGGCGCGGGAACTCGCCCGGCAGCGGCGGCGTCAGACCCTGCGCCATGCCCTGGCGCGCCCGGTGCTCTACGCGCTGGCGACCGGGACTTCGGTGCTCTGCGCGGCACCGTTCTTGTGGAGCCTGTGGACGGCCGCCCGGGAGGTCCGGGTCGAGGAGAGCGTGCGCCTGCTGCGGACGACCTCGTACGGATCATGGGTGGCGCACACGCTGGTCGTCGGCGCGCTCGTCACCATCGCCACGCTGCTCCTCGCCCTGCCGGCCGCGTACGCGCTGAGCCGGAGGCGGTGGGGTGGCGCGGTGGGCCGGATCGTCGCCGTCCTCGCCCTCGTGCCGTCCGTGCTGCTCGCCCTGCCGCTGTCGTGGGCCGCGGACGCGCTCGGGCTCGGCGGCTCCCTGTGGACGCTCGTGCTCGTCGAGCCGGTGGTCACCGTCCCGGTGGCGGTGCTGCTGTTCGGCGGCTTCCTGCGGGCCGTCCCCCTGGCCCTCGAGGAACAGGCGCTCGTGGACGGGCACAGCCGTCTCGCGGCGTTCCTGCGGGTCGTCGTGCCGCTGCTGCGGCCCGCGATCGCCGCCGTCGCGGTCCTGGCGTTCACGCTGGCGGCCGGGGACTTCGTGTACGCGCGGGCACTGGCCGGGGCGCACTTCACGGTGGCCGCCGGCGTCCCCGCCCGGCTCGACCACGGGACGGCGCCCCTGTGGCGGGCCCTGCAGTTGGGCGTCGCGGCAGTCGCCATCCCGCTCGCGGCGGCGGCCGGCCTTGTACTGGAAAGAGTCATCGCGGCGTCGGCGGCCGTCGCCGGCCGGACGTAACCGCCGAATCGGGGGCGCAGCGGCGGCACGCCGGAGATGCGCCCCCGATTCACGATCGGCTCAGGTTCCCCAGACGTCGGTGTCGGGGAGCTTGGTGTGGCGCCCGGAGAACGGGTTGAAATCGGCGCTTATCTTCGAACGATTCTGGCGAACCTGGTTCAGGCTGGAATTGTCAGCGCCGGAAGTGGACTCGGGCTTGGCCGGAGCCGACTCCGTCGGCCCTTCGACGCCTTTCGCCGGCCGAACGGCGCCGAGACCGGAGCCCGAGTCATCGCCAATCTTCGTGCCCGGAGCACCGCCTGAATCCGACTGACCGGTGTTCGGCTGCGGATTCACGGCGTATGCGGGCGCTGCGGCCGCGCCGAGCGCGGCCGTCAGCACGGCGCCGGCCAAGACGATCGCCTTGAGGTTCATACGCTCTCCCTTCGAATAGGACGGGCAGCGTGAGAAGCCACCCGCATCGCCACGCGAAAGGTGAATACCCGTGATCACGGCGTCGCCACGAATTCCATGCGGCCTTTGCGGACTATCTACATGTCGGCGGATGACACAGGGCCACATGCCGCAAATTGAACTCCGAATCAGCCGGAATCCGCGACAAATGGCGATAGTCCCCGGCCCGGTGGCCGGGGCGGCTCCGGTCACCGTCTCGTACGGGGCGGATCACCGCGGCCGAAGTGGGCACGGCTGATAGGACTTAGACGTATCCGTCGAACCGACCGAGGAGGTTGCCATGGCAGGCCGGCCACCGCTGCCGCACGAATTCCTGCCCGAGGTCCCGTCCTTCACCGTGACCAGCGACGACGTCGCGCACGGCGAGCGGTTGTCCAACGCGCACGTGTTCAACGACTGGGGGTTCAACGGCGAGAACCGCTCCCCGCACCTGCGCTGGGAGGGCGCCCCCGCGGAGACCAAGAGCTTCGCCGTCACCTGCTACGACCCGGACGCCCCCACCGGAAGCGGCTTCTGGCACTGGGTCCTGTACGACATCCCCGCGTCCGTGACCGAGCTGCCGGCCGGTGCGGGCGGCGGTGACTTCAAGGGGCTCCCCGAGGGCGCCGAGCACGCCCGTAACGACTACGGGACCAAGGAGTTCGGCGGGGCCGCTCCGCCTCCGGGAGCGCCGCACCGCTACGCCTTCACCGTGCACGCGCTGGACGTCGAGAACCTCGGCGTCCCCGAGGACGCGTCGCCCGCCGTCGTCGGCTTCAACATCACCGGGCACACTCTGGGCCGCGCGCAGATCGTCCCCGAGTACGAGAGCTGACGGCTCCGCACCCGCCGGGGCGGGCCGGTGCGCCCGCCGGCCCGCCCCGGCGGCTTACACTCGGCCCGTGATCGAACTGGTGCGCCTGGACCATCTGGTGCTGACCGTTGAGGACGTCGAACGGACCGTCGGGTTCTACACCCGCGTCCTCGGGATGGAGCCGGTCACCTTCGGCGGCGGCCGCAGAGCGCTGAACTTCGGGCCACACAAGATCAACCTGCATCGGCGGGGAGCGGAGTTCGAGCCGAAGGCCGCCCGCCCGACGCCGGGCTCGGCGGACCTCTGCCTGATCACCGGTACGCCGATCGACGCCGTGGTGCGCCACCTCGAGGACTGCGGTGTGCCGATCGAGGAGGGACCCGTCGGACGTACCGGCGCGCAGGGGCCGATCACCTCGGTGTACTTCCGCGACCCGGACGGCAACCTCATCGAGGTCTCGGCGTACTGAGCAGAGGGTTCGTTCGTGGGGCCGCACAGGCGTACGGCCCCACGGTCATCGGTGTCAGGTCACCGAGAGGGTCGTGCGAACCGGTCGGTCAGAGGGATGGGCCCGCCGCGACGACGTCGTGCGCCGTCACGTCTCCGCCCGGGACGTGCCCCTCGAACGGGAACCGGTCGCCGAAGGCCGGCCGCAGATCCGTCAGCCACACGGCCTCCGGGTCGTACTTGGCGAAGAACGGCCGGTTGACGAACTCCGGGTCGCGGCACTGGATGAAGTGCAGCATGAACAGCTTCTCCCCGCCGATCTCGACGACGCCGTCGACGCAGACCTTGCCGGGGGTGGCGGACATGGACGGACCGCGAACGGTGCGGCAGAGCCCGGAGGTGTTCTTGTACGCGTCCCGAAAGATCTCGTAGGCGCGGGCGAGCGGCACGGCGAAGTAGTCCTGTGGGCCGGTGTCACGTTCCACGAACATGTAGTACGGGATCATGCCCATCCGCAACTGTCGCCGCCACATGGTCTCCCAGGTCAGCGGCGCGTCGTTGATCGTGCGGATGAGCGGGGCCTGGGTACGGATCACCGCGCCGGTGGAGCGGATGCGCCTGGTCGCCTCGGACACCAGATGCGGTTCGAGCTCGCGCGGGTGGGTGAAGTGGGCCATGAACGCCAGGTTCTTGCCCGAGTTGACGACCTTCTCGAACAGGCGAAGCGTGTCGTCCGCGTCGGGGTCGGTGACCCAGCGCTGCGGCCAGTAGGCCAGGGCCTTGCTGCCGATCCGGATGGACTCGAGCTGCTCGAGTTCCAGCAGCGGCTCGACGTAGCGCCGCAGGACGGGCTCACCCATGATCATCGGGTCGCCGCCCGTGATCAGGACGCTCGTGACCTCCGGGTGCGCGCGCAGGTAGCGCTTGAGCCGGTCGACGTCGTCGCCCGCCATCTTCAGGTCGGGCTCGCCGACGAACTGCGCCCACCGGAAGCAGTAGGTGCAGTAGGCGTGACAGGTCTGGCCCTGCTTGGGGAAGAACAGCACGGTCTCGGGGTACTTGTGCTGCACCCCGGGCATCGGTTCCTCGTGGAGGGTCGGGACGTTGAGCTGCAACTGTCCCGCCGGGTGCGGGTTGAGTTTCAGCCGGACCTCGTGGGCGGCGGCGTTCACCTCGGCGCGGGGCGCCCCCCGACGCAGCAGGTCGGAAATGCGGGCGACGTCCTCCGCGGGGAGCATGTCCTCCTGCGGGAAGACGAGCCGGTAGATGGGGTCGTCCGGGGCGGCGGACCAGTCGATCAGTTCATCGACGACGTAGCTGTTGGTGCGGAACGGCAGGACCGTGGCGACCGCCTGGATTGCCAGGCGTTGCTCGGTGGTCAGCCCGGCGCGAGCGGTGAGCTCGTCCAGATGCTTCGCCGTGAAGGCGCGGAACCTGCGGCCGGTGGTGTTCACCGCGGCCGGCGCCGCGTCATTGACCAAGGTCACGTTGACGTTACTCCTCCAAGTCGACGGGAAACGCGCAAGCAGGAGACGCGCGGACCGGGCCGAAGGCCCCGCCGCAGGCGACTCACTGTGGAGATCTCCTCCTTCACAGTCGGACCGCGACGCCATCGCGTCGCGGCATGCCACGCTCCCCACCCCCAATGAACCTGTTGAGCCCCGTTTCTTACGAATTTGATACCCGTAGAGAGGCTTACCGATGCGCAGGCGTGGGTCCCCCCTAAATGATCAACGTTCGAACGGGCGCGGAAGTGTCAGGCCGACACGCGACCCCAGTTAGTGATCTTGTCGGAGGGCTACGCCATACTGCGGGTGACAAATCCCAGCAGCGACAGAGGCCACCGTGGTCAGCGGTGTCCCTGCCGCCCCACGAGGAGAGGTCGTGGGCAGACACCGTAAGCGCCGCGCGGCACCCCGGCTGAGCCGCAGGATCGCGCTGCTCTCGGCCGGCCTGCTCATTCCCTGCACCGGCGGCGCCGCCGTACTCGCCGCGACGACCGACCTGGACCAGCACGCGGTCCCGTCGTCCCGTTCGCGCGCCGCCTCCCGGCCCGGTGCGGCGATCACGGAGGTGCCCGGCTCGCGCTCGCGCCCGGCCACCGACCGCCCGGCGCCCACCGCCTCCCCGACCACGGCGGCTCCGGATCCGACCGCCTCGGCCGCTCCGGCCGCCGACGTCCCCTTCGCGCCGTACGCCGACGTGCTGAGCTGGCCGCCGCTGGACTTCGCCAAGACCTCGACGCGGACGGGCGTACGGGACTACACGCTCGGATTCGTCGCGGCCGGCCAGGGGTGCACGCCGACCTGGGGCGGCCTGACGCCGCTCGACGACGCGGTCGTCCGCAAGCAGCTCAAGAAGGTCCCCGGCGAGACCATCGTGTCCTTCGGCGGCCCGCACGCCACCGAACTCGCCGGCGGCTGCGCCGACACCGACGCGCTCACCACGGCGTACCGCTCCGTGCTGACCACCACCAAGGCCGAGCGGATCGACTTCTACCTCACCGACAAGGCGCTGGCCGACGGCGCGGCGGCGGGCCGCCGCGCCGAGGCGCTCGCCCGGCTGCAGCACGACCGGCCCGGCCTGCGGGTGTCGTTCACCGTTCCGCTGCGCCGCTCCGGTCTCGCCGACGACGCGCTCGCCGCGCTGCGGTCGGCGATGACGGCCGGCGTCGACGTCTCGATCGTGGACCTCGTCCCCGCCGGCGGGACCGGATCGACCGTGATCGCCTCCGCGACCACCGCCCACGGCCAGCTCGAGCGGCTTTACCACCAGGACGCCGACTCGGTGTGGCGGCGGATGGGCGTCGCGCCCGTCATCGGGGTGACGGGCACCGGCACCGGGGTGCAACCCGCCGACGCCCGGCAGATCCGTACGTGGGCCACCGCCCGTCACCTGGGCCGCCTGTCGATGTGGTCGATCACCCGGGACACGCCGTGCACCGCGGACACCACCGCGCAGAACGACACGTGCAGCGGGCTCGACGAGGACCCCGGAGTCTTCTCCAGAATCTTGCAAGGATCGTAAGAACCTGCAGCTCTGCGGCTTAAGTCCACCGCCGTTGGGTAGTCCCATGGACTCACTCGGGACGCCTAGATTGGAAGCTGTGACTTCGGCGAGACCTGCGCGTGAGGCGGCGATGATTCCGGCGTTCCTGCCGGTCCTCGCCGCCGTCGCAGGCGTCGTCTACAGCTCCTGGATCCTGCAGTTCCTGATCGACCCGAAGCTGGACGCGGTCAACGGGTACGTCAGCGAGCTGTCCGCCACCGACCAGCCGTACCACGGGTTCTTCTCCGGCTGTGACTTCCTCGCGGGCGCCTTGTCGATCGTGGTCGCGGCCGTCGTACTGCGCCGGCTGCGGCCGCGCGGCTGGGCGCTCGTCGGCTGGGCGGCCCTGCTGTGGTTCGGCGTCTTCTCGATCGGCGACTCCCTGTTCGCCATGGACTGCGCGCCGAACTCCGACCCGACCTGCGCGCTGCGCGAGCGGGCCGGGACCGTGTCGTTCGCCCACGAGTTCCACTCGGTGACGAGCACGCTCGTCGTCACCAGCGGCATCGTCAGCCTCATCGCCCTGACCATCGCCGCCCGCCGGTACGGCCGCTGGCCGGTGCTCGCCCGCTGGAGCTGGCCCGTCATGGTCGTGGAGACGGGCACCGCGCTGGGCACGCTGCCGCTGATGTACTTCGGTCTGATGCTGGGCGTCATGGAGCGCGTGCAGGTGACGGTGATCTCCGTGTGGCTGTTCGTCATCGCCGTCGAGCTGTACACCGGCCGGCGGCGCGCCCGCGTCGCATGGACCGCTCTCCGCCCGGTCGGGCCGCCTGACGATCGGAGCGCCGTACGGGAGCAGGCCGCCAGCCCGTGAACGACCGCCTGCCCGGCGATCTCATGACCGTCGGCGGAGACCACCTGCACGTCGTCGCGGAGGGTACGGGGAAGCCTCCCCTGCTGCTCAGCGCGGGGCTCGGCGGCGCCTGGTTCGACTGGATCCCGGTCGTCTCCCTCCTGCGCGACGCGTACCGCGTGATCGCCTTCGACCGGCCCGGCCTCGGCGGCAGCCCGCCCGTACGGCGCGCCGCGACCCTCCGCGCGGAGGCCGACCGGCTGGCCGAGCTGGCCCGGTGGGCGGGGGCGCCGGTCGTCCTGGTCGCGCACTCGTTCGCCGGGTTCCACGCCGAGGCGTTCGCCCGGCTCCACCCGGAGCTGGTCGGCGGCATGGTGCTGGTCGATCCCAGCGCGGAGCCGCGCCCGCCGAAGTACTCCCGCCCGCTCACCCGCCTCGAGCCCCTCGCGCGCCTCGCCGGCACGGTCGCCGGCGCGACCGGCGTCGCCCGGCTGGCGGGCCCCGCCGCGTACGGCCTGGCGATGCGGCTGCTGACCACGCGCGGGAACGTCGCGCCTCCGGAGTACGTCCAGGTGGTGTGCACACGCGGGCACGTCCTGGGCACCCTCCTCGCAGAGGACTCCGTCTACCGCCAGATGGCCGTGGACCTGCTCACGCTGCGGTGCCACCGGGAGTTCCCCGACATCCCGCTGCGGGTGATCACCGCCCTGGGCGACATGCGGGGCGGCCGGGACGCGTGGCGACGCGCGCACGCCGACCTCGCGGCGCTCAGCCCGCGCGGCCGGCAGGTCGTCCTGCCCGACGTCGGGCATCTCGTGCAGATCGACCGGCCCGAGGCCGTGGCAGAGGCGGTCCGGGACCTGTGAAGGCCGTCATCCTCGCCCTGATCCCGCTGCTCATGGTGGGGAGGTGCGAGAACCCCGTCCGCAAGGTCGCGGAGAGCTCGCTGCGCAACGCGACGGCCCGCGGCGCGGCCGACGAGCTGCGCGGCCTCGGGTACACGGTCCGCCCGGGGATGCGCTGCCGTACGCTGTCGGCCGACACGCTGTCGGTCGTCCGGGTGCAGTGCGTCGGCCGGACCCGCCGCGGCGAGCCGGTCCGGGTGAACGCCGTCGCCTACCAGGCGAACTCCCCTCATCCCCGTCAGGAGTACGTGATCACGGTGAGCGGCCGCGAGGTCGTACGCAGACCCTGCCTCGGCCAGGGCTGCCAGGACCCGCAATGACGGGACCGGTCGAGGGGCGCGCCGGGAAGCGGCCGAACGCGCCAGGCGAGGGCCGGCTGGACGCGCGGGCCGACCGGCCCGGCGAGCCGGCCGGGGGCCCGCGGGTCGCGGTGGACGCGATGGGCGGCGACGACGCCCCCGAGCAGGTGGTGGCCGGCGCCGTGGCCGCGGTCCGCGAGCACGGCGTCCGCGTCGTCCTGGTCGGCCACGCCCGCCGCGTCCGGGACCTGCTCCGCGAGCACGACGCGCTGGGCGAGGTCCCGATCGCGCACGCCGAGGACGCCCTCGCCATGGACGCGGGCGCGCTGGCCGGGTGGCGGCGGCCGCGTTCGTCCGTGGCGGTCGCCTGCCACCTGATCCGGCGCGGGCACGCCGCCGCGCTGGTGTCGGCCGGGTCGACCGGCGGCGTGGTGGCGACCTCCCGCCTGCGCCTGCGCGGGCAGCCCGGGGTCATGCGGCCGGCGCTCGCCGTGGTCCTGCCCACGCGCCCGCGCCCGACGGTGCTCCTCGACGCCGGCGCGACCGCCGACGCCAAGCCCGAGATGCTCGTCCAGTTCGCCACGCTCGGCACCGCGTACGCCCGCATCCGGCTCGGCGTGCCCGCACCACGGGTCGGGCTGCTGACGATCGGCGAGGAGGCCGGCAAGGGCAACAAGCTGACCCGCCGCGCCCACGAGCTGCTGTCCGGGGACCTGCCGGGCGTCGACTTCGTCGGCAACATCGAGGGCGGCGACCTGCTGGCCGGCGCGGTCGACGTGGTCGTCACGGACGGATTCACCGGCAACGTCGCGCTCAAGACCGTCGAAGGGGCCGTACGGCTCGCGGTGACGGAGATGCGCGCGGCGATCGGCTCCGGCCTGCTCGCCCGCGTCGGCACGCTGCTGCAGCGCCGCCAGTTGCGCCGGCTGCGGGACCGCCTGGACCCGGAGACGCACGGCGGCGGCGTCCTCCTCGGCCTGAACGGCACCGTGGTCATCGCCCACGGCGCCTCCCGCGCGCCCGGGATCGCCGCGGCCTGCGTCCTCGCCCGCGACCTGGCCGCCGGCCGGATCGTCGAACAGATCGGCGAAGGCCTCGCCGCCACCCGCCAGAACCGCTTCTCCCGCCGCCCCCACACCGAACCGGACCCCGGCGCCCCTCCTGATATCACAAGCCCGACACCTGGCCCTGGCTGATGATCAAGCACAATCCCACCAGACGTAAGACGTAATGTCTTACACAGCCCGTGGTTCCAGGCCGCTTTCGGGCGGTTCGGCGGCTCGCGTGGGGTCGTTCGCCGAGCGTTTCGCCTGCTGCCGGATGGTCGGGCGAGGTCAGCGGCCTGCGATGTCCGTGTCTCGTCAGCCGGTCGAGCCGACGACCGTGAACTCCAGGCCGGCGCGCTGGAGGCGGGCCAGGAGGGGGTCGCCCATCGCCTCGGCCGTGGTGACCTGGCCGGCGGTCTCGGGCAGGTCGTCGAAGGCCAGGCACAGGGCGGACTCGGCGAGCATCTTGGCGGTCTCCTCGTAGCCGGGATCGCCGCCGGAGACCTTGGTCACGACCTTCCGGCCGCCGCCCTCCCCGGCGAAGTGCACGCTGAACCAGCTCCTCGCCCGTCTCTCCGGCGACGGGCCGTCTCCGGAGACGAAGCGGTCGAGCAGCCGGTCCCGTACGGGGCCGAGCCGGGCGGCCGCCATGAGCCCCGCCGACCCGGCGGCCAGGCCGACGGCGGACGTCAGGTGCCGGACCCCCGCGAAGTGGCTGTAGGCGAAGTCGGGCCCGTAGCGATCGAGGGCGGTCGCGGAGCGCCGGACCACGTCGGGATCCAGGGTCGGCAACGGCAGTGCCCAGGCGCCCAGCCCGGCGTTGCGGTGCGGGCGCCCCTGAACGGCGCGGATCCGGCGGCCCGTCACGGAAGGTTCCGCCCGGAGTCGTTCGCGGTGGAGCCTGGCCGCCTCGCGCAAGTGCGCCGCCGCCATGATGGCGGAGTGCACGGTGCCGCTGGACGGCACGCCGCTGGCCCGGACGTACCCGCGCACGCTCAGCGGGACGTCCTCGGGGAGCCGCTGGACGGTGAAGTAGACGCCGAGGTCGTGCGGCACCGAGTCGAACCCGCACGCGTGCACGAGCCGCGCCCCGGTCTCGGCCGCTCGCGCGTGGTACTTGAGGTACATCAGGTCGACGAACTCCGGCTCCCCGGTGAGGTCGACGTAGTCGGTGCCGGCCTCGGCGCACGCGGCCACGAGCGGCTCACCGTAGGTGACGTACGGGCCGACCGTGCTGATCACCACCCGGGCGGCCGCGGCGATCTCCCGGAGCGAGGCGGGGTCGGTCACGTCGGCGCGCAGCAGCGGCAGGTCCACGCCGAGGCGGTCGCGCAGCGCCTCCAGCTTGGCCGGGTTCCGCCCGGCGACCGCCCAGGTCCCGGTCCCGTGGGCCGCGAGGTACTCGGCGGTGAGGGCGCCGGTGAACCCGGTGGCGCCGAAGAGGACGATGTCGTACGGCCGGTCCATGGGTTTCCCTCCGTCGGACGTACCTGATTGCTTACCGCGTGCGCCGGGCTTCGTGAAGCGGCCCGCGCCGACTGTGGCGCAGGTCGCACGATCACCGGCGCGCCATCCGGTCGAGGGGGATATTCGGATGGGGCTACGGCCGCTCGCCGATAGGCTTTGAAGACGTCGCAGCCGCAGCTGCCGAAGCCGTACTCCACGAGGATCCCGATGTCCGACCCGCAGCACGTTCTCGCCGCCCGCGTCCAGGCCGCCCTCGGGGCGGCGTTCGGAGAGCCCGACGCCGACCCGGTGATCCGCCCGTCGCAGTTCGCCGACTTCCAGGCGAACGTCGCGCTTCCGCTCGCCAAGCGGCTCGGCCGCAAGCCGCGCGACATCGCCGCCGACCTCGTGGCGCACCTCGACGTGTCCGACGTCTGCTCGAAGGTCGAGATCAGCGGTCCGGGGTTCGTCAACCTGACGCTGAGCCCGGAGTGGATCGCCGGGCAGGCGCAGGAGATGCACGGCGACGAGCGGCTGTCGGTGGAGAAGACGGACGCGCCGCGGACCACGGTCGTGGAGTACTCCTCGCCGAACATCGCCAAGGAGATGCACGTCGGTCACCTGCGGACCACGATCGTCGGCGACGCGCTCGCGCGGGTGCTGGAGTTCCTGGGGCACCACGTGATCCGGGACAACCACGTCGGCGACTGGGGCACGCCGTACGGCATGCTGATCGAGCTGCTGCTCGACGTCGGTGAGGGTTCGGCGGAGGCCAGGCTCCTGGAGACCGACCCGAACGCCTTCTACCAGATGGCCCGGCAGCGGTTCGACTCCGACGCCGAGTTCGCTCAGCGGTCCCGGGAGCGGGTCGTGAAACTGCAGGCCCACGACCCGGACACCATCCGGCACTGGGAGCGGCTGGTCGACCTGTCAAAGATCTACCTGCACAAGGTCTACGGCCGGCTCGGCGTGACGCTCACCGACGAGGACATCCGGGGCGAGAGCTTCTACGACGACATGCTCGGGGTCACCGCGGACGAGCTGCGGGACAAGGGCGTCGCGGAGATCAGCGAAGGGGCGCTGTGCGTGTTCCCGCCCGGGTTCACCGGCCGGGAGGGCGACCCGCTGCCCGTGATCATCCGGAAGAGCGACGGGGGTTACAACTACTCCACCTCCGACCTGGCCACGGTCCGGTACCGCGTCGACAAGCTGAGCGTCGACCGGATGATCTACGTCGTCGGCGCGCAGCAGGCGCTGCACTTCCAGATGGTGTTCGCGGTGGCCCGGATGGCGGGCTGGCTGCCGGAGAGCGTCAGCGCCGAGCACGCCCAGATCGGCAACGTCCTGGGCCCCGACGGAAAGATCTTCCGGACCCGGAGCGGCAAGTCGGTCAAGCTGACCGAGCTGCTGGACGAGGCCGTCGAGCGGGCCGGCGTGGCGTTCGACGAGGTGCCGCACGAAGAGGCGTTCGACGACGAGACCCGGCGGCGGATCGTCGAGGCCGTCGGCATCGGCGCGGTCAAGTACGCCGACCTGTCGGTCGCCCGGGGCAGCGAGTACATCTTCGACTTCGACCGGATGATCTCCTTCCGGGGCAACACCGGGCCGTACCTCCAGTACGCCGCGGCGCGGATCCGGTCGATCTTCCGCAAGGGCGGGCTGTCCCCGGAGGAGGCGGCGGGGCCGATCGCGCTCGGCCACGAGGCGGAGCGGGCGCTCGCCCTGCACCTGCTGGGGTTCGGCACCGCGCTGCGGCAGACCGGCGAGGCGACCGAGCCGCACCGGCTGTGCGCGTACCTCTTCGACCTGGCCTCGGCGTACACCACGTTCTACGAGAACTGCCCGGTGCTGCGGGCGCCGGACGAGGCCACGAAGGCCTCGCGGCTGGCGCTGTGCGCGCTGACCCTGCGCACCCTCACCAAGGGCCTCGAACTGCTCGGCGTGGCGACTCCGGAGCGGATGTAGCAGTCCTCTCCCTCCGCCCGCTCGTTCGCGAGGAACGGGCGGGCGGTGCCGTACGTCGGACTTCGGGCGACGGTGATTCAGAGACGCGGGAGGCTGCGTGAGCGACTGGTGGATCGACGCACGGCAGGCCCGGCAGATCCGCGGTCTGCAGGAGGAGGTCAGCGAGGCCTACCACTACGCCGATCGCAGGTCGCGGACGCTGCAGTCGAAGCTCACGGAGGTGGAGGGCACGCTGGAACGCCGGATCGACCGGCTGGCCCGGTCGTTCGACGCGTTCGTAGAGCTCTCGGACCTGCGGATGGAGATGGCGGCCTTCGACCGGGAGGCCGCCATCCGCAAGGAGACGCGGCGGCTGCTGCGTTCGCTCGCTCGGGACGCCGCCGACCCGCCCCGCCTCGACCCGGGTGACTGCCCCGGCTACTGGCTGGGGCCGGCCGCCGAGGCCCTGTCGGCGCTGCTCCGGGGGGACGAGGTGACCGCGGAGACGTACGCCGCCGAGGCGAGCCGGCGCGACGAGGCGCGGACCGCCCTGTTCCTGACGCTGGCGCTCGCGGTCGCGGGCCGGGACGCCGAGGTCGTGCCGTGGCTGGCGCGAACCCTGCCGCCCCTTGGCGAGACCGTCACCCACGTGCAGCGACGGCTGTGGGTCGCCTGCGCCGAGGGGATCTTCGGTGAGCCGGGACGGTCCCACGTCGAACGCCGCCTGGCCGAGTTCGTCGAGGGCCTTCCGGCCGCCGCTGCCGCCGCGGAGGGCCGGGCGTGGGCTGAGAAGATGTCCGCCGCGGGCGGGAGCGGGGAGACCTCCCGACTGCCGCGGCTCCTGCGAAACCAGACGGCCCTGACCGCACCGCCGGCGGACGCCGCGCGCCTCGCCCGCCTGCGGGCCCGGATCGAGGAGACCCTCCCCGCGGCCGAACCCCCACCTCGTACGTCGGATGACGCCGGTTCGGCGGAGTTCGCCGCGCTGCTGGTCACGCTCGTCGACGAGGGAAGCCCCGACGAGGCGCCGCTCATCGCCCGGGCCCGGGAGCTGCGGCAGATCATCGAGAACGGCGCGGCCGCACCGCCGAAGGCCTGGGACGCCCCGGGGGGAGAGACCCGGGCCCTGCTGCGCGGCGACATGTTCGACGGGAGATCGCCGGCGCTGCGCCTGCTCGCCCTGAACGCCGGACGCCGCTGGATCGCCGGGGCGGCCGACGACCTGGCGGAGAAGGCGTCCCGTCCGCTCCCCGCACGGATACAGGTCGGGGTGCGCGGCTGGGGCCTGTCGATCGGCCCGGACGGACCGGACTCGACGGCGGAGGCCGAGGCCGGGATCGACGCCCAGTACGCGATCAGCCCGACGGCGGAACGAGCCGGTCTGGCCCTGGCCGGCGCCGGCGTCCTGGTCTTCATCGGGACGATCGCCGCCGGGCTCGGCGTCCTGGCGATCATCGCCGCGGTGGTCGCCGTCAGCGGGGCGGTCCTGTGGATCATGCAGCGGCTCGCTCGTCGAACGGCCGTGGAGGGCGCCGTAGGGGAGAAGGACCGCCTCGTCCGCGAGGCGCGGCAGATCGCCGACACCCTTCGGGAGCATCGGTCCCGGTATGAGACTCTCGCCACGTCGGCCGCGAAAGACCGGGAAGCGATCCATACCTTCGTCGACTAGGGGTATGCCCCCTTCGGGAACGGTGGGACGAACACGCCCGGAGGGTTGGCATGGGCAGGGACGTGGCGGCGGTCGCCATCACCAAGGAGGACCGGCGGCGCTACAGGGACAAGGTCCGGCGTTGTCTGGAGGCCCTGTCGGCGATGCTGCGCGACGGCCGGTTCGAGGAGGACCGTGCCAGCATCGGGATGGAGGTCGAGCTCAACCTCGTCGACGAGACCGGTCGGCCCGCGATGCTGAACGCGGCGGTCCTGGAGTCGATCGCCGAACCGGGCGCGTGGGCGACCGAGCTCGCGCAGTTCAACATCGAGATCAACCTGCCGCCGGGGTCGCTGGCCGGCAAGGCGCTCGCGATGCTCGAACAACGCATCCGCGACAACCTCAACCACGCCGACGGCCGTGCGCGGGCGGTGGGCGCCGAGCTGATGATGATCGGCATTCTGCCGACGCTGCGCGAGTCCGACGTCAGTGAGGCGACGCTGTCGTCGAACCCGCGGTACAAGCTCCTCAACGAGCAGGTCCTCGCGGCCCGCGGGGAGAACCTGCCGCTGGAGATCGAGGGCGTCGAGCTGCTGCGGACCTCATCGGACTGCATCGCGCCCGAGGCGGCGTGCACGAGCGTCCAGTTCCACCTGCAGGTCCGCCCGGAGCACTTCGCGGCGTGCTGGAACGCCGCCCAGGCCATCGCCGGCGTGCAGGTCGCGCTCGGCGCGAACTCCCCGTACCTGTTCGGCAAGGAGCTGTGGCGGGAGACCCGGCTGCCGCTGTTCGAGCAGTCGACCGACACGCGGTCGGAGGAGCTGAAGGCGCAGGGCGTACGGCCCCGGGTGTGGTTCGGCGAACGCTGGATCGACTCGGTGTACGACCTGTTCGAGGAGAACTCGCGGTACTTCTCCGCGCTGCTGCCGATGTGCGAGGACGAGGAGCCCATGGAGGCGCTCGCCCGCGGCGAGACCCCCGAGCTGGCCGAGATGTCGCTGCACAACGGCACGATCTACCGCTGGAACCGCCCGGTGTACGCCGTCGTCGACGGCCGCCCGCACCTGCGGGTGGAGAACCGCGTCCTGCCCGCCGGCCCGACCGTCGCGGACACCATGGCCAACGCCGCCCTCTACTACGGTCTGGTACGGGCCCTGGCGGAGGAGGAGCACCCGGTCTGGGAGCGGATGTCCTTCGCGGCCGCCGCCGACAACGCGCGCCGGGGCGCGCGGTACGGCCTGGACGCCCGGCTCTACTGGCCCGGGGTCGGCGAGGTGCCGGTCACCGAGCTGGTGCTCGATCATCTGCTGCCCCTCGCCGCCGCCGGCCTCGACGGGTGGGGCGTCGACACGGTGATCCGCGACCGGCTGCTCCGGATCATCGAACAGCGCTGCGCCACCGGCCGAAATGGTGCGACCTGGCAGGTCGCGGCCGTCCGCGCGGCCGGTGGCGACCGCGAGGAGGCGCTCCGGCTGATGACGCGCCGCTACGTCGACCACATGCACACCAACGCGCCCGTGCACACCTGGCCGATCGAGGACTGACCACTTACTGGAGGTAGCCCTCGACCTCGCCGGTCGGCCGGGACTGGGCGCCGTCGGGGTCGTCTCCCGCGTCCCGCCGCGCCCTGCGCTGGCGCAGGAGGTCCCAGCACTGGTCGAGCTGCTCTTCGACCGTGCGCAGCCGCTGGTGCTCTTCGTCGGCGGTCAGCTCGCCCTTCTGCAGCCGCTCGCGGAGCGTGTGCTCCTCGTCCACCAGATCGTTGATATGACCGAAGATCTCGTTGTCCTGCATCCCTGCATCACCTCTCGACGACAGTGTGGCAGTTCCGCGTCGCGAGTGGCGTTCGGGAGGGGTCTGTGCCCTTCCGGCAGGTCACCGCCGCTTGCGGCCGCCGACCCGCCCGGTCAGGAACCCGACGACGCGTACCGGTACGGCCGTGATGGGCGACCTGGCGGCGGTGACCACCGCGCCGGCCGCGACGGCCGTCATCTTCGACGCGGCGGACGACACCTTCGTGACGGCGGTCGGCGTGGCCGATTTCCTCTTCGCCGTGCTCGCGGGCCTTCTCGCCTTGCGCGCGGGTTTCTTGGCGGCCGGCTTCTTGGCTGCCGGCTTCTTGGCCGCCGGCCTCTTGGCGACCGCTTTCTTGGCCGCCGGTTTCTTGGCGGCGGCGGTCTTCGCGGCGCCGGCCTTGGCCTTGCCGGTCTTCGTGGCACCGGCCTTCGCCGTACCGGCCTTCGTGGTGCGGCCCGAGCTCGCCGTGGAACGGCGGGCGGTCGACCGCGTCGTCGTTTTCGTGGGCACTGATCCATCCCCCCGGTATTGATCAGGTACGAAGGGATGCATTCCACAATCCGCGACCATCCACACACCGAACGTAGGCATTCGAACCGGTTGAAGCGACGGGGGCGCCCGCCGTGCCCGGCGGACGCCCCCGAAATCCCGGCGGGCTCAGCGGCCGTACTTGACGATCACGTCGGCCTTGTCGATGTCATCGCCGCCGACCGGCGCGGTCAGCGTGCCGACGCCCCAGACGGAGGTCGCCCCCTTCACCTGGGCCAGCGCATTGATCTGCGTCTTGTAGCCGGTGCGCTGCGGCAGGGCCGCCAGGCTCCAGTGCCCGGCACGGTAGCGCAGGAGCCGGGTCCCGTCCGCGACCGCCCACAGCCCCTTCGAGCCGTCGGAGACGAGGGAGGCGATGCGCCCGACCCCGGACACGGGCGAGGCGGACGCCCACTTCTTGCCGTTCCAGTGCAGGATCACGCCGCTCATGGCTCCGGACACGCGAGACGACCATTCGCGGCGACGGCATTCGGCGTGGATCGGAACTTCCGGGCCAGCGAGCCGAGCAAGTGCTTGGTATAACGGTTTCATGGGTCTGCTCGACGGGTTGCGGGTGCTGGATCTGACGCGGTGGCGCCCGGGGCCGTACGCCACGCAGTTGCTGGCCCAGCTCGGCGCGGACGTGCTGAAGGTCGAGCCGCCGGGCGGCGAGCCGATGCGCGCCTTCCCGAGCCACTTCGAGCTGCTGAACCGGAACAAGCGCAGCACCGTCATCGACCTGCCGGCCGGCGCGGCGGGCTGCCTGGAGCTCGCGGCCGGCGCGGACGTCTTCGTCGAGGGCTACCGTCCCGGCGTCGCCGACCGGCTCGGCGTGGGCTACGACGCCGTACGAGCGGTCAACCCGCGGATCGTCTACTGCTCGATCTCCGGGTACGGCGCGAGCGGCCCGCTCGCCGCGCTGCCCGGCCACGACGTCAACTACCGCGCGTACACGGGCACCGCGCCGCCGGACGACGGCGGGCACGAGTTCCCGGTCGCGGACATGGCCGCCGCGATGATGGCCGCGTTCGCGATCACGGCCGCCTGCCACAAGGGGCGGGGCGAGCGCATCGACCTCGGGATGGCCGACGTGCTGGCCAACTGGATGAGCACCGTCCCGGTCTCCACGGCGGCGGAGGCACCGGAATCCCGGGGACCCGTGCCGGGCTACGGCGTCTATCCGGCCCGGGACGGCGCGCGGGTGAGTCTCGGCGTCGTGTCGGAGGATCGGCTGTGGGCGGCCACCTGCCGGGCCCTCGGACTCGACCACCACGCCGGTCTGTCCTTCGCCGAGCGGCTGCGCCGCGCCGGGGAGCTCGACCGGGACCTCGCCGGCCGGATCGCCGAGCTGCCCCGCGACACGGCCGTCGCCCGGCTGGCCGAGGCGGGCGCGCCGGTCGCGCCGGTGCTGTCCCCCGCCGAGATGAGGACCGTCGACCATTTCCGGAAGCGCGGCGTCCTCGACGGCACTCCCGTACGGACGCTGCTCGACCCGCCGCCGCCTCCGGGCCGCGCGCCGGACCTGGGCGGAGCGCGCGGGTGGGCGCGGGCACGCCCGGAGCCCCCGCCCGAACGCGCCTGATGGCCCTACGACCTACGTCCCTACGGCGGCCACGACGTACCGGCGACGGTCTCGGCTAAGCCAAGGGAAAAATCACGTCTGTTTTGTCCCGCCCTGATGGCATTCTTGGGGAGTGCAGAGTCAGCAGGGGGTCAGCGCCGTCCTGGCCGGAAGAGGGGATGAGCTCGCCTTCCTGAACAGGGCTCTGCGGGAGGCGCCCGGCACCGTGCTCGTCGGCGGCGAGGCGGGCGTGGGCAAGAGCCGGCTGATCAGGGAGTTCCTGGACGCGAACCCCGACGTACGGACCTTCTGCGGCGGCTGCCTCCAGATCAGCGCGGAGGGTCTGCCGTTCGCTCCGTTCAGCGCGATGCTGCGCCGCCTGGTCCGGGAGATCGGCGTCGAGGGCGTCGCCGCGCTGCTGCCCGGCGGAACGCCGGCGGGGCTGGCCCGGCTGCTCCCGGAGTTCGGCCGGCCCGACACCGAGAGCGGCACGGCGGAGGCGCGCATCCGGCTGTTCGACCACGTGCTGCTGCTGTTCGAACGACTCACCGAGAAGGACCCGGCCGTCCTGGTCATCGAGGACGTGCACTGGGCGGAACGTTCCACCCGCGACCTGCTCAGCTACCTGATCCGCAACCTCCCCGCCGGCCTGCTGGTGATCGCGACGTACCGCTCCGACGAGCTCCACCGCGACCATCCGCTCCGCCCGCTGCTCGCCGAGCTCGGCCGGGTCGACTGGGTCCGGCGGCTCAACCTGGACCGCCTGCCCCGCCGCGCCGTGGCCGAGCAGGCCCGCGGCATCCTCGGCCGGGACCTCGACCAGCCGAACCTCGACACCGTCTACGAACGGAGCGAGGGGAACCCGCTGTTCGTCGAGGCCCTGCTGAGCTGCGACGGCCAGATCAACAGCGAGCTCCCCGACTCGTTGTGGGACCTGATCCTCGGCAGCGTGCGCAAACTGCCGGAGGAGACCCAGGACGTCCTGCGCGTCACCAGCGCGGGCGGCGACCGCGTCGAACACGCCCTGCTCGCCGCGGTCACCGGCCTGGACGACGGCGCGCTGTCCCGGGTGCTGCGGCCCGCCGTCGCCGCGAACGTCCTGGTCGTCGACGGTGAGGCGTACGGCTTCCGGCACGCCCTGATGCGCGAGGCCGTCCACGGCGACCTGCTGCCCGGCGAGCACACGCGCACGCACACCCGGTTCGCCGAGGCGCTGGAGAAGGATTCCTCGCTGGTCCCGATGGGCCGCGCGGCCGCCGAGCTCGCCCACCACTGGTACTCCGCGCACGACGCCACCTGGGCGCTGGTCAGCGCGTGGAAGGCGGCCCAGGTCGCCAAGGAGGCCACCGCGTACACCGAGTGCCTGCGCATGCTCGACCGCGTCCTGGAGCTGTGGGAGAAGGTTCCGGACGCCGCCGAGCGGCTGGGCGTCGACCACGTCACGGTCCTGGAGCGGGCGATCGACGCCTCCGACCTCGCCGGGGAGACCGAGCGTGGCGTGGCCTTCGCGAAGGCGGCGCTGAAGGAGGTCGACGACCCGATCCGGACCGCCGAGGTCCTGGAGCACCGCGGCCGGCTCAAGATCCACCTCGGCCATCCGAAGGCGCTGGACGACCTGCGGGAGGCGGCCCGGCTCGTGCCCGCCGACCCGCCCAGCGGGGCGCGGGCGCGGGTCCTGTCCACCCTCGCCCAGCAGCTCTACCTGCTGCCGACCGGCGCCGAGGAGGCACGCGCGCTCGCCGTCGAGGCCCTGAACACCGCCCGCGCGGTCGGTGACGCGACGGTCGAGGCGCACGCGCTGACGACGATCGCCGGCTGCGACTTCTCCGACTCCGACGGCGAACGCCACCTGGCCGAGCTGGCCAAGGCCGAGGCGGTGTACATGCGCGGCGGCGCGGACGACTCGGCCATGCTGCGCATCGCCACGAACCTGTCACACGTCCTGGAGGGGATGGGCGAGCACGAGCGCGCCGTCGAGGTGGCGCGGCGCGGCGTCGCGCTCGCCGGTAAGCACGGCTTGGCGCGCACCTCCGGCGCGTTCCTGAGCATCAACCTGGCCGAGCCCCTGGTGTCGCTCGGCCGCTGGGACGAGGCACTGGAGGTCGTCGAGCACGCCCTGGAGCTCTCTCCACCTCCGCTGACCCGCGCCTCGCTGCACCACATCATCGGCGTCATCGCGCTCGCTCGCGGCGACCTCGACACCGCCGCCCGGGCCATCGCCACGCTCGACGCGGTCCTCGCCCCGACGTTCTCCCGTACCCAGGAGCTCTTCCCCTCCGAAGGCCTCCGGATCTGCCTGCGGGTCGCCCAGGGCGACCTCGACGGCGCCCTGGACGCCGTCGAGTACGTCCTGACGGAGCTGCAGCCGTCGGTCAGCGCGCGCTACGGCCTGCCGCTGCTGTGCGCGGCGGCGCGGGCGTGCGCGGAGGCCGGCGGCGAACGCGCCGCGGGTCTGCTGACCCGGATCCGGGCGGCCGCCGAGAAGACCACCGACGGAGACAGCGTCCAGCGAGCGTACCGGCTGCGTTTCGAAGCCGAGGCGGCCCGCGCCGAGAGTGTGCTCGACCGGGCGGCGTGGGCGGCCGCAGCGAGCGCCTTCGAAGCCCTCAAGGAGCCGTACTCCCTCGCGTACGCGCTGCTGCGGACCGCCGAGGCGAGCGATCCGCAGGACGGCGACGGCCGGGAGGACATCGCCGCGCGGCTCCGGCAGGCGGCCGAGATCGCCGACGACCTCGGCGCCCGGCCGCTGCGGGAGCGGATCGAGGCGCAGGCCCGGCGGTCCAGGATCGCGCTGGGGGGCCGGACCGACGCCCCGGTGCTCGGCCTCACCCCTCGGGAGCTGGAGGTCCTCCGGCTCGTCGCGGACGGCCGCAGCAACCGCGAGATCGCCGGCCGGCTGTTCATCTCCGCCAAGACCGCGAGTGTCCACGTGTCCAACATCCTGGCGAAACTGCAGGTCGCGAGCCGCGGCGAGGCCGCCGCGGCCGCGCACCGCCTGGGCATCGTCTGAGCGTCTGAGTCCCTTAGGGCCGCTTAGTACGAGGATGTACGCCGGATAGGCGGGTGAGGGGCGCCGGATAGGACGTTCACCCGATGTGCCGGGTCCCGTCTTAGAACGAACCTGGATGGTGTCAGCGACTCACGCAGGAGGACACCATGCACCCCGACATCATGTACGCGCTCAGCACCGAGCGCTCGCGGGACTGGCGGCGGGAGGCCGCGCGGGAGCGCCGGGTCCGGCGCCTCCCCCGCGCCCGGCGGCTGTCCCTCCGGACGCCGCGGCCGCGTGCTTTCAAGGCAGCCTGAGATTCCGACATGCGTGGCATTCTGGACGGCGTGCGCGCGCATGAGGTCAGCCCCGCCTTCGTCGGACGGCAGCCGGAGATCGCCGTCCTGACCGACGCCCTCCGGCGGGCCGAGGCCGGGACTCCCGGGGCCGTGTTGATCGGCGGTGATGCGGGCGGCGGCAAGACCCGCCTGGTCGGCGAGTTCGTCGACCAGGTACGCCGCGACGCCCTCATCCTCACCGGCGCGTGCCTGCAACTCAGCACCGTCGGCTTCCCGTACGCCCCGTTCACCGCCGCGCTCCGCCAGCTCGTACGAGAGGCGGGCGCGGCGGAGATCGCCGCGCTCATGCCCCGCGACGGCGCCCGCGACCTGGCCCGCCTGCTCCCGGAGTTCGGCGAGCCGGCCGCCGACCCGGACCCCGACAGCGCACGGGTCCGGCTGTTCGAGCAGATGCTGGTGCTGCTGGAACGGCTGGCCGACCGCCGCCCGCTGATCCTCATCGTCGAGGACGCCCACTGGGCCGACCGGTCAACGCGCGACCTGCTCACCTTCCTGCTGCGCAACCTCCGGCACACCGCCGTACTCCTCGTCATCACCTTCCGCTCGGACGAGCTGCACCGCTCCCACCCCATGCGCCCGGTGATCGCGGAACTCGAACGCATCGAGGGCGTGGTCCGGCTGGACCTGCCCCGCCTGACCCGTACGGAGACCGCCGGGCAGCTCGCCGGCATCCTCGGCCGCGAGCCCGAGCCCAAGGTCGTCGACGCGGTGTACGAGCGCAGCGCCGGCATCCCGCTGCTGGTCGAGGCGACCGCCGACTCCCCCGACTGCGGCATGTCCGAGTCCGTACGGGATCTCGTCCTCGTCGCCGTCGACCGGCTGCCCGAGGAGACGCAGGACCTGCTCCGGCTGGCCTCCACCGCGGCGGGGGTACGGTTCGGGCACGCGCTGCTCGCCGCGGTCAGCGGGCTGGACGACAGGGCGCTGTCATCGCTGCTGCGCCCGGCCGTCGACGGCAACGTCCTGGTGACCGACGAGCGGACGTACTCCTTCCGGCACGCGCTGATCTGGGAGGCCCTGCACGATCAACTGCTCCCCGGGGAGCATGCCCGCGCCCACCAGCGGTTCGCGGAGGCGCTCGAGGCGGACCCGGCACTGAGCGTCGGGGACCGGCCCATCGTCGAGATCGCGATGCACTGGGCGAACGCGCACGACCCCGAACGCGCCCTGCGGGCGGCCTGGCAGGCGTCCCGCGAGTCCGAGGCCGCGTTCGCCTACGCCGAGCAGTTGCAGATGCTCGAACGCGTCCTGGAGCTGTGGGAGCGGGTACCCGACGCGGCGGAGCGGACGGGCCTCGACCACGTCGGCGTGCTCCGGAAGGCCGCCCAGGCGGCCGACGCGAGCGGCGAACCCGAACGCGGACTGGCGTTCGTCCGCGCCGCCCTCGCCGAGGTCGACGAGGAACACGACCCGGAGCAGGTCGCGCTCATCCTCCAGCGCCGCGCGCGGCTCAAGCGGGACCGGGGGCACGCCGGCGGCCTGGACGACCTGTGGCGCGCCGAGCGCCTGGTCCGCGATCCCTCACCGGCCCGAGCCTCGGTCCTCGCCCCGCTGGGCCGGATCCTCATGCTGCTGGGCCGGGGCGACGAGGCCCGGCCGATCATCGAGGAGACACTGGAGCTCGCCGAGCGGTTCGCCGACGACTGCGCCGCGGCCGACGCCCTGAACAACCTGGCCATCGCCGAAGCCCATCAGGGCCGGTTCGCCGACGCCATGGAGACCCTGCGGAAGGCGACCGCTCGGGCCGAACGCGTCGGAGACGATGACGCGCGGCTCCGCTCGCTGGTCAACGCCTCTGACGGCCTGCAGGCCCAGGGCCGGTCCGAGGACGCGGTGGCGGCGGCGCAGAAGGCCCTCACGATGGCCGAATCCCTCGGCCGGGCCCGTACGCACGGGGTCTTCGCGGCGGGCAACCTGGCCGAGTCTCAGTTGTCGCTCGGCCGCTGGGACGACGCGATCGAGACGCTGGAGCGGGCCGAGGAGCTCTCCCCCGTCCCGGGCCTGCGCGGGCAACTGCTGCTGAGCCGCGCGCGCATCGCCATCGCCCGTGGGGACGGCGAGGTGGTTCCCCCGATCGTCACCGAGCTGACCTCGTTGTGCGCGGTCGGCGATCCGTATCCGCAGCAGGTCCTTCCGCTGGCCGGGCTGCTGATCGAGTGGCGCCTTGCCGAGGGCGACGGCCCCGGCGCGGTCGCGGCCACCGAGCGCGCCGTCACCGAGCAGGAGCTGGACGGGGACCCGCGGCTCAGCTGGCCGATCCTTCTCGCGGGCATCCGTGCCTGCGCCCTTCATCCCGCCGACACGCTCGCCGCCCGGCTGCGCGAGATCGCCGCGGCGACGCCGGCGCACGGCCCGGTGACGGCCGCCCAGCGGGCGACCTTCGAGGCCGAGTCCGCGCGGGCGGCGGGCGTGCTCGACCGGACGGCCTGGACGGCCGCCGTGGCCGCGTGGGACGCGCTCGGCTGGCCGTACCCGCTGGCGGAGGCGCTCCTGCGGACCGCCGAGGCCGCCGTCGCCGAAGGGGACCGCGACGACGCGTCGACCCTCCTGTGCCGCGCGGCGGACCTCGCCGACCGCCTGAAGGCGAGGCCGCTGCGCGCGGACATCGACCAGGTCGCCCGGCGCGCCCGGCTCCGGCTGGACGGCGGAACGGCCGGTCAGGCGCCGCTCGGGCTCACGCCCCGCGAACAGGAGGTGCTGCGCCTCCTCGCGGAGGGACGCAGCAACCGGGAGATCGCCGAGGAGCTGTTCATCTCCGCGAAGACCGCCAGCGTCCACGTCTCCAACATCCTCGCCAAACTGAACGTCCCCACCCGAGGCGCCGCCGCAGCCGCCGCCCACCGCCTCCGCCTGACCGAATAACAGGAAAACCCCCGGTCACCGACCGGGGGCCTCCTCGTTCGCTCAGCTCTTCACAACGGCGACTTCGACGCAGGCGCCCTGCTGTTCAGAGCGACGGGACTTGCGCCAGTCGAGGACACGGAGAGGATCATGCTGGGTCATGAGCACCGTCTCTCGTCTGAGGGGTCATGAGCCGATCATTCGGCCGATCAGCGCGATCGTATCTTCGGTCGACAAGGCATCGGCATTGAGACGGCGGAAGACCCGCTGATACTGGGCCACTCCCTCGCTCTCGATCAGGAGTTCACCACCGATGGTCTCGATATAGACCGCGTCCGGATCCTGGCCCGGAAAGCTGATGATCGTGAAGCGTCCGCCTGTCGCGGGATGCGGGCCGGCTTCGAACGGAATGACCTGAAGGGTGATGTTCGGCCGGGCCGCCATTTCCATCAGGTGCTTCAACTGAGCCCGCATCACCGCAGGACCACCGACCGTACGACGCAGCGCAGCCTCGTCGATCACGGCGAACAGCCGCACAGGATCGTCGCCCTCGAGGATGCGCTGCCGTTCGGCCCGAATCCTCACCCGCTTCTCGATCTCGTCCGCATCGACCTCCGCGGGCCCGGCCTGGTTCAGCGCACGTGCGTAGTCCTCGGTCTGGAGGAGGCCGGGGATGACGGCCAGTTCGAAGGTCAGCAGCTCGTCGGCGTCACCTTCGAAGGCGATGTACGTCGAGTAGGCCTCGGACAGCATCTTCCGGTACGGATGCCACCAGTCCTTCTGACCGCCTTCCCGAGCGAGCTGCATGAGGTACTCGCGGAGCCGTTCGTCGGTGACGCGGTACCGATCAAGCAGATCCCGGACGTCCCGCCAGCGTGGCCGGTTCCATTCGCCCCGTTCGATCCAGTGAATCTTGTCGATGGAACAGCCGAGCGCTTCGGCAGCCTCGGTCGCGGTCACGCCGGCCGCTTCGCGAAGCTCTTTCAACCGCTTCGACAATTCACGTCGTCGCAGGGTGGGGCTGGTCCGAGGCATGAGGCCGATCGTAGGGGGACAGCGGTACGGGCGCCGTGGAACTAGACATTAGCGTCATAGCGTTCAGAAAAGATTCTTCAGCTTGAAGAATCTGAATGGCAGGTCCATGCTGAGGCGACACGCGAACCCGTACGCCGGGTCATTACGCCCGGCACTCACTACAGGGAGTGATCGCCCTGTGACATCCGACCCGGCGGCGACCGTCACCGCCGCATCCCCCATCGCGCCGCCTCGGCCGTCGTGGCTGGCACTGCGCGCCCGACCCGAATGTGTCGCCAAGGCGCGTTCGTTCGCCTCGACCGCCGTCTTCGGCCACCCCTTCGACGCCTACGAGATCGGCTTAATCGCCAGCGAGATCGTCACCAACGCGATCCGTGCAGCCTGCGCACTGCGCACCTGGCCGGACGACCTCTGGCCGATCGGCGTGGAGATGACCGTCACCGCCCGATGGGCACACCTGGCCGTCACCGATCCCGACCACCGCCCCATGCCCGGCAGCGACGAAGGCGGGCAACTCGCCGAGAACGGGCGCGGCCTGTCCATCGTCGACCACCTGGCCACCTCCCGGTGGGTGACCTATGTCGAGCGCGGCAAGACCGTGCACGTGGTCGTCGCCGCACCCGGCATCGAACTGACGACCGCTGAACTCGCCGAAATCCGGCGACTGGAATGAGCGGGACGGTGATGGCGGCCACCGCCTGAGCAGAACGCTCGGTGAACCGGCCGTTCGGCTCGCCGTATGCGGCATTTGCCAGGGTCGGCGGTCGCGATCACCGAGCATTCAGTACGCCGCTCGAAGCGGCGTGCTCTTCGCACCGCGACTGCGGTCATCGGCCGTCGCGTGGGAGGTCGGCGAGGGGCTGGCCGACGATCCGCTGGAGTGTGGCGACGTACTCACGGAACGCCTGGCGGCCCTGCGGGGTGAGTTTGAGCCAGGTCCGGGGGCGTTTGCCGACGTGGCCCTTGCGGATCTCGACGTAGCCGGCGGTCTCCAGGGCGCTGGCGTGCTTGGACAGGACCGAGTCGCTGATCTGAAGGTTGTCGCGCACGAAGGCGAACTCGGCCTCGGTCGCCGCGGCGAGCAGCGAGACGATCTGCAGGCGCGCAGGCGCGTGGATCACCGGGTCGAGATTCACCGGACCACCTTGCCCGCCGAGTGGGCCAGCACCTGGTTCTCGACCCAGCGGGTGGTCGCCGCCGCGTAGATCGCGGTGACCACGCCGGCGATGGCCTTCTGCCAGAGCGCGGAGTCGGCGAACGAGCCGACGACCACCGGCACCACGCCCCAGACGGCGCAGATCGAGAGGAGCCACAAGGCCATCCATACTCCGGCGCCCACCGTCCAGGTACCCGGTCGCCATTTGACGCGCATGCGGGCGGCCAGCGTGGCGGTCAGTGCCCCCAGGCCGGCGACGTCCGCCACGGTGAGAACGATCTGTGCGGCGCCGTCGAGTTCGACGGCGATCGCGGCGATGGTGACCAGGGCGATCACGCTCGGCAGGTACCAGAGCGAGAGCCGCTGCGTCGCGTAGGCCCGCTGCTGCGTCCGCTCGATCTCGGCGAGCGCCTCGGCTGGGCTGGGGACGTGGTCCACGGGAGATACCTGCTTCCTCGTCAAGTACTTTCCATGTCGGGAAATACTTTCCATGTTGGGAAATACTTTCCACTTTCCAACCCGTCAAGTACTTACCCCACGGAAGGTCCGCGCCGTCCGCCGACAAGAGACGCCAGGGAATGTGCGGTTCTGCGTACGGACAGTGAGCGGGTCCCTACGATGACCGGAGCTGATCGTGAAGGAGGAGTCACGCAACGTGAGTGCGGTGGCCCATTACTACACGCTCCCGGACACTCCGTACGACCTGTGGGTCCGCGGTGAGCTGGCCGACTTTCTCCACCTCCCTGACGACGGCACGAGGGTCGAGGTCATCGGAGGGGAGATCGTCGTGTCGCCCGGACCGACGTTGGCGCACGACCTGGTCGTCAGCGATATCAGTGATCGCTTCGCGGAGGTCCGCGCCACCCGGCCAGGCTTCACCTGGCGCTGCGTGCAGACGACCGATCTGAACCTCATCCGGCTCGGCGACGGATATGTGCCCGACCTGCTCGTGATCGACGCCGACGTCGCGCGCGAGGCATGGCAGACCGGCGCGCGTTACCTCCTGCCGCCGCAGGTCGACCTGGCCGTGGAGGTCACGTCTCCGTCGAACGCCGCGAATGACCGGGAGCCCGGCCGATTGGGTCGAAGGCCCACGAAGTGGGGCGGGTACGCGTCGATGGGAATCCCGTACTACCTGCTCGTCGACCGCGACCCGCGGACGCCCCGCACCACGCTGTACGCCCGCCCGGACGTCCACGCGGGGACGTACGAGGTCCTGACCACCTGGAAGTTCGGGGAAACGATCCACCTACCGGAGCCGTTCGGACTGGACATTCCGACCGACGGGTGGGAGCCGTGGGACCGCTGAAAGATTTACGCCCTGGGTTTTGGTCGTCTGGACGACCAGAACCCAGGGCGTTGAGCGCTGCGAGGCTTACTTCGGGACGCGGGCGACGCAGAAGACGGTCTGGCCGAAGGGCGGGCGGACGACGCGCTCGATGAGGCGGGTGGTCGGCACGACCGTCCGGTCGTAGATCTTGACGAGCTTCGGGTCGGGGTAGCCGGCGCCGCCGCGGCGGACCGCGGCCCACCAGGCGATGCCGCCGAGGAAGTTGATCGGCTTGAGCACGTCGATGCCGAGCCCGGCGCCCTTGACGGTCGCGGCCAGGGTCTTCGGCGTGTAGCGGGTCACGTGGCCGACCTTGCGGTCGAAGTCGCCGTACAGCTGCATGTAACCCGGCACCCAGATGACGATGCGCCCGCCGGGCTCGACCACGGCGGCGAGGTCCTTCAGCGCCTGGACGTCGTCCTTGATGTGCTCGAGGACGTTCATCATGACGACGGTGTCGACCTTGCGCTTGATCTTGATCTCGGCGGGCAGCGCGAGGTCGAGCACCTCGACGTCATCGTTGCCCTGGTAGCGCTTGGTCAGCTGCTCGACGCAGTAGGGGTCGTTGTCGCTGACGACCAGGTAGTCGAGGCGGCCCGCGAACTGCTCGGAGAAGTGGCCGAGACCGGATCCGACCTCGAGGAGTGACCGGCCGACGTGCGGGGCCACCGTGTCGTACTCGTACTGGCGGTAGTTCTTCGCCTCATCGCCGCCGAGGTGGTTCTCCAACTGGCCTTCGCCGGCGGCCGGCTGGTCATCACCTTCGAAGGTCTCCGGTGCCGGCCGGCCGCTGCCGAGCAGGCCGAGCAGGGAACGTGCGATGGAATTCTTCTGCGCTGGTGGCATGCGATCACTCGCTGAATGTCGACGACGGGCCCAGGTGGGTGAGAAGTCTATCCACAGCCGGTACTCATGCGAGCACCGTGAACCCGTCGAGGAGGTACCCCGCCCCGGGCCATGATGGCCGGAAGGCCGTGACCCTTCGACAGCCGTGGCCATGAGCACATCGAGGTCGGACCATGGCCCGGGACGGGAATCTGTGGGGGCCGCCGCCCTCATTGCACAAAGGTTCACGATAACGGGCGATAGCCGCAAGATGACTGTTTTCAGATGGTGAGCGCCAGATTGATCCGTGCGGCGGCGTCCCGGATGCGCGGCGCGAACGCCTCCACTTTCCCCAGTTTCGCCGGGCTGCAGGAGACCGCGACGGCTCCGACCGTCTCCCCGGCCGCGTCGGTCACGGGGACCGCGGCGCATCCGGTGCCCAGGAGGTACTCCTCGCGGTCCAGCGCGAGTGGTGAGTCGAGCCGGCGTTCGAGCTCGCCCTGGTGGGTGATGGTGTGGGGCGTCAGGCCGATCAGCGGGTGCCGGGACAGGTGGTCGCGGCGGGCGAGCGGCGGGAGCTGGGCCAGAACGCACTTGCCGATCGCGGTGGCGTGCGCCGTCTGGCTGAGGCCCACCGACAGGTCGACCCGGGGCGTCCGGGGACCGTCCGCGATCTCAACGACGCGGATCTCGCCGTCCTCGTACAGGCTGAAGTACGCCGCCACCCCGAGCTCGTCTCGGAGCGCCCGCAACTCCACGCGAATGCGGGCGACGCGGTCCTGGGCGCGCCGGTCGTCCTGGAGGGGGTCCACCCGGTCACCGAGGAGGTAGGCCCCCTCCGTCGTGCGCACCAGATATCCCTCGTGGACCAGGGTGCGCAGCAGGTGGTACGTCGTGGCCAGCGGCAGTCCGACCTGGCGGGCGAGCTGTTTGGCGGGCGCGCCGCCGGGATGCGACGCCACCGCCTCCATGAGACGCAGCGCGCGCTGCACCGAGACGATGAGAGTCGGCCTCCGTGTCTCTTTCATCACGGACAGCGAACCCCGCCTTGACCCCTCGGTCAAGCGATTCGCTCAATCTCTCGCCCTTGGACCGTTCCTGGCCACTTCCCATGGATTTCCCAGAATCCTCCCCCAGGTTCTTCAAAGTCTTCCTTTTGACTGGATGACGGCAACCTGAAAGGAGGCCGAGTTGAACAAGAAGATTCTGGGCGGTGTGTCCGCGCTGGCCGTCGGGGTCGTCGGCACGGGCGTCTACCTGGCGGTTCCGGCGTCGGCCGGTCCGTCGCCGAGCACCACCACCAAGGCGGCGAAGCAGCATCCGGGGCACCGCGCACGTCGCGTCCGCGCCGTACGCGGGATCCACGGTCAGGCCACCGTCCGTACGAAGAAGGGCTTCGCGCAGGTCGACTGGCAGCGGGGCACGCTGACCGCGACGAGCGGCGGAACGCTCAGCGTCCGCAGCGTCGACGGCACGACCTGGCAGTGGAAGACCGACGGCACCACGAAGGTCCGCAAGGACGGCGCCAAGTCCGCCGTGTCGAAACTGGCCTCGGGCGACTTCGTCGTCATCCTCGGCCGGGACGCGAGCGGCGCCCGTACGGCGAATCGGGTGGTCGTGCCGAAGAAGGTCCCGGCGAAGGCGACGACCTCGCCGACCCCCTCGCACGGCTGAACCGGCGTCCCGGGCCGGGACGGCGGCGCGCGCCCGCCCGGCCCGGGACCGTCCCCCGAGCCGGAAACGGTTCGCAAGCCGGGCATGGCCGTGGGCCGTTCCGGGACGGGGACGGCTGCCCCGGGCCACGGGCGCGGCCGTGGCCCGTCCGGGATGAGGATGGCCGCCCCCGGACCGCGGGCCGTTCCGGAGCGGGCATGGCGCGATGATGGAGCCGATGGACGATCCCCGAGTGCTCGTCGTCGACGACGAGCCGAACATCCGTGATCTCGTGGAAGTCGCCCTGCGCTTCCACGGATTCGCCGTCGTGACGGCGGCGACGGGAGACGAGGCGCTGCGCCGGGTGCGCGAGGACCGGCCGGCGCTGATCGTGCTCGACGTCATGCTGCCCGACCTGGACGGCTTCGAGGTGTGCCGCCGCCTGCGCGGTGACGGCGACGAGACGCCGGTCATCTTCCTCACCGCCCGGGACACCTCGTCGGACACGGTGACCGGCCTGGCCCTGGGCGGGGACGACTACGTGACGAAGCCGTTCGCGGTGGACGCCCTGGTCGCCCGCGTGCGGGCGGTGCTGCGGCGCGCCCGGCCGCCGGCCGCGTCCTCCTCAGCCGACGAGGTGCTGCGCGTCGCCGACCTGGAGGTCGACGTCGCCCACTGGACGGTGCGCCGGTCCGATACCGAGATCGAGCTGTCGCCGACCGAGTTCCGGCTGCTGACCTACTTCATGCGCAACCCGGGCCGGGTGCTCAGCCGCGCGCAGCTGCTGGAGAACGTCTGGGGCTGGGACCATTCCGCCGGCTCCCCGGTCGTCGAGACCTACGTGAGCTACCTGCGCCGCAAGCTCGGCTCGGATCTGATCCACACCCAGCGCGGCGTCGGCTACGCCCTGCGGCCGCCGGCATGAGGCCCCAGCCAATGAGGCGGCGGGCATGAGATCGCTCAACACCCGGCTCGTCGCCGGGCTGCTCGCCGTAACCGCGGTGGGGCTGACGCTGATGGGCCTGGTCAGCGCGGTCGTGCTGCGCGGTTACCTGCTGCACCGGGCCGACAATCAGCTCGAGGACGTCCGCCGGCGGCCCGCCCCCGCGCACGCCGCCGACACGGTGGCCCCCGGCCGGTACATCGTCCTCACCGCGACGCGGGACGGCCGGGTCCGCGCGGCCGCAGGCGGGCCCGACCCGGCGCGCGCCCTCGACCGCGCCGTACGGCTCGGTCCCGGTCCGCTGTTCGCCGAGGGGCGGCGGGGCAGGCCGTTCGGGTTCGGGGGGATGCGCGCGATCGCCCGCGTCAACGCGCGCGGGAACCTCACCGTCGTCGTCGATCCGCTCACCGAGGTGCACGCGGCCCTCGCGGGCCTCCTCGTCGTCGAGGCGGCCACGGGGGTGGTCCTGCTCGGCCTGGTCGCCCTGCTCGGCCGGGGGCTGGTCCGGCGCGGGCTGGCGCCGTTGTCGCGGATGGCGGCCACGGCGCACGGCATCGCGAGCGGCGGCGACCTGAGCGCCCGGATGGAGGAGTCGCCGTCGGAGGTCGGCCGGCTGGCCGGGGCGATCAACGTCATGCTGGGCCGGATCGAGCAGGCGTTCCTGGCGCGGCTGCGGTCGGAGGCGAAGGTACGGGAGTTCGCCACGGAGGCGTCGCACGAGCTGCGTACGCCGCTGACGACCATCCGCGGCTACTCCGACCTGTACGAGCAGGGCGCGGTCAGCGCCGAGGAGGCGATGCGGCGGATCTCCGGGGAGGCCGCGCGGATGGGACGCCTCGTCGACGAGCTGCTGGAGCTGGCGCGCCTGGACAAGGGCTCGGCGCTGGCGACGGCGCCGGTCGATCTGGCCGTGCCGGCGCGGGACGCGGTGGCGGACGCGGCGGTCGTCGAGCCGGACCGGCCGATCACCCTCGACGCGCCGGACTCGCTGGTCACCGTGGCCGACGAGGCCCGGATCCGGCAGGTCCTGGCGAACCTGCTGGCCAATGTGCGCGCGCACACGCCGCCGCGCACGCCGGTGACCGTACGGCTGGCGCCGACCGACACGACGGTCGTCCTCGAGGTCGCCGACGAGGGTCCGGGAATGGCGGCGGAGGAGGCCGCGCGCGCGTTCGACCGGTTCCACCACGCGCAGGGCAGCGACGGCAGCGGACTGGGCCTGGCGATCGTGGCGGCGATCGCGGCGGCGCACGGCGGGCATGCCGCGCTGCGCTCGGCGCCGGGGGCCGGCACGGTCGTACGGGTGGAGCTGCCGCGGCTGGCACCGGTGGTCCCGGGGCCTGCGGACAACCCTCCGCATACCGGGCCTACTGGCGGGTAGAACCAGGGAGTAACTTCCTACGGAGGTGATTCCTCATGGCGCACGTGGACGAACGCACCGCCCGCCGCGTCGCCGAAGAGGCCCGCGAGACCGCGTGGCGGCTGCCCAGCTTCGGCAAGCAGCTCTTCCTCGGCGACTTCCGGCTCGACCTCATCCACCCCCATCCACGGGCGGATGAGGAGGCCCGGGGCAAAGGAGAGGAGTTCCTGGCCCGGCTCCGGGAGTTCTGCGAGACGAAGGTGGACCCCCAGACCATCGAGCGCGAGGCCCGCATCCCGGACGACGTGATCAAGGGGCTGAAGGCCCTGGGCGCCTTCGGCATGAAGATCCCCGAGGAGTACGGCGGCCTCGGCCTGAGCCAGGTCTACTACAACAAGGCGCTCATGCTCGCCGGGTCCACCCACTCCGCGCTGGGCGCGCTGCTGTCCGCCCACCAGTCCATCGGCGTACCGCAGCCGGTCAAGCTGTTCGGCACCGACCGGCAGAAGCGGACGTTCCTGCCCCGCTGCGTCAACGAGATCAGCGCGTTCCTGCTCACCGAGCCCGACGTCGGCTCCGATCCGGCCCGGCTGCGCACCACGGCCGTCCCGGACGGCGACGAGTACGTCATCGACGGCGTCAAGCTCTGGACCACCAACGGCGTCGTCGCCGACCTGCTCGTCGTCATGGCCCGCGTACCCGAGTCGGAGGGCCACCGCGGCGGGATCACGGCGTTCGTCGTCGAGGCGAACAGCGAGGGCATCACCGTCGAGAACCGCAACGCCTTCATGGGCCTGCGCGGCATCGAGAACGGCGTCACCCGCTTCCACCAGGTCCGCGTGCCCGCGGCCAACCGCGTCGGCAAGGAGGGCCAGGGCCTGAAGATCGCGCTGACCACGCTGAACACCGGGCGCCTGTCCCTCCCGGCCATGTGCGCCGGGGCGGCCAAGTGGTGCACCATGATCGCCCGCGAGTGGTCGAAGGAGCGCGTCCAGTGGGGCCGCCCCGTCGGCGAGCACGAGGCCGTCTCCGCCAAGATCTCCTTCATCGCCGCGACGGCGTACGCGCTGGAGGCGATGGTCGACCTGTCCAGCGCCCTCGCGGACGACGAGCGCAACGACATCCGCATCGAGGCCGCGCTGGCCAAGCTGTACGCCTCGGAGATGGCCTGCCGCGTGGCCGACGAGCTCGTGCAGATCCGCGGCGGGCGCGGGTACGAGACCGCCGAGTCCCTGGCCGCGCGCGGCGAGCGCGGCGTCCCCGTCGAGCAGCTCCTGCGCGACCTGCGCATCAACCGCATCTTCGAGGGCTCCTCGGAGATCATGCGGCTCCTCATCGCCCGTGAGGCGGTCGACACCCACCTGTCGGTGGCCGGCGACATCATCGACCCCGACGCCGACCTGAAGGCCAAGGCCAAGGCCGTCGGCCGCGCCGGCGGCTTCTACTCCACCTGGTTCCCCACGCTCCTCGCCGGGGCGGGGCAGCGGCCCGGGTCGTACGCCGAGTTCGGCCCGCTGGCCCGGCACCTGCGCTACGTCGAGCGCTCCTCCCGCAAGCTCGCCCGCTCGGTGTTCTACGCCGCCGGACGCTGGCAGGGCGGCCTCGAACGCCGGCAGGGCTTCCTCGGCCGCATGGTCGACATCGGCGCCGAGCTGTTCGCGATGAGCGCCGTGTGCGTCCGCGCGAAGGCCGACGACCGGCCCGAGGCGTACGAGCTGGCGGAGGCGTTCTGCGCCCAGGCGCGCGTCCGGATCGGCGAGCTGTTCGACCGGCTGTGGCACAACACCGACGCCCTCGACGGCAGGCTGGCCCGGAAGGTCATGGACGGCCGCTACACGTGGATGGAGGAGGGCGTCCTGGACCCGTCCATCCCCGGCCCGTGGATCGCCGAGCCCGAACCCGGCCCGAGCCGGCGCAAGAACGTCCGTCACACCGTCGCCTGAGGGCACCTGCCGAGATCCCCGGCCGGCCGCCGCGCCGTACGATGCGGCGACCGCCGGGGATCGCTCATGTGGCGGGGAAAGCGTTCGGGACTTCGTCGGAGTACCGGTGACAGATCTCGCTCACCGGAAGGTGCCCACGATGGACGACCGACCATGAAGGGCGTGCGGGTCGCCGAGCCCGCCGTACGCTCACCCGACGCGTTCGCGGCGCTCTACGACGAGCACTTCCCGTCGATCTACAACTATGTCGCGAGCCGGCTGGGCCGCGACGTGGCCGACGACGTCGCCGCCGACACGTTCGTCATCGCCCTGCGCAAGCACGGGGGTTACGACCCGGAGAGGGGCGCCGTACGGCCCTGGCTCTTCGGCATCGCGACGAGGCTCGTCGCGCAGCACCGGCGGCAGGAGACGCGCCGGTACCGCGCCCTGGCCAAGGTCGGCCGGGAGGAGATCACCGACAGCCACGAGAACCGGGTGATCAACTGGGTGCGCGCCGAGGGCCTCCAGCCCCGCCTCGCCACGGCGCTGGCCGCACTCCCGCACGGCCAGCGCGACGTCCTGCTGCTCAGCGCGGTCTCCGAGCTCTCGCACGAGGAGATCGCGCAGGCGCTCGGCATCTCGTACGGAACGGTCGGCTCGCGGCTGAGCCGGGCCCGCAAGAAGGTGCGCTCCGCACTCGGGGAGGACAACGATGAATGACGAGCGCATGATCCGCAGCCTCCTGCGGGAGGCTCCGCCGTCCGCCGACGTCGTCGCCGAGGGCCGGCGCCGGCTGTACGCCGCGCCGCCGCGCCGTCGGCGGTGGCGGGTACCCGGGCTGGGCATCGCCGGGCTGGGCCTGGCGGCCGCCGCCACGGCCGCCGTGGTCGCCGTCACCGCGAGCGGCCCGCCGCCCGCGTCGGAGCACGCGCCGCCGAAGGCGATGACCGCCCGGCAGGTGCTCCTCGCGGCCGCGGAGAAGGCGGCCGGCGAGCCGGTCGGACGGTACTGGCACACTCACGTGATCAGCGGCCAGGCCTACCACGTCGCGAAGGGCGACTACGTGATCGACGGCGCCCGGCACGAGCTCGACCAGTGGACCGCGCGCAGCGCCGAGGACGACGACGTCTTCCGCAGCCGGTTCGCCGGTGCGATCCCGCAGACGGCGGCCGACCGGGCGGCCTGGCGGCGGGCCGGTTCGCCGACGGTCTGGCGCGTTCTCTCGAACGGCCAGTACATCCGGCAGACCGCCGCCCCGGACCGGTGGGATCTCGTCCGGATGACACCCGCCGAGAAGAACGGCTACGAGAAGCTGGTCGCCCGCGCACGTAAGCAGTGCGCCGGTCACCCGCAGGGCTGCCCGCAGCAGCAGCTCACCCAGGCCCAGCGGGAGGCGCTCGCCGACGACCCGGCGGCGCTGCGGCAGCGGCTGCTCACCACCTCGGGCAAGGGCGGTCCGAGCAACGTCCTCGCCCAGGCCGGCGACTTCCTCGCCCAGCCCGGCTCGCCGAAGCTCAACGCGGCCGTCTTCCGCGTCCTGGCGGACACGCCGGGCATCCGCAACGCCGGGTCGGTGACGGACCTTCGGGGACGGACCGCGATCGCGCTCACGGCACGCGCCACGGATACCAGTGGCGTGTTCGACACCCAGCTTCTGCTGCAGCCCGGCACGTACCGCGTGCTGGGCACCCAGACCGTGCTGGTGGCGGGCCGGGGGGCCGAGACGGCGGGGATCAAGCCGGGCACCGTCTACACGGAGCAGCTCTTCCTCGAGATGGGCTGGACGGACTCCGCTCCGCGCTGAGCCGCCGGGATGATCCCTGCGGTCGGCCGTTCCGGCGGCCGGCCGCAGGGATCAGCCCGTGGACCGGTTACACCGCTCGCACCCCTCTTGGCGGTGCGTGACCGCTCTGGCAGTATCCCGGCATGGGGACGCCGGAGGCAGGACTCAGGGCATGGTTGATCGGCCTGGACGATCGGTCGCTACGGGCGTTACTGCTTCTCCCCGGCCCGCTGCCGACGCTCTCGGGCATCGGCGCCGCCCGCAACGGCGCCGCGCTGCGCGTGGGGCGCCGTGAGCTGCGCTCCGCCCATGTGGCGCTGAACCGTGCCCAGAGCCGCGAGCTCGAAATGATGGCCGGAGCCGCTGTCGCGTACGCGGCGTACACCCTGCAAGAACACTTCGGCTACTCGGAGTCGGAGGTCGCCGGACCCGACCTGCCGACGCTCACCGCGATGTTAGAGCGCCTCGAACCCGTTCTGGCCCGGCTGACCATGTACGGCATCGTCATCCGCGAGGCACCGGCGAGCCGACTGGTACGAGAGCACTGGGACGAGCTCCTCGAGGCCGCTGCCGGGCCGGGCGAACCCGGCGGGCCCGGTGGGTCCGCGCAGGACGAACACGACGAGCAGGGCGAGACCGCCTTGCACGGGCTTCCTTCATCGACGCCGCCGGAGCGGACCGCGGAAACGGAAGAGGACGACGCTGTGCCGGACGAGACCACCGGAGCCGACCTGACCGCCGCGGCCGAGGCGCTTCGCGCTCGGGCGGACTCTCTGGCGATGACACTGGACCAGGCGGCGGCACGGGTCCGCGCCGGTTCCCGGGTCCCGGACGAGCTCGTGGACGAGCTGTCCGCGTGGTCGTCGGAACGGACGGGCCTGGCCACCCGGCTCGCGGAGGCCGGTCGCCCCTGGTCGGACGAGGAGGACTTCGCGGAACTGCGCCGGCTCATCGCGGAGATTCGGGCCGAGGAGGACGCGAAGACCAGGCGGGCCAAGGAACTTGCCGGGTTGCGCGTCCAACATGAGCAGCTCTCCGGGGCCCTCGCGACGGCGTCGCCGGGCGCACCTCATCTCGGACCGCTTCGCGAGTCCCTCTCCCTGCTGGAAGACCGGATATCCGCCCTGCTCGGCGGAGTGACCGCGGCCGACGTGGCCCCCGCGGACGAGCGCGCGCCCGCTCCAGAAGGTCCAGCCGCCGATCCTCCCGGGCCATCCCAGGCCGGCGAACAGGCGGAGAGCCCGCAGACGTCCGCCATCCTCGATGAACCGGTGGCGACGCCGACCGCCCCGCAGACGTCCGCTGCCCTCGACGAACCGCCCGCCGCACCCGGCGAACCGGAGCCCGCGCCCGTGGGGCGCGTGGACGAGTACCCGCCCGGTACCGCGTCCGCGGCACCGCACGACGAGGATGCGCACCCGTCCGGCACCGGGTCCACGACGCCGCACGACGAGGAGGTCGCGGCCGCGCCCTCCGGCCCGTCACCCCGCGCGGCAGAACCCGCCTCGGGTGAGGAGCAGCCGCCGGAGACGGAGTTCCTGCCCTGGCGGCCCCTCGCCGCGACGGCCGACACCGCGCATCCGGTGACGCAGGACTCACCGGTGGCGCGGCTCGTGCGGGAGGGCCGGTTCCAGGAGGCCTACTGGCTGACCGTCGGCTCGAGCGAGAAGACGCATCGGGCCGACTGCCTGGCCTTCTCCGACGCCGCCTTCTCGTGCGGCGGTGAGGATGAGGCGACCGCGGTGTTGACCGGCTTCGTGCCGGATGTCGACGCACTCCGGTCCGACCGGTCGGCGCTCGTGCTGACCGCCGCCGCGTCCGTACGGGCGGGCATGCTCGTCGGCTGGCAGAACGACTTCCTCCTTCAGACCGACCTGTCGACCATGATCTCCGGTCCGTGGGGACGGTTCCTCGAGAGCGCCGTCGGCGTACTGCGCCATTTCGAACAGATCGATCCCGTGGGGGACGGGCTGAGCACCACCAGGGAGCCGGTGCTCACCCGGGAGCGCCTGGGGGACGAGGCCACCGAGCTCGTGACCGACCTGCCGCGCCAGCGGGTCGGGTACGCGCGCGCCACCCACGTCCGGACGCGGCTGCTCCGCCAGGAACAACCCCTCGGGAAGGCCCTGACCGTCATCCGCGCCTGGGCCGACGGTCAGGCCGACGCGGCGGCGCTCGAAACGGTCTGGGAGCTGTTCCGCAAGCGCGGCTCGGCGGAGCGCATGATCGAGGAGGCGGACGCGGCGATCCGTACTCCGAAACAGGCCAAGGAACCGATCGAGGCGGCGGCGAAACGGGCGCTGCTGCGCAGCATCGATCAGGTGTCCGACCTGCTCTCCCGGGCTCGGGCCCTGGCCGCGCCCGCCGTCGGCGACCGCGCCGACTGCATCACGGCCCTGCGCCGGTCCCTGGAGCAGGTCCGCGACGTGGCACCGCTGCCGGGTGTCGATGGAGCCGCCCTCATGCGGCTGCGCACCTGGCTGCTCGGCGCGGACCGGCCCATCGTCCCGGTGCCCGTCCTGGAGGCCGAGGCCGGACAGCCCGACGGGCAGCCGGGCGCGGAGTCGCTGCTGGCGGCACCGGACCTGCCGCGTTCGCACGAAGGCGCGCCCCTCCCCGACGCGGACGGGTTCACCGACGCTCTCCTGGCACTGCTCGATCCCGTCGACAGCCGCGCGGTGCTGCGCGCCTACTCCCAGAACGGCGACCTCCACCTGGCCGACGCCTTCGTGGCCGCCCTCGAACGCGACCTGGTTCCGTGCGTGCCGGCGGGCCGCGACGCGATTCCGGGCGACTGGCGTCAGTCGCGCGAGATCGAATGGGCACGCTGGTCGAACCGGCACCGCGAGACCCACCGGGCCGCGGCGGGCCTGCTGGCCGAGCTGCGCACCCAGCAGAACCTCAGCCCGGAGACGGAACGCGACTACGCCGGACGGCTCGAGCAGTTGGGACGGCCCGCGCCGGAGGGGGCCTTCGGCGGCACGATCGACCAGATCCGCGCGCTCCAGGAGGAGCTGCGTTCGCGGGTCGACGAGTACGTCGAACGACTGCGGGGCAGCCTCAGCGCGCTCAACCTGCACGCGGACGAGCGGGAGCGGCTCACCGCACTGCTCGACGCGGGTGACACCGTGACCGCCGAAGAGTGCCTCGCGCTGCTGCGCAAGGGTGACCCCCTGCCCGATTGGAGCGGTACCGACTGGGGTGCGGAGCTCGCCGCGTTCACCGCCGGGCTGGAGCTCGACACGGCGGTCAAGACCGGCCAGGGTTACTCCGCCCGGTCCTGGGCCGATCACTTCCTCGGCGGGCAGCCGCTGACGTCCGGCGCCGAGGTCGCGCTCGACGCCTGGGACGCGCTGTGCGATCCGACGAAGCGGGGCTCGGAGTGGCAGCGGCACGTGCCCTCGGTGCTGCGCCTGCTCGGCCTGGAGTGCGAACAGACGCCGGTACGCGACGACCGCCGGGTGCGCGGCCTGCTCCGCCTGACCGCCCGCGCGACGCCGATCGAGTCGGCGCCCGGCTACGTCGCCGCGCTCGGCTCCGCGGCCTCCGCCTACACCATCCTGGTGGTCTCGGACGAGCAGCGCGGGCGGAGCCCGCTGGACCTGCTCGACAGCGGCGACACGGGTGCCTGCCTCATCATCTACCTCTACCCTCTCGGCCTCGGTGGCCGCCGGGCGATGGCGGAGAAGGTGCGCACGTCGTCCCAGCAGGCGCTCGTGGTGGATCCGGCCGTCTTCGGGTGGGTCGCCGCGCGGTCGCCTCGTTCCTTCCGCGCGGCTCAGCGGCTGACCCTGCCCTGGACGGCCTTCACCCCGTACACCCCGTTCGTCGCCGGGCTCGTGCCGCCGGAGGTCTTCTACGGCCGCGGGCAGGAGATGGCGACCGTCACCGACCCGCTCGGCGCCCTCTTCCTGTACGGCGGACGCCAGCTGGGCAAGTCGGCGCTGCTCCGCAAGGTGGAGGCGACGTTCCCCGACACTCCCGAGCGGAAGGCGATCTACCTCGACCTGAAGGCGCGCGGGGTCGGCGAGGCCGAGCCGGCCGAGCGCATCTGGCCGGTGCTCGCCGGTGAGCTGCAACGCGTGGGGGTCCTCGGCCGCAAGGTCTCGCCCGAGGCCGGGCCGGACGTGATGCTGAGCCAGGTGCACCGCTGGTTGGAGGAGAATCCCCAGCGGCGGATCCTGGTGCTCGCCGACGAGGCGGACGCCTTCCTGACCGCCGACTCGAAACCCGTGCCCGGTCGCGGCGGCGACGGAACGTTCGCCAACGTCGTCCGGCTCAAGGGCCTCATGGACCGCACCGACCGGCGCTTCAAGATCGTGTTCGCGGGCCTGCATCAGGTCCAGCGCTTCAGCCACCTGTCGAACGTGCCGCTCACGCACGGCGGGCCCGACGTGCTGATCGGACCGCTGAAACCGGCCGAGGCGCAGCGCCTGGTGGTCGAGCCGATGGCCGCCTTCGGCTACCGCTTCGAACGCCCCGAACTCGTCTGGCGGGTTCTCGCCGCGACGAACTACCAGGCGTGCCTCGTCCAGATCTTCTGTGACCGGCTCGTCGCGGCGCTGCGCGAGAAGCCGCTGGGGTCCGCGCAGTGGCCGATCGCCGTGACCGACGAGGACGTCCGCGCGGTCGCCAGCTCCGCGCAGGTCCACCGCCACATCGCCGAGCGGCTCCGGATCACGATCAATCTCGAGGACCGCTACCGCGTGCTGGCCCTGGTGATCGCGCTGCGCAGCCAGGCGGACGGCTTCGCCCGCGGCTACAGCGCCGACGAGCTGCTGAGCGCCGCCAAGCAGCACTGGCGGGAGGGTTTCAGCTCGCTCACCGCCAGCGACGTACGGATCTACCTGGACGAGATGGTCGGACTCGGTCTGCTCATCCAGCAGGCCGACCGGCGGCGTTACGCCGTACGCAGCCCGAACGTCGTGCACATGCTCGGCACCCGCGAAGACCTCGAGCTCGAGCTGCGGCAGACCGAGTTCGACCTGCCGTACGACTACAACCCCCGCTTCTCCCGGCGCCTGGTCGGACAGGACAAGGAGGGCATCGCCCGCTACAGCCCGCTGACCGAGGACCAGCTGCATCTCGCCACCGGCCGGGGACTGTCGGCCGTCTGCCTGACCACCGCGTTCGCCCCCGCCCTCGTCAAGGAGGCGGTGCGGTCCTATTCCGACGCCCGGGGCCTGCGCGTGCGCGTCGCCGGGGCGGACGACCTGGCCGACGTGCTGGCCAACGACGCGCGGGACCGCAAGCCGAGCATCGTCCTGGCCGATCTGCACGGCTGCGCGAAGGCGGAGCTGGAGAGCTGCGTCGAACGGCTCGGCCGGCACACCTCGCCGGACGACCCGCACCGGGCCGCCGTGCTCCTGGTCGATCCCGTGACGTGGGACGGCCGGCAGGACGAATCGGTCACCAGCGTGGTGCACCCGCAGCGGTGGAACGCCGACAGCCTGCGGGCCTGGCCCGAATGTCCCTTCGACACGCCGGACAAACGCCGGAACCTGGTCGAGGTCACCGGAGGGTGGCCGAAGCTGGTGGAGCGCACGGTGCACCGCACCTCCCGCCAGGGGGCCACGCTGAAGACGGCGCTGGACGAGATGCTCCTGTACACGGGACGGATCGAGTTCGCCCGCGCCCACCTGGAGGACGTGCAGCTCGACGACCGGCAGATCGAGCTGCTCTCCGAATGGACCGCGTACCTGGAGCCGGGCGAGGCGTCCAGCCCCGCCGACATCGCCTCCGTCACCGGCCTCGGCCTGGAGCAGGTCCACGCGCTGACGCGGCGGCTGGTCGAGCACGGCGTGCTCGACGACGGGGACGACGGGTACACGCTCGACTGGGTGACCTTCCGCACGCTCGCGTCACTGCGGAACTCTTCGTGAGTCTCGCCTCGACCGTCGATCCGACCGCCCTGCCGGGCGTACGGGTCTGGGTGCGCCGTGTCCTGGAGGATCTTCAGCGCGGCAGGAGCTGCCTGTGCCTGCTCCCCGACTCCCAGGTCCGGCCGACGGACGCGCCGGCCGAGAGGCTCCTGGGCGAGCTGCTGCACGAGCTCGGCGACTTCCTGCTCCTGCCACCGGCGGAGCGGGATCGCGTCGCGCGGGTCCCACGGCCGCGCGCCCCGCAGGCCGCACCGGCCGGCCGGTGGACGCCGAGTGAGCCGCTGCTGGACTATGACGACGGCCTCTCGGACTTCGAGCACCACACCCGGCCGCTCCCGGCGACGCCGGCGATCACGGCGCCCGCCCCCTCGGTGCCCATGCGGACCGCCGCGGCCGACCTGCTGGAACGGCTGGCCAAGGAACTCCAGGGTCCCTACTCCGCGGGCGGTCCCGCCGCCGAGGGGCTGGACGACGTACTGGCGCGGTTGACCGAGGACCGGCCGCCGTCCCGCGGTGGACAGGTGATCGTCGTACGAGCCTGGCGGGAGGCGTCTTCCACCGCCGCGACCGACCTGCTCCGGCGGCTGACCGCGGCCGTCAAGGAGGCCGGACTGACCCCCACCCGGCGCCCGCGCATGCTCGTGGTCGCCACGCCGTCGGGGCTGCCCGCGGAGCTTCCGGACCAGATCTCCCGGGAGGACACGGCCGTGCACTGGTGGTGGGGGGTCCTCGGCCGGTTGGACACCGCGACCGTCGTCTCCGTGGCCCGGCCGCACTCCCCCGGCCCGGCGGCACATCATCAGCTCCTGGAATCGGTCGTCCAGGCGGCCGTGGTCGAGGTGTGCGGGCCCTTTCTCGACCTGGCGACGGAGCTGGCCACCCGCTGGGACGGCGTTCCGGCGACCCTCCTCGATGAGCTGAGGCACGTGGTCGGTGCCGTGACCGCGGAGCCCGCCTCGGCGGGGTCCGCTCGCCGGGGACGTCGCTCCGCGCTCCAGCCGGACAACACGCTGCGCCCCGGCTGGAATCAGGGGCTGCTCGACGCGTGGGACGGGCAACTGCGCTGCCACCCGGGGTACGAGCCCGATCTGGAGCACACCGTGCGGACCAGGCTCTGGCTCGCCCAGAACCGTGTTCTTCTCCCCCTGCTGGACGACGCGCGCGAGGAGTTCACCGAGGTGATCCGCCGCCGGTCCCGGCTGCCGCCCGGCCGGCTCGCCGAGCGCTACCGGTCGGGCCCGGTGGGCACCGCGTCGGCGCCGCCGGCGGACGGCGGCACCGCCGAGGCGCTGATGGGGATGGAACTCGGCGCGATGTGGGGCGCCCACCTCAACAGTCACGTCCGGCTGACCCGTGAGGAGGCCGACCGGCTTCGCGTGTTGTGGGACGCCCGCAACCGCCTGGCCCATCGCGCCGCGCTCGACGACCACCGGTTGAAACGGCTGGTGACGGAGCTCTGCCGGTGATCGATTCGCGGTCCGTCGCAGGTGGCCACGGCGGGCGTCAGAGCCCGGGCAGGAATCCGCGGAGCTCCGCCAGGACGGCCTCGGGGCGTTCCTCGGCGAGGAAGTGGCCGCAGTCCTCGATCATCGTGCCGGTGACGTCCTCGGCGTAGTCGCGCCAGACCGCCACGGTGTCGATCGTCTGCAGGAAGCTGTGCTCGCCCCACAGCGCCAGCAGCGGCATCGGGATCCGCCGGCCGGCGTCGGCCTCGTCGTGCGCGGCGTCCTCGTCGGCGGCGCGGTAGTCGTCGAACCCGGCCCGCAGCGCGCCCGGCCGGGAGAACGCCCGGACGTATTCGGCGATGTCCTCCTCCGGGAGCGGCACGTGCGCCCAGTCGTCGATGAGGTACCGCAGGTAGGCATCGGGGTTCGCCCCGGCCAGCAGTTCGGGCAGGTCGGGCCGCAGGTGGAACAGCCAGTGCCAGGTGCCGCGGGCCAGGCCGGCGTCCATCCGCCGCCACATCTCGCGCGTCGGGATGATGTCCATGAGGACGAGCCGCTCGACGTCGCCGGGATGGTCGAGCGCCCAGCGGTGCGCCACCCGGGCGCCCCGGTCGTGGCCGATCACCGTGGCCGACTCGTGGCCGAGGGCGCGGATCAGCCGGTGCAGGTCCTCGGCGCGGGTGCGCTTGTCGTGCCCGTCCCTCGGCAGGTCGCTGCGCCCGTAGCCGCGCAGGTCGGGAACGACGACCGTGTACGCCTCGCTGAGCGGCCCGACGAGGTGCCGCCAGCAGTGCCCCGTCTGCGGCCAGCCGTGCAGAAGGACGAGCAGGGGCCCGTCACCCACCTGCCGGTAGTACATGCGGATGCCGTTGACCGTTGCGATCGCCATCTCTAACCCCCTTATATGGTTATAGCCAATCTAACCATATGATGGGGTTATGGGGGACTGGCTCTGGGACGGCGGCCGGCCGAGCGTCGACCTGGTCAACACGATCCGCGACCGCAAGCTCGGCGGCCGCGAGACCCTGCGCACGCCCGCCGACCTGGGCGCCTGGCTGCGGACGGCGGATCTGCCCGGCGACCCGGACGACGCCGGCCTGCGGGCCGTACGGCGGCTGCGCGAGGCGATCGACCTCCTCGCGTTCCCGGACGTGAGCGCGGCCGGCCGGGGGGCCGCGGCGGAGGCCGACGACGCGCTCCCCCGGACCGCGCGGGAGGCGGTCGACATCGTCAACGCGGCCATCGCGGCCGCGCCGCCGGTCCCCCGGCTGGCCCTGGACGACGCCGGGCGTCCCGTCGCCGCGCCGCGCGAGGAGTCGACGGCGGCCGCGATGGCCCGCCTCGCCGTCGACGCGATCGGCCTGCTGACCGGCGACGACCTGCTGCGCGTCTGCGCGGCGCCCGACTGCGGCGTACGGTTCGTGGACCGCTCCCCCGCCCGGAACCGCCAGTGGTGCTCGATGCGGCGCTGCGGCAACCGGAACAAGGCCCGCCGGCACTACGACCGCACACGGTCCTGAGCGCGTGAGATGTCGTCCCGCCCTGCGATGATCGCCCTGTGATCGACACAGCGGACCAGGACGAACTCCGGAACACCATCCGCGAGGCCCTCGCCATCGGGGATCTCGACTTCGACGCGATCATCGAGGACTGCGTCGAGTACCTTCACGGGGTCGTGGAGGCCGACACGGTGCGCGCGGCCGCCACCGAGATCGCGGCGGAGGAGTTCGCCGCCTACCGCTCCGACCAGAAGACCTGGCCGGACGTCCTCGACGCCGACCGGCTGATCCGGGCGTTCCGGGAGCTGGAGACGGCCGGATCATCGCCCGCGAGAACTTCACGTGCTGCCAGAGCTGCGGCACCGCCGAGATCGGTGGAGAGGCACCGGAAGGCGCCGATCCCCGCGGCTACGTCTTCTGCCACCACCAGGACGTCCAGGCCGCCGTCGGCGGCCATGGGGTGTACCTGTCGTACGGCACCTTCGGCGGAGACGAGGCCGCGACCACCCGGATCGGCGAGGAGGTCGTCGCCGTGCTGCGCCGCCACGGCCTCGCGCCGGACTGGAACGGCGATTCCGGCCGGCGGATCGAGGTGCCCCTGACGTGGCGGCGGCGGCGCTTCGGGCGGCTCGCCGCCTGGCCCGGCGGTCCCGAGCCGGAGAACGCCGGCCCGCTCAAGGTGACCTACCGCGACTACGCGCGAGGGCGTGGCGAGGACGACGCGATCCCGATGCCGCTCGCCGCGGCCCGCCGGACCCTGCTCGACCTGACGCCGCGGAAGGGCAACTTCGCGACGTTCGAGGGCCGGTCCGGCGCCATCGTGCAGATGATCTGGGAGGACGGGCCCCGGCTGTGGCTGGAGAGCCCGGACGTCGCGACGCGGAGCTCGCGCGGCCGCCACGTCACACCGGCCGAGGCCGAGGACCTGATCCGCGTCCTCGCCGAGGAGGACCGCGCGGACCTCGCCCGCCTCGGCGACATCGAGGTCCGCCCCTGGTCCACCGGCTGAGCCGTCGAGGTCGCCGGGTGGGCCGTCAGAGCGGCGGGATCCGCTCGCGGCGCATCCGCGGGATCACCGGGCGTTTCTCCATCTGGAAGACGCGGTCCCAGGCGGCGTCGAGCTGGGCCTCCAGCTCCCGGACGCGCTTCTCCAGTCCCATGATGTGGCGGATGCCGACCAGCGTGACGCCTTCGTCGGCCAGTTCCATGACGCGGCGGATCCGGCCGATCTCGTACGCCGAGTAGCGCCGGTGGCCGCCCGGTGTGCGCCGGGGTTGAACGACGCCGTGCCGGTCGAGACGGTGCAGGAACCGGCGGCGCGTCTCGAGCATCTCTGCGGCCTGCCCGACGGAGTACAGCGGCCGGTGTTCTTCTTCAGTGAGGACCATGACGCGAGCCATCGTGGGGCACGGCACACCACTCGGATGCCCCGTACACGCCCAGGTTGTGGGCTTCTTTACGCACGGAGGGCGGGCGCGTCGGTTCCTTCATGCGCACCGTCCTTATGGACGGACGGTCAGCGTTACCGGCAAAGGACCGGGACCGGGTGCACCAAGCACCCAAAAGACAGTCGAGAGGACCGGAACCATGTTCTTTCTTGCGCTGCTCGCCCTCCTCGGAATCGAGGAAACGGCGAAAGAGACCCGGCTGCGTAAGGCCAGGCTCGCCAAGCTGACCGAGGAGGCCGTCGAGGCTCCGCTCGACGAGGCGCGGTATGTCGCGCTGGAGTCCGAGCTCAGGGAGCTGGCGCGAACGGCTGCGACAGCAGTACAGAAGGCGCACATCATCAAGGCCGCCAGGAAGCTCGCGAAGGCCGCGCTCTCCGCGCGGAGGACTCCTTCGCACCGGGCGGCACTGGCGAAGTTGGCCGCAGTGGCGCCGACTCCGCTGATGAACGGGCGCCCGGTGACCCAGGCCGCGGTGGAGTGCGCGGAGGCCGCCGTGAGGACGGCGAACGAGGAGTGGAAGATCAGCCTCGTCGAGGTGTCCGCCAAGACGATGCTCCGGGGGACGCGAGCGTCCTCGATCCGTGCGCTGCGGAAGGCCGGGCGCATCTGATCATCAACGGGCGGGGTGCTCCGCACCCCGCCCGTTCGTTCGGTGGCCGCCCGCGGTCCGTGCTCAGATGCGCTCGATGATGGTGGCGTTGGCCTGGCCGCCGCCCTCGCACATCGTCTGCAGGCCGTAGCGGCCGCCGGTGCGCTCCAGCTCGTGCAGGAGCTTGGTCATCAGGATGCTGCCGGTGGCGCCCAGCGGGTGGCCGAGCGCGATGGCGCCACCGTTCGGGTTGGTCTTCTCCAGGGAGGCGCCCGTCTCGCGCGCCCACGCCAGCGGGACCGGCGCGAACGCCTCGTTGACCTCGAACACGTCGATGTCGTCGATCGACAGCCCGCCCCGCCGCAGGGCCTTCTCGGTGGCGGGGATCGGCCCGGTCAGCATGTACACCGGGTCGGAACCCTCGACGACGAGCGTGTGGATGCGGGCGCGGGGCGTCAGGTTGTGCTCCCGTACGGCCTCCTCGGAGGCGATGAGGAGCGCGCCGGCGCCGACCGAGATCTGGGAGGCGATCGCGGCGGTGAGCTCCCAGCCCTCGCGCAGCGGCTGCAGGCCGGCCATCTTCTCCAGCGAGGTGTCCGGCCGGGCGCCCTCGTCCTTGGTCACGCCGGCGATCGGCGCGGTCTCCCGGTCGAAGTAGCCGTTCTCGATCGCGTTGACGGCGCGCCGGTGGCTCTCCAGCGCGAACGCCTCCAGATCACCGCGCTTGAAACCCCACTTCTCGCACATCAGCTGCGCGCCGCGGAACTGCGAGATCTCCTGGTCGCCGTACCGCGCGGACCAGCCCTCGCCGTACGGGAAGGGCATGCCCTTCTCCAGCGCCATGGCGACGCTGGAGCCCATCGGGACCATGCCCATGTTCTCCACGCCGGAGGCCACGACGAGATCCTGGGTGCCGGACAGGACGCCCTGGGCGGCGAAGTGGATCGCCTGCTGCGACGACCCGCACTGCCGGTCGATGGTCACGCCGGGGACCCGCTCGGGCAGGCCCGCGGACAGCCAGGCGGTACGGGCGATGTCGAGCGACTGCGGGCCGACCTGCATGACGCAGCCCATGATCACGTCGTCGACCGCCTCGGGGTCGACGCCCGTGCGCTCGACGAGCTCCTTGAGAACGTGCGCGCCCAGGTCGGCCGGGTGCACGGCCGCGAGGGCGCCCTTCTTGGTGCCTACGGGGGTACGGACCGCTCCGACGATGTACGCCTCGGCCACGACGCCTCCAAGTATCTTCCCGGGTTCCGTCCCAACAAGAACCGAACAACATTCGGTCAGTACGAGGTTACCTCGCTCGGTCCATCCGTCGATATGACCGAGCCCACTCTCGGACACGAACCTGCCACCCCGGAGACGACGCCATCGCCGCGTCGTCAGTTCGACGCCGGGCGGGCCGGCGACGACCACGTGCATGGAGCCCGGCCCGGCCCTGTACCTGAATCATTGTCGAGGTTCTAGAGTGGCGCGCATGGAGCATCCCCGATGGGACGTGTGCGAGCTCACCGTGGGCCAGGTCGCGGAGCGGAGCGGGGTCGCCGTCTCCGCACTGCGCTTCTACGAGACTCAGGGCCTGATCCGCAGTCGCCGTACCGCGGGCAACCAGCGCCGCTACACCCGCGATGTGCTGCGACGCGTTGCGTTCATCCGGGTCTCCCAGCGCGTCGGCATCCCGCTGAAGCAGATCCGCGACGCCATGGCCCGGCTTCCGGACGAGCGGACGCCGACCCGGAAGGACTGGGCCGCGCTGTCCGCCTCCTGGCAGAGCGAGCTCACGGCCCGCATCGAACAGCTCCAACGGCTGCGCGACGACCTGACCGACTGCATCGGCTGCGGCTGCCTGTCGCTGAGCCGGTGCCGCCTGTCCAACCCGTTCGACGAGCTGGGCGAGCAGGGCCCGGGCCCCCGGCGGCTGCTCACCGAGACGGCGGCGCAGGCGGCGTCCGCCGCCGGGCCGGACGCCTGCGATGGGGATCACTGCGGCTGAGGTGACGGCGCCCCGAGCTGCCGTTCGTACGCGGTGACCAGGGCGTCGAGCACGCCGGGGAAGCGGGCGTCGAGGTCGTCGAGGCGCAGGGCGGTCCAGCGCCGGTTGCCGTCCTCGCGCTGACGGATCACGCCCGCCTCACGGAGCACCCGGAAGTGGTGGGTGAGCGTGGACGGCGCGACATCCACGGGGAACGTCCCGCAGGCCCGCTCCGGGTCGGCGTGCAGCGTCCGGACGATCGTCATCCGGGTGGGGTCCGACAGCGCGTGCAGGACGTCCAGCAGGTCGAACTCGTCGACGTCGGGGTGGGTGAGCGCGCGACGCTGCGATCGGGGCATGGCGATGTCCTCTCTTTCGACAACCATCGTACAACCGTGGTATGACTTTCGTCGTACGACGAACGTCGAACGTCGAAGGAGAAGACGTCATGCGTGCTCTGGTGATGACCGCGCCGTCGGAGGGCCCGGACCGTACCGAGGTCCGCGAGGTCGAGGCGCCCCGTCCCGGTCCCGGTGAGGTGACCATCGACGTGACCCACGCGGGGATCAACTTCATCGACGTGATGGCCCGGCGCGGCGACGCCGGCTACGTCCCCGCGTGGCCGTACACGCCGGGCAAGGAGGTCGCCGGGACGGTCCGCGAGGTGGGCGACGGCGTGCCGGACCTGGTCGTCGGCCGGCGGGTCGCGGCGTTCGCACGCGAGGCCGGCGGCCTCGCCGAGGTCGTCCGCGCGCCGGCGGCGCTCACCGTCCCGATCCCGGCCGCGGTGCCGTCGGCCACCGCGGCGGCGACCCCGCTGATGCTCGCGACCGCTCTGCTCCTGCTCACGGACGCCGCCAGGTTCAGCCCCGGCGAGACCGTACTCGTGCACTCCGCGAGCGGTGGTGTCGGCGGCGCGGTGGCCCGGCTGGTGCCCGCGCTGGGCGGCGGACGCCTGATCGGCACCGTCGGCCACGCCGACAAGATCCCCGCCGCGCGGCAGAGCGGCTATGACGTCGTCGTCTCCCGCGACGACGACCTGGCCGAGGCGATCCGCGCCGACGGCGGCCAGGTGGACGTCGTCCTCGATCCCCTCGGCACCGCGATGCTGGAGACCGACCTGACGGTCACCGCGCCCGGCGGGCGCATCGTGCTGTTCGGCAACGCGGGCGGTGGGCGATCCGCCGGCCTGCCCGAACCGCGGCGCCTGATCGGCGGCAACGTCGCCGTCGCCGGGTTCAGCATCAGCTCCCTGGCGGTCACCGCGCCGGAGCGCGTGGCGAGGGCGCTGCGCCGTCTCCTGGATCTCATCGCGGACGGCCGGCTGACGTTCCCCGTCACCGAGGTCGGTTCGCTGGCCGAGGTTCCCGAGATCCACCAACTGCTCGCCGAGCGCCGCGGTGACGGCAAGTACGTCGTCCGGGTCGCCGAATCCTGACAGGAGATGTCAGCCGGGCCGGGTGATGATCGGAGCGGCCGCCGACCGTACCGACCGAGGACGCCGTGACCCCCGACGACGCGCGGGCTCAGCGCCTGCTGATCCCCGCCACCTTCATCACTTCACTGGGCAACAACATCCAGCTGATCGCCGCCGCCCTGCTCCTCGTCCGCGCGGAGCGGACGATGCTGGCGGTCGGCTGGCTGTTCATCGCGGTCGCCGCTCCGCAGGCGCTGCTGTCCCCCTTCTTCGGCCGCCTGGCCGACCGGTTCGACCGCCGTACGCTCTGGGTCTGCTGCGACCTGGCCGCCGCGCTGGCGGCGCTGGCCCTGCCGGTCGGGCTGGCGGCCGGGGCTCCGACGGACACGATCGTGTACGCCGCCAACCTCGCGCTGGCGGTGGCCGCCACCCTCTTCGTTCCGGTCAGCGCGGGCCTGATCAAGGAGCGCGTCCGGCCCGCCGAACTGCGCCGGTTCAACGCCGACTACGAGATCGCGATGCAGGCCGGGATGCTGCTGTCGGCGTCGGTGGGCGGTTTCGCCGTCCAGTGGTTCGGGGCGACGCCGCTGTTCGCGTTCAACGCCGGGACGTTCGTCGCCTCGGCGCTCTGCGTGCTCGCGACCGGCCGCCGTCCCGCGCGCCCGGCCCGCGTGGCGGAGTCCGACCGGCGGGAAGGACCCGCCGGGGAGCGCGGGCGTGCGCGGACCGGCTGGCTCATCCTCCTGTACGCGCAGGGCAGCGTTATCGTGACCGTCTTCAACGCGCTGCTGCCCGTCCTCATCGTCGGCGAACTGCGCCGCGGCAGCGCGGTCCTCGGCGTGGTCGACGCCCTGGGCGGCGCCGGTTTCCTGGTCGCGGCGGCCGTGTACCGGCTGGTCGGCCACCGGCTGGGCGACCTGCGCGTGGCGCTGGCCGGGTTCCTGCTGTGCAGCGTCCTGCTGGTCTTCCAGCCGCGGTACGGCATCGCCGGGCTGATGCCGCTCGTCCTGGTCGCGGCGTGCGGATTCGGGCAGGCGCGCATCGCCGCACGGGCGCTCCTGCTCGCCTCGGCCCCCGAACACCGCGTGGGGCGCGTGTTCGGCGTCGCGAACGCCTGCGCGCTGGCCGGCACCGTCGCCGTCATGCTCGTCGTGGCGACCGTCACCGATCGTTCGGACACGCGGTACGGCTTCGCGACCCTCGCCGCCATCAGCGCCCTCGCCGTCGCCCTCCCGGCGGTCGCGCTGAGCAGGCGGCACCGGCCCGTACCGGAGGCACCGGGTTCGGTGACGTCTCCTGCCCCGCAGGTCACGCGTTGAACGACCGCCCGATCCGGGCACCACTTGGCGGATGCGGCACAGTCCCCCCGCCCGGTTGCCCCGGCCACGGCCCCGGAACCTGGTGCGCTCCGCCGAGAGCGCCGCGCGCCACCCCGGCCGGGAACGGCACATCGTCGTGCAGTCCCTCGAGGCGGCCGGGGCCGCGCTGCTCGCCTGGGTGATCGCCGCCCTCTGGCTCGACGCGCCGCTGGCCTGGGAGACGGCCGCCAAGTGGCTCCGCAAGGCCGAGCGGACGTCCGCACGCGCCGAGGACGCCTGGGCGGCGATCGACCGGGGCCGGGAGAGCCTCCGGCTCAACCCCCGTCGGCGGCGGGCAGAGGATCCGGACCCGGCCCCCGCCCTGCTCCCGCTGGAGGTCGTCGCCAAGCGGACGGCGAGCCTGCAGCGCTCGCTCGTCGACGCCTTCGAGGCCGGGACGCCCAGGCCGACGGAGAGCTCGTCGCGCTGCACTGCGACGTGCTCGACCACGCCGCCGACACCGTACGGGCGTTCCGGTGCCGGCATTTCGCGACGCCCTGGTCGCCACCGGCCGGGACGGACACGCTGCGGGAGACGGACGGCAGGCTCCGGGACCGGCTGCGCGCCCGGCGGTCCGGCCCGCAGGGGCGGGCGGTCGACGAGGCCCTGTGCATCCCGATCGACCGGCTCCTCACCGCGCTGGACGACCTGCTCGCCGAGTCCGCCTCCGCCGACACGAACCGGTGACCACCCCCGCCGACACGAACCGGTGACCGGGACGCCGGCCGGTGGGCCGTCAGCCGGAGGACTGGGCCTTCCGCACCATGGCCAGGTGCTCGCGCAGGTGGGGCAGCGCCTGCTTGGCGAGGGCGATGACCTGTTGCGACGATCCCTGGGAGATCTGCGTCTTGGTGTCGGCGATGGCCTTCTCGTGCCCGCTCGCCATCGTGGCGAGGTAGTCCTGGTCGAAGGCCTTCCCTGATTCCTCCTTCAGCCGCTTCGCCACCTCGGCGTCGGCGGGCGCGACGGATCCGGGGAGGGAGACACCGACCCGGCGGGCGACGCTGGTCACCTTGTCCTCGAGGTGGGTGTGGTCGTTCGCCAGTCTCCGGCCCACGGAACGGACCGCCGAGGTGGCGCCCTTCTTCTCGGCCAGGTTCCCGAGCTCGACCTCCGCGAGGTTGACCTGGTGGATCTCGGTCAGCCAGCTCCGGTCCTGCTGGGACAGTCGGCCTTCGCCCGTCGGCGAGGTGGTCGGCGAGACGGTCACCGTCGGCTGGGCGCCGCCGGTGCCGCACGCCGTGCCCACCGTGGCGATGACGGCCGCCGCCGAAAGCGCGAGCAGGTACGGATGACGCTGCATTGACGTGCCCCCTGTTGGTAGTCACTGCGTCACTTTCCGTGACGCTCTTCGCCGTACCCGCGGATGAGCGGCGTCATGCAACGGCGGCCTCCACCGGGTTACGCTTGACGCGGGTCGGACCGGAGGAGAGAAGCGTGAGTGGGGTCGTAACGCTCGCCCTGTTGGCGATCCTGGTGGCGTTCATCGTCAGCCGCGTCGCGAAGAAGGTCGGGCTGGGCATGTCCCGGGACCGCGTGATCGGGCTCATCGTCGTCTTCGTCATCGTGGTGTTGATGGTGTGGGGGCAGAAGACCGGCGGAAAGTAGCGTCCACCCTGAACCGAAGAGGCCCCTGGGACGTCTTACCGCGTACGAAGCACTCTGCCGCCGGGAGACATCCATGCCACAAGCCAGCGCGCACGCCAGCGACGCCACCTGTCACCTGCGCAGGCTTGTGGACTTCGCCGAGCCCCGGCCGGACGACACCTGTCTCGACCTCGGCTGCGGCGCCTCGGACGTCCTCGGCCCGTGGGTCCACCGGGTGACCAGCACCGACGCCGCGTCTCTGCCCGAAGGGCCGTTCACGCTCATCACCGCGAGCCTGACTCCGACGCTCGACGCCGACCCCGTCGACCTGCTCCGGCGGCTCCTGGGCGTCTGCGCCGGACGGCTCGTCATCGCCGACGTCGTACGGACCCGTGCCGGCGACAGCGGCCGTGTCGAGCGCGTGCGCGACCCCGCCCGTACGACGACGCGCTCCTTCGACGAGCTGGTGGACCTGGTGCGCCAGGCCGGCGGTGCGACGCGCCGCCTCGACGTGTTCACCATCGAACGGCCGGTCGAGCCGTGGCTCGCCCAGGCCGGCGGCTGCGCCGACCTCCGCGCGGAGCTGACCGCCGAGCTGGACGGCGGCCCGAAGACCGGTGCGCGCCCCCGCCTGATCGGCCGGGAGCTGTGGTTCACCCAGTCGTGGGCGTACGTCGCGGCCGAGCCCGTCAGCGAGGAGCAGGCGGAAGCAGCACCGCCGCGCCGTTGACCCGGTCACCGGCCAGGTCCGCCAGAGCGCGGTCCGCCTCGGCCAGGGGATAGGGCGTCACCGTGACCTTCAGCCCGAGCCGGTCGGCGAGCCGGAGGAACTCCTCGCCGTCCGCCCGCGTGTTCGCCGTGACGCTGCGGAGCCGGCGCTCCTGGAACAGGTGCGCCTGATAGTTCAGCGCCGGGATGTCGGTGAGGTGGATGCCGGCGATCGCGAGGGTGCCGCCCCGGTCGAGGCGTTCGAGGGCGGCCGGCACGAGCTCGCCCGCCGGCGCGAACATGATCGCCGAGTCGAGGGGCTCCGGACTCGGGTCGAACGAGTCCTGCGCCGACGCCGCGCCGAGGTCGAGCGCGAGCTCGCGGGCCGCCGCCGCCCGGGTGAACACGTGGACCACGGCGCCCTGGGCGATGGCGACCTGCGCCGCCAGGTGCGCCGACCCGCCGAAGCCCCAGATGCCGAGTCGGCCGGCCGGCGGGAGCGCGGCGCCGCGCAGCGCGCGGTAGCCGATGATCCCCGCGCACAGCAGCGGCGCGAGCTCCGTGTCGGGCCGGTCGCCGGGCAGCGGGTAGACGTACGCCTCCGGGGCGACCGCGAACTCGGCGTACCCGCCGTGCGCGTCCCAGCCGGTGTAGACCGAGCGAGGGCAGAGGTTCTCGTCGCCGCGCCGGCAGTACGCGCACCTGCCGCAGGTGCCGCGCAGCCACGCGACGCCGACCCGATCCCCCGCCGCGAACCGGTCTCCCGGGGTGACGACCTCGCCGACGATCTCGTGGCCCGGCGTCACCCCGGGCAGGTGCGGCGGCAGATCACCCTCGGCGACGTGCAGGTCGGTCCGGCACACGCCGCAGGCGCGGACGCGCACCAGCACCTCGCCGGGCCCCGGCTCGGGAACCGGCCGGTCCACCGCCCGCAGCGGCCCCGTTCCGATCGGCCCGGGCGCGCGGACCTCCCACGCCAGCACCCCTCCACCCTAGGCACGCCCGCCGCCGCCGTGAACGCGGACCGCGCCGAGTACCGATGCGCCGCCTCCCATCGCCGCACGAGATCGACAGGGGTACGGGGAACGGTATGGCCGGCCCGTCGGTTCGGATAGAGATCACGCCGATCCGATGGGAGCCATCATGACCGAGAATCGCGGGCCGTCGCCCGTCCGTCAGCTTCGCCTGGTCGTCGAGGCGGAGGACTACGAGGCGGCACTCGCCTTCTACCGCGACGCGCTCGGCCTGCCCGAGCAGGCGGCCTTCTCCGAGAACGGAGACGCCCGGGTGGTGATCCTCGACGTGGGCCGGGCCACGCTGGAGATCGCGAACCCGGCGCACAAGCGGTACATCGACGAGGTCGAGGTGGGCCGGCAGGTGGCGCCGAAGATCCGGGTTGCGTTCGAGGTGGACGACGCCCAGGCCACCGCGGACCGTCTGGTGACCGCCGGCGCCGAGCAGGTGGCGCCGCCGACCCTCACGCCGTGGAAATCCCTGAACGCCCGGTTCGACGCGCCCGCGGGCCTGCACATCACGGTGTTCCAGGAGACGATCACCGAGGACGAGCGCCGGTCGCTCGACGGCTTCGCGACCGAGACGGCAGGACCTGCCGAAGACTGATCCCCCATTAATGGCCGGGAGCTTTCCTCGCGGAGCGGGAAAGCGGCGGCCGGGAGCGGGTGATACCCAGGTGACCGCCATCCGCGCCATGGAAAGGCACCACATGACAGGGGACCCCCCGCCCGACCCGGCCGAGCGTTTCGATGAGGTCTTCGACGCCTACTTCGCCGAGATCCATCGGTACGCGGCCAAACGGCTCGGCCCGGACGCCGCCGCGGACGTCGCGGCGCAGACGTTCCTGGAGGCGTTCCGGCACCGTCGGCGTTACGACCCGATCCGCGCGAGCGTGCGCACCTGGCTGTACGGCATCGCGACCAAGGTGGTCGGCAGGCACCAGCGGACCGAGACGCGCGCGCTGCGGGCGCGCGCCCGCCTCGGTCCCGGCCGCGACGCCGAGGAGCACACCGAACGGGTCGACACGCGGGTCAGCGCCCAGGGCCTTCGCGGCGAGCTCGCCGGGGCGATCGCGGCGCTGCCGCGCGGGCAGCGCGACGTGCTGCTGCTCGTGGCCCTGGCCGACCTCAGCCACGAGGAGGTCGCGGCGGCGCTGGGGATCTCCTATGGCACGGTCGGCTCCCGACTGAACCGTGCCCGAACCAAGCTGCGCAAGGCGCTGGGCGGGACCAATCCGATGCTCACTCTGGAGGAACAACATGGATGAGGTGCGGATGGTCCGGGACGCCTACCCCGAGCCCGCTCCACCCACCGCCCGGGACATCGCCCGGGCGAAGGCCCTGCTGACCAGGGCGCCGCGCCGTACGGCACCCCGCCTGTGGTGGGGGCTCGGCGGCGTCGTCGCGGCGGGCACGGCCGCGACCGTGGCGATCACGCTCGCCGGAGGCGGCACACCCGGTGGGGGGAACACGCCCGCGCCGACCAGCACGGTGCGACTCGACGCCAGGAGCGCCTTCCTCGCGGCGGCGACGAAGGCCGCACAGCAGCCGGTCGGAAACTACTGGCACGACGACGACGTGCTCGGCCAGTCCTACGTCATCCGGGCGAAGACCGGAACCTACACGATCACCGGTGCGCTCACCGAGGGGTTCGACTGGTGGGGCACGCAGCCCGGCGTGGGGAACGCCTTCTACAGCCGTGAACTCCCGTCCCGTACGCCGACCAAGCAGGACACGGCGCTGTGGCGCAAGGCCGGGTCGCCGTCGAACATCCGCGTCTGGTCCTCCGACCACTACTGGACCTACAGCACCGAACGGGTGACGAAGTGGCATCTGGACGGCAAGGACAACCGTCGCGCCGGGCAGCTCCCGGGCGGCCTGTCGGTGAAGGATCTGCAGAACCTGCCGACCGACCCGGCCGAGCTCGCCAAAAGGTTCCTGAGCCAGGCGGCGCTGAACAGCATCGCGATGGGTCTCCCGCCGGGGGCGAAGATCACCCCGGAGATGGCGCGTCGCCTGAAGTCCCGGCCGGTACTGCCCCAGCAGAAACTCGCAAGGGTGTCGGGACTCTTGCGGGCCCCGCTCCCATCGAAGGTCCGGGCGGGCCTGATGCGGGCGCTGGCCGACCAGCCGGGCGTGCACTCGATCGGCCACGACACCGACGCGCTGGGCCGCCAGGGCGTCGCGCTGGCCACCGACTACAGCCCCGTGACGGTCACCGGCGAGTACGGCGCGCCGAAGGCCGTGCGGGGGACCTACCGCTCCCGCTCCGTGGCCATCTTCGATGAGCGGACCGGCGCGCTGCTGGGCAGGCAGGAGGAGCTCACCACGCCCGGCGGCCCGTACGCGGAGATGAAGCCGGGCTTCATCATCAACTACTCGGTCGTCCGCTCCTCGGGGTGGACGGACACGGCGCCGAAGCCGCCGGCCGAGCTCCCGTTCGACCGACCCTAGGGGCCGCTCCATCGGGCTCGGAGGCCGTCCTGGACGGCTTCCGGGCCCGACGTGGGTCAGGAGGACTTCAGGGGGATCTCGAACCAGACGGCCTTGCCGTCGCTGGTGGGGCGGGAGCCCCAGCGGGCGGCGAGCTGGTCGACGAGGTAGAGGCCGCGGCCGCCCTCGTCGGTCTCCCCCGCGCTCCTGATGCGGGGCAGGCGCATGTCCTTGTCCAGCACCTCGACCCAGACGGCCTTCTCGCCGCGCCGCAGCCGGAGCGTGAACTCCTTGGTCACGGGCTCGCGCCGGCGCAGGTCGGGCAGGTCCCAGGTGTCCTCGAAGCCGCCCGGGCCGTCGAGGCCCAGCGCGCCCTCGAGCACGAACTCGCGCCGGGGCGCCGGGGTGTTGGCAGCGTGCAGCACGACGTTGGTGACGACCTCGGAGACCAGCAGGCAGGCGAGCTCGGACTGCTCGTCCAGCATCCCCCAGTCGGCGAACGTCTCGGCGGCCAGCCGGCGCGCCTCCGACACCATGATGGGCTCGGCGGGGAAGGTGCGCTCCTCGACGTACAGCCGGCTCGGCGCGGTGCGCACCACCACGATGGCCACGTCGTCGTCGATGTCGCCGGGCACGGCCTCGTACGCCGCGTTGGCGATCGCCTCGACGCCGCCGCGCGCCGCCTTGCGGACCGCTTCGTACAGGAGCTCGCGGGCCTCTTCGCGGCTGTGGTGGTCGCCGTCCTCCTTCGGGCGGCGCTCGATCAGGCCGTCGGTGTAGAGGACGAGGGTGCTGCCGGGCGGCAGCTCGCGGGTCTCCTCCTCATACCGGATCTCGCCGCCCAGGCCCGGCTGGCGGACGCCGAGCATGGCGCCCCGGCCGGTGGCCTCCAGCTCCCCCACCTCGCCGTCGAGGACGAGCAACGGCGGCTGGTGACCGGCGTTGGCGAAGGACAGGATCCGGGACCACGCGTCGTACACGAAGTAGGTGACGGAGACGAGCGGGGTCTCCTCGCCCTCGGAGGCACCGGAACGGACCGGGGTGCTCATCGTGCGCACCCACTCGTCCAGCTTGGTGAGGATGTCGGCCGGCGGCTTGTCGTCCTGGGCGAACGCGCGCAGCGCCGCCCGCAGCTGCCCCATCACGGCGGCGGCACGGGCGCCCCGGCCCTCGACGTCGCCGATGACCAGGCCGACCCGGCCCGCGGACAGCGGGATCACGTCGTACCAGTCGCCGCCGACCTGCGTCTGGATGCCCTGCCCGTGCGACTCCAGGGGACGGGCCGGCTCGTAGCGCCAGGCGATCTCCAGGCCGTCGAGCGCGGGCGGCCGGTCGCCCGGCAGGAGGTACTTCTGGAACGCCAGCGCCGTCTCCCGCTCCTCCTCGAACAGCATCGCGTTGTCGATCGCGAGCGCGACCCGGCTGGCGATGGCGCCGACGAGGTCACGGTCGAACCCGTCGTAGTGCGGATCGGGCCGGACGGTGACGCCGGACAGTGCCAGGCTCATCACGCCGAGCAGCTCCCCGCGCGCGAGCAGGGGGGCCGAGATGATCGACGTCACGCCGACCTCCTCGGCGAGCCGCTTGCTCGCCGGGGTCGGCGCCTTGATGTAGTCGGCGACGACGTCCTCGACCAGCACCGCGTCCCGGCGGGCCATGGCCTTGGCGTTGAAGTGGCCGGGCGGGTACTCGACGACCTCGCCGGGGTCGGCCCAGGTGCCCGGCGGCGGGGTCCAGGTTCCGGCGTGCCGGGACACCCGGCGGACGAGCTTGTCCCCGCTGAACAGGTCGATGAAGCAGTGATCGGCGAACTGCGGGACCAGCGTGTCGGCGACCCGGCGGAGCGTCTGCGGCAGCTCCAGCGAGGCGGCCAGCCGCTCGCCGACGCGCTCCATCAGGCCGTAGCGGTCCTGGTCGCGCTGGTTGCTGCGCAGTGCCTCCCGGCCGAAGATGACGATGCCCTCGATGCCGCCCGAGGGGTGGCGCAGGGGGACGGCGTACGCGCGCGTGTAGATGGTGCTGCCGTCGGCCCGGACGTTGCAGAAGGTGCCCTCCCACACCGCGCCGCGAAGCACCCGCCGGGCCAGGTCCTTGGCCTGCTCGTGGTCCTCCTCGGCGACGCCGAGGGACAGCCACGACCGGCCGATGTACTCGGGGCCGCCGAATCCGAGCAGGGTCTCGGTGAAGGCGTTGGTGTAGAGGACGTTGCCGAAACGGTCACAGACGATGACCGCCATCTCGACGGCGTCCAGCACGGTCTTCGGCGGCAGGAGCGCATCGACGGGTAGGTCACCCCAGCGCTTCATGAACGTGTCACCTTGCGATCGCTCACTCGGCCCCCCGGATGTGGTCCCCCCGGACTATTGAACGACGAACGCCGCGCCGGGATACGTCGAACCGGCAACTCAGCGCTTCGATACGAAGACGTGAGAGGCGACAAGGCGCGAGATCTCGACCGGGTGGCTGTCGGCTGTGTCGTCACTCGTCACTCGGATACCGTCATCGGCGGCCGCAAGCGTCACCTCTCGTCCCGGTTGGATACCGATCTCCTTGAGTTGCGCCATCAGCGCGCGGTCGCCCTGCACCTGCTCGCTGATCCGCTGGACGACCACCGGCACGCCGCCCGCGGTCGCGACCTCGGTCATCAACTCCAGCGGCTCCGCCGTCCGCGCGTCCGCCCACGCCTTGACGTCGGCGCCGAGCTCGGCCAGGCCGGGGATGGGGTTGCCGTGCGGGCACGTCGACGGGCCGTCGAGCAGGGTGACCAACCGCCGCTCGACCTCCTCCGACATCACGTGCTCCCAGCGGCACGCCTCGACGTGGACGTCCTCCCAGGGCAGGCCGATCACGTTGACGAGCAGGCACTCGGCGAGGCGGTGCTTGCGCATGACCCGGACGGCCAGCGACCGGCCCGTGTCGGTGAGCTCGAGGTGGCGATCGCCCTCGACCTTGAGCAGGCCGTCGCGCTCCATCCGCGCGACGGTCTGGCTGACCGTCGGACCGCTCTGCGAAAGCCGCTCGGCGATGCGCGCGCGAAGGGGGACGATGCCCTCCTCTTCGAGCTCGAAGATCGTCCGGAGGTACATCTCCGTGGTGTCGATCAAGCCGTGTGCGGTCAAGGCTTCCTCCAGTCTCGCCCCATGCTACGGCGGATCAGCGACGGTTGGGGAACCGAAGACGGCGGGGGGCGATCCACTTACTCTCTTTGGTGAAGAACGTCCGTTGCGGACCTGGTCTTCCCACCGGGTTCAGGCCCCCCACCCTGGGTAGATTGAGCGCGCCATGACACGTTTCGAAGGAGCCGAGCGCTACGTCCCGGCGGGGACGGATCTCGACGGTCTACGGCGCGCGGTCCAGGACTGCCGAGGCTGTGACCTGTACGAGAACGCCACCCAGGCGGTGCTCGGGTCGGGCACCGCGGCGGCGCGGGTGGTGCTGGTCGGCGAGCAGCCCGGTGACCAGGAGGACCGGCAGGGGGCGCCCTTCGTGGGCCCGGCCGGCCGGCTGCTGGACAGGGCGCTGGCCGATGCGGGCATCGAGCGGGGCGACGCATATGTCACCAACTCGGTGAAACATTTCAGATTCCAGCAGTCCGGGCCCGGGAAGCGCCGTATCCACCAGACGCCGGACGCCGCCCACATCTCGGCCTGCCGGCCGTGGCTCACCACCGAGCTGCGGATCATCGACCCCGAAGTGATCGTGGTGCTCGGCGCGACGGCCGGCAAGGCGCTGCTGGGCCCCTCGTTCCGGGTGACGAAGCAGCGCGGCCAACTGATCCCGCGCCCGCCGCTGGACGACGAGTCGGCCACGCAGAACGGCTTCTACGTCCCGACGATCCACCCGTCGGCCGTCCTGCGCGCCGACGACCGCGACGCGGCCTTCGCCGGCCTGGTCTCCGACCTCAAGGTCGCCGCCCAGGCCCTGCACTGACCCTAGGCCCGGCGGCCCGTACGAGCGGGGCGACCTGCGGGGGACCCGACCGATCGGCCGATCGCGAAGCGGGCCGGTCAGCCAGTCACGGAGCGAGGCGGCCTGCGGGGACCCGACCGGTCGGCCGGTCGCGGAGCGGGCCGTCTGCCGGTCGCGGAGCGGGCCGGTCAGCCGGACAGGGCGGCGCCGAAGGCGGCCTTGGCGGCGGACAGGCCGGCGGACCTGCCGCCGAACACCGTCATGCCCGCGATGCCCTGCCCGGGGTAGATCGAGACACCCCCGTCGCCGCCGTTCTCGCCGGGGGCGCCGACGGCCAGGTCCAGCTTCGTGTCGCCGTCGAGGTCGGCCAGGGACAGCGCGGCGCCGTACCGGTCGCCGGTCTCGGCGACGCCGGGCACGCCCTCGGTGTCCTGGCTGAACGAGGTGGAGCCCGCGGCGAGGTTCCAGTGGGCGTCGCCGTGCAGGACGGTGACCGCCCCGGCGTCCCGGTGTTTCCCGATGTCCTCGCCGGGGGTGCCGACGACCACCTCGGCGCGCCCGTCGCCGTCCCGGTCGCGGGCGACGACCGCGGCGCCGAACTCGTCGCCCCGCTCGCCCTTGCCGGGCACGCCCTTGGTGTCCTGCCCGTACGCCCGAGGGTGCCGCAGGTCCCCGCCCGGGTAGATCTTCACGACGCCCCCGTGGGCCCCGGCGGGGTCGCCCGCGACGACGTCCCCGCGGCGGTCCCCATTGACGTCCGCGATCGCCAGGCCGCCGGTGGACCCCACGCTCGCCGTCCCGGACACCGCGCGCAGGCCGGTCTTCGAGCCGTGGAGGAGGCGGAGGATCCCGTCGGCGTTCCAGGCCGCGTCCGCGTACCCGTCGCCGTTCAGGTCCCCGGCCGCGATCGCGACCTTGCGGGCGGTCCGGCCCCTGACGCTGGCGACGACCTTCGGGGTGCCGGCGGCGAAGCCGATGACCAGGAGCGTGGAGTTCCCTGCCGCGAGCAGTTCGGGACGCCCGTCGTGGTCGACGTCGCCGACCGCCAGGGCCCGGCCCGCCCCGTCTCCGGGGGTCAGAACGGCCCGGCGGCTCAGGCCCGACCTGCTCCCGGTGAAGACCTCGATCGTGCCGCGGCCGGGCGCGCCCACCGCCAGGTCCGTACGCCCGTCCCCGTCGAAGTCCGCCGTCGCGACCGCCGTCCCGAACGCCCCTCCGGACCGGAGCGGGGCGAGGACCTGGTGGTGCCCCAGGTCGACGCCGTCTCGTGAGCCGTACACGACGGTCACCCGGCCGCCGCCGCTCGCGGCCGGCGCCCCGATCACCAGGTCGCCGTGGCCGTCGCCGTCGAAGTCGGCGACTCCGGGGGTACGGGCGGCCGCGTGGGCGGGGGCCGTGCCGAGCGCCGCGGGCAGGCCGATCAGGGCGAGCGTCATCGCCGCTCGCATGCGTCGCTGCATGAGGGTCCTCGGTTCCGGGCGGGTCGGAAGATCACTTAGGCGGTGCGAACGGTAGTGCGCCGGTCGCGCACGGGCAACGCCCCGCCACGGCGAGTCCTCTCAACACCCGGCCGCGGCGAGACCGCTCACCGCCCGGCCGCGGCCGGTCCCCGCGACGCCCCGCCGCGGCGAGTCCCCTCAGCGGCCCGCGGCCGCCCGGTCATCCGTCCGTGGTGTACCGGAGGAAGGACGGGACGGCCAGTCCGACGAGGACGACGAGGATCGCGCAGGCGAGGCCGCCGCCGACCCAGGACGCGGTCGCGCCGGCCGCGGCGCCCACGGCGCCGGCGCGCAGGTCGCCCAGCCGGGGACCGCCCGCGACGACGACCGTGAACACCCCCTGCAGGCGGCCGCGCATCTCGTCGGGGGCGTACGTCTGCAGGATCGTCTGCCGGAACACCGCCGAGACGAGGTCGGCCGCGCCGCCGAGGGCGAGGAACAGCAGGGCGAGCCAGAGCGCGTGCGCGAGCCCGGCCGCCGCCACGGCCAGTCCCCAGGCCGCGATGACGGCGATCAGGGCGATGCCCTGGCGGCGGATGCGGCCGATCCAGCCGGACAGCAGGCCGCCGACGACGGCGCCGACGGCGATGGCCGCGACGAGCCAGCCGACGGCCTCCTCGCCGCCGAAGCGGGTGTCTGCGACCTCCGGGAACAGCGCCCGCGGCATGGCCACGCCCATCGCGATGATGTCGACGACGAAGGACATCAGCAGCACCGGCCGGGTCAGGAGGAACCGCAGGCCCTCGATGACCGAGCGCAGGCCTGCACGGCCGGTCTCGTTTCCGAGGGGCGGCATCGCCGGCAGGCGGATCGCGGCGTACAACCCGACCGTGAAGAGCGCGGCGTCGATGCCGTACGCCAGCGCGTACCGGCCGTTCCCGATGACGACGCCGGCCAGCACGGGGCCGATGAAGGTCGCGGTCTGCGACGCGGTGAAGTTGAGGGTGTTGGCCGCCGGGACGAGCGTGATCGGCAGCAGACGCGGGATCACGGCGCCACGGGTCGGCGAGGTGATCGCGAACCCGACCGACTGCACGACGACCAGCCCGATGATCAGTGGAACGTTCCTGACGTGGAGCAGCGCCTGGACGAACAGCCCCAGGGTGGACGCCCACGTGACGAGGGAGGCCAGGACGAGCAGCCGCCGGCGATCCATGGCGTCGGCGACCGCACCGCCCCACAGCCCGAAGACGATCAGCGGGACGAGGTTGGCGGGACCGAGCAGCCCGACCCACAACGAGGACTTCGTCAGGTCGTACACCTGGACGGAGATCGCCACCGAGGTGAGCTGGAAGCCCGTGAAGGAGACGGCCTGCCCGAGCCAGAGCCGCCGGTACGCCGGGTGGGCGAGCGGACGCGTGTCGATGGCGGCCCGCCGCGCCAGTCCGCCCAGCCGTGAGGACCGGGCGGGGCGCGGCGCCGGAGAGGGGGCGTCCTCGGCGCGGGAGTCGAGCTCGGAGGGGGGATCGGGGTTCGGACTCACGGCCTAAGTCTCTCGATGACCCATTCGACCCCCTCGTCCGGGTGCGCGCGGCGGTAGCGAAGCCGGTCGTGTAGGCGGTTCGTACGCCCCTGCCAGAACTCCACGGACGCCGGGAGCACCCGGTAACCGCCCCAGAAGTCCGGCATGGGCACCTCATCCGGCCAGCGCGTGGCCAGCTCGGCGAACCGGCTCTCCACCTCGTCGCGGTGGGCGACGACCGCGGACTGGTACTCGCTCGCCCAGGCCCCGAGCTGCGAGCCGTGCGGCCGGGTGCGGAAGTACTCCTCCGACTCCTCCCGCGACAGGCGCTCGGCGACGCCCTCGACGATCACCTGCCGGCGCAGCGGGTGCCACGGGAACAGCAGGGCGACCCGGGGGTCCGCCTCGATGGCCCGCGCCTTGCGGGACCGATGATTGGTGAAGAAGCGAAAACCTTCCGGGCCGTACCCCTTCAGCAGGACCGTCCGCGCGCTCGGCCTCCCGTCGGCGTCGACGGTGGACAGGATCATGGCGTTCGGCTCGGGCAGACCGGCGCCGACGGCGTCGGTGAACCAAGATCCAAATTGCGTCAGCGGGTCGGCCGCGAGGTCGCGGGCATGTAGGCCCACACCGGAGTACGACTCACGGAGGGCGGCGACATCAAGGTGCTCCACGACAGGACATCCTCTCGCGAGAGACCATGGACGACGAGACAAGGTTCCCGCGAGAGTTGCCCAAACGGAAAGAATTGCGCATCTCACACCCCCCCGGGTACGGCTCACCGAGGATGAAGCGGTTCAATTACCAGTTGGCGTCTGTACATCAAGGGGACGAAAGGCAGGACAGAACATGTCCGACTTCAAACCCGGCCTCGAGGGTGTTGTGGCCTTCGAGACTGAGATCGCTGAACCGGACAAGGAGGGCGGGGCTCTCCGGTACCGGGGAGTGGACATCGAAGATCTCGTTGGCCGCGTCTCCTTCGGTGACGCATGGGGGCTGCTGGTCGACAACAGCTTCACCCCCGGCCTGACTCCGGCCGAGCCGCACGTGCTGCCGGTGCACTCCGGCGACGTGCGCGTCGACGTCCAGAGCGCGCTGCCGATCATCGCCCCGGCGTACGGCATGCGCCCGCTGCTGGACATCAGCGACACGCAGGCTCGCGAGGACCTGGCCCGTACGTCCGTGACCGCCCTGTCGTTCGTGGCGCAGAGCGCCCGCGGCCTCGGCCTGCCGATGGTCCCCCAGAGCCGCGTCGACGAGGCTGGGACGATCACCGAGCGGTTCATGGTCCGCTGGCGCGGTGAGCCGGACCCCAAGCACGTGAAGGCCATCGACGCGTACTGGGTCTCCGCCGCCGAGCACGGCATGAACGCCTCCACCTTCACCGCCCGCGTCATCGCCTCCACCGGCGCCGACGTGGCGGCCTCGATCTCCGGCGCGATCGGCGCGATGTCCGGCCCGCTGCACGGCGGCGCCCCGGCGCGCGTCCTGCCGATGATCGAGAAGGTCGAGCAGCTCGGTGACGCCCGCAAGGTCGTGACCGACATCCTGGACAACCACGAGCGGCTCATGGGCTTCGGCCACCGCGTCTACCGCGCCGAGGACCCGCGCGCCCGCGTGCTCCGCCGTACGGCCAAGGAGCTGGGCGCGACCCGCTACGAGGCGGCCAAGGCCCTGGAGGACGCCGCGCTGGCCGAGCTGCGGGAGCGTCGTCCCGACCGTCCGATCGAGACGAACGTGGAGTTCTGGGCCGCGGTGATCCTCGACTTCGCCGAGGTTCCGCCGCACATGATGCCGGCCATGTTCACCTGCGCCCGTACCGCGGGCTGGGCCGCGCACATCCTGGAGCAGAAGCGCACCGGCCGGCTGGTCCGTCCGAGCGCCCACTACGTCGGCCCGGCGTCCCGCCCGGTCACCGACGTCGCAGGCGCCTCCGAGGTGCTCGACAAGCGCTGAAGAAGTCCCGCTCCGTACGGCCCGTGATGCTCCCCGCGCCACGGGCCGTTTCGCGCGGAGGGAGGATCAGGCCGTGTACACCGGCCCCCGCGACGAGGAACCCGACGAGCGCGACCTCGAGCTGCTGCGGTACGAACGCGAGCGGCGCGAGCGCGCCCGGCGGCGCGACGCGGCCTCCTGGCGGATCATCGCCTGGGTGATGGCCGGGGCCCTGGGGCTGCTGGCGTACGACTCCGGCGGCGCGGCACTGGACGCCCACCGGGCGGGCAGACCGTGGCTCTACCCGGCGACCGTCTCCGCGGCCTGCGCCCTCGGCCTGCTCGCCCTGATCGCCTGGGCCCTCCGCCGCCGCTGAACCGGAGCCGGCCCGACCGGTCCGGCGTCTCAACCTCTGAAAAGGTCCGCTGCGGAACGCCGGGGCTGAACTAGGCTTGCTGCACGTGACCGACATCGTGATCCCCGACAGCCTCAAGCCCGCCGACGGCCGCTTCGGCTCCGGGCCGTCGAAGGTCCGTCTCGAGCAGCTGGCCGCCCTGGCGGAGTCCGGCTCGACCTACCTCGGCACCTCACACCGGCAGCGGCCGGTCAAGTCCCTCGTGGGGCGGGTCCGTACGGGACTGGCGGAGCTCTTCTCGCTGCCCGACGGGTACGAGGTCGTCCTCGGCAACGGCGGCACCACGGCGTTCTGGGACGCCGCCGCGTTCGGGCTCGTACGGGAGCGGTCCCAGCACCTGGTCTTCGGGGAGTTCTCCTCGAAGTTCGCCAAGGTCACGAAGAAGGCGCCCTGGCTGTCCGACCCGTCGGTGATCCAGAGCGAGCCCGGGGCCCACCCGGCCCCGGTCGCGGACGACACGGTCGACGCGTACGCCTTCACCCACAACGAGACCTCCACCGGCGTCGCCATGACGATCGAGCGGCCGTCGGGCTCGGGCCTGGTGCTCGTCGACGCGACCAGCGGCGCCGCGGGCCTGCCGGTCGACGTGGCCGACACCGACGTGTACTACTTCGCGCCGCAGAAGGGCTTCGCGTCCGACGGCGGCCTCTGGCTGGCGCTGATGTCCCCGGCCGCGCTCGCCCGGGTCGAGGAGATCGCCGCGTCCGGCCGCTACATCCCGGACTTCTACGACCTCACCGTCGCGATCACCAACTCCCGCAAGGACCAGACCTACAACACCCCCGCCGTGGCGACCCTGCTGCTCATGGCCGAGCAGATCGAGTGGTTCCTGGAGCGGGGCGGCCTGGACTGGTCGACCGGGCGCAGCGCCGACTCCGCGCGCCGCCTCTACACGTGGGCGGAGAAGACCTCCTACACCACGCCGTTCGTCGCCGACCCCGCCCACCGCTCGAACGTCGTCGGCACGATCGACTTCGAGGGCGTCGACGCCGCCCAGGTCGCCAAGGTGCTGCGCGCCAACGGCATCGTCGACACCGAGCCGTACCGCAGCCTCGGCCGCAACCAGTTGCGCATCGCGATGTACCCGGCGATCGACCCGGACGACGTCGAGGCGCTCACCGCCTGCATCGACCACGTCGCCGAGCGCCTCTGACCCACTGATGGGAGCACCTGACACGGCTCCGCCCATGACGACCGCGACGGAGCGGCCCCTCTCCCCCGCCCGCCGACTGCTCGGCTCGTCGGTCTGGGCCTGCGCGATCCCCGTCGGGTTCGTCCTCGGGGCGTGGCTCGCCCAGTATCCCCACGGCCTGATCGTCATCGGCGTGATCGTCGCGCTCGCCGCCTGGGCCGTCGCCGCCGTCCTCACCGGCGGGATCTGGCACCGCGCCGGCGCCGCCGTACTGGTCTCCTGCACCGGCCTCGCGCTGACACTGTTCGCCGGACCCGGCCTGTACGAGGCGTACATGAAGACCATCGGCACCCCGGCGCCCGCCACCGTCACCAAGGTGGAGGACCGGGGCAACAAGCACGGCGCGGACCTGTACTGCACCGTCGCCGAGCCGACGGGCACGGTGCACGTGGTCTCCCAGCAGGAGAACTGCTTCGACCACATCAAGCCCCTGCAACGCGTCACGATCCGCAAGGACCCGCTCGGACTGCTGGACCCCCGCCTGCCCGACGGCCCCGACCAGCCCCCGCTGAGCGTCACGGTCTGGAGCGCGGCGGCCCTGTTCGCCCTGACCGGCGCCACGATGCTCTACGCCGGCCAGCGCCGACGCCCCGCCAAGACCGCCTGACGCCGCGTCACTCCTCGGCCGCGTCCGCGCCCGGCCGCCATGCGGCGAGGAGATCGTCCGGGCCGAACACCGAGACGCCGGTGACGTCCGCGTCGACACCGTTCCGGGAGATCGTCAGCAGGGGCGTGGAGTCGTCGGCGCCGGGCAGCTTCGACCGATGCACGATCAGCCGCCCGAGATCCGCGCCACCGAACGGCCGGTTCTCGAGCCACTTGATCGACCCGACGCAGGTGACGACCTTGGCCACGGGCGCACGGTCGGCGCCCACCACGTCGATCTCCGGGTCGTTCGTGCGCGTCCAATAGCCGCCGATGGCCTGCGTGCCCTCGGGAAGGCGTTCCGGCAGGCGGCGCAGCGCCTCCCGGATCACCGGCTCGATGGCCCGGCCGCGCCACGTCGTCCACGATCGACGGATGCGCCCCATGACCAGGTCGCCACGCCCCCGCTCGATCTCCGCCACGTACGGTCCGAGGTGGGCCAGCCAGAACCGTAGGTGCGGATCGGCGACCGAGTACCGGCTCTCCCGGGACGGCTTCACGGACAGCGGAACGGCCACGTCGACGATGCGCTTGGTGACCAGGAGGTCCAGTGCCCGGTTCAGCGAGGCGTGCGCCAGGTCGCCCGCCGCCCGGCCGATCTGCGTGAAGGTTCGCTCCCCCGACCCGATCGCGCCCAGCACCAGCCTCGCCTGAGAAGCGGCGGGGAACTCGGCGGCCAGCGACCGCTCACCGCTGACCAACAGGGCCGAGGTGGGATCGGTGACCGCTTCGGCCAGGTAGTCCAGCGCGGAAAGCCCGCTCGGCCACTCGTCCAGGATCAGCGGCAGACCGCCGGTCACGAGGTACGCGTCGAACGCCTCCGCCGCCGGCAGGTCGAGCATCGTGGCCGTGTCCGCCGGGCTCAGCGGCGGCACCACCATCTCGGTCGCCCGCTGGTGAAAGGGCCGGCCGTACTCGTTCAGCGCCTCCATCATCGCCAGATCCGACCCGACACAGATCAGGAACACCGGATGCCGGGCCAGTTCTCGATCGAAGATCTTCTGCAGGGTGCCCTCGAAACCTGGATCGTTCGCGATGAGGTAGGGCATCTCGTCGATGACGACCACGCTGGGCCGGTCCGGCAGCCCCCCGGCGAGCAGGCGAAGGGCCGCGTCCCAGGTCCGTGGCGACTGATCGGCGAACAGTGCTGCGGCCGGCAGATCGCTCCCGGCGACGGCCTCGGCGAAGAGCGCCAGATCGGCCTCGACGCTCGGCTGGGCCGAGGCCGTGAAGTAGACGTACGGCACTCCGGCCCGGTCCACGAACTCCTCGACGAGCCGCGACTTGCCGACCCGCCGCCGCCCGCGCATCAGCAACGCCCGCCCCGGCCGCCCGGCCCGACCCCCGCGGCCGACCCGCCCCAGCATCCGATCAAGCAACGCGAGCTCACGCTGACGCCCGATGAAGTGATCCACACATGGATGATACTTCCACCGCTGGAAGTATCAACGATGAAAGTCTTACTGGTTAACGTAGGGCTGCTCTGCGGATCATTACTTTCCGCGCCGTCTACTGAGGCGCACGCCGCTTCGCGGCATCCACCCCTCCGTGATCACTGGCGTTCACTGCCGATAGAGAGCAGTGACGGCCAGTGATCACGTCGGCTGCTCTACCGGCACCCTCCTCAGGTCCACGTATCGCTCGTGGAAGTCCCGCGCGTACCCCGTCTCGGCGTATCGGGCCGTCAGCACCGCATCCAGGTCCCCGGCGCGAGAGCGCAGTGACTCGAAGACACGCGGCGATGCGAGTGCGATCGCGCCGGCTGCGCCTGCCTCGTCCGGGGCACCGAGGTGACACAGCGCGATCCCCAGGTCGATCCGCGCGATGGCCACGTGGCCTGGAGACGGGTCCGTCGACGGAGTCAACGCGTGCACGGCCACCGCGCGTTCCGCGTGACGTCTCGCCTGCTCGTAGTCCTCAAGCCAGATGTACGCCGAGGCGGGATAGGCCGTCACGGCGTAGTCGGCGAGCGGACCGGTGTCCGCGCCGAAGCGGGTGGGCGGCCTGGCGGGCAGGCGATCGTGCAACTCTTCGGCTCCTCGGAGTAGGTCCTCGCACTCGGCCCCTTGGCCGAGACAGGCGTAGGCCCGGGCCGCCTTGGCGCGCAGGCGGATGGCGATGGGGTGGCGTTCGGGGGCTCTGGTGATGCCTTTGTGAGCGACTGCGACGGCCCTGGCGGGGCGGTCGGTGTAGGTGGCGATCGAGGCGAGGGCGTCGGCGGCCCAGGCGCATAGTTCGTCGTGACCGGCCTGGTCGGCGTGCTCGAACGAGTCGATCGCGTATGCCTCGGCGGTCAGCGGATGGCCCAGGTCGTGGGCCAGCCAGGCCAGCAGTTCCGACAACCAGGCCGCCCAGACATACAGCTCACGCCCCTGCTTGAGCGTGTGCGGGCCACGGATCAGCTCCTGGACGCGGACCCGGTAGGCACGTGCCACGGCGAAGACCTCGGCGGGCGGCTCGGTCACATAGGACCGGTCGATGGCGGCGACCGCCGCCTGCAGATGGTCGAAGGTCCCGGTCCCGACCGCTGAAGCCCCGGCGAGCCGGGTGAACTCCATCGCCTCGGCCGCCGACTCACCGAGCACGGCCGCCAGCGCGGCGGGCGCGACCGTGGCGGCGAGACCGACGCGTAGGGCGTCGCGGCGCTTCGTGGCATCCACCTCCCAGCCTGAGCCTGCGCCGCCCTCACCGCATCCGACCAGACCCAAATGCGGTGGATGCCCGAACAGTTCCTCCTCGGTCATGCCGTACGCCGTGGCGTAGGCCGCCGTCCAGTCGCGGGGGAAGTGTTCACCCTTCTCCCAGCCGAGGATCTGCCGGACCAGCGAGGTCACGGGCGGATACGGCACACCGGCGGCCTTATGCAGCCGACGCGCCATCTCGTGCTTGTTCCACGAACGTCGCTCTCGCTCGGTTCTTAACCGTTCCGCCCACCACGGCAGCGCCTCTTCACCGGCCATGACCCCGTCCTCCGGCCCACCCCTAGCCCGGACACCCTCAGTGTCCATGCAATGTCGCCCAGTATCGGTCTTCTGGCGGATCAGCACAGCGGCTTCACTCAAGGTCATCGGCGAACACGAAAGGTGACGCATCAATGTCGAGTTCTCCCTCCGTGGGTCCGGTGACGCCGGCGTCCGTCGACGCGCGTACGGCGCAGCTCACCGAACGGCTGGCGGACGCGTTGACCGCTCGCGGATTGCGCGCCCGCGTCGGGCAGGGTGCCCGGGTGCTGGCGAGCAATCCCGCCGGTGAGCCGCCGGACGACGATCACCGTGCGAAGGTCCTGAGTCCCGGGCTGCGGCAGACCGTGGTGTGCGGGGTCGGCCGTGACGGGCGGCTGATGTGGTTCTGGCAGTGGTCCGGCCCCACTCGCGAGTCGCCGCCGGAATACGAGCCGCTCTGCGCGGCGGACGACATCTCCCACGCGGCGGACAGGATCGCCCGCGTCCTAAGGCTCGGCGACGCGTCGCGGGAGGAGGACCGGTGACGCGCGCGGTGGCCCGTACCCGGCGGCGTTCCCGAGCGTCGGGTGGCGCACACCGGAACACCCGCGCGGAGGCGGTCGCGGCGAGTCTGCAGAGCGCGTACGGCGGATGGGTCATCATCTGGTCGCCCTGGCGGCGGGCGTTCAGCGCGTTCTGCGCGGTCAGTACCGACTCGATGATCATCGATGAGGCGTCCGTGTCCGGGCTGCTGCGGCGGATCGGCGAGGTCGAGCTGGCCGCGAGGACGCCGGGCCGCGGCGCGGACGACGCGGCCCGGCGGGCGGCCGAGACGATGCGGGACCGCATCGTCGGCGGCGACTGGCCGCCCGGCCGGAAGATCCTGTCCGGCGACGAGCTCGCCCCGATCCTCCGGGTCGACCGGCCGACCGTGCACCGGGCGCTGTCGCACCTCGAGCGGGTCGGGTACCTGAGGACGGTCCCCGGCAAGGGCACCTACGTCCGGCCGCCCGCGGACTGGCCCTGACGGCTTCGTCACGATCGCCGACGGACTTCCTCCTCCGGACGTATGGCGCGGCGCGTACGCAGTCGCCGCCCCGGGGCCTGATCCTCGGGGCGGCGGCTGCGGCTCACTTGAAGGGGAGTGAGGTCGGCGGGGACGGCTTCTTCTGCGTCCAGCCGGAGCTCCGTGCCAGCCAGTAGTTGATCACGAATCCCGGCTTCCGGGTGCGGTACTCGGCACCCGGCTTCACCAGGACCCGCTGGTCGCCGAGGTAGGCGCCGGTGTGCGGGTCGAAGAGCAGTTCCTCGCGGGCGGTGTAGCCGATCTTCTCCCAGCGCGGTTTCCTGTCCTTGCCGAGGCCCGCGATACGGCTGTCGGACCAGTCCGCGCCGATCGCGATGGCACGCCGCCCCAGCGGGTCGGTGACCGTACCGAGGCTTCGCACGCCGGGCTGTGCCGCGACGGTGCGCATCAGGGCGGCGTGCACCTTCGGCGGCAGCGGAGCATTGGCGAACACATTGCCGGCCTGCAGGATCAGGTGCGCAGGGTCGGTGAGCCACCTCGCCACGGCGGGGTCGGAGTTCGCCCGCACCTTGCCCACGACAGGGAGGAACGTCTTCTTGAGCGTGGCCGAGTCCGTCGGCAGGTTCTGCAGCTCCGCCGGGCTCAGCTCACGACCGGTGCCGGGGACGAAGAACTTCCCGCCCGTTTCGTGCGGCCGGTCCGCACTCCACGAGCCTGCCTTCGTCGTGTACGTGCCGTAGTGGTCGTTGGACCAGACCCGGAAGCTCGTCGGCGCGCCCGCCTTGCGCCAGGCGGCCTCGTCCTCCTTGGTCAGCGGCCGGGCGGGCAGGTCACGGCCGTAGAACAGGTGGCCTCCGCCGACCTTCGCCGCGGTCCACTCGAACGTCTCGGAGTGCGCGCCGGTGATCGCGTAGCCGGCCTTGACGAGGTAGGACTGGCCCTGGATCTGATCGGTGAACCAGTAGTTCCCGGTGGGCAGCTTCTCCGCCTCGTCCGCGGCGGCCAGCAGGACGGACCTGCCGTCGAGGGGCGCGGGCCGCGACCCGCCCGGGGCGGGCGAGTGCCCGCCGGCGCCGACCGCCAGCGCGACCGCCGTGACGGTGGCCGTTCCGGCCAGGACGGCCGGGATCAGCACCCGTCCGCGTCGCCGCCTGCGCGCGGCCTCGCGCGGCTGGGTGAACGCCCGGTTCAGTTCCGCGGTCCGGACCGCGTCGTCGATCGGTCCGTCGCCGCCGAGGTGGGCGGGCCGGACCTCGGCCAGCCGTCGCATGAGGTCGGTCATCACCACTCCATCTCCATCGCCGTGGTCTGCCGGTGCTGTCGCTGTGGCGCCGGGGTGCTCATCGCCGCGGCCAAACGCCTGCGCGCCCGGTGCAGCCGTACGCGCAGCGTGGCCGTGCTGCAGCCGACGACGCGGGCCGCCTCGCGGGGGCTCAGTCCGTGCCAGGAGACGAGCGTGAGCACCTCCCGGTCGCCGTCGGACAGTTCGGTGAGCGCGCGCAGCATCGTCATGCGGTCGACGACGCCGTCGGCGACGTCCGACTCGGCGTCTCGCGTCCAGGTCCGCAGCTCGGCGGCGAGGGAGTCTCGCCGCGTCTGCGCCCGTACGGAGTCACGGATGACGTTCCGGGCCACGCCGAGCAGCCATGGCAGCGAGGCCGCCGGCATCTCCGCGAAGCGCCGCCACGCCACCATGAACGTCTCGCTCACGACCTCATCGGCGGCCTGACCGCCGACACGGGAGGCCGCGTACGCCCACACCCGCATCCGATACGCGTCGTACAGTTCGGTGAACCGTGCTCTGTCGTCATCCACTCGCTCTCCCGTGACTGGGGGCTTGTTCACGACGAAGTGGCCGCAGAACGACGAGAGTTACGGCGATGTTCGAGAAACCGGCCGGGCCGGGACGTCTCCCATGATCACTGGCATCTGCCGCTCATAGAGGGCAGTGATGGCCAGTGATCACGGCGACCGGCGTCGGCACCGTGCGGCACCGGTGGACCGGCTCTAGCGCGGGGGTATGGCGGTCAGAGCTCCGGGGGTGGGGCGGCGCCGTGGTCGGCGTCGGGCGGGCCCCAGGGGAGGCCGTGGCGCTCGCAGGCGCGGCGCAGCTCGCCCAGGTCCGGCGGGAAGGACACCCGGCGCAGCACCCGGCCCACCGGGCTCCACACGACGAGCCGGGGTGCCTCGGACTCGTCGATGCCCACGCCGCCGAGCGCCTGTCGTGTCACGCTCCATTCGGTCCGTCCGAGGCGCGTCACCGAGGAGATCCCCGACGCGGAGATGCGCAGCTGGGGCCGGTTCCGGTCGTACAGCCACGTGCCCGCGAGCCCCAGCACCAACCCGGTCGGCGCGGCCCACGACAGCGAGGTCCAGAACCCGCCGAGGTCGCCGCGCAGCCAGATCGACCCGAGGACGGCGACGAGCTCGCAGAGCGTCGCGGTGACGGCATAGGCCAGCACGCGGGTGCGCCGGGGCACGTCGAGCTGCACCGGCGGCAGGGTCTCGTCCTCCTCTGGCGTCAGGGTGATCGAGGGGTCCAGGGCCGCCTCGATGCGGGTCATGGAGCCGTGGAAGGCCGCGTTGACGTACGCGTCGTACTCCGCGTCGGTGATCGGCAGCCGCATCCGCCGCGCGGATTCGCGCAGGTCCGTGCGGGAGATGCGCAGCATCGACAGCGGCGCGGCGAGGAACTCGTCGCCGTCGTCGTCGTACATGCGCAGCCAGGCGTGGCCGTCGACGGTGAGGAGCTCCATGCCGCCGATGCGGTCGCGCGGCATCCGCAGGATGACGTCGCCCGCGCCGTCGGCCCAGCCGATGCCGTCCTCGTCGACGACGAGGCGGCCGCCGGGCACGCGCGCGAAGATGTCCGGCAGACCCGCCAGCCCGTACTGCGACGGCCGGCGTGCGCCCTGGTCGGGCGTGACGACCTGGTAGCCGCGTTCGCTGAGCGCGTGCGTGAGCTGGAAGACGTCCAGGCCCTGGGCGGGGAGCCGCGCCAGCACCTGCAGCCGGTGGCCGAACACGGTCACGACGGTGTGCCGTCCGGTCAGCGCGCCCGACACGGGGTCGACGGCCGTTCCCGGGCCGACGACGACGGCGGCGACGTGGTCGGCGCGGACCCGCCACTCGGCGACCGTGGCGTGCCGGACCCGCAGCTCCGTGGGGCTGATGGACCAGGACAGCGGCGCGCTGGTCAGCCGCCGGCGGCGGGCGCCGAGGACCGCGACCGCGCCGACGACGGCCCACAGGCCGCCCATGACCCGGTCGCCGAGGCCGAGCGCGCCGTCGAGCGCGATCCGGGCGAGCATCGTCAGGGCCAGCAGCGCGAGGAGGAGCCCGAGCGCCACCGCGCGGCGCCGGCCGGTGACCGGGTTGCCGAGCGTGGCGCGCGTGGTCTGCACGGCCGGATACGGCTCGTGCGCGACGGCCAGCAGCGTCGCCTCCTGGTCGCGCAGGCGCTGTTCGGCGCGGCGGCCGAGCGCGCGGGGCGCGTCCTCCTCGGCGGGCAGGTCGCCCTCGTCGAACACCGAACGGTCACCGTCGATGACGTGGGTGGTGATGCCCAGCCGGCGGGCGGTCATGTAGAACGTCAGCGGGTCGAAGCCCATGTCGGTGAGCGTGCCGGCGGTGGTCGACCCGAACTTGTGGAAGATCGTCAGGATCTCGTCGTCGGCGGTGACGCTGAACTCCTCGATCCGGTCCCGTTCGTACGCCTCGACCACCGAGCCGTCGGCCGCGAGACGTTCGAGGCCCGCCGCGGACAGCCGCCAGACACCGGTACGGCGCGCCCGCAGGCCGAGCAGCCACGGCATGGCGTTGCAGGCGACGATGACGCCTGCCCACACGGCGGGGTTGGAGATCGGCAACAGGGCCACCAGCAGGGACAACAGCGCGAACGGGCCGGGGGCGACCGGACGCGACCGCCGTACGGGGGCCCGAAGGCCGATCAGCTCGAGGTCCACGAGAAGAGATCGTGACACGTCACCGTCCCATTCGTCATGACGCTCGTCTGCGAGCGAACACCACAACACCGGCCAGGGCGAGCGCCCCGACGACCACTAGGCCCAGCATTCTGCGGCCCGGCTTCATTCCGTCCCCGGTCCCGTCCGCGGGGCTCGCGTGCCCTTTGGACTTCGGCGTCGGGGACGGCAGCGCCTCCTTCGGCACGGGCTCCCGCCACAGCGGCTGCCGTACGCCCTCGCCGCTGAACAGCAGCGACCTGCCGTCGGCGGTGTACGTGATCCCCTCGCCGAGCTTCTGGTCCGGCACCTTCACCCCGGTCAGCTCCTTGCCAGGCGCGGTATAGATCTCGGCGTCCCAGTAGCCGCGGATGACGAACGTCCGTCCGTCGGGGGCGTACGCCCCGTCGGTCGCGTACAGCGGGGCGTCACCGACGTGGCGCATGACGTTGAAGCCGCTCGTGCTGAGCTTCTTCGGCCCCTCGTACAGCGATCCGCCGAACTCCTTACTCGCGACGTAGAGCCGGTTCGTCCGCGGATCGATCATCAGCGTCTCGGCGTTGTGCGGCCCGTCCTCGAACTTGATCCGGTACGCGGTGGCGCGCACGGTCTGCGTGCGGATCGTCCTCGGCTCCGGGATGCGGTAGACGGTGGAGTACGGCTGGCCCTTGAGGTTGTCGCCGATGTCGCCGACGTACAGGTCGCCGTCGGCGCCGATCGCCATCGCCTCCCAGTCGCGGTTGCGCGCCCCGCCGAGGGTGATCGCGGCCCGGACCTTGCAGTCGTCGATCCCGAGCGCGAAGAGCCGCGGCGACCCGCCCGAGTCGTTGAACGTGTAGACGATGCCCGGATGGCGCCGGCTCGCGGCCAGGCCGCTGGACTCGTCGATGCGCGGGTCGTCGATCGTGCAGAGCCGCTTGGCGCCCTCGGCGACCGCCCGCGCGTCGGCCTGGGCGGGCACGGCCCACAGCAGCGGGCCGCCCGCCGCGACGACGGCGGCGAGCGTACGTGCGCGCGCCTCTCGTGCGGGGGACCCGCCCCGGCGCGGCCGCCTCAATGGAGCAGCGTGCCCAGTACGACGGCGAAGACGAGCGCGGCCAGAACGGTCGGCAACAGCCATCGAGGAGCACGGTTCACACGCCGAGCCTATGCGCTCCGGCGCGAGATTCGAGCAGCCACCACCCCCGGTGTCGCCACCGGACGGCCGGTCAGCGCGCCCTCACCCTGCGCAACCGGGCCGGATCGATCTCCACGGCGAACGGCCGCGTCAGTCCGACCGGCTCCGGCGAGGCGACGACCTCCCGGTACGCCCCGTCGACCAGTTCGAAGACGGTCAGCCTTGGGACGGGTACGAGCTCGGCGACCCAGTAGTGCGGGATGTCCGCCTCGGCGTAGGCCTCGAGCTTCTCTCCGAAGTCGCGGTTGCGGCTCTGCCTGCTCCCGCTGATCTCCACCACGAGCGCCACGTCGGCCGCGTCGTACGCCTCCGGCTCCGCCTCGAAGGCGTCCAAGGTCACCGCCACCAGGTCGGGGACCTTCAGCCAGTCGTCCCGCCGATGAGTGACGACCTCCACCATCGGCAGGACCTGGTATCCGGCGGTCCGGGCGGGCGCCTGGAGGACGAAGGCGAGGTGCAGCAGGGCCGCCTGGTCGGGGGACGCGGGAGGGGGACTGACGATCAGGACCCCGTCGTCTATCTCGTACCGGTAGAGATCGTCCTCCGCAGGTCGGCGGAGGTCCTCGACGGTCCACCGACCGCAATGCTCCGCGAACGAAATCGACACCCCGTGTACCCTCTATACGACTCGTTGTGATTGGTGCGCTACAGAACGTACCGGAGAATCGTTCGGTGGGTCGGCCGGACCTGTCAGTGATTTCGGGCAGTATGACGACGTGGCGGACGCAGAGGCGGCTTCACCGGGAACGCGGGTGCTGGAGGCCGTACTCGAGCGGATCACCTTCGCCAGCGAGGACACCGGGTACACCGTCGCCCGAGTGGCCACCGACAGGAGCGGCTCGGAGCTGCTGACGGTCGTGGGGCCGCTGCTGGGCGCGCAGGTCGGGGAGAGCCTGCGGCTGACGGGGCGGTGGACCTCACATCCGAAGTACGGCCGCCAGTTCGAGGCGGTGTCGTACACCACCGTGCTGCCCGCGACGGTCCAGGGCATCCGCAAATACCTCGGGTCCGGCCTGATCAAGGGGATCGGCCCGGTCATGGCGGACCGGATGGTCGAGCACTTCGGCACCGACATCCTGCGGGTGATCGAGGAGGAACCCGAGCGCCTGGTCGAGGTGTACGGGCTGGGGCCGAAGCGCTCGGGCCGCATCGCCGCCGCGTGGGAGGAGCAGAAGGCCATCAAGGAGGTGATGGTCTTCCTCCAGGGACACGGCGTGTCCACGTCGCTGGCGGTACGGATCTACAAGCAGTACGGGGACGAGTCGATCTCGGTGGTGCGGAAGGAGCCGTACCGCCTGGCCGCCGACGTGTGGGGCATCGGGTTCAAGACCGCGGACACGATCGCGCAGGCCGTCGGCATCCCGCACGACAGCCCGGAGCGCGTCAAGGCGGGGCTGGCGTACACGCTGTCCCAGGCGGCCGACAACGGGCACTGCTACCTGCCCGAGCCCAACCTGATCACCGAGGCGACCAAGATCCTGGAGGTGCCGCGCGAGCTGGTCGGCCCGTGCCTGGAGGAGGCGGTCGCGGCCGAGGAGGTGATCCGCGAACGGGTCACGGCCGAGAACGGCGAGATCCCGGCGGTGTACCTGCCGCCCTTCCAGCGCGCCGAACGCTCCCTGGCCACCGGGCTGCTGGAACTGCTGCGCACCGGCACGGACCGGCTGCCCGGCTTCCGCGACGTCGACTGGGACAAGGCGCTCGGCTGGCTGCGGCAGCGGACCGGAACCGGCCTCGCCCCCGAGCAGGAGGACGCCGTACGCCTGGCGCTGACCGAGAAGGTCGCCGTGCTGACCGGCGGCCCCGGCTGCGGGAAGAGCTTCACCGTACGGTCCGTCGTCGAGTTGGCCCGGGCCAGGCGCGCGAAGGTCGTGCTGGTCGCGCCCACGGGACGGGCGGCGAAGCGGCTGGCCGAGCTGACCGGCCACGAGGCGGCGACGGTGCACCGGCTGCTGCAATTGCAGCCCGGCGGCGACCCGAAGTTCGACCGCGACAACCCGCTCGACGCGGACCTGGTCGTCGTCGACGAGTCCTCGATGGTCGACGTCATCCTCGCGAACAAGCTGGTCAAGGCGATCCCGCGCGGCGCGCACCTGCTGCTCGTCGGCGACGTCGACCAGCTCCCGTCCGTGGGCGCGGGGGAGGTGCTGCGCGACCTCCTGGCCGCCGACGCGATCCCCCGCGTACGCCTCACCAAGATCTTCCGGCAGGCGCAGCGGTCCGGGATCGTGGTCAACGCGCACCGGATCAACGCCGGGCAGTCCCCGCAGACGCGCGGCTTCCCGGACTTCTTCCTGTTCCCGTGCGAGGAGGCCGAGAAGACCGCGGAACTCACCGTGGAGATCGTGGCGGAGCGGATCCCGCGCAGGTTCGGACTGGACCCGCGCCGGGACGTCCAGGTGCTCGCGCCGATGCACCGCGGCCCGGCCGGCGCGGGCAACCTCAACACGCTCCTGCAGGAGTCGCTCACGCCGCACCGCGACGGGCGGCCCGAGCGGCGGTACGGCGGGCGGGTGTTCCGCGTCGGCGACAAGGTCACCCAGTTGCGGAACAACTACGACAAGGGCGCCGCCGGGGTCTTCAACGGCACAGTGGGCGTGGTGACCGGCCTGTCCCTGGAGGAGCAGACGCTCACCGTGCGCACCGACGAGGACGAGGAGGTCGACTACGACTTCGCCGAGCTGGACGAGCTCGCCCACGCGTACGCGGTGACGATCCACCGCTCCCAGGGCAGCGAGTACCCGGCCGTGGTCATCCCGCTGACGACGAGCTCCTGGATGATGCTGCAGCGCAACCTGCTCTACACCGCCGTCACCCGCGCCAAGAAGCTGGTCGTGCTGGCCGGCTCCCCCAGGGCCCTGGCCGCCGCCGTCCGCACGGCGGGCGCCGGCCGCCGCCACACCGCCCTCGACCACCGCCTCCGCCCCGACGCCTGACGCGCCGCTGTGAGCGGCGCGAAGGCTCGGCGAAGGAGCGGCCGAAGCGGTGATTCTTCGCGAATCTCCGCTACTACCGGCTCCTTCGCCGAGCATCGCGTACGCCGCCCGGCCGCTAGCGCAGGAACCCCTCGTAGGAGTGCTGCTGCAGCCGGCTCTCGATCTGCTTCACGGTGTCCAGCGCGACGCCGACGACGATCAGGAGGCTCGTCCCCCCGAACGGGAAGTCCTGCGTGGCTCCGAACAGCGACAGCGCGAGCATCGGGATGAGCGAGATCAACCCGAGGTAGAGCGCGCCGGGCGCGGTGATCCGGGTGAGCACGTAGTCGAGGTATCCGGCGGTCGGCCGTCCCGGCCGGATCCCGGGAACGAACCCGCCGTACTTCTTCATGTTGTCGGCGATCTCGGTCGGATTGAAGGTGATCGCGACGTAGAAGTACGTGAAGAACACGATCAGCCCGAACAGCGTGACCATGTGCCAGGGGTCGTCCTGCCGGGTGAGCGGGGCGAGCGTGCGGTTCAGGAAGGCGTTCCCGGGCCAGAGCCGCGCCGCGAGCGTCGGTACGGACAGCAGCGACGAGGCGAAGATCGCCGGGATCACGCCGGCCTGGTTGACCTTCAGCGGGATGTAGGTCGACGTCCCGCCGTACGATCGCCGGCCCACCACCCGTTTGGCGTACTGCACCGGGATGCGTCGCTGGGCCTGCTCGACGAAGACCACTCCGGCCATCACCGCCAGGCTCGTCAGCGTCACCAGGGTGAAGGTGAACCCGCCCTTCCTGGTGTAGATGTTCCAGAACTCCGTCGGGAAGACGGCGACGACCTGAGTGAAGATCAGGATCGACATGCCGTTGCCGATGCCCCGCTCGGTGATCAGCTCGCCGAGCCACATGATGACGGCCGTACCGGCGACCATGCAGGTCACCATCGTGACGACGGTGAGGACCCCCATGTCGTGCAGGATCCGCTGCCCGCAGCCGGGGAAGAGGTTCCCGGACGCCGCCATCGCCATGACCGTGGCGCCCTGCAGGACCGCCAGCGCGACCGTGAGATAGCGGGTGTACTGAGTGATCTTCGCGGTGCCGGCCTGCCCCTCCTTCTTCAAGGTCTCCAGACGCGGGATCACCGTCGTCAGCAGTTGCAGGATGATGCTGGCGGTGACGTACGGGTAGATGCCCAGGGCCATGACCGAGAGCTTGAGCAGGGCACCCCCGCTGAACAGGTTGACCAGGCTCAAGACGTCGGCGCGGTCGCCATGGGCCGCGGCCTGCGCGCACGCCTTCACGGCCGACACGTCGACGCCCGGCGCGGGCAGGTTCTGGCCGAACCGGAACACCACGATGATGCCGAGCGTGAACAGCAGTTTCCGGCGCAGGTCAGGGGTCCGGCAGGCCCGCAGGAAGGGGGTCAGCATCCTTCCTCCCGGGAAGAGCAGGCCCCAAGGCCGGTACGGCGGGCGGACGACGATCGGGGGAACGCGAGTGATCCGGCGAGCACCGAACGCGCTCGCCGCAGGGTTGTACGAGAGATGACATGCCTCCACACGGGAACGCCGCGGCCGTCGAAGGACGCCGCGGTCGACGAACGGGAACGTCAGGAACCCGTGTGCGGAGGAGGACCGCGGAGACTGACCGCGGACAGGAAGACGGCCGGCGGCGTGACCGTGCGCGCCGCGACGACGGCGGTGATCGCGCGCCGGACCGTGCGAACGCGATCCGCGACCGCCGGTACCGCCGCGCCCGGCCCGGCCCCACCGGCCTTCGCCGAGACGGCGCGCGGGCAGTCCCGTCCAGCGGTGGTCGACGCGGTATCGGACGGAGAGCGTGCCGAGGCGGTCCGGTGTTCGCCCGCCGCGCGGTCCGTCGTCGGGGAGCCGGGAGCGACCGCCTTCGTGAACGGCCGCCGCCCCGTCGTGTCCGCCGTGCCGTCCTCGTCCGGAACGGCGAGGGCGCCGGCGCTCGACGTACGAGAGGGGACCGTTGCTCCTCGGTCGCCCGGCGTGTCCACCGGGGCCGCGCGGGAGTGTTTGGAGCGCCGGCTTCGGTCGAGGGCGGCCACGGTCGCCGCCGACCCACCGGTCCCAGCGGCGTTGGCGGTCTCCCCGACGCGGATGACCTCGGCGACGGCGGTTCCCGGAATCGCCGAGAGCACGACGGTGATGACGAAACCGAAGAACCCGGCCAGTAGCGTCAGTAGCCGTCGCCGGAGCCCGGTGTGGCTCTTCACGCCCACCCCCGCCGGCCGTCCGCCCTGCCCTGTTCCGACCGGCGGCATTCAGCGCGCGCATCGGCCGATCGTCGATCACGATAATCCGCGATCGCGCGCAACGTCCACGTTTCACGCGAGACCCGAATGAACCACCAGGTGGCGACCACCCCTGGCGGCGGCCGCCACACGACGGGCCGTTGGCCGCCGTCCTGCCACCGCGAGCCGTTTTTCGGGCCGTAGCCGAGCGAAACGCTCGGTGAACAGGCCACCGGACCGGGCGTTTTCCGGCGTACCGCCGCCGATCGGCACCGCTTCACCGAGATTCGGGTCCGCCTCTGGGCCGACGGTGCAACCGATCCCGGCCCGCTGGGGTTCTTGGGACGACAGCGCACCACCGGCGCACCAGAAGGGTGCACCGGCGCTGACACGACAAGAAGGGTCTGGATCCCATGAGCGCTCACGGAGACGTCCGCGCCGTGCTCGATGAGTTCTTCGCGGCGGAGGCCGCCTATATCTCCGCGGGCGGTCCGGGCGTCGCCGACTTCGGCGGCATGGCCGCGCATCTCGACCCCGACGTCGTGATGCACCAGGCGCCCACGCTGCCCTACGGCGGCGTGTGGCGTGGTCACGACGGCATGGAGCGCTTCATGGCTGCGATGAGCCGGGCCTGGCGGTCGCTCGAGTTCCTCGACAGACGGCAGTGGACGGACGGTGACACCGTCATCGTCTCCAACCACGGCAGGCTGGCCGCCCGCGCCACCGGCCGGTCGATCGAGACGACGGTGCTCCAAGTGTTCACCGTCCGCGACCGCCTCATCACGGAGATCCGCCCCTTCTACTGGGACACCGCCGCGGTCAACGAAACCCTGCGGACGGCCGTGTCCACCGGCGTCACGGCGTGACGTCGACTCCCCCACTCACCAGGAACAGAAAGAGGATGAACATGTCCCGTCTTACCGGCAAGGTCGCTCTGGTCACCGGCGGCAGCCGCGGCATCGGCGCGGCGGTCGCCTACCGGCTCGCCCACGAGGGCGCCGACGTGGCGATCACCTACGTGAGCTCCGACGAGCAGGCCCAGCAGGTGGTGACGAAGATCGAGGCGACGGGGCGGCGCGGGATGGCCGTCCAGGCCGACGCGGCGGACCCGCAGGCGGTCGTGGGCGCGGTGGACCGGGTCGCGGCCGAGATGGGCCGCCTCGACATCCTGGTGAACAACGCGGGCATCGGGGTGATCGGCCCGCTGGAGGACCTGTCGCTGGAGCAGGTCGACCAGGCGCTCGCCGTGAACGTCCGAGGTGTGTTCCTCGCGTCGCAGGCGGCCGCCCGGCACCTCGGCGACGGCGGCCGGATCGTCAACATCGGCTCCAGCCTGACCTCGCACGTGCCCGGCCCGGGAATGAGCGTCTACGCCATGAGCAAGTCCGCCCTGGTCGGCCTCACGAAGGGCCTGTCGCGTGAGCTCGGCGGGCGCGGCGTCACGGTCAACGCGCTGCACTGCGGGGCGGTGGACACCGACATGAACCCCGTGGACGGCCCGTTCGCCGAGGGACAGCGGTCCCTCACCGCCGTCGGCCGCTTCGGCAGCCCCGACGAGATCGCCGGAATGGTCGCCTACCTCACCGGCGACGAGGCCGGATACGTCACCGGCACCGCGCTGACCATCGACGGCGGCCACGCCGCCTGACCCACCGCCGCCCTCCGGCCAAGGCGGGCGGCGCCGTTTGAAGGCGGGCGGCACCGCTTGCGGCCGTATCGCCTTCCGCGCTCGGGCCGGGCGGGCGGCCGTCGTGGCCTCCCCCGCTCGGGCCGTTCACCTGCTGAACCGATACGTTCTCAGTAGCGGTGAGTAGGCCCGAGCGGGGCCGCGGGTGAGATTGTGAGAGCGCATGGAGCTGGTGCATTCGGGCAAGGTCCGCGACGTCTACGCGGACGGCGACGACCTGATCCTCGTCGCGACCGACCGGGTGAGCGTGTACGACGTCGTGCTCCCGACGCCCATCCCCGACAAGGGGAAGATCCTGACCCAGCTGTCGCTGTGGTGGTTCGAGCGGCTCGCCGACGTCATGCCCAACCATGTGATCTCCGCAGACGACGTGCCGGCCGAGTGGGCCGGGCGGGCGATCCGCTGCCGCCGACTGGAGATGCTGCCGGTCGAGTTCATCGCCCGGGGCTATCTGACCGGTCTGGGCCTGAAGGAGTACCAGAAGCAGGGGACGGTGTCCGGAGTGGCGCTCCCGCCGGGGCTCGTCGAGGCGTCCCGGCTGCCGGAGCCGGTGTTCACGCCCACCACGAAGGCGACGGCCGGGCACGACGAGTTCATCACCTTCGACGAGGTCGTCCGGGAGATCGGCGCGGAGACCGCCGAGCGGCTGCGGGACGCGACTCTGGAGATCTACCGGCGCGGAGCGGAGCTGGCCGCCGAGCGGGGCATCATCATCGCGGACACGAAGCTGGAGTTCGGCCGCGCGCCGGACGGCACGCTGGTGCTCGCCGACGAGTTGCTGACCTCCGACTCCTCCCGCTTCTGGCCGGCCGACGAGTGGGAGCCCGGCCGCCCGCAGCACTCTCTGGACAAGCAGTTCGTCCGCGACTGGTCGTCGACGGTGACCGGCTGGGACCGCACCCCGCCGGGCCCGGAGATCCCCGACGACGTCGTCGCCGCGACCCAGGCCCGCTACATCGAGCTGTTCGAGAAGCTCACCGGCCGCCGGCCTGAGTAGGTGCTGCGGCGCCGACGCCGCCTCCAACGGTCTGATCCGAATCGCCCACAGCACGGGCGATCCGGCTGTGTGATCTGCGGAGATCGTCCGTTCTTCTCCCCCGGACGGTCGGGCGGGGCCGTACCGAATGCTCGGGAAAGACCCCACACGTGATCAGCTCCTAGGCGGTCAGCAGGATCTTTCCAAAGGTGCCGCCCTTCTCCATCAGGCGATGCGCCTCGCCCGCTTCTCGGAGCGGTACGGCGTGGCCGATGATCGGACGGACGGTGCCGTTCTCGACCAGCGGCCACAGGTTCTCTCGTACGGCTGCCACGATGCGCCCCTTGTCGGCCACCGATTGGGGACGCAACGCGGTCGAGGCCACGGTGGCTCGTTTGGCCATGAGCCTGCCGATGTCGAGCCGACCGGTGAGCCCGCCCTGGAAGCCGATGATCATCAGTCGGCCGCCGGTGGCCAGCGCGTCGATGTTGCGCTCCAGATAGGCGGCTCCCATGTTGTCCAGGATCACGTTCGCGCCACCGGTCCGCGCCTGGATCTCGGCGACGAAGTCCTGTTCCCGGTAATTCACGAGGATGTCCGCGCCGAGCCGCCGGCATTGTTCGAGCCGTTCGGCGGAGCCCGCGGTGACCGCCACGGTCGCCCCGAGCGCCTTGCCGACCTGGATGGCGTTGCTGCCGATGCCGCCCGCACCGCCGTGGACGAGCAGCACCTCGCCCGCGCGCAGGTCGGCCTCCATGGCGACGGTCAGCCACACCGTGCACGCCGCCTCGGGCAGCGCGGCGGCGGCGACCAGGCCCACCCCGGCGGGCACCGGCAGCAACTGTGCGGCCGGCACGGCGACACGCTCGGCGTAGCCGCCGCCTGTCAGCAGTGCGCACACCTCGTCGCCGACCCGCCGGTCGTCGACGCCCTCACCCAGTTCGACGATCGTGCCGGAGCACTCGAGCCCGAGGATCTCGCTCGCACCGGGCGGCGGCGGGTACAGGCCCTGGCGTTGCAGCACGTCGGCTCGGTTCACCGCGGTGGCGGCGACACGCAGGACCACCTCGCCGTACCCGGGCCGTGGGTCGGGCGCATCGGTCCACTCCAGGACTTCCGGGTCGCCGTACTCACGGATGGTGATCGCATGCATGAATGCTCCTCGGAGGCGTTCTCGGGGTCGGCTCCAGTCCACCGGGAGACGGCGGCCGGACCAAGGAGCAGTCGGTGCTCGCTGCGTTCACGAATCGTGATCGCAGGCGCGCAGCAGTTCGTCCAGGCACCAGGGCGGGTTGGTCGCGGACACCGCGAGCAGCGTCGTCATGGTGATCGGTTCCGCCGTCGCCCGGAACGCCAGCCGCGGCGCCGGCATTCGGCGCGCCTGTGCCTCGTACAGCACCGTCCAGGTATCGCGGCTGCTGCCCACCATGGCCAGGGTGTCCTGCAGAGTCGTGAACGGTGGACCGAGTACCGGGTCGAAGCCGGCGGCCCGGCACGACGAGACCATCAGGTCGTGCAGGGGCGCGTTGCGAGAGCGGTCGGCCAGCCGCAACGGCATTCCCGCCAGTCGGGCGAGCTCGATCACCGGAGCCTCGGCGAGTGGATGATCGGTCGGCAGGGCGATGACGAGCCGATCCCGCCACAGCGGGATCAACCGTAGTTCGGGTATCTCGGTGACACCCCGGACGAAGGCGGCGTCCAGGCCCTGCGTCCGTACCTGGTCCAGCCTCGCCTGGGTGGCCGCCGAGACCAGCTCCACGCTGATCTGCGGAACGAACCTGACCAGCTTGTCCAGGACCTGGTCCAGGTGCTCGCCGAGCCCGTTGCTGGTACCGAGCCGCAGCGCGGTGGGCCGGACGGCCACCAGCTCGGCGATCTTGGCTCTCGCCCGCCCTTCGGCGGCCAGTACCGCACGCGCCTCGGGCAGGAAGATCTGGCCGGCCGTGGTGAGTCGTACCGTCCGCGGCGAGCGATCGAACAACTCGACGCCCAGCTCCCGTTCGAGCCTGCGGACCTGCTGGCTCACCGCGGCCTGCACGATGTGCAGCCGCTGGGCGGCCCGCCCGAAGTGCAGTTCCTCGGCCACGGTCACGAAGTACCGCAGTTGGCGGAGCTCCACCGTCCCAGTGTCCTTCCTCGATCACGATTCCTGATCACAGCCGGCACGATCCGCTTCTTGGTCCGGCCGCCTGCCTGCTGTGGACTGGCAACGGTTCGGGCAACGGCCGAGACGAGGAGATGATGACATGCCGATCGTGACCGTCCATCAAGGACCACGCACCGTCGATGACAAGCGTGAGCTGGTCAAACGGATCACCGACGCGTTCGTCGACGCCTACGGGCTGCCGGCCGAGACGGTCGAGGTGTGGATCCATGAGGTATCCGCCGACAACCGCGGCAAGGCCGGCGGGCTCGTCGCCGACAGGTGACCGCCGGGTGGTGCCCGTCGCGCGACGGGCACCACTCGGCAGAAGACCGCCCGCGCCCTTCACGGCTCAGGCGAGAGGCCAAGCGGCGAGGGTCTCGTAGCGCGCCTCGCGGCCGAGGTGGCTGCGGATGAGGTGGATCTCACCGGCCGTCCACAGGCTGCCCTCGTAGTCGCCCAGCTCGGAGACGAGGGGCCGCAGGTCCACGGGGCCGCGGGCGCGGGCCATCGTGAGATGCGGGTGGAAACGCTTCCCCTCGTCGACGTCGACGCCCTCCCGGCGAGCGGCGGCCGCGCAGGAGTCGGCGAGGCGCCGCAGGTCGGACTCCAGACCGGTCCACAGCACCCGGGCGGACGCCGGACGCGGGAAGGCGCCCGCGCCCGCGAATATCGCGGTCCGGCGCGGGTGCCGACCGGCGGCGCGTTCGAGCCGGGGCAGCAGCCGCGGCACGATCCGCTCGTCGACCTCGCCGTAGAACGCCAGCGTCACATGCCAGGACGGGCGGCGCGTCCAGCGCAGGTCCGGGTGGGCGGCCCGGTGCGGGGCGAAGGCGGCCTCCACCTCGTCGAGGACGGTCTCCGGCGGCAGCAGCGCGACGAAAAGCCTCACGGGGGCCAGCCTCTCACCCCGTCACCGGCGGCTCTCTCGGCCCGTCCACAGGGCTACCCCGCGGCGAGCAGCCGATCCCCCGTACGGTCACCTCGTGGCAAGCGGCCGGCCCGCCCGTACGGTCACGTAGCGAGCGGCCGGCCCGCCCGTAGGGCTCACCTTGTGGCGAGCAGTTCCCGGAGGCGGCCCGCTCGTACGGCGTCGAGCGCGGGGCGCGGGGCCATGAGGATGATGACCCCGATGACGGCCGCGAGGGACACGACTCCGCCGATGATCAGGCTCGACCGCGGTCCGAAGATCTCGGCCAGCCATCCGATCAGCGGCGAGCCGATCGGCGAGCTGCCCGCGAACACGAGCATGTACAGGCCCATGACCCGGCCGCGCATCTCCGCCGGCACGCTGAGCTGCATGACGGCGTTGGCGGCAGTGTTGAAGGTCAGCAGCGCCATGCCCGTGGGGACCAGCAGGACGAGGAAGGACACGTAGTTCGGCATCAGGCCGGACGCGATCTCCAGGACGGCGAAGAGCGTCGCGGCGCCGAAGAGCAGGCGCATCCGCAGGTTCCTGCGGCGGGCGGCCAGCAGCGACCCCGACAGCGCGCCGACGGCCAGCATGGTCGAGGCGAAGCCGAACGAGGAAGCGCCGCTGTGGAACACCTGGCGGCTCATCAGCGCGGTCGTCATCTGGAAGTTCATGCCGAACGCCGCGACGAACAGCACCAGGGTCAGCACCATGACCAGGTCGCGGCGCTGCCGGACGTACTGCAGCCCTTCGCGCAACTGGCCCTTGGCCCGGGGAACCGGCGCCTTGAGGTGGAGCTCATCCTCGCGCATCAGGTAGAGGCCGAGCAGCACGGCGCCGAAGGATCCGGCGTTGACGAGGAAGACCGGAGCGGTGCCGATGGCGGCGATCAGTACGCCGGCGACGGCCGGGCCGAGGATCCGCGCCATGTTGAAGATGGCGCTGTTCAGCGCGATCGCGTTGGACAGGTCGGCGGGGCCCACCATCTCGACGGCGAAGGTCTGCCGGGTCGGATTGTCCACGACGGTGGCCATGCCGAGGCCGAACGCGAGGGCGTAGACGTGCCACACCTGGGCGGTGCCGGTGAGCGCGAGCAGGCCGAGCACCAGGGCCAGCGCGCCCATCACCGCCTGGGTGACCATGAGCACACGCCGCTTGCGGTACCGGTCGGCCAGCACGCCGCCGTACAGCCCGAACAGCAGCAGCGGCAGGAACTGCAGGCCGGTGGTGATGCCGAGCGCCGCGCCGCTGCCGTGGGTCAGGTCGAGGACCAGCCAGTCCTGCGCGACCCGCTGCATCCAGGTGCCGGTGTTGGAGACGACCTGGCCGCCGGCGAACAGCCGGTAGTTGCGGTTGCGCAGCGACCGGAAGAGGCTCAGACCTTGCTGAGGCGCTCCAGGATCGGCGCCGCCTGGCGCAGGATCTCCTGCTCCTCGGGGGTCAGCTCCGCCAGCCGCTGGGCCAGCCACGCCTCCTTGCGGCGCCGCTCCTCCTTCAGGAGCCGCTCGCCCTCCTCCGTCACGTTCAGGATGACCTGACGCCGGTCCGTCGGATGCGGGCTGCGGGTCAGCAGGCCGCGCTCCTCCAGCGCCGCGATCACCCGGGTCATCGAGGGGGGTTGCACCTTCTCGTGCTCCGCCAACTCGCCGGGTGTCAGCGAGGCGTGCCGCGAGACCGCGCCGAGCGCGGCGAGCTGGGTGACGCTCAGCGACCCCGCCTGAGCTCGCATTCGTCGGGACAGCCTGCTTACGGAGACGCGCAGGGCGGCTGCCAGGCCCGCACGGCTTCTGGTCTGTGAAGTTGGCATGTTCTTTAGCATGAGTCATTACTTTTGCTAACGATACGCGCGTGTCTCGCATTCCGCAATCTCGTTAGCAAAGCGTACGACTCTGCCCTCCTCCCGGAGAACGGCACAACGTGCCACCGATCACCGAGCCCTGCCGTCGACGAACCGCCCCGGCGAGCACCTTGCCCCGGAAGGTAACGCACCAGGTCACCGCGTAACAGAGCAGGGTTCGACAAAACCGGCGACACGCCTCGATCTCCCCCGACCGCCCACGTCACCCGGCGGCGTCGGACCTGGCGATCGAAGTGATCAACTGGGCCGGTTACGCTGATTGCCATGAGTCCCGAGCGGCGTCACGTCCCGGAACCGATCAAGACCAACGACGTCCTGACCGCCGCCGCCGGCGCGGCGGCGTTCGCCGTGGCGTTCATCGTGCTCCTGCTCGTCCCGCTGCCCGCCCGCGACCACTGGTGGCGCTGGGTCTGCGTGACCGGCTTCGCGATGGGCGTCTTCGGCTGCTGGTACATCCCGCGCCTCCAGCGGGCCCGTGAAGCCGCCGCCCAGCGCCACGCCCACACGCCCGAAACCTGATCCCCGGTCGTCGCGTCGGCGCGCCACGCACCGCCCGATACCCGTCAAGGGCGGGAACGGCCGCCTGAGATGCCGTTCCCGCCTACGTTGAGTACCTACCCGATCGACCGACGGTATTCCTCCGAGTCGTACGTCAGCGGAAGGCGGCGGCGTTGCGGTGCGCCCAGGCCGCGAAGGGACGGGGCGCGCGGCCGAGGACGCGCTCGACGTCGGGGCTGACGCGCTGCTCCTCGGGAGTCGGCTCGCCGAGGATGGCGAGCGTCGTCTTGGCCACCGGCTCGGGCATGAACCGCACCATCTGCGCGAGGGCCTCGTCGCGGGTCTGCTCGACGAACCGGATCGGCTCGCCGATCGCGGCGCCGATCGCCTCCGCCTGCTCCTGGGGCGTGACGGGAGCGGGGCCGGTCAGCGTGTAGACCCGCCCGGTGTGGCCGTCCTCGCGCAGGACCGCGGCGGCGACCTCGGCGACGTCGTCCGGGTCGACGACCGGCAGGCCGACGCCGGCGAACGGCGCGGCGATGGTCCGCTGCGTGCGGACCGGCTCGGCCCAGGCGTACCTGTTGGAGTCGAGGCCGCCGGGTCGCAGGATCGTCCAATCCAGGCCCGACTCCCGGACGGCGTCCTCGATGGACCGCATCACGGCCCCGTGGGAGGGCGACTCCGGCCGGGTCGCGACGCCCTGGGAGGACAGCAGCACCACCCGCGTGACGCCGCCGGCCTTGGCGGCGTCGAGGATGTCCTGCGGACTGATCAGGTGCGCGCCGGAGCCGCTCTGCAGGAACAGCGCGTCGGCGCCGTCGAAGACAGGACGGAGACCGTCCGGAGCGGTCAGGTCCGCCCGGCGGTGCCGGACGCCCTGCGGCACGTCGGCCTCCGAGATCCCGCGGGACGTCGCCAGCACCTGCTCGCCGGCCTCCGCGAGGACCCGCACGAGGGATCGGCCGACGTTGCCCGTTGCGCCTGTCACCACGATCATTTCGATCTCCTACAAGTTAGTTAGTTGGCTGACTGAAAAAGACGGTAGCACGAGCCCCAGGGTCGCTGTCTATAGTCAGTTGGGTGACTGACTCAACGAAGTCCCGGGCGCGCGGAGCGGACAAGCGCCGCCGCCTGACGGCGGCGGCCGCCGAGGTCCTCCACCGGCAGGGCGTCGAGCGCACCACCATCGCCGACATCGCCGAGACCGCCGACGTGCCCGTCGGGAACGTCTACTACTACTTCAAGACCAAGGACGAGCTCGTCCAGGCCGCCCTGTCCGAACACGAAGGGAACCTGGCCGAGCTCACCACCGAGCTGGACAGGCTGCCCGACCCCCTCGACCGCCTCAAGGCCCTCGTCCACGCCTGGGTCGGCCAACGTGACATCGCCGTCCGCTTCGGCTGCCCCACCGGAACCCTCGCCGTCGAACTGGACAAACGCGCCGACGGCACCCTCGACCAGGAGGCGGGCCGCGTCATCCGCGTGCTGCTGGACTGGGTGGAGCACCAGTTCCGCGCGCTCGGCCGCCCCGACGCCGGCGACCTCGCCGTCACGCTCGTCGCCGGTTACCAGGGCATGTCGCTCCTGGCCAACGCCCTGCGCGACCCCGACCTCATGACCCGCGAAGGGAACCGCCTGATCCGCTGGCTCGACACCCTGGCCGCCGGCGGCGCCGCCTCCTGATCGACGGGACTCCCCGCGCCGCCCGGATCGGCCCGTGAGGAGCAGTGAAGCCGACTCCGGCCGCGACGGCATCTGTTGCAGACGGCCCCACAGGTCGATCAGGCTCGGCGGATCTCCCGGGCCAGGTCCTCCTCGGCGAGGAGGTCCGGAAGGCGTTCCGGCTCGCGCAGGGCCGCCTCGGCGAGGAGGCGGTCGGGCCAGCGGTCGCAGGCCCAGGCCAGGCCCCGCGCCAGGCCGGCCGGGCCGCTCGCGTGCACGGTGCCGTCGGCGTACCACCAGGGGATCTCCTGGCCGTCCACGATGAGCCGCTCGTGGTGGACGTAGGACGCGGGCGCGCCGGGCAGCACCGCGCGCGCCGCCTCCGGCACCGGGCGCTCCTCCCCCGCCGACCCGAGCAGGCCAGGGACCTCCTCGCTCCCCAGCGCCAGCTCCAGGAGGTCCGCGAGGTGCGGCGGCACGAACAGCAGCGGCTGGCCGCGCAGGAGCGGCAGCAGGTCCGGGCGGTCGACGACGATGGCGTCCTCGGCCGGGACGATCTCCGGCTCGCCGTCCACCAGGGCCCGTACGCGGTCCGGCGGCTCGACGTCCAGGTCCTCCGTACGGGCGAGCGCCGCCCACAGCTCGCGCAGCCGCTCGCGGGACAGCGTACGGGCCGGGTCGGCGAGACGGTCGAGGAGCTCGGCCGGGCCGTCCGGCTCGGCGAGCAGCGCCGCCACGGTGGTGCGCACGCCGAGCGCCCTGGCGATCCCCGGGTCCAGGCGCGGCGGGGCCGGGTCGTACAGGTCGGCCAGGTCCTCGCCGAGGCACAGCTCGTCGGGGCGCCGGCCGTCCAGGACGGGATGCCGGCCCAGCCACCACGCGGTGTACGAGGGGGCGTCCACCTGGCGGCCGTCGGCGAGCACGACGCGGGCCGGTCCGACAATGGCGGCCCGCAGATCCGGCTCGGCCAGCAGCCGGAACGCGCCCGCCCAGTCGGCGACGAACTCCAGGTCGCGGACCGCGGTGAACTCCGGAATGACGTACCCGGCGCCGAACCGCTCCGCCCACAGCTCCTCGTCGTCGAGGTGGAACTCCGGCTCGATGACGTCCTCGGCCCGGACCAGCGCGAACGTCCGCAGCACGCCGGCGGCCTCAAGGACCTCCGCGCCGTACCGCTCGACCAGGTCGGCGTCCGCGACCCCGAACGGCGCGTCCTCGGCGATCACCTCGGCCAGCGGCGCGCCCGGCAGCAGGAGTTCCCCGGCGGGGTACGGCTCGCCGTCGTCGCCGGGCAGCGCCAGCTCGGCCAGCCACGGCTCCTCGCCCGGCCGCAGATGGGCGCGGCCGACGAGGGTGAGGACGGCGTGCCAGATCGGCTCGGGGTCCTCCTCGTCGTACGACGCGGTGACCGCCGCGCGCGTCGCCGGGTCGGTGAGCACGGCGCGCGGGCCCGCCTCGACCGCGCCGAGCCGCAGCAGGAGCGGATGCGCGGCCTCCGGGTGGACGACGCGCAGGCCGAGCGCGTCCAGGCCCTCCGGGTCGGTGACGAGGAGCCCGCGCGGCCCGCGTACGGTGCGGCCGTCGGCGAGAGGCACGGGCAGCCCGGCGAGCGCGTCCCGGTCGGCGCCGTCCAGCGCGGCGTACAGCCGCCGCCACCAGGCCGGCTCGCGGTCCAGGCCGGCGAGCGCGTCGGCGACGTCGGCGAGGCTCAGGCGGCGGACGCCGAGCGCGGCGAGGGCCGGGTGGCGGGCCGGCCAGCCGGCGGGCAGCAGACCGGGCAGGACCTCCGACAGCACGGCGGGCAACGCGCCGGGACCGTCGACGACCACGGCGTCCCGCCCTCGAACCCGGATCCGCCCGGCTCCGGGCTCCACGTCGGGTTCGAAACCCGGCTCGCCCCTCAGACCGCCGCCGGGTTCGGCACCTGGCGCGGCCCACGGCCCGCCCGGACCGGCACCCGGCTCGATCCCCGGCTCGCCGCCCGGACCGGCCCAGGGACCGCCGTCCGATCCGGAATCCGGCCCGTCGGCCGGGCCGGCGCCTGGCGCGGTCGGCCGCTCACCGTCCAGGCCGATGCCCGGCTCCACACCCTGGTCCGTAGCCGCGTTCTCGACGACGGGCAGAAGCGGGAGGTCGGGGAGGCGGGTCAGGATCGCGCGGCGGAGCCGGGCGTCCAGCTCGCCCTTGGCGACCGGGCCGGGCACGAGGTCGAGGAGACGCGGGGTCGGCGGCAGCAGCGCGGTGTACGCCTCGGCCGCCCGCTCGACCAGGAAGTCGGTCAGCGGGCCGGGGGCGACGTGCCGCCGGTCGGGGGCCAGCGGGAAGGACGCGATGAGCAGCGCGGGCAGGCCGAGCGGCTCGTCGCTGGGCGTGGGCGCGTGAATGACGGCCGGTACGTCGTCCGGCAGCGGCTCGTCGGTGATCGCCCAGCGCACCTGCCAGTACGGCCGTTCCTCGACCGGGCGGTCCGCCAGCAGCTCCGCCGCGACCGTCCCGTGGGCCTCGGCGGTGCGCCAGGTCGTGCCGTTCACGGTCACCGCGCCGGTCACGGCCCCCTCCGCCGGGGTGTCCCAGGTGGCGCGGAGCGTGTGGACGTCACCGTCGACGTCGATCGTGATCTCGGCGAGGGCCGGCAGGGACAGCAGCAGGGCCGGTCCGGTCTCCGCCAGCAGCCGCCGGACCAGCGCCTCGGCGTCCGCGTCGCGCAACGGCAGCCGTACGAGCGTGTCGTAGCCCTCGGGGACCGGGACGGCGGGAGCGGCGAACGGCAGGCGCAGGACCGGCACGTGACCGCCGCGCCGGTCCAGCTCGGCGGCGAGCGCGGGCACCGGCTCGGCGGCGGCGCGGGTGCGCTCGGCGGACCAGGCGACCGCCGGACCGGCGCCGGAGACGATGGCGGGCTCGTCGCTGACCGCGACCACGGCGGCGAAGCCGACACCGAACCGGCCGACCGCGTGAGCGTCGTCGCGTTTGGCGGAGGCGCGGAGCGTGCTCAGCGCCTCGACCCCGGCGGCGTCCAGCGGCGCGCCGACATTGGCGGCGCTCAGGACGCCGTCCCGCAGGGTGAACCGGATCCGGCCGGGCACCCCGGCCCGGGCGGCGGCGTCGGCGGCGTTCTGCGCCAGCTCGACGATCACCCGGTCCCGGTAGCCGCCGCGCGTGTGGTCCTCTTCGGCGTTGGCGTCCTCACGGAACCGCGCCGGCGACGCGCTCCAGGCGGCCAGCACCCGCTCCCGGATCGCCGTGGTGCCGAACGGATCGTCCATTTTCTGCCTCTCCACGGCTGCTCCGGTGCCGGCCGCCGTCACTTGCGGCCGGTCATCTGCGCCGGTCACCTGCGGCCGGTCGGCTGTGCCCCGTCGCGCTGGGGCAGATCGTTCGCGGCCCGTCACCCGCCCCGGTCGCGCTGCGGCCGGTCGCCTGCGCCGGTCGCGCTGCGGCCGGTGCAGCCGGGCCGGCCACCTGCGCCGGTCGTTCGCGGCCGGCCACCTGCGCCGGTCGTTCGCGGCCGGCCACCTGCGCCGGTCGGCTGTGGCCGGTCGGGCTGGGCCGGTCAGCTGTGGCCGAGGGCCTCCTCCTCGGTGAGCGTGGCCGACGGCACGACGTCGTAGCCCAGCTCGTCGACGATCGGCGGCGCGGCCTCGGTCGCGGGCGGCGTCACGACGGCCTCGGAGTGGGCGCCGCACCCGTGGTCGACGGCGACGACCTTGCCGTCGTCGGGCGCGTACTCGTTGGCGCACACGCCGAACGCCTGCCGCAGCGAGCCCGCGATCGGCAGGAAGAACCCGCAGGTCGCGCACTGCGCGGGGGCGGAACGGGCGATCGGGGTGTCGGGGCCGGCGTCTCCGGCGTGCCAGCGGACCGCGGCCTCCTCGCGGCCCTCGGCGGACAGCACGCGGGCCTTGCCGAGGCCCAGCTCCCAGCCGAGCTCCGCGCCGACCTCCTCCGACGGCGCGAACCCGGGCGCCAGGCGCGGGTCGTCCGGCGGCGTCGGCAGCAGGTCGCCGGGGCCGAGATCGCCGGGGCGCAGCCGGTCGCTCCACGGCACCCACTCGGGGGCGAGCATGGCGTCCTGGCCGGGCAGCAGCACGGCCTCGCTGACGGTGGCGTGTTTGGCCCGGGCGGCGCGGACCACCGAGACGGCCCACCGCCAGCCGCGGTACGCCGGGTCCAGGCAGGCGAAGTAGTGGGTGACGACCCGGTCCCCTTCGGGAACCATCCCGACGTGGTCGCCGACGAACTCCGGCCGAGACGTCTCCCCGGCTGCCGCGCGTGCCAGATCAACGGCCTCGGCGGCGATGGCGTCGATCACGGGGGTACGGCTGCGCCGGTTGGCGGCCGGACTGGTGGAACGCACAGGACTCACATACACGATTGTCGCCCATGGACGGGCATGGGTTTGCCGCGAAGAGGCAGACTGGACGGCATGAGTTTGTGGTCACGTACGGGTGCCGCCGGGCGGGCGGTGCGCGCGGTGGCCCAGAGGATGGGGCGGGCGACGCGCAGGGCCACTCATGCCGGGGGCGCGGGCGGCAGCGGCCTGGGCGCCCTGATCGAGCTGAACGCGCTGAACAGCGCCGGTGACGCCCTGATCGCGGTGGCGCTGGCGGGCACGATGTTCTTCAATCTGGACGTTCAGCAGGCCCGCGGTCAGGTGGCGCTTTACCTGCTGGTGACGATGGCGCCGTTCGCGCTGGTCGCGCCGTTGATCGGCCCCGTCCTCGACCACATGCGCCACGCCCGCCGGATCGCGATCGCGGGCACGATGCTGGCCCGCGGCCTGCTGTGCTGGGGCATGGCCGGGGCGGTGCTGCACAAGGATCCGGTCACGCTGATGCCCGCGGCGTTCGGCGCGCTGGTGCTGTCCAAGGCCTTCGGGGTGTCACGGAACGCCGTCACGCCCCGCGTGCTGCCACCCGGCCTGGCCCTGGTCACCGCGAACGCCCGCGCCTCCTTCACCGGCCTGGTCGCCGCGTCGATCATGGCGCCGCTCGGTGCCGGGCTGGTCGCCGTCGCGAACGCGGGCTGGGCGCTGCGCGCCGCCACGGTCCTCTTCATGGTCGGCGCGATCTCCGCCATGCGGCTGCCGTCGCACGTGGACACGCCCGAGGCCGACGTCGCGCAGGCCCGGAGCGAGGAGGGCGAGGCGACCGGCGGGGCCGAGGAGCGTACGGACGGCCGGGGCCGATGGCGGACCCTCCTGCGGGTCGGGCCGGTGGTCGCCGAGGCGATGCTCGCCAACGCCGCCCTGCGGGCGTTCAGCGGGTTCCTGATCCTGTATCTGGCATTCCTGCTGCGGACCAAGGGCTTCGTCGACGCCGTCTCGCCGAACATCGCGCTCGGCATGCTCGCCGCCGCGGCGGGCGCGGGCGGCCTGGCCGGCACCGGTCTGGGCGCTCTGGTCAAGGCGCGGGCGCCGCGGGCGATCGTGTTCGGCACGCTGCTGGCGGCGACCGTGACCGCGGCGGTGTGCGCGGCGTTCTTCGGGCTGATCGCCGCCCTGGTGGTGGCGTTCGTCGGCGCGCTCGGCCAGTCCCTGGGCAAGCTGGGCCTGGACGCGATCGTGCAGCGCGAGGTCGGCGAGGAGATCCGCTCGTCGACGTTCGCGGTGACCGAGACGGTGCACCAGCTCGTCTGGGTGGTCGGCGGGCTGACCGGCCTGGGCATGTCGATCGTGGCCGCCAACGGCCACATCGCGCTCGCCGTGGTCGCGGGCGCGCTCGCGCTGTCGCTGGTCACGCTGGCGGCTCCGCGCAGGAGCCGCCGCGCCGTACGACGCCGGGAACGCGCCGCGGAGAGCGAGCCCAGCGTCGCCGACACGACCGCCTGACGCGGCGGGTTCACTGCCGCGCCCGCTACGCGGCCGGCTCGTCCCTCACCGACCACGTATCAGCGACCGGCCCCTCTCGGGGGCCGCTCCCAGCCGCTCGCTCGTCGGCTACTGCGGGTCCAGGTCGTCCGCGACCGCGCGCAGCACCTCGCCGATCTTCTTGGCGACCCGGCCCTCGGGGTGCTTGCCCCGCCGGTACGTCGTGGAGACGCCGTCGAGAAGCTTGATGAGGTCCTCGACGATCGGCACCATCTCGTCGGGCTTCTTGCGCTTGCCCTTGACCACCGACGGCGGGTTGTCGAGCGCGCGGACGCTCAGCGCCTGCTGCCCCTTGCGGCCCTCGACGACCCCGAACTCCACGCGCTGCCCGGGTTTGAGCGAGGTCACGCCGCCGGGCAGCGCGGAGGAATGAACGAACACCTCACCGCCGTCATCGCGGGTGAGGAAGCCGAATCCCTTGTCGGCGTCGTACCACTTGACCTTGCCAGTGGGCACAGGGGACCTCGTTGCTAGCTCTTGTCCGGGCGAGTCACATCAAGGCTATTGCCTCGACGGGGAACCAGGATTGATCAGTTCGTTCAAAGTGTCCGGGAAACCCCGCAAATCGGGCAACACGATATCGGCTCCGTAGGCTCGGAGCGCCTCCGAATCGTACGGCCCGGTGGCGATCGCGACGCTGCGGGCGCCCGCCGCCCGCGCCGCGTCGATGTCGGCGACGTGGTCCCCGGCGTACGCCGTGGCGCCGAACCTCCTCAGCGCCTCGCCCTTGCCTGCGGCGTAGAAGCCGCCGGCCACCTCATCGACCTGCAGGTCGAGGAATCGGACGGTGGCCTCGGCGTCGTGCTGGTTCTTGGCGGTGACGACGATGACGCGCCCGCCCCGGTCCCGTACGGCGTCGACGGCCGCGCCCGCGCCGGGCATCGGCAACGTACGGGGCACCGCGATCTCTTCGTAGACGGCGCGGTATCGGGAGGCCATCTCCGGAACGTGCTCGGGCGGGAACCAGTGGGCCAGCTCGAGCTCCAGCGGCGGGCCGAGCCGCGAGACGACGGCGGCGATGTCGATGAACACCCCCGTCTCCGCCGCCAGCCGGTCGTAGACCGCGGCGATGGCATCCCGGGTATCGGCGAGTGTCAGGTCCAGGTCGAATCCCACAGCGAGCACGCGCCATAGGGTACGTACCATGCGCAGACACGCGTGCCCGCGCCCTCCCGGTAGTGGCGATGCGACGGGATCCGAGTGGGAGGGCGCGGAGTCTGCGCGAAATCTGGATCTATTGATTTGGTCACCGGTCGAGCCCGCATTAATTACAAGCCCGTAACTGCGGTTACGTGTTGCGGATATACCCAGTGACCACGCTCCGAACCGCACAGACGTCGATCCGCTCCCGAGAGTAAGAAAAGAAAATGGCGAGATGGCGTAGTAAGTCTGGAAATGTCGTCGAGGATTCCGGCCAGGACACCGCCGAGCGGACCGTTCCGCACTCCGGACGGCACCGGCCCGACGGCGAGCGGCTCCGGAACGGCCTGGGCAGGGCCACGGGCGTCCTGGCGACCCTGGTCGCGGTCGCGGCGACGGTCATCGCCGTCGTCCTGGCCCTGCACATCGCCTTCGTGGTGTTCTCGGCCAACCAGGCGAATCCCATCGTGCGCACGGTGAACGACTGGTCACGCGGACTCGCCTGGGAGTTCCGGGACCTGTTCACGCCCAAGGACAGGCGGGTGGCGGTGCTCGTCGACTACGGGATCGCCGCCGTCGTGTACCTCATCGCCGGAAGGGTCGGCGCCGGGCTGATCCGGCGGATTCGCTGAACCCGCGCCCGTAACCGCCGGCGCGGTGCCACATACGGCCGTTCCGTCGGACATCGGCCGACCGCTCGATGGCCTACGCTCTTTCTCGGAGGAGCTACCGAAAATGCAAAGATCGACCCGAGAACGGATCGTCGCCGAGGCGCTCCGGCTCTTCGCGGAGCGCGGATACGCCGCGACGTCCGTCGCGGAGATCGAGGCCGCGGCGGGCCTGTCCCCCGGGGCCGGCGGGCTCTACCGCCACTTCCGCTCCAAGGAAGAGGTCCTGGGCGCCGCCGTGCGCGAGCACATCGCCCGTACGGCCGAGCAGATCGCCAAGACCTTCGAGCAGTCGGCCGCGATCCGCGAGCAGCCTCTGGCGGACCGGCTGCGCCTCGCGGCCGCCGCGGGCCTGCGCAAGATGCGGGAGGAGGCCGATCTCATCCGGGTCCTGTTCCGTGATCTCGACAAGTTCCCCGGCCTCGTGACCGAGATGCGTGAGGGCATCGCCAACCCCCTGTACGACCTGTTCGCCAAGTGGCTGTCCGGCCAGCCGGAGATGGCCGGGATCGACGAGGACTGGGACGCCGTCGCCCTCGCGCTCGGCGGGTCGATCGTCAACTACTGGCTGGCCCAGGACGCCCTGTACGAACCGCCGAACCGGATCGACGAGGAGCGTTTCGTGGCCGGCTGGACCCGCCTCGCCATGGGCCTCGTCGGCACCACGGCGGAGGCGGTCCAGTAACCCCGGGCCGGCGGGTCGACCGGCTCAGCGGTTCAACCGGCCCAGCCGGCCGGCGGACCGACCGGCCCAGCCGGTCCAGTGGACCGGCCGGACCAGCGGTTCGGTCGGCTCAGTGGTTCGGTCGGCTCAGCGGACCAGGCGGCCCAGCAGCGCCGACGCGGCGGCGATCCCCGCGATCGCGGCGACCACGAGCACGCCGATGTCGAGGAGCAGGTGCCCCGGCGTGCCGATGAGCAGGTTGCGCAGCGCGTCGACCTCGTAGCTCAGCGGGTTGATGTGGCTGATCGCCTGGAGCCACCCCGGCATCAGGTCGACCGGGTACAGCGCGTTCGAGCCGAAGAACAGCGGCATGGTGATCGCCTGACCGATGCCCATCAGCCGGTCGCGGGACATGGCCAGCCCGGCGATGGTCATGGACAGGCAGGAGAAGAACGCCGTGCCGAGCATGACGACCACGACCACCCCGAGCCACCGCAGCGGGTTGACCGTCAGGGCCACGCCGAGCAGCGCGGACAGCACGAGGATCGCGACGGCCTGCGCCAGCGAGCGCACCCCCGCGGCGAACGCCTTGCCGGTGACCAGCGCGGCCCGCGGAGTGGGCGTCACGAGCAGCTTGGCCAGCACGCCCGCGTCCCGCTCCCAGATGATCTGGATGCCGTAGAAGATCGCGATGAACAGCGCGGACTGGGCGAGGATCCCCGGTGCGAGGTAGTCCAGGTAGGGAACCTTCCCGGTCGGTATGGCCTTGATCCGGGAGAACGTCTCCCCGAAGATCAGCAACCACAGCGCGGGCTGGATCGCGCGGGTGTACAGCTCTGTCCGGTCGTGCCGCATCTTCTGCAGCTCGACGATGCACATCGCGGCGACCCGGGCGAGCAGCAGCCGCCAGGGGGCGCGAGGGTGCGCCGGCTCAGCCGAGCCGGCCCGCGGTGCGCCGAGTTCGGCGGGCGTCGCGGAAGCCGTCCCCCGGCTCGTCGAGCCGGTCTCCGGTGTAGGCACGGAACACCTCCTCCAGGGTGGCGCCCGGTTCGAGCCCGGACTTGAGTTCGGACGGGGAGCCGAGCGCCTGCACCCGGCCCCGGTGCATCAGGGCGATCCGGCCGCAGTGCTGGTCGGCCTCGTCCATGTAGTGGGTGGTGACCAGGACGGTCATGCCGGTCGCGCGCCGTACCTCCTGGATCCGCTCCCAGACGCCGTCGCGCGCGACCGGATCCAGGCCGATCGTCGGCTCGTCCAGGATCAGCAGGCGCGGCGCGCTGACGAGGGCCTGGGCCAGCTCGAGTCGCCGGATCATCCCGCCGGAGTACGTCTGGGCGCGCCGTTCGGCGGCGTCGGCGAGCCCGACGGCGGCCAGGACCTCCTCGACGCGTTCCTTGCGCTCCCGGCGCGGCACGTCGAACAGCCGGGCGAACAGCTCGACGTTCTCCCGCCCGGTCAGCGCGGCGTCCGCGGACAGTTGCTGGGGCAGGTAGCCGATCGCCCGGCGTACGGCCATCCGGTGCCGTGCGACGTCGAGCCCGAACACCTCCACCATGCCGGGCTGGGCCGGCAGCAGCGTGGTGATCAGCCGGATCGTCGTGGTCTTGCCGGCTCCGTTCGGCCCCAGCAGGCCGAAGATCTCTCCTTCTGCCACGTCGAGGTCGACCCCGTCGACCGCGACCTTGTCGCCGAACGCGTGCCGCAGCCCCCGACATACGACCGCATGTCGATCGGCCGGTCCGCTCTCGCCGTTCATGCCTCACCCCCGTTGTCGGAAGATGGGTGTTCCTGTGCGCCGTCCGGGCCATCGTTCGCGGCACCGCCCCCGACACCGCCCGCCTCGCCGTTCGGGACGGCGCGCGGGGCGCCGTCCGTGGGCTCGGCCAGGCGGCCGAGCAGCCGGCGCAGGGCGGGCAGCGCCGCGGTGATCGTCTCCCGGTCCTCCTCGGACAGCTCCTCGAGCCGGGCTCCGACGAGGCGCGCCCGCCGGTCGCGCCAGTCCGCGATGCGACGGCGCGCCGCGTCGGTGACCTCCAGCCGGGCGGTCCGGCGGTCGTCCGGGTCCGTCTCCCGGCGCAACATCCCGGCCCGTACGAGCTGGTTCACCAGGGTGCTGACCGAGTTGTCGGCGAGCCGGAGTTCGCGCGCGGCCGCCGCCACGCTCATCCCGGGGTTGCGGTCGACGACCACCATGAGCTCGACCTGCGCCGGACGCAGGTCGGGCGGTGGCGACGCGTCGCGCAGCCTGCGCCGTACGAGGCGGCGCATCGCCATGGTCACGTCCATGAGGTCGCCGCCCAGCCGGACGCCATCACTACCCATAAATCCGGATATTACCTCCTTAGCAGAGGTAATCAACTCGGCTGGGGTTCCCGGGACACGCGTGACCGGTGAGGATGTGGCGACGAGGGAAGTGACCTCCGCCCATCGGGTTACTCGTCACGGATGGTAAAGCGGACGCTCCATAGAGTGGTCGGCCATCAGGCGTGGCCGACGCGGACCCCAGGCCCGGACCCCCCGCCCTGCCTCCGGCCCGCCCCGACATTCGGATCGGAGCGCCATGTCCGTACGAAAGGAACAGCAGTGATCGCCACGGTGCGGGGGTTCGTGGCTCTGGGCCGTCCCGCCAAGATCCTGCTGGTCAACGAGATCGGGGAGATGGCCGGGCTCCTCATGATCGCGCCGTACCTCGCCGACCACCTCACGCACCACATCGGGCTGGCGGTCTGGCTCGTCGGCCTCGTCCTCGGGCTCCGCCACTTCAGTGAGGGCCTGTTCGCCATGACCGGGACCCTGGCCGACCGCATCGGCTACAAGCCGGTCCTGGTGGTCGGATGCGGGCTGGAGGCGATCGCCTGCGCGCTGTTCGGCCTGTCCGCGGCGGTGCCGTGGCTGATCGGGGCGTCGATCTTCAGCGGGCTCGCCCGCGCGCTGTTCGTCCCCTCCCGGCGCGCCTACCTCGCCCAGGTCGAAAGCGAGCGGAAGGCCGAGGCGTTCGCCCTGGCGGGCGTCTGCCGCCGGATCGGCGTGCTGGTCGGCCCGATCGCCGGCATCCCGATGATGCACGCGGGGTTCGAGGCGATGTGCCTCACGTCCGCGGCGATCTTCGCCGTCCTCACGCTGGTGCAGTGGCGGCTGCTGCCGTCCTGCCCCGGCACCCACCAGGGCTCGGATCGCCCATTCTGGTCCGAGTGGAAGGACGCTCTCAGCGACCGCGTCTTCGTCGCCTTCGCCCTCACGATGTTCGCGTCGTACTCGCTCGTCCACCAGCTCACGTTCGGGCTCCCGATCGAGGTACGCCACGTGTCCGGTGGGCGGGCCGGCATCACCGCGCTGTTCGTCGTGTCGGCGATCCTCGGCCTCGCCGGGCAGGTCCGGCTCACGCTGTGGTGCGAGCGGCGCTGGACGCCCGGTCAGGCCATGGTGCGCGGCCTCGTCATCATGGGCGTCGCGTTCGTCCCGCTGATGCTGCCGCCCGCGCACGGCGGGACGCTCGTCCGGCTGTTCCCGATCATGCTGTGCGCGGCGATCCTGACCATCGGCACGATGATGGTCTTCCCGTTCGAGATGTCCACCATCGCCGACCTCGCCGGTGACCGCGGCGTCGGGACGTACTACAGCGTCAACAACCTGCTGTCCGGGGTCGGCTCCGTCTTCGGCAACCTGCTCAGCGCCGCCGCGATCGGTCTGTCCCACACCCTCGACATGGCGGGCCTGCCGTGGCTCGTGCTGTTGCTGCTCGCGCTGGCGTCCGCCACCGCGCTGACCTTCGTGAACAGGGGAGACCGGCTCTCCGCCGGCCGCCTGGCCGGCGCCGAGGTCGGCGCGACCCCCTGACGACAGGTCGATTCGATCCCGCGCTCGGGACCATCAGGTCGTCATCCGCGAATACCGTTGTGGTCGTGAGCACGGACACCTACGCCGACTGGCTCAGGGCGCGCGACGACGAGGATCTGCGCGCCCTGTTCGCGGCCCGTCCCGAGCTGATCACGCCCGTGCCCGCGGACATGGGAGCGCTGGCGGCCCGGGCCTCCGCGGCATCCGCCGTGTCGCGGGCGCTCGACCGCCTGGACCGGCTCGCCCTCGACCTCTTCGAGGCGTTCCTGGTCCTGCCCTCGCCCGTCGCGTACGGCGACCTCCTGGCCGCCGTCTCCGCCGGGCCGTCCGACGCCGCCCGGGTCCGGGAGACCGTCGATCGGCTGCGCGTCCTCGCCCTGGTGTGGGGCGAGGACGACGCGCTGCGGGTGGTGCCCGGTGGGCGGCAGGTCATCCCGCACCCGGCCGGTCTGGGGCCGCCGCTCCGGGAGGCCTTCGCGGCCTACCCGTCCGACCGGCTGGCCGAGCTGCTCGGCGACCTCGGCCTGGAGTCGGTGGACGAGCTCCCCGGCCGGGTCGGCGCGCTGATCGAGGACGCCGGCCCGGAGGCCGGGGCCGCCCTCGACCGGCTCACGTGGGGACCGCCGGTCGGCCGGGTCGAGGGCGCCCGCCGGCCCGTCACCCTCGCCACGGCCGCCTCCCCCATCGAACGCCTCCTCGCGCGCGGCCTGCTCGCCGCGACCGACGACCGCACGGTGACACTGCCCCGCGAGGTCGGCCTGCACCTGCGGAGCGGCCGCGTGTTCACCGAGCTGCGGACGGCGCCGCCGCGGCTCGGCGGCACCGCGCGCGCCGCCCGGCTGGTCGACCGGACCGCCGGCGGCCAGGCGTTCACCTTCGTGCGCACCGTCGAGGAGCTGCTCGAACGCTGGGGCGTCGACCCGCCCGGCGTGCTGCGCGGCGGCGGTCTCGGCATCCGCGACCTGCGCGCGACGGCCACCGGGCTGGACGTGCCCGAGTGGACGGCCGCGCTGCTGATCGAGGTCGCGTACGCCGCCGGGCTGCTCGGCCGCGACGGCGACCACGACGGGCCCGCGGGCGCGTGGTGGCTGCCGACCCAGGCGTACGACCTGTGGCGGCTGCGCGACGTCGAACGCCGGTGGAGCGACCTGGCCGCCGCCTGGCTGCTGACCGACCGCGCGCCCGGCCTCGCGGGCGAGCGCGACGACCGCGACCGGCTGATCAACGCGCTGTCCGACGAGGCCGTACGGGTGAGCGCGCCCCAGGTGCGCCGGTCGGTGCTGGGCGCCCTGTCCGATGCCGAGCCGGGCACGGCGCCGAACGCCGGGGAGGTCTTCGCCTACCTCACCTGGCAGCAGCCCCGGCGCGGCGGAACGCTGCGCGAGCGCCTCGTCGGCTGGACGCTGCGCGAGGCGGAGACGCTCGGCGTCACCGGGCTCGGCGCGCTGTCCGGCCACGCCCGTGCCCTCCTGGCGGGCGCCGACGCGGGCAAGGTGCTGGCCAAGGTGCTGCCCGAGCCGGTCGACCACGTGCTGATCCAGGCCGACCTGACGGCGGTCGCCCCCGGCCCGCTCGTCAGCGACCTGGCCCGCGAGCTGGCGCTGGCCGCCGACGTCGAGTCGACCGGCGGCGCCACCGTCTACCGCTTCACGCCCACGTCCGTACGCCGGTCCCTCGACGCGGGCCGTGGCGCGGCGGAGCTGATCGACCTGCTGAAACGGCATTCGGCGACCGACGTGCCGCAGCCGCTGACGTACCTCATCGAGGACGTCGCCCGGCGGCACGGCCGGCTGCGGGTCGGCGTCGCCTCGGCGTACGTCCGCTGCGACGACCCGGCCGTGCTCGACGAGATCCTCGCGGACCGGCGGTCGGAACAGCTCCGGCTGCACCGCCTCGCGCCGACCGTCCTGGCCTCGCGCGCCTCCCGGGGCGAGCTGCTGGAGTCGCTGCGCACGCTGGGGTACGCGCCGGTGGCCGAGTCGCCGGAGGGCTCGGTCGTGATCACTCGTCTCGACGCGCGGCGCGCCGAGACGACCCACGGCACGTACGAGCCGGCGCACCACTCCCAGATCAGCGTCGCGGGCCCGGACCAGTCGGTCGTGACGGCCGCCGTACGCGCGCTCCAGGCGGGCGAGCGCGCCTCCCGGACCACCGCCCCGGCCGGCGCGCCGCCGCGCTCCCCCGCCATGGCGATGGTCAAGCAGCTACGGCAGGCCGCGGACCGGGGCGCACGCGTGTGGATCGGCTACCTCGACCAGCAGGGCCAGGCATCCAGCCGCATCATCGAGCCGGCCCGGGTGGAGGGCGGGTTCCTCACCGCGTACGACGCGACACGGGCCGCCGTCCAGCGGTTCGCGCTACACCGCATCACCGGCGTCGCGGAGGTCGACGGGTCGTCCTGAGCGGGTCGGTCACCCGGGTCGGTCACTCCGAGCGTTTGCCGAAGTCGGCGCTGCACCAGTGTTCCGGGCGGACCCGGAAGAGCGCGAGACCCTCGTCGCTGGTGCTCCGCAGGTAGCGGTCGCCGAGCTCCTGTCCCAGGTAACGGTGGGCCAGTTCGGCGCGCTCGGTCTCGCCGGCCGGCTCGTCGACGGCCGTGACCGGTCCCTCGACGGTGACGTACCGGTAGGGCGGGTCGTCGTTGTGCACGCAGAGCGAGACCCGGCCGGCCTCCCGGATCGACTCGGCCTTGCGGCTGTGCGCGCCGGTGATGAAGTACAGCTCGCCGCCGGGCCGGTAGGTGTACCACAGGGGCATCGTGACCGGCCCGCGGTCGCCGCCGTCGTCGGCGACGCTCAGCACGCCGATCCGCACGCCCGCCAGGAACGCCTCGCGCTCCTCGACGCTCATCACCTGGCTCACGCGGGGATCCTTGCCGCGCCGCGCCCATCGCCAACGCCCGCGGCGGCAAAGATTCGGCGCGGGTTCCCGGGCGTGTCCGGTGGGTCTTCGTCCGCCGCCCGGCCTCCTAGCCGCCCGCGTACCGGCCCGGGGTGACGCCGAAGGCGTGCCGGAACACCTCGATGAACGCGCTGGGGCTGCGGAAGCCGCTGGCGGTGGCGACCTCGGTGACCGAGGCGCCGGTGGCCAGCAGGGTGAGGGAGTGGTGCAGCCGTAGCTGGGCGCGCCACTGCGGGAAGGTCATCCCGGTCTGTTCCCGGAAGAGGCGGCTGAGCGTGCGTTCGGACGCCCCGACGGCCCGGCCCAGCTCCGCCAGCGTGCGCCGGTCCGCGGGGTCGTCGGTGAGGATGCCGGTGAGGTCGCGCAGCCGCGGATCGGCCGGGGAGGGCAGGCGCAGGGCGAGCGACTCGACCCGGCAGAGCTGGTCCAGGGCGACCGCCTGGAGGTTGCGCCGCTGCGGGTCGGTCAGTCCGGCGTCGTCGGTCAGCGCGACGATCACCTCGCGCATCAGCGGGGTGACGGCCAGGACCGTGGGCTCGTCGAGCCGGAGCGGATTGACCTCGGGCTCGAACAGCAGGGTGCGCATCTCGGTGGGGCCGTGCGCGCGGTGGGAGTGCGCCACCGTGGCGGGGATCCACACGGCGCGGTGCGGCGGGACGACCCAGGTGCCCGCGCCGGTCGAGACCTCCAGCACCCCCCGGCTGGGATAGATCAACTGGTGCCGCGAGTGGTCGTGCCAGTCGATCCGGGAGCTGTGCGGCAGAGACTTCCGGGTCGAGCCCTCGAGCTCGAGGCGGGAAACCGACATCGATCGGCAGAATAGCGGAAGCCCGCCGAGGCCACCGCTCGGGATCCTGTGGTCATGTCTCACTCAGGACCTCGATCATGACCGCCGACGAGCACGACTCCGGCGCGGAAACCCTCGAGCGGCCGCCCGGCGACCCGCCCTCGCGCCCCTCGCCGTGGCGCCGCATGTGGCTGTGGGGGGTCGCGCACGCGGTCGACGATCTCTACCAGGGGCTGGTCCCCGCGAGCGTGCCGTACTTCGTGCTGGACCGGCACTACGGGTACGTCGCGGCGTCCGGGCTCACCATGGCCGCGACCCTGGGCAGCGCGGTGCCCCAGCCGTTCATCGGCCTGGCGGTCGACCGGATGCGGCTCGGCTGGCTGGCCGCCGCGGGCGTCGCGATCGCGGGGACGGGGCTCGGGCTCGCGGGCCTCGCCGGTTCGTACTGGCTCGTCTGGACGCTGATCCTGGTCTCGGGGCTGGGCGTGTCGATGTTCCATCCGGCGGCCGGCAAGGGGGCCCGCGAGACGGCCGGCGACAGCGCCGCCGCGATGAGCGTGTTCGCGGCGGGCGGCAGCGTCGGCTTCTTCATGGCGCCGGTGCTGGCCACCCCCGCGCTCGTGTCGATGGGCGTCGGCGCCCTCGCGCTGTTCATCCCGCCCGCCCTGCTGGTCGGCTTCGTCCTGTTCCGGCGGCGGCACCGGCAGGGGGCCGACGCCGCCGCGGCGGCCGCCCGCACGGGCACCGACCGCTGGCCGCCGTTCCTCGTGCTGACCGGCATCGAGGTCGTGCGCTCGGTGGCGTTCTTCGGCGTGAACACGTTCATCGAGCTGTACTGGATCCGGCACCTGCACGCGTCGCGGGAGGTCGCCGGCGCGGCGCTGGCGTGCTTCCTCGTCGGCGGCGTCGGCGGGACGCTCCTCGGGGGCCGCATCGCCGACCGGATCGGCCTGGTCCGCACGGTCCAGCTCGGCGGGGTCGTGGCCCTTCCCGCGCTGGTGGGTCTCCGCCTGGTCCCCGGGGCCGCCTTCCCGCTGCTGTTCGCCGTGCTGAGCGGCGTCGCGCTGAACATCCCGTTCGCGGTGCTCGTCAAGCTCGGCCAGGACTACCTGCCGACGCGGCCCGGCACGGCCGCCGGGGTCACCCTCGGCCTGGGGGTCAGTGTCGGCGGTCTGATCTCACCGGTGTTCGGCCTGGTCGCCCGGGCGTACGGCCCGCAGGGCGTCTTCGTGGCCCTGTGCGGGGTCCCGGTCGCCGCCCTGGTGCTGGGCCGGTTCCTGGTCGAACCGGGCGGGGCCAACGGCAATTCACCTTCAACACGGCAAGATGGAACCAAACGGTGATCGGATGAGTCGGATTTATCCGCCATGCTTGGCGTGTCGATTACATCCCTCGACCTACGAGCTGGGGGGCTCCCGTGACATGGCAGGACCCGTACGGGCAGTACGGCCAGAGCGGCCAGAACCCCTACGGCCAGGACCCTTACGGTCAGCAGGGCCAACAGGGGTGGCAGAACACCCAGCCCGGCTGGCAGGACCCGTACGCCCAGCAGCAGAACACGTACGGGCAGCAGCAGGGGTACGGCTACTACGGGCCGCCCGGAGCGCCACCCGCCGGCTCGAACGGGAGCGCGGTCGGGGCGCTGGTCGCCAACATCGTCTCCGCCCTGCTGTGCTGCGGCGGCATCGCCTGGCTGCCCGGGATCATCCTCGCCGCCATGTCGATGAACCGGAACAACACCGACCCGCAGTCCGCCAGGCAGCTCAGCATGTGGTCGTGGATCTGCTTCGGGATCAACATCGTCCTGGCGATCATCCTGATCGTGGTGCTGTTCGCCATCGGCACGTTCAGCAACACGGGCGGTAGCACGCCCACATACTGACCGATCGGGCGTGGGAAGCCTCACGGGGTCTCCGGCTGTTGGACACTGAGACCCCACCGCCAGAAAGGCATCACGTGACCGACGGCCCGCTGATCGTCCAGTCCGACAAGACCCTGCTGCTCGAGGTCGACCACGACGCGGCGAACGCCTGCCGGAAGGCGATCGCGCCGTTCGCCGAGCTGGAGCGCGCGCCCGAGCACGTCCACACCTACCGGATCACCCCGCTCGCGCTGTGGAACGCCCGCGCCGCGGGCCACGACGCCGAGCAGGTCATCGACGCGCTCATCACGTACGCGCGGTACCCGGTGCCGCACGCCCTGCTCGTCGACGTCGCCGACACGATGGGCCGGTACGGCCGGCTGCGGCTGGAGAAGCACCCGACGCACGGCCTCATGCTCGTGTCGTCGGACCGTGCGGTGCTCGAAGAGGTGCTGCGGGCCAAGAAGCTCAAGTCGATGTTCGGCGAGCGCGTCGACGACGACAGCGTGGCCGTGCACCCCAGCGAGCGCGGCGCGCTCAAGCAGGCGCTGCTCAAGCTCGGCTGGCCCGCCGAGGACCTCGCCGGGTACGTCGACGGCGAGGCACACGCGATCAGCCTGGAGGAGAACGGCTGGGAGCTGCGGACGTACCAGCGGGACGCCGCCGAGTCGTTCTGGCACGGCGGCTCGGGCGTCGTCGTGCTGCCCTGTGGCGCGGGCAAGACGATCGTCGGCGCCGCCGCGATGGCGCACGCCTCCGCGACCACGCTGATCCTCGTCACCAACACCGTCTCGGCCCACCAGTGGAAGCAGGAGCTGCTGCGCCGCACCTCGCTGACCGAGGACGAGATCGGTGAGTACACCGGTACCAAGAAGGAGATCCGGCCGGTCACCATCGCGACGTACCAGGTCCTGACCACCCGCCGGAAGGGCGTCTACGCCCACCTGGAGCTGTTCGACGCCCGCGACTGGGGCCTGATCCTGTACGACGAGGTGCACCTGCTGCCCGCGCCGATCTTCCGGATGACCGCCGACCTGCAGACCCGCCGCCGCCTCGGGCTGACGGCGACGCTGGTGCGCGAGGACGGCCGGGAGGGCGACGTGTTCTCGCTCATCGGCCCGAAGCGGTACGACGCGCCGTGGAAGGAGATGGAGGCGCAGGGCTGGATCGCCCCCGCCGACTGCATCGAGGTCCGCGTCACGCTCACCGACTCCGAGCGCCTCGCCTACGCCACCGCCGAGCAGGAGGAGCGCTATCGCTTCTGCGCGACCACCGCGACCAAGACGGAGGTCGTGGAGGCCCTCGTCGGCCGCCACCGGGGCGAGCAGCTCCTCGTCATCGGCCAGTACATCGACCAGCTCGACGAGCTCGGCGAGCGCCTCGACGCGCCGGTCATCAAGGGCGAGACCAAGATCAAGGAGCGGGAGCGGCTGTTCGACGCGTTCCGCAGCGGCGAGCTCCAGGTCCTGATCGTCTCCAAGGTCGCGAACTTCTCGATCGACCTGCCCGAGGCCGCGGTCGCCATCCAGGTGTCGGGGACGTTCGGGTCGCGGCAGGAGGAGGCGCAGCGGCTCGGCCGCGTCCTGCGCCCGAAGGCGTCGGGCAAGGGCGCGCGGTTCTACTCCGTCGTCGCCCGCGACACGCTGGACCAGGACTACGCCGCCCATCGCCAGCGCTTCCTGGCCGAGCAGGGCTACGCCTACCGCATCGTCGACGCCGACGCCGTCCACAGCGACGAGGACATCTGAGCGGGGGCCGGCTCCGGGCCCAGGGCCCGGAGCCGGCCCGCCGTGGTCACAGCACCGAGAAGGCGTACAGCTTGTCGTTGTGCGCGCAGTCGTAGGTGCCCGTCACAGAGGCCGAACCATTGACGTGCTCCCCAGTCTGAGACCCGAGGATTCACGAGGAGGAGCTTTCGGCGCATCTGATCACCTCTTCCAGAGGTTGAGATCCGCCTCTGGCGGAGTCGCGTACGCGACTCCAAGTCGGCCCGCCAGGCCCTGCATCGGCGATTTCACCGGCGTTGCCCGTGTCGCCGGTCTCGCCGGGCTCGCCGGGCTCAGTCGATGCGGAAGACCGGGACGGTGGCGGCGATGGCCTGGAGCCGCTCGCCGTCGGCCTTCTTGATGTCCTCCTCGAAGAACCGGGCGACCTCCCAGCCCCACCGCTTGAAGTACTGGCGCAGCAGCGCCGGCTTCTCCTCGTCCGGCACCTCGGTGACCGTGATCGCCTCGGTTCGCCGGCCGAGCCGCAGCTCGCCCCCGCCGGCGACGCGGATGTTGCGCACCCACTGGGTGTGACCGCGCGGCGCGACCAGGTACCGCGTGCCGTCGTAGGTGAGCACGTTGACCGGGTTGGTGCGCCACTCGCCGCTGGCCCGCCCCCGTACGGCCAGGATGCGCGTGCCGAGAAGGCTGATCCCCTTACGGGTCAGGAAGTGCACGAACCTGTTGAAGTAGACCTCGAAACCGGCGGCCTGGACGTGACGCGGCTGAACGGCGGTCATCTCGACTCCCTTATGTGAGCAGTGCTCTCGTCTGAGAGCAGTGTGCATCCAGAGAGCAGTCGAATGCAAGAGCAGTGCTCTCGTATTTGTGCACCGATCTGTCCGCTGCCAGACTGGGGACATGAACGCGAGCCGCACCGCACGCGAGCGGGCCAGGTCCGAGCTGATCAGCGAGATCAAGGAGGCCGCCCGCCGCCAACTCTCGATCTCCGGCGCCCAGGGACTGTCGCTGCGCGCCGTCGCCCGCGAGCTCGGCATGGTCTCCTCGGCCCTGTACCGCTACTTCGCGAACCGCGACGAGCTGCTCACCGCGCTGATCATCGACGCGTACGAGGCGCTCGCCGCCGAGATCGAGGCCGCCGACCGCGCCGTCCTCTCATCCGACTTCCGGGGCCGCTGGGAGGCGGCCTGCCGGGCCACGCGCCGCTGGGCGACCGCGCATCCGCACGAGTACGCCCTCGTCTACGGCTCGCCCGTGCCGGGCTACCACGCCCCCGAGGCGACCATCGCCCCCGGCTCCCGCGTGCCCACGGCGCTCCTGGCCATCGTCCGCGACGCCCACGAGGCCGGCGCGCTGACCGTCCGCACGGACAAGGCGCCCCTCCCACCGACCCTCATCGACCAGGCGGACCGGATCGCGGCCGTCCTCGCGTCCGCCATCCCGCACGGCGTGGTCATCCGCAGCGCCACGGCCTGGACCCAGCTGTTCGGCATGATCACCTTCGAGCTGTTCGGCCAGTACGCCAACAGCCTCGACCCCGCCGACGCCTTCTTCGACTACAGCGTCGCCCGCCTAGCCGACCTGATCGGCCTCCCATAGCCATTTCCGCCCCGGTTTCCCGTCGCTCCAGCGACAGAGAACCGGGGCGCTCACCCGCAGTTTCCGCTCGATAGCGCGGCATGTATCACTTGCTCGAAAAGCCTGACCGAATCAAGGGCTCCCGCCACCACAACATGAAGGAACTTCGCCCGGCCTCGGGAGGCGGCAGCGAGATACGGATTCTGTTCGCCTTCGACCCGAGACGATGCGCCGTGTTATTGCTCGCGGGAGACAAGGCAGCCGACTGGCGGGGATGGTACCGAACACACGTACCGATCGCGGATGACCGCTACGACGCGCACCTGAAGGCACTCACCGACGCTCCCCGAAGAACCTCGCCCCCTGGTCCCGCCGCCCCCTTGACCACGACGGGCACTGGTCGAACCTTCCGGCCGGTGGCCTCATCGGCACCGAGACCCGGACTTGCGGCTATGAACCGACCAGGTCGGCCGAAGCGGGCGCGGCGGGATCGGCCTCCTCGACCGTCGCCGGTTCCTCGGATGACGTCTCGGCATCCGGGCCGTGCTCGTGCACAGCGACACCGAGCACGACGGCCGTCAGGCCAATGATCTCGGAGAGCGAGGGCAACTGCCTCAGCACCACCACGCCGACCACCGTGGCCGTCGCCGGCAGCAGCGAGAGCAGCAGGGCGTAGGTCGACCGCGCCATCCGGGCCATCGCCATCTGGTCGCAGACGTACGGCAGCACCGAGGCGACACCGACACCGATCGCGGCGGCGAGAGATCGCGGGCCGGCGAGCGCCGGCACGACGTCCCGTGCCGCGAACGGCGCGGTGACCACGCAGGCGACCAGCATCGCCGCCGCCAGCCCGTCGATGCCTCCAAGCCGCCCGGGCAGATGCCGCGCGGCCCGGTGGGCGACCACGATGTAGAGCGCGAACATCAGCGCGTCGGCGAAGGCGAAGAGGAACCCGAGCGGCGCTCCGGTCAGCCGTGCGTCGGTCAACACCGCGACGCCCACGGCGACGGCGAACACCGCGGCGAGGTTTCGCGGTGTGCGGGCGCCGAATGTCGCCAGACCGATCACCGGGAGGAACTCGATCGCGGCCACGGTGCCCAGCGGCAGGATGGCGATCGCCTGATAGAAGGCGATATTGAGCAGAGCGAGGACGGCGCCCCACGCCAGGATCATGCGACGGCCGGCCGGGCCGGCGTCCCTGAGAGTCCGCCACGGCCGCCTCCACACCGCCAGCACGAGAGCGCCGCTCCAGATGCGGAGCGCCGCAGTGCCGACGGGAGCGAGCCGCACGAAGATCACCATCGTGAGCGCCGGACCAAGGTAGCTGGACAGCGCGGAACCCACGAAATACGACCACGTGACGGCCTTCCGCATGATCATGGGAGGATTCTGACGATAACGTCGCCACTCCGGAGTGAAGACGAGGAAATTGACGCTGTACGCCGGGATAAGTCAACCGAACCAGCGGGTTACACGACTGTGCGTCGTGAACGAGTCCGGCTCCGAGCACGGCGACATGAACGAGGTCGAGGTCGCCGTGCTGCGCTCATACGTCGAGGCGCTCGGCGGGAGGCTCCGGATCATCGCCGACTTCGGCGACGACTCCCGCATCGTCACGTGAGCCGGAACCGTGCGGATCACTGGCGATCGCTGCGCTCTATCGGCAGCGTTCGCCAGTGATCAGGTGGTGACGGCTACTTCTTGTTCTCCCTCAGCACCACGTCGATCGTGATGGCCGTCGAGATGACCAGGCTGCGCAGCGGGTCCGGGAGCTGGTACGGGATCTGGACCGCGTAGCGGTCGGCCGTCGTGAACCAGGCGGCGGCCAGCCCCTCCCACTGCTTGTTCACCCGGGCGACCTCGACGCCCTGCCAGTCGGTGATCGTGAAGTCCCAGGCGAAGAAGTCGCCGCGGATCTCGCCGAGCTGGCGATCCTGCGGGTCGAGCAGCGTGAACCGAGGCCGGAGGCCGAAGTGGCACTGGATCGCGCCGATGGGCGCGCCGTTCGGCCAGCTGATCTGCACCTTCGGCGTCATCAGGGCGAAGGGCTTGTCGATGATCAGCATCGGCATGCCGTCGGGCCGTACGACGTGCAGGGTGTGCCGGGTGTTGCCCGAGTACTCCGAGAACATGAAGCGCATGGCCTTCTTGCCACCGGAGAGGTTGGGCTCCCCCACCGTGGCGACCGGCTGGCCCTGACCGTTGAAGACCGTGTACCGGGACTCGACGGCGAAGACCTTCTTGGGCTGCTCGACGAGCAGGACGGGGGAGTTGAAGAGATCCACGGCCGGAAGCTTACGACCTTGATCGGACCGATGTCCTAATGATTCCGCGCTCCGTGGATCACCAGGTCGAAGACGGCGGAGGCCGACCCGGCGGGGGCCGGGACGCCCAGGGCGATCGGCCGGTACAGGGACGGACCCGCCACCGCGTCCATGAGGAGGTCCGGGTCGACGTCGCTCCGCAGCAGGCCCTGGTCGATCGCCCGGCCGATCAGCGCTCGCGCGCGCTCCCGGAGCGGGTGGACGAACCGGCGGCGGTACTCCTCCGCGAGGCCCGCGTCCCCCATGATCTCGGCGGCGAGGGCCGGGAGCGCCCGGCCGGCGACGGTCTCGGCCAGTCGCTCGTACGTGACCTCGAGCAGCCGGCGAAGGTCGTGTAGGGGGTCGCCGGTCTCCTCGATCGACCGGTCCCCCAGTTGTGCGGCGATGGCGTCGAGGACCATCTCCCCCTTGGACGGCCAGCGCCGGTAGATGGTCGTCTTGGCCACTCCGGCCCGGCGTGCGACCTCGTCGATCCGGAGGGCGGGGTACCCGGCCTCGGCCAGCAGGTCGAGCGTCGCCACGAGGATCGCGCGGTCACGCGCTGCGTCACGCGGCCTTCCGATACTCACGGTTGCGTATTATGCCAGCCGCCATTTACGCTACCGACGGTTTCGTTAAGGAGGCGGGGATGGTCGGGTGGAGACGGTGGTCGTGGGCGCTGGCGGGCGCCTTCGCCCTGCACAACGCCGAGGAGGCGCTCACGATGCGCCGCTTTCCCGGGGCCGCCGGCCGGCTCGATCAATCCTCGCTGAACGGGCTCATGGCGGCGATCTCCGGACTCGGGGTGGCGGCCGTCGCCGTCGGAACGACCGGCCGCCCCGCCCCGTGGAAGCCGTACCTGCCGGCCGGGATGGCCGGGGTCATGCTGCTCAACGTGGCGCTTCCGCACGTCCCCGCGGCCGTCGTCGCGCGCGGCTACGCCCCCGGCCTCGCCACCGCGGTCGGACTCAACCTGCCGATCGGCCTCGCGGTGCTGCGCGGCGCGGTACGGGAGGGCGCGGTCACCCGGCGCGGCCTGCGCCGCACCGTGCCCGTGGCACTCGGCGTGCTGGCCTGCGCTCCCCTCGCCGTGGCCGCCGCCCGGGCGGCCTCGGCCCGAGGCGGCGGCTGAGCCCCCGCCGCTTGTCCGATATCCCCATGAAGTGCTCCTCGTCTAACGCCGAGACGCGATGACCCGAACGCTACGGAGTGGCGGCGAAGCCGTCCACTACACCGAACACGCCATGGCCCTGGGCGTACCCCGCTCCGCGAGCATCGTCGAACCGTGCGCGAAGAACACCGGCGACAACATCACCCTGTCCCGACAAGCACTCCAGCAGGCGGGTGTCGAGACCTCCTCGGTGCTGTTGATCAGCAAGCCGTATGCTCGTCGGCGACCTCCAGCGCATCATCGAATATCCCGAACTCGGCTTCGCCATCGCCCAACAGCTCTCCGACCAGGTGACCGCCGCCTACCATCGGCCTGTGGACGCCGGATTCGACAGCAGACTCCTGAAACGCTGATCGCGGGCGGTGCCTGCCCACGAAGCGGCGGCCGAGCCCTGGGCATGCGAAAGGGGCGGTTCCAGCACCGGGAACCGCCCCTCAAGCGAGTGGACTCAGAAGTCCATGCCGCCCATGCCACCGTCGGGAGCGCCGGCCGGAGCCTTCTCCTTCTCCGGCTTCTCGGCGATGACCGCCTCGGTGGTGAGGAACAGCGCCGCGATGGACGCGGCGTTCTGCAGCGCCGAGCGCGTCACCTTCGCCGGGTCGATGATGCCCGAGTCGAACATGTTGACGTACTCGCCGGTCGCGGCGTTCAGGCCGAAGCCCGGCTCGAGGTTGCGAACCTTCTCCGCCACGACGCCGCCCTCGAGGCCGGCGTTCACCGCGATCTGCTTCAGCGGCTCCTCCAGCGCACGGCGCACGATCTGCGCACCGGTCGCCTCGTCGCCCTCAAGGTCGGTCTTCTCGAACGCCCTGACGCTCGCCTGCAGCAGCGCCACGCCACCGCCGGGGACGATGCCCTCCTCGACGGCCGCCTTCGCGTTGCGCACGGCGTCCTCGATGCGGTGCTTGCGCTCCTTCAGCTCGACCTCGGTCGCCGCGCCGGCCTTGATGACGGCCACGCCGCCGGCCAGCTTGGCGAGACGCTCCTGGAGCTTCTCGCGGTCGTAGTCGGAGTCGGAGTTCTCGATCTCCGCGCGGATCTCGTTGACCCGGCCGGAGATGTCGTCGGGGTTACCGGCGCCATCGATGACCGTGGTCTCGTCCTTGGTCACCACGATGCGCTTGGCCTGGCCGAGCATGTCCAGCGTGGTGTTCTCCAGCTTGAGGCCGATGTCCTCGCTGATGACCTGGCCACCGGTCAGGATCGCGATGTCCTGCAGCATGGCCTTGCGGCGGTCGCCGAAGCCCGGGGCCTTGACGGCGACGGACTTGAAGACACCGCGAATCTTGTTGACGACCAGGGTCGCCAGGGCCTCGCCCTCGACGTCCTCGGCGATGATGACCAGCGGCTTGCCGGCCTGCATGACCTGCTCCAGAACCGGAACCAGGTCCTTGTTCGCCGAGATCTTCGAGCTGACGATCAGGATGTACGGGTCGTCGAAGACGGCCTCCATACGCTCCGGGTCCGTCACGAAGTAGTGCGAGATGTAGCCCTTGTCGAAGCGCATGCCCTCGGTCAGCTCGAGCTCCAGACCGAAGGTCTGGCTCTCCTCGACCGTGATGACGCCTTCCTTGCCGACCTTGTCCATCGCCTCGGCGATCATCTCGCCGATCGAGGTGTCGCCGGCGGAGATCGAGGCCGTGGAGGCGATCTGCTCCTTGGTCTCGACGTCCTTGGCGATGTGGGACAGCTGCTCGCTGACGCGCTCCACCGCCGACTCGATGCCCCGCTTCAGGGACATCGGGTTGGCGCCGGCGGCCACGTTGCGCAGGCCCTCACGGACCAGCGCCTGGGCCAGCACGGTCGCCGTCGTCGTGCCGTCACCGGCTACGTCGTCGGTCTTCTTCGCGACCTCTTTGACGAGCTCGGCCCCGATCTTCTCCCACGGGTCCTCGAGCTCGATCTCCTTGGCGATGGAGACACCGTCGTTGGTGATCGTGGGAGCGCCCCACTTCTTCTCCAGAACGACGTTACGGCCCTTGGGACCGAGGGTCACCTTCACGGCGTCGGCAAGCTGGTTCATGCCGCGCTCGAGGCCGCGTCGCGCGTCCTCGTCGAACGCGATCATCTTTGCAGCCATAGGCTCCAGATCCTCCCGGAACGGGGTGGCTTTCACGCGGATCGAGTCGACGCCCGCGACGGACGACCCCACCCGACGACTTCCATTCCGTCGCCGGATGCGAGGCCTCATCGCCTCGATCACTTGGTTGGCACTCTCAATACTAGAGTGCCAACCGCTTGTTTAGCACTCTCCCCCTGAGAGTGCAAGCGGAGTCGACCCTCACCAGGGTGAACATCTCGCCAATGCGGCTTCACCCGTATAGGCCGAGGCGAGAAGGCGTGTGGTCGTACGGGGAGGACGCACGCCGGACGAGGGGTGAAGGGACGATCCCGGCGGCCGGCGAGCCAGGGTGCGATCCAGGCGGCGCGGGTGTGCGCCCGAAGGCCCGGGGCGGGGCGGCGGTCGCCGGAGCGTGCTCCACGGCCGGAGGCCCGGCGCCGAAGCGCCGGGCCTCCGTCAGGCTATGGGACTTAGAGCGCCCGAACCGCGTCCGCCTGCGGTCCGCGGTCGCTCTGCGTGATCTCGAACTCGACCCGCTGCCCCTGCTCGAGGCTGCGGTAGCCATCCGCGACGATGGCCGAGTAGTGCACGAACACATCCCTGCCACCGTCGACCGCGATGAAGCCGTAGCCTTTGTCCGCGTTGAACCATTTGACGGTGCCTTGCGCCATTCCAAACAACTCCCACCAGGGCAATTCCCGCAACCATTGGTCACGGTTACTGATTCGAGCCCGCGGACCACTGCGGAACCCGTCGATCGCCCGCCGACTCGGCTGCGGCGGCCATCGCCGACCCTACACACGGCTACCGTCCGTGGAACAGCCTTTACCCCAGAAGTGCGGGCGGCCGATGCTGGTCAAAAGTCGGGATCCCCGAACCGGAACTAACCGCCGATGTCCAAAAATCCGGATAAGGAAAACGCAATTCCCGCTCAGGAGCGTGGAGCAGAGCACCTCGAGTCCGACATTTCGGCGGCCCAACGCACGATCCCCGGTGCTCACCGAGTCGATGGACTCGGTGAGCACCGGGGATCGCGGGGACTCTCGCTCACGGGGTGTCACCCGTGAGCGCCGTCGCCGCCCGGGACGACGGCCGCGGGTTCCGCAGCTCAGCCGCAGGTTCGACGGATCAGCAGATCGGCCGCGAACTCCGCGGTTCAACCGCAGGTTCAGCGGCTCAGCCGCCGGCGACGGCCGGGATGATGGAGATCTGGGCGCCGTCGGGCGTGGGCGTGTCGAGGCCGTCGGCGAACCGCACGTCCTCCTCGCCCACGTACACGTTGACGAACCGCCGGATCCTGCCGTTGTCGTCGAGGATGCGGGCGGCGATGCCGGAGTAGTTGGCCTCCAGGTCGGCGACGACCTCGCGCACGGTCGATCCCGTCGCCTTCACCTCGGCCTCGCCGCCCGTGTAGCTGCGCAGGATCGTCGGGATGCGGACACTGATCGAGCTCACGCCAGACCTGCCTTTCGGAATGCCTCGAGGGTCGGGGCGATGTTCGCGGACGGCTTGGCGACCGGGGCCACCGCGTCCAGAGTCTTGAGACCGTCGCCGGAGTTGATGAACACGGTCTCGGCGTCGGGGTCGAGCACACCGGTCGACAGGAGCTTGCGCAGCGCGCCCAGCGTCACACCGCCCGCCGTCTCACCGAAGATGCCCTCGGTGCGGGCGAGCAGTCCGATGCTGTCGACGACCTCTTCGTCCGAGACGTCCTCGACGGCCCCTCCGGTGCGGCGCACGGCGTCGAGGACGTACGGCCCGTCGGCCGGGTTGCCGATCGCGAGGGACTTGGCGATGGTCGAGGGCTTGACGGGCTGCACGACGTCGTGGCCGGCCTTGAACGCGGCCGAGACGGGCGAGCAGCCGGTCGCCTGGGCGCCGAAGATCTTGTACGGCCGGTCCTCGACCAGGCCGAGCTTGATGAACTCCTGGAACGCCTTGTCGATCTTCGTGAGCTGCGAGCCGGACGCGACCGGGACCACGATCTGCTCGGGCAGCCGCCAGCCGAGCTGCTCGGCGATCTCGTACCCGATGGTCTTGGAACCCTCGGCGTAGTACGGCCGCACGTTCACGTTGACGAACGCCCAGTCCTCCTGCTCACCGGCGAGCTCGGAGGCCAGCCGGTTGACGTCGTCGTAGTTGCCGTCGACGGTGACGAACGTCCCGCCGTACACCGCCGTCGTGATGATCTTCTGGCTCTCGAGGTCGGAGGGCACGAAGACGGCGCTGCGGATGCCGGCGCGCGCCGCCGCGGCCGCGACCGCGTTGGCGAGGTTGCCGGTGGACGGGCAGGCCAGCACCTTGAAACCCAGCTCACGGGCGGCGGCGAGCGCGACCGCCACCACGCGGTCCTTGAAGGAGTGGGTGGGGTTCCCGCTGTCGTCCTTGACCCACAGCGACCGCAGGCCCAGCGACTCGGCGAGGTTGTCGGCGCGTACGAGGCGGGTGAAGCCGGGCTCGGTGTTCGGCGTGTCGATGACGTTCGTCGGAACCGGCAGCAGGCCCCGGTAACGCCAGATGTTGCGCGGCCCGGACTCGATCTGCTCCCGGGTCACGCCGGTGTGGTCGTAGGAGACCTCAAGGGGACCGAAACACAGCTCACAGGCGTAGCGAGGGCCCAGATCGTAGGACTGTCCGCATTCACGGCACGTCAATGCGGTCGCGGGGCCGAGGTTTCGGGCGGCGGTCTGCGACATGAAGCGAGGCCTTTCTCCTCATCTTTCCCGTGCCACCTTGGTCACGAGCCGGAGTTGGCACCTGTCCCGGGCGGCCTCGCTGGGGCGAGTCGGCGACGCGTCGTCGCACGCTGTGAACCGCATGTCCGGGAGGGTTGCCGGGGCTTCAACGGGCCGGTCCCTCCACCCCTCTGGATGAGCGTTATTAAGTTGTCGTCTGACGACTTGTATACGTGACTGACCGGTTCTCCGCCAAGCGCGTCTCAGGTCGCGAGACGCCGGCACGGCCGGTTCCGGCCCGCTCCCGTCCGGGGGCGCGTCGTCGCCAGGCCCTGCCCACGTGCGGATTCAGCGGGGTGACATGCCCGGCCGGTCCGGAGTGAGACCTGTGTGGAATGTCATCCCGAAGTGTCCGACCACTGGACCTTCCTCGCCCCCCGTTCACGTCCTCCGGTTACGCTCCCCACATGGATGACTCGCAGGTCCTGGTCGCGTCCAACCGCGGACCGGTCTCCTTCAAGCTCGCCGATGACGGCACGCTCTCGGTCCGGCGCGGCGGCGGCGGTCTGGTCTCGGCCATGGCCGGCCTGGACGGGGACATCCTGTGGATCTGCGCGGCGCTGTCGGACGCCGACCGCGCCGCGGTCCGCCGGGCGGAGGACGGGCGGCTGGACGAGTACGGCGCCGGCGCGGTCCGCATGCTGGACATCCCGGTCGGCACCTTCCACCGCGCGTACAACGCCGTCGCCAACTCGACGCTGTGGTTCGTCCATCACATGCTGTACGACACCCCGAACAGCCCGCACTTCGACGCGCGCTCCCGGCGGGACTGGCAGTCGTACGAGGCGTACAACGCGGCGTTCGCCGACGCGCTCGCCCGGGACGCCCGGCCCGGCGCGAAGGTGGCGATCCAGGACTACCACCTGACGCTCGCCCCGGGCATGCTGCGGGAGCGCCGCCCCGACCTGAAGATCGCGCACTTCTCGCACACGCCGTGGGCGCCACCGGAGTACTACCGCCTGATGCCCGACGACATCGGCCGCCAGGTGCTCGAAGGCGTTCTCGGCGCCGACCACGCCGGTTTCCACGCCGAGCACTGGGCCGACGCGTTCATCGACTGCTGCGCCTCCGTGCTGCAGGCGAAGGTCGACCGCGTCGCCCGTACGGTCGTCCACGCCGGGCGCGTCACCCGGGTCGGCGTGCACGGGCTCGGCGTCGACGGCGTGTCGCTGCGCGCCCGCGCCGCCGAACCCGACGTGCGGGCCCGCAGACAGGCGCTGCGCGAGCAGGTCGGCGATCGCAAGCTGATCGTGCGGATCGACCGCACCGAGCTGTCCAAGAACATCGTGCGGGGGCTCGCGGCCTACCGGGAACTGCTGGCCAAGCATCCGGAGTGGCACGGCCGGGTCGTGCACCTGGCCTTCGCCTACCCCTCGCGGCACGACCTGCCGGAGTACCGCGAGTACACCGCCGCCGTGCAGCGGATGGCGGCCGAGATCTCCGACGAGTTCGGCGACGCGGGCTGGGAGCCGCTGATCCTCCAGGTCAACGACGACTATCCGCGCTCGCTCGCGGCGTACGGCCTGGCGGACGTCCTGCTCGTGAACCCGATCCGGGACGGCATGAACCTCGTCGCCAAGGAGGGGCCGGTGCTGTCCGAGGACGGCTGTGCCCTGGTGCTGTCCCGCGAGGCGGGCGCCGCCGCCGAACTCGACGAGGACGCGTTGATGATCAACCCGTTCGACGTGTCACAGACGGCGGAGGCCCTGAACCAGGCACTGCTCATGCCGCGCGCCGAGCGCGCCGAGCGCTGCGCCCGGCTGACCGCCGCCGCGACGGCCCTGCCGCCGCAGCGCTGGTTCGCCGCGCAGCTCGACGCCCTGGACCACCGACCGTAGCCCGCACGCGCCGCCGGTCCGCCGGACAGCACGACACGCTGGACCGCCGACCGTAGTCCTCGCGTTCGCCGCGCCGGGCGGACGCCGGGACCACCGGCGTCGGCCGTCAAGAGCGCCGGTCCGCCGCGCCGGGCCCGAGCCTCGTGCTCGGCGCCGGCGCCGGAGCCCGGAGGCCCGTCACACGGTCGCGCTCGTGAGCCGGGCGGCCACCTCGGACGGCTCGTCCCGGCGCCGCAAAAGGTCCTTCGCCTCGCGCTTGCGGGCGGCGAGCCTGCGATGCGCGGCCACGCGCAGGTAGCGCGTGTAGTCCGGCAGCGGCGGCCGGCCCGCGCCGTCCGGTTCGTACCCGTGTGCCCGCAGCCGGTCGGCCGCCACCGTCTCGCACAGGGCGAGTTCGGCCGGTGTCAGCCGCTCCCGCCAGGTGCCCGACCGCGCCGTACTGACCGCGCCGTGGGTCCGCGCGTGCCAGGTCTTGCGGCCGGGGACGGCGACGGCCGCCACCTTTTCCGGCTCGCACATCGCCGGGTCGAAGTCCTCGCCGAGGAACGCGCACAGGGCGGCGAGCTCGGCCTGCGGGTCGGCGATCAGCCGCTCGTAGTACATCCGGTGGTAGGCGCCGGGACCGAGCGTCCGCGCCGCGCGTTCGCCCGCGTCGATCGACTCCATCCAGGTGGCGAGGGCGTGCTGGACGTCCAGCTTGTACCAGGCCATCTCCTTCAGCGACGCCACGCAGTCGCGCGCGTCGCGGACCAGGTGCACGATCTGCGCGTCGGGGAACATTCGCCGCAGCGCCGGGATGCGCTGGAAGTAGCCGGGCCGTTTGTCACCCCAGCGGGGTTTGCCGAACCTCGCGGCGTAGGCGCGCAGGACGATGCCCAGCGCGGAGCCGAGGGTCGGCGGTCCGGCGACGATCTCCTCGATCACGGCCCGGCCGTCCAGTCCGAGGTCCGCGAAGCGCGTCTGTTTCCGCTCGACGATCCAGCGCGCCAGGGCGCGCCGGTTCTCGGGGTCGTTCAGGTCTCCGAACCGATGGCGCTCGTCGTACGCGGCCATCACGAAGCGGTTCTCGGGCGGGATGGCGATCCGCGGATGGGCGTGCAGCATCAGCTGCAGCATCGTGGTCCCCGACCTCGGGCAGCCGACGACGAAGACGGGGCGTTCCGGCTTGGTCATGCGCCGGAACGCTAAAAAAGGTTAATGAAACGTAAGTGAGAATTAACCTAAGATCGACTTTTCGTTATTTCAGGTCGAATAAGTGGATAAGGGATAGCCGGAAAGACCCCGACGCCGCAGGGGGTACTTCCCGGAAAGTTCGGGCGAGGCCTCAGGACCGGAGCCGGCGGCTCCGGTCGTCCTCGTCGTTCAGGACTGGGCGGCCGATCCGTAGTCGTTGCCGAGCGCCTGCCGGAACTGCTTGCGGGCCTCGTGGATGCGCGACTTCACCGTGCCGAGCGGCAGGTTGAGCTGCTGGGCGATCTCGCTGTACTCCAGCTGGGACACGTCGCGCAGCACCAGGGCCTCGATCAGGTCGGGCTTGCGCCGCTCCAGGTCCTCCATCGCGTCGAGGATGTCGACGCGCGATCCGGCGATGACGCTCGTACGATGCGGGTCCGGGCGCTGCTGGGGCAGTTCCCCCGCCTGCTCGACCGAGCGGCGCTTGAGCGACCGGTACGTCGAGCGCGCGGAGTTGGCCACGACCACGTGCAGCCACGTGCTGAACCGCGACCGCCCTTCGAACCGGCCGATGTTGCGGGCGACCTGCATGAGGGCGTCCTGGCAGGCCTCCTCGGCATCCTGGCGGCAGGGCAGGAACCGGGAGCAGTGCCGCAGAACGTCCGGCTCGATCACGCGGAGCAGTTCGTTCAACGCGTTCCGGTCACCTCCCGCAGCACGCGTCGCCAGTTCCTCGGTCCGCTCGTCGTACGCCATGACCCCGCCTCGCCCTCGATATCGCCCGGCTTTGGGCATGATACGGGGGTGTCCATGCCTTCAGCCGTCGGTCGTTACCGAATCGATCGTGTCCTCGGATCCGGGGCATTCGCCTCCGTGTGGCTCGCCCACGACGAGCTGCTCGACGCCCCGGTGGCCATCAAAGTGCTGGCCGGAGGGCTCATCGACGACCTTGACGTACGCAACCGGTTCCTGGAAGAAGCCCGGATCCTGCGCCGCGCCGACTCCGAACGCCTGGTGCGGGTCCATGACATCGGCGAGCTCGAGGACCGCCGGCCGTACTTCGTCATGTCGTACGCCGACCGGGGGACGCTCGCCGACCGGATGCGGGAGCGGGAGCTCTCGGTCGCCGAGACGCTGCGGCTCGCCATCGAGATCGCCCACGGCGTCGAGGTGATCAACCGGCTCGGTGTCATCCACCGTGACCTGAAACCGTCGAACATCCTGTTCCAGTCGACGACCGACGGTGGTGAACGCCTGCTCATCGCCGACCTCGGGCTCGCCAAGGCGCTCGCGCACGCCTCCGGCGCGTTCACGATGCCGGTCGGCACGCCGGGGTACATGTCCCCGGAGCAGGCGCGGTTCGGCGGCGGCCTCGACGTCCGCGCCGACGTGTACGGTCTGGGCGCGCTGACGTATCACCTGCTCACCGGGGACCCGCCGGGCCCTGCGCCGGTGCAGTCACCGCCCAGCGCGGCGCGGCGCGGCCTGCCCCCGACCCTCGACGAGATCGTGATGCGGGCGCTCGAAGGCGACCGGGAGCGTCGCTGGCCGTCCGCGGAGGCGTTCGCGGCCGCGCTGAGCGTTCCGCTGATGTCCGTCGCCGACGACGCGACCCTGCGGGACGCTCCCGCCAGGGCGGACGAGGCGACGATGGCGGACCCCGGGTCGGGCGCGTGGCCCTCGGGCGGCCCGCAGGACGCGGGACCGGCGGACCGGACCGGTGACGAGGGCTCCGGCCGGACCCTGCGGGTCTCCCCGATCCCCGACGATCCGGCAGGGCCGGGCGGTCCGACGGAGCCGGGCGGTCCGGCAGGGCCGGGCGGTCCGGCGGGATCAGGCGGCCCCGACGACGGGCCGTCGAGCCGTACGCTCCGGGTCCCCTCGCTCGGCGACGATCCGGGCTCGGCGCCGCCGTACGACGCCCGCGACGCGACGATCCGGACACCGCCTCCCCCGGTGGGCGGCAACGAGACCGTGGTGGACCTGCGCGTCGAGCGACCGAGCGGCCGGCGCGACGCCGGAGACCACCGTCCCCCGGATCCGTCCGGATCCGGGCCGCGCCGACCCGGTGATACGGGCGGCGGCTCGTCCGGGGAACCGAACCGCAAGCGGCTGCTGATCGTGGCCGGCCTGGCCGCGGTGCTGGTCGTGGGGGGCGGCGGCGCCTTCGCCATCAGCAAACTGACCGGCTCCTCGCCGGATCCCAAGCCCGGGGACGGCCTCGTCACCGTGACCGACGTGACGGGCCGGCTGAGCATCCGCGTACCCGCGGCCTGGAAGCTGCAGACCGAGCACACCACCTGGCCGGTCACCGTCTCGGACCGCGCGAAGGCGCCCGCGCTGCGCGCGACGCCCGACTACGCCCAGTTCGTCAAGGACGACGTCCCGACGCCGGGCGTCTTCGCCGGGCTCACCCACGACCTGAACGTCACCCTGCCGCCGCGCGCCCTGGGCAACCATCGGGCCAAGTGCACGCCGGGCGCCGCACAGCCGTACAAGCACGGCACGCTGGTCGGCCAGATCAACCCGTGGCGGTGCGGCTCGATCACCATCAACGAGGTCGGCCTGAAGGACAAGAACGGACGGTACGCGATGTGGGTCCGGGTGAAGCTGGCCGGCTCGCCGGACATCACCCGGAAGATCCTGGACAGCATCCAGGCCAAGGGCTGACCGGCCGTACGATATATCGTTCGACATATCGGCGGAGAGAGGCCATGCGCAGAGGATCAACACACCGGGAGGAGCGCGCGGCGTTCGGCGACTGGGGGCCGGCGTTCGGCCCGCGCGGCCGTGGTGGGCGCGGCGGGCGCCGTACGAAGCGCGGCAACGTACGGGCCGCCATCCTCGCGCTGCTGGCCGAACGCCCGATGCACGGCTACGAGATGATCCAGGAGCTGGAGAGCCGGACCGGCGGGATCTGGCGGCCCAGCCCCGGCTCGGTGTACCCGACGCTGCAGCTCCTGGAGGACGAAGGGCTCATCTCCGGACAGGAGTCGTCCGGCAAGCGGCTGTTCGCGCTGACGGACGCCGGCCGTGCCGAGACCGCGGCCGCCGCCGGGCGGACGCCGCCGTGGGCGGAGATCACCGAGGACGCCGGCGCGGCCGCCACCCACGTCCACTCCGCGACGGGCCAGCTGATGATGGCGCTCCGGCAGGTCATGCACGCGGGCAACGAGGAGCAGCGCGAGCGCGCCCTCGACGTCATCAACGACGCCCGGCGCCGCCTGTACGGCATCCTCGCCGACGACGACTGACCCGCCGCCGGGAGGCCCGCGTCAGGCCAGCTCGGCGGCGAGGCTCTCGACCAGCCCGACCACGCCGGCCGGGCCGTCGACGATGACGTCCGCGCGCTCGGCCAGCGCGGTCACCTCGTCGGAGGAGCTGCACACCTTCACGCCGGGAGTGCCCTCCTTGCGCAGTGCGTCGATCGCGTCGTACGCCGCGAGGTCGCCGAGGTCGTCGCCGGCGAACAGCACCGCCGACGCGCCGCGCTCGGCGGCCAGCCCGCGCAGCGCCGCGCCCTTGTCCATGCCCGGCGGCCGCAGCTCGAGCACGAAGCGGCCCGGCTCGACGACGAGGCCGGTGCGCTCGGCGAGCGCCTCGAGAAGGCTTCGCAGGCGTTCGAGGGCGACCTGCGGCTCGGCGGCGCGCCGGGTGTGCACGGCCAGCGCGAGCCCCTTGTCCTCGATGGCGACGCCCTCGGGGGCGTTCGCCAGGATCCGGGGAAGCTTGGCGCGGACCTCCGCGACCCCCGGCGGCGGCTCCGGAGCCTCCAGGACGCCGTTCTCCCACCGCTCCCGGCCGTACTGGCCGAGGACGACCAGGCCCTGGAGGTCGGCGAACCCGCCGACCTCGACAGCGGTCGCGGCGGGACGGCCGGTGATGACCGCGACCGTACCGACGAGCGGCGCCAGCCGGCGCAGCGCCGGCACGACGCCCGGATGGGCCCGCGCGGCGGCGGGGTCGTCGACGATCGGCGACAGCGTCCCGTCGAAGTCGAAACCGATCAGGGCCTCCCGCGGGCGGGCGCGGATCGCGCCCAGCCCATCGGCTCCGGCATCCGTCTGCGACTCCACCGCCACGGTCATGCGGCCTCCTTCGTCGGCGGAGTGACCAGAGGCACTGTGCTCATCGGCTCACTCGCTGCGCTCCTCACGGGGCCTCCTGAGTAGGCGTCAGGTTCGGATACCGAGCCTACGCGCCGCCCGCTGGCGCTGGCGGGCGGACCGCTGACGACGCAGCCGCTTCACCAGCATCGGGTCGTGCTCCAGCGCCTCGGGGCGGTCGATCAGCCGGCCCAGGATCTGGTAGTAGCGGGTCGACGACACGTCGAACAGCTCCCGGATCGCCTGCTCCTTGGCACCGGGGTGCTTCCACCACTGTCGTTCGAAGTCGAGGATGTTGCGGTCGCGCTCGTCCAGGCGGCCGTCGTCTTCCTTGTCAGGGCCATCGCCCCGGGCGTTCGCCGGTTGCATCAGGTCCCCTCTTTACGGGTCGGGGGGCTGTCATGCTACGCGTGATCGGCGACTTGTTCGCGGTGTTCGCCGGGACGGGCCTCGACGTAGTCTGCAAGCGTGGCGCCCACCAAATGCGTATCGCTGCTGACCGACTACGGGCTGGAGGACGGGTTCGTGGCGGCCTGTCACGGGGTGATCGCGCGGATCGCCCCGGCCGCCCGCGTCATCGACATCAGCCACCTGGTCCCGCCCGCCGACGTGCGACGCGGGGCCGCCATCCTCGCCCAGACGGTGCCGTACCTCCCCGAGGGCGTGCACGTCGCGGTCGTCGATCCCGGTGTCGGCACGACGCGGCGAGCCGTGGCGGTGGCCGGCGGCGGCCGGATCTTCGTGGGGCCGGACAACGGCGTGTTGTCCTGGTGCGTCCCCGACAGCGACGCGCGCGCCTTCGAGCTGACCAACCGCACGCTGTGGCTGGAGCCCCTGTCGGCGACGTTCCACGGCCGCGACGTGTTCGCGCCGGTGGCGGCGCACCTGGCGGCGGGCCTGGACATCGCGGCCGTCGGAGAGGAGTTCGACGTCTCCGACCTCGTGACGCTGCCCCGGCCGACCCGCCGCGTCCAGGAGGGCACGGTCGACGGCGAGGTGCTGACCGTGGACCGGTTCGGCAACGTGCAGCTCTCCGTGACCGCCGATGACCTGCGCCGGATCGGCGCGGTCATCGGGGTGCCGCTGGGCATCGTGCTCGGGCGCCGGACGCTCACGGTGCCGTACCGCGAGACGTTCGGCGCCGTGCCTCCCGGGGAGCTGGTCGCCTACGTCGACTCGGCGGGCTGCCTGGCGCTCGCGGTGAACTCCGGAAACGCGGCGCAGCGCCTGGGTCTGCCACCGGGAGCGCACGTCCGCGTCGCCGCCGCGCTCGCGTCGACGTACTGAACCCAAAGGAAACGTCAAGTCCGCAGGTCCGAATGCGGCATGATCTCCGCCATGGGATTTTCGCGTTCCGACTGGCGCCTGATCGCCATCACCGTGGTGGCGACCGCGGCGGCCGGTGTCACGCACTTCGGCAAGATCGGCGGTACGGTCGTCCCGTTCGTCGTCGCGGCGATCGCCCTGGCGCTGCTGGCGAGCCTGGTCGGGCGCAGCGTCGAGAACCTGGCCGACCGGCTGGGCGCGGGGGCGACCGGCGTCGTCCAGAGCGCGCTCGGCAACCTCCCCGAGCTGTTCGTCGTCCTGTTCGCCCTGCAGAAGAAGCTGTACGACGTGGCGACGGCCACGATCGTCGGCAGCATCCTCGCCAACGTCCTGCTCGTCCTGGGACTGGCGTTCCTGCTCGGCGGGATCAAGAACGGGCCGCAGAAGTTCGGCAGTGAGGCCGCCCGCACCCTGTCCACGCTGCTGGTCCTGTCGGTCGCGGCGCTGCTGGTGCCCTCCCTCACCGCGGCGCTCGGCTCGCACGCGACCAAGGCGGCGCTGCACGAGCGCAACCTCTCGGTCGTGGTGTCCATCCTGCTGCTCTGCCTGTTCGCCGTGTCGCTGCCCAGCTCGATCAAGCGGCAGAAGGCCGACGAGGCGCACGCCCCGGCGGAGCTGCCCGTGAAGGCCGCCGCCCTGAGCGCGGAGGGGACCGCCGTCGGCGACGGCGTGGCCGGAACCGCCGAGCCGGCCGCGGCGAAGCCGGAGCCCGCCGCGGCCACGGCGAAGGAGTCCGCCCACGGGCCGACGTGGCCGCTGGCCGTCGCCCTGACCATGCTGGCCGTCACCGGAGTCGGCGCGGCGTTCGTCTCCGACTGGTTCGTGGCCGCCCTCGAGCCCGCGATGGACTCCCTGGGCATCTCCCAGGCGTTCGCCGGACTCGTCATCGTGGCGATCGCCGGGAACGCCGTCGAGAACGTCGTCGGCATCCAGCTCGCCCTCAAGAACCAGTCAGACTTCGCGCTGTCGGTCATCCTGCAGAGCCCGCTGCAGATCGCCCTGGTCGTCGCGCCCGCCCTCGTCCTGCTCTCCCCGCTGGTCGGCGCGTCCTTCACCCTCGTGCTGTCGCCGCTCCTCATCGCCGTGCTCATCATGGCCGTCGTGATCACCGTGCTGGTCGTCCTCGACGGCGAGTCGAACTGGCTCGAGGGCGCGACGCTGATGGTGCTGTACGGGATCATCGCCACGGCGTTCTGGTGGGGATGATCCCGCCAGATGCGTGCGGAGGTGACGCGCTGAATTACTGTGACGATGTGGGTACCGACATCGACCCGAGCGTCGCGGAGATCGAGCAGGCCGCGTTCCAGCTCCGCAGACTCTGGGTCAAGCCGCAGCTGCTACGGCGGCTGCGCGAGAGCTGCGAAAACGGACGCGGCATCCAGCTGTCCAACCTGATGGTCATCTACGCCGTCGCCCGGCAGGGCGAGGAGCGCGGTGACGTCACCGTCGGCGCCGTCGCCGAACTCCTCGATGTCGACCCGTCGACCGCCAGCCGGCTCGTCGGTCACGCCATCGACGCCGGCTTCGTCTCCCGCCGGGCGTCACCGGTCGACGCCCGGCGCGCCCACCTGCAGCTGACCGACGCGGGCTGCCGGATCAAGCTGATGGCCGACGAGTTCCGCCGGCACTTCATCGGCCGGCTCGTCGCCGACTGGACTCCGGACGAACGCTCGGAGTTCGCCCGGCTGCTGCGCCGCTTCAGCGACGCGGCGGCCGGTGTCTCCATCGACGAAGAGGAGGCCGGCAGGCTCCTGGAGGCGGCGACACCGGCCGCCGACCGGTCCCACGAGACCTCCCCGGAGGTCACGCGGCACCGCCCGAACGGCTCTTAGCGTCCGCCTCAGGAGCGCAGGACGGCCAGCCGCTCCCGGTACTCCTCCTCGTCGATCTCACCCCGCGCGTACCGCTCGGCGAGCACGGACTCCGCGCCGCCCGGTGACTTCGCGCGCCGCCAGAGCAGGTAGCCGCCTCCGCCGAGGACGAGCAGCCAGAACAGACCGAACGCGAGGGGGATGACGGGCCACCAGCCGTGGCCGCCTCCGTCGTGCCAGGGACCGTGCCCGGCCAGGATCATCGCTTCCATGCCCCGATCGTGCGCCCGCGTCACCCGCCGGGTCGTCCTACGGCGGGAGGCTTCCGCCGTACGCCGGGCGGAGCAGACGAGACCAGGCTCCCGGACCGGCACCGTTGAACAGGCGCGCCCAGACCGGCACCACCGAGCAGGCGAGCTCAAGCCCCGGACCGGCAACGCCGAGCAGGCGAGCTCAAGCCCCGGACCGGCAACGCCGAGCAGGCGAGGTCAAGCCCCTGCGTGGGCACCGCCGAGACCGTCCGCTGCGTTCCGGGCCGCCGGAGCAGTTCCGCGACGCCGCGTGACGGTCCGGGTCCCCAGCGCTCCGAAAACGGTACTTCGTGGGAGCGTTCCGCGCCCCTCCCGTGGCAGAATGACGCCCGCCGCCGATACCGGGGAGGGAACCGGTGCCCGTGTCCGAGCCCCGCCGCACCTTTCCTCGCCTCGTCTCCGCGCTCCTGGCCGGAGCAGCCGTCGCGGTCCTGTCCATCCCGGCCGCCCAGTCCGCCGTGCCCGGCCGGCCCCAGCGTCCGGCCGTCCGTACGGCAACGGCCGACCTGTTCCGCGGCCAACAGTGGACACTGGGCGCTCTGCACCTTCCGCGGGCCTGGAAGTACTCCCGTGGCAACGGAGTGACGGTCGCCGTGCTCGACACCGGGGTCGACGGCCACCAGCCGGACCTCACGGGACGTGTGATCGACGGCCCCGACTTCACCGGCCACGCGCGCAAACCGGGCACTCGCTACTGGGGCCGCCACGGCACCGAGATGGCCAGCCTGATCGCGGGACACGGTCACGGCACCGGCGGCAGCGCGGGCATCATGGGCGTGGCGCCGGAGGCGAAGGTCCTGTCCATCCGGGTCACCTGGGAGCTGGGCGACCCGATGCGGAACGACCACGCGCAGGTGGCGCACTCCCGTGACTCCATCGCCAAGGGCATCCGGTACGCCACCGACCACGGCGCGCAGGTCATCAGCATGTCCCTCGGCGGCGGCAAGCTGTTCTACAACGGCAACCCGCTGGAAGAGTCGGCGATCAAGTACGCCCTGGACAAGGGCGTCGTCCTCGTGGCGTCGTCCGGCAACGACGGCGCCACCGGGAACCGCCGCAACTATCCGGCCGCCTACCCCGGTGTGATCGCCGTCGGCGCGGTCGACCGGGCTTTCAAACCGGCCAAGTTCACGAACCGCCACGCGTACGTCTCGGTCGCGGCGCCCGGCGTCGAGATCGTCAGCGCCGACGTGGCGGGCCACGGCTACGTCCTGGGCACCGGGACCAGTTCGTCGGCCGCGCTCGTCGCCGGGGTCAGCGCGCTGGTGAAGGCCCGCTATCCGCACCTGTCGGCGGCCGAGGTCAAGCAGGCGCTCGAACAGGGCACGACCCACCACCCGGCCGACGGCCGGAACCCCGCGATCGGCACCGGCGTGGCCGACGCCCTGGGGTCGCTGCGCGCGGCCGCGCGCATCAACAAGGCCGAACACGGCGGCGCGACCGTCGACCAGCCGCAGTCCTCGTCCACCCGACCGGGCGCCACCGGGCATCCGGCGGGCGGCGGCCCGGATCTCATGCTCGTCGCCGTCCTCAGCGGCGGCGGCACGCTCCTCGTGCTCAGCCTGATCCTGGGCTGGCGGCAACGCCGCAGACGCCTCGCCCGCGCCGCGGCCGACGCAGAGGAGGACCCCGCCCCGCCGGTCGCCGCCTCCAGCCGTGCGGAGGACGATCCCCGGCGGCCACGCCCGCCCGCGCACGCCCCTCGGCAGGGCGGATCGTCGGGCCGCTCGCCCTGGGAGCCCAGGGCGTCCGAGACGCCCTCCCCCTGGGAACCACGGTCGACCCGGTCGCCGTCGCCGTGGGAGCCCCGCTCCCCCGAGCCTCCGTCGCCGTGGGAGTCCCGCTCCCCCGAGCCGTCGGCGGCCCGGGAGCCGCTGCCGCCGGACCTCACACCGGGACTCTCCGGTCGCCCCGACGTCTCACCGCGGCCGGGTCAGGGCGAGCCCGGCTCCGCCACCGCCCGGTGGCGGTCCCGCCAGTCGGAGCCCCCGCCCGGGACTCCGGCGTCGCCCGGGGGTCCGGCGTCGCCCGGCGGTGGGTTCCCCGACACCGGTCCGCCTCCCACGTCCGGGTCGCCCGATCCGGCGCCCTTCTCCCGTACGAGCGACCGGTCCCCCGCCGAGCCGTCGCCCTGGTCAGGGGCCGCCCCGGCGGAGCCACCCCGCACCGAGCCCTTCGCCGCCCCGGCATGGTCCCCGGCGGCGGACCGCGCGCCCTCCTCCGGCCCGGGGCTGCCACCGGCTGCGGACGGCCGACTCCCCTCCGGACCGGGAACGCCGCCGGCGACCGACAGCGTGCCCTCCGCCGGCCCGGGGGTACCGCCCGCGGCGGACGGCGGACTCCCCTCCGGCCCGGAGGTACCGTCGGCGGCCGGCGGGAGGCCCTCCTCCGGCCCACCGTCCTTCGCGCCGCCGGCCGGGCCGGCGTCTCCGGCGGAGCCCTCGGGAGCCCCAGACGAGCCGGCGCCGGCCGACCCCGTACGTCCGCCGTCCGCACCGGAACGCCGGCCGTTCTGGACGCCGCCGGGCGAGCGCGGTGACGAGACGACGTCCGGCGGCCGGTTCCCGGACGTCCGGGGCGCGGACCCGCTCAGCGACGGGCCGATCGACTCCTCCGACGTCGGCACTCCGCTCGCGGACGAGAGCTGGGACAGCATCCACCGCGGGTTCGACCGGCTGAAGGAGGACACCCGCAACTGGGGGTCACCGCTGGACGGCGGAATGTTCGGCTGGTCGAGCTCGTGGAGCTCGTCGGAGGAGACCACGGACCCGCCGCCCGCCGAACCCGACGACGAATCCGAGACCTGACGGGGGCTAACCCCACCTCCGCGACGCCTGCCGTCCCCATGGGCGGGACCGGGCGTTCCCGATAGCGTGCTGGGCAGTCCGACGGGGAGGGAGTTCACTCGTGCGTAGAGGTGGCCTGGCCCTGCCGCTGCTCGCCGTCCTCGCCCTCTCCGGGTGCGGCTTCGGGGTGCGCTTCGGCGATTACAAGCACAAATTCACCTCCGACGTCACCGTGAGCGGTCCGGTGAAGGTCGTGAACATCAACTCCGGCACCGGTCGGGTGACCGTCACGCCGGGCGGCACCCAGGTGAGGATCCACCGGATCGTCCGGTACCAGGACGGCAGACCGCACTTCGGCCAGCGGCTCGACGCCGGAACCCTGACGTTCACCAAGGACTGCTCGCGCTGCACCATCGACTACGAGCTGGCGGTCCCCGCCTCCGTCGCCGTCCGGGCCCACTCCGACAGCGGCGGGATCGACGTCCGCGGGGGCGCGACCGCCGACGCGAGCAGCGACTCGGGCTCCGTGACGGTGCGTTCGGTCAAGGGCGCGGTCCGGGCCCACAGCAACTCGGGCGCGGTCGTGGTCAAGGACGTCGGCGGTCCCCTCGACCTCATGACCGACTCCGCGTCGATCCGCGCCGTCCGGCTGGGCTCGCCGACCGTGCGGGCGAAGTCCGACTCCGGCAGCATCCGGCTCGAGTTCGCCACCGCGCCCACGGACGTACGCGCGACGACCGACTCCGCGTCACTCCGCGTCGCGGTCCCCGGCGGCCCGTACAACGTGGACGCCGAGACCGGCAGCGGCGGCAGAGACGTCTCCGGCGTTCCGCACAACCCGAACGCTCCGCGACGGCTCTACCTGCGCACCGACTCGGGCCAGTTGACCGCCGAGCAGACGACGCCCTGAGGCGGCGCCGCGCGCCCGCTTCCTGAACCGTTGATGGCCGCGAAGCATCCGTCCCAAGAAGCCTCTTTTGCCACAAGGCTTCCGATCAGGGGGTCGGAGGGTGAACCATGCTTCTTATGCGGGAAACAACGGTTCCGGCAACGTCGTACGCCGACCGCGCGATGGCGCGGGTGGCCTCGTGGCCCGGTGTACGCAGCGGACGCGCCGCCTGCGGCCTCGGTACGGCACTGAAGGTCGGCGGTCGCCAGCTCGCGCACGTGCACGCCGACGGCTGCGCGGAGTTGCGGCTGACCTGGCCGGTCATCGGCCGGCTCCGCCGCCCTCTCCTGGAGTCCGGCCGCGTGCAACTGGCCCCCGGCGGGGACTGGATCCGCGTACGGCTCGACACCGACGGCGACGTCGACCTGTTCGCCTCCCTGGCCAGCGTCGCCATCAAGGCGAACACCTCCGCAGGGCGCCGGAGAACCGCCGGGGCCTGCATGACGATGGCGCAGGCCAAGGTCAAGGAGGCCATGCGGTCCGGCCGCCCGGCCGCCGTACCGGACGACCTGCGCGAGCCCCGCCTCCGCACTCCGTAACGCGCACGAGGCGGTGCGGGCTCCACCGTGATCGTCGGCGGTTACTGCCCAAAGAGCGCAGCGTGCGCCAGTGAGAATGATCACCCATCTGCCGCAAAGGACGCCCTGTCGGCTGTCGCCTTCGGCGGGACCGACCCGCTGCCGCGCGACGACAACGCGATCGCCGCGCCGCAGGCCGCCAGGAAGCTCTGAGTCCTCGGCCCCGACAGGCCGAGACCGGTCCAACGAGCGGGTGCGGCGCATGAGCGCCGCCCCGTGACATGAGGTGGGAGGGGATCGATCCCTTCCCACCTTCTGCGTGATGCGATGGCATCATCAAAAACGTGACGGTCGATGGAGCCGGGGCGGCGGTCTTCCGTGAAGGGGCCACGGTGGTCCGGCGGGACGTGCTGCGCGGGAAAGTGTGGTCGGCGACCCCCTGCCGGGTGATCCGTGACAGCGGCGCCACGCTGATGCTCGCCTGCTGGCCGGGCGTCGAGATGCTCGCGCCGACCACCTGGATCGAATGGCTCCGCACCGGTGACCACACCGTGCGCGGACAGGCCGTCCCGAACCTGGCCGCCGGCCGCTGGGAACTCGACCGGTGGGTGTGGCGGGACACCACCCTGCTCCTGCGGTACGAAGCCGACCGGCACTTCAGCGTCAGCCGGTTCTTCGACGCCGAGGGCCGCTGCGGCGGCTGGTACGTCGACTTCATCCGCCCCGTTCAGCGGACACCCGTCGGCGTCGACACCTTCGACCTGCTGGTGGACCTGGTCGTGGCCGCGGACCTGTCGGAGCACCGCTGGAAGGACGAGGACGAATACGCCCAGGCGCGCCGCCTGGGGCTGATCGACGACGCGCTCCACCGGCGCGTCGACACCGCGCGGCAGCAGGTCGTCTCCCTCATCGAGTCCCGCCAGGGCCCCTTCGCCGACGACTGGTCGTCGTGGCAACGCGATCCGTCCTGGCCGGTACCGAGACTCCCCCAGGAGACGCCCGCCGATTGAGGACGCGGCACGCGCGGCCCGGCCGAAGGCGGCTACGGCGTCGGAGAGCGCGCCGCACCGGCGCTCAGTCGAGGGCCTCGTACTCGGGCGATGGGTCGAGCAGTTCCGGGTGCTCCCGCCAGTAGTGGGCTCCGTGGAGGGTCAGCATCGCCCAGTGCCATGCCTCGTCGTGGAAGACGAGTCCGCGGAACGGCGCGTCGCTCGCCTCGTAGGGATAGCAGTCCAGAGCCGCCGCCTCCGCCTGAGCCGGCGGCAGACCTCCGTACCGTCGCATCACCCACGCGAAGCGTCGGCGCTCGGCCTGGAGGTATTCGGCGTATTCCTCTTCGGACCAGTCGGCCACGCTCCACCATAGAACGGCGCCCGCCGAGCGGCGCCACCTGCACGAGCGTGACCAAATTGCCGCTTTCGAATGCCTTGCTCCATTTGGGGCTGCCCGTGAGGATGGCGTGATCGCGGGCTGGTGAGGAGGGCGACGGGGTGCGGGGAGCGGGGTTCGTGGTCCGGCGCGCGCTCGGCCATCGGCTCCTCGTGCTGGCGGCCTCCGCGACCGTGCTGTTCGCCGTCACGATCCTGACCTCGCTCGGCGGCTACGCCGCCACCGTGACCGGTGACGGACTGCGCGCCACGCTGGCCGGAGCGTCCTTCGACGACGCCGGCAGCCGGATCACCACCAGCGTCGCCGCGCACGACATCCCCGCCGCGCAGCGCACGGTCACCGCCGCCGTCCGCAGGACGTACGGGCACGTCCCGGCGGCCATCTCGCTCAGCGCGCGCGGCGACTCGTACGCCCTGCCCGGCCAGGAGCGGAGCCCGCACCCGGAGCTCACGACGTTCGCGACGTACGACGGGCTCGAGGATCACGCCCGGCTCGTCGCGGGCCGCTGGCCGGGCACCACCGGGATCGAGGCCGCGCTGCCCGTGCCGGCCGCGCGGGCGATGCGGCTGTCCCCCGGCCGCACCGTCACCCTGCACAGCCGGGTCGGCGGCCCGCCGGTCACGGTCACGATCACCGGGCTGTTCGAGGCGCGGCACGCGGACGACTGGTTCTGGGGCGGCGACCGGCTCGTCACGACCGGCGTCGAGCGCCTCGGCTACACCACGTTGGGCCCGCTCGTGGTGCCGCCGGCCACGTTCAGCGCGCGCTTCACCACGTCGGTGACCGCCCGCTGGCTCGTGTCCCCCACCATGCGGGACATCCGCGCGGGCGAGCTGGCGGACGTCACCGCGCGGGTCCGCGCCCTGCCCGCCGCGCTCGGCGGCTCCTACAGCGTGAAATCCGCCGCGCCGGACCTGTTGACGCGGGTCGGCCGGGCGCTGCTGGTCGCCCGGTCGACGCTGCTCATCCCGGCGTTGCAGCTGGTGGTCCTCGCCGTGTACACGCTGACGCTCGTCGCCCGGCTCCTCGCGGAGCACCGGCGGGTCGAGGTCATGCTCATGCGCGCCCGTGGCGCGTCGACGCGTCAGATCGCCGCCCTCGCCGCCACCGAGGGCCTGCTGCTCAGCCTCCCGGCGGCGGTGGCCGCGCCGTTCCTCGCGCCGCCGCTCGTACGCGCCGTCGAAGGAGGCACCGCCACCGCCCCGTCGCCCGTCCTGGCCTGGGCGATCGCGATCGCCGGCGCGCTCGCGTGCGCCACCGCCCTGAGCCTGCCGGCGCTGAGCGGCGTGCGGCGCACGTACGTCGCGACCCTCGCCGAGCGCGGCCGTGGCGAGCGGCGGGCCGCGATCCAGCGGGCCGGGGGCGACCTGGCCCTCGTGGTCCTCGCGGCACTGGCGGTCTGGCAGCTCGCGCACTACGGCGGCCCGGTGACCGCGACCGCGACGCGGGGGCTCGGCGTGGACCCGCTCATCGTCGCCGGTCCGGCGCTCGCGCTCCTCGCCGGCGGCGTCCTCATCCTGCGGCTCGTCCCGGTCGCCTCGCGCGCCGGGGAGCGGGCCACCACGCGCGGCCGCGGGCTGGCGCCCGCGGTGGCCACGCGGCAGGTCAGCCGCAGGCCGCTGCGTACCGCCGGCCCCACCCTGCTGCTGGTGATGACGGTGGCCGTGGGCGTGCTGTCGGTCACGACCGGCGTGACGTGGCGGCAGTCACAGGTCGACCAGGCGGACTTCCAGGCCGGCGCCGACCTGCGGGTCACCGCACCGACCGACGACACGTCGCCGCGCACGGCGGGTCAGGGCGGCCGGTACGCCACGCTGCCCGGCGTGACGTCGGTCAGTCCCGTCCTGCGGGCGTTCGGCGGGACCGCCAGTTCGGACGTCACGGTGCTCGCGGTCGACGGCGCCAAGGTCGGCGGCATGCTGCGGACGCCGTTGCCGGTGGACCCGGCACGGCTCGCGGCGGGCCGTACCGGCGCGGCCGTGCCCGTCCCGGGACGGCCGTCGCGGCTGTCCGTCGAGCTGCGCGCCGACGGGACGGGGATCGGCCCCGTGCGGCTCTCAATGATCGTCACCGACGCGTTCCACGTGACGTACGAGGTCGACGCCGGCAGCGTGCCCGCCGACGGGCGCTCGCACACCGAGGACGTCGACCTGTCCACCGCCGCCGGGCCCGGCGGCGTCATCGCCTACCCGATCGCGGTCCGGGGGTTCCGGTTCTCGTACGTCGGCGCGCCCGGCACCCGTCCGGGGGACCTCACGGTGACGATCCCGGCGCTGCGGCCACCGGCCGGTGCGCACTGGGCCGGGCAGGTCACGACGGTCACCGGCGTCGGCCAGAGCCTGCGTTTCGGATCCGGCGGGCTGATGAGCGTGCGCCTGCCCGCCGCGGCCGTCGCCGACTGGCAGTCGGCGCAGCTCATCGGCAGCGCCGTGCTGCGCGGCGGACCGGACGCCGCCGCGCTACCGGCGATCATCACGCGTGACCTCGCGACCCGTGCACGCGTCGGCGTCGGCGGCCGGCTCAGTCTCGACCAGGGCGGCGTCCAGCAGCCGATCACCGTCGCGGGCGTCGTCCCCGCGCTGCCGTCGGTTCCGCCGGACGCGCCCGCGGTGCTGGTCGACTGGGCCGCGCTGGGCGACCGGACCCTCGCCGCCGGCGTCACCGTTCCGACGCCGACCGAATGGTGGCTCGCGGCCCGCGACACCGCGCCGGCCGCCAAGGCGCTCGCCGGGACGACCGTCGTCGACCGGCTCGCGCTGCGGCGCCAGTTGCGCGACGCCCCGCTGGGCCACGGGTTGCGGGGCGCCCTGATCCTCGGGTTCGGCGCCGCGCTGGTGCTCGCGGCGATCGGGTTCGCGGTCCACACGGCCGTGTCGGCGCGGGAACGCGCCGGTGAGTTCGCGATCCTGCGGGCGCTCGGCGTCGACGCGCGGCAGGTCCTCGGGCTCGTCGCCGTCGAGCAGGCGTTCCTCGTCGGGCTGGGCCTGGCCGGTGGCCTGCTGCTCGGCGTCGTGCTGGCCCGTCTCGTCGTGCCGCACGTCGTGCTCACGGCGGGCGCCACGACGCCGTACCCGCCCGTGCACGTCATCCTGCGGTGGCCGACGATCGCCGCCCTGCTCGGCGCGATCGTCGTGCTGCTCGGCGCGGTGCTGCTGCTGTTCGCCCGTTCGCTGCGGCGCGCCCGTCCGCTGGAGGAGCGATGATCCGGCGGACCGCGTGGGCGCACTGGCCGGCACTGCTCGTCCTCGGGCTGCTCGTGCTCGTCACGACGTTCCTGGTCGACGCGGGCCCGCGCACGCTCGTCGCCGGGTACGACCGCGCCGCGCGGGAGACGGTGGCCGGCGCGCCGCCCGGCTCCGCCGACCTCGTCGTGTCGTCCGGGCTGCCGTCGGTCGCGCCGTCCGACGAACAGGCGCGCGGCGCGCGTCTCATCGCGAGCGCGGACGGGCTCGCGACGGCGGCGCGGCAGTGGCGCGCGACGTTCCCGAAGCCGCTGCGGGACACGATCGTGACGGCCGACCACTTCGCCGGCTCGTCGTTCCTGCCGCTCGCGCACGGCGTGAACCAGACGCTCTCCCTGGGCTTCTCCAGCAGCGCGAACGCCCACATCCGGTACGTGTCGGGGCGGCCGCCCGGCCCCAGGCTCGAGACCGCGCTGCCGGAACGCGCGGCGCGGCGGCTGGGCCTGTCGGCCGGCGACGTCGTGCGCACCGCGACCCAGCCGGCCCTCAGCGTGCGCGTCACGGGGCTGTTCGTCCCGGCGGATCCCGGCAACGGGTACTGGGCGTCGCAGTCGCACGCGAAGTTCGCGGACGCCGAGCTGAAGAAGACCCCCGACGGGAACGACGTCACCCTGGCGACCGGGCTGCTCGACCCGGCCGGCTACCGCGCGCTGTGCACCGAGACCCCGTTCGGCGTCAACACCGCCTGGACGTACACACCCGGCACCGCCCGGATCACGGGGCGGTCCGCGACGACACTGCGGAACAACGTTCACCAGGCCGCCGAGGCGATCGCGGGCGACGCCTCGCTGAGCACGCGGCTCGACTGGGTGCTGGACGACTTCACCCAGCGGCTGCGGACGACGCAGGCGCTGCTGTTCCTGTCCGTCTCGGGACTGTTCGCCGCCGCACTCGGCGTGCTGGTCCTCGCCGTCGGGCTCCTGCTCGGCCGCATGCGCACGGGCCTGCACCTGCAGGCGGCCCGCGGAGCCTCGCGGCTCCAGCGCGCCGGGCTGACGGCCGGTGTGACGAGCCTGGTGACGGTGCCTGCCGCGGCCGCCGGCCTCGCGCTGTCCGCGCTGCTCGTCGACGGCCCGGCGCAGACCACGTCGTACGCCGCGGTGGCGATCCTGGTCGGCACGGCGATCGGCGGGCCGGCGGCGGCCGGGCTCCGTCTCCCGGGGCGCCGGCTGGTCGCCGAGGGCCTGGTCGTCGTGCTCGCGGTGGCCGGGACGTACCTCGTCCGGCGGCGGGGCCTGCCCGCCTCCGGGAACATCGATCCGTTCCTGTCCGCCGTGCCCGTGCTCCTGGCCGTGGCCGCCGGGCTGGTGATCCTGCGCGCCCTGCCGTACGTCCTGCGGCCGGTCAAGCGGATGCTCGCGCGGGGGCGGTCGGCGGTCCCGTTCATCGGCGTCGCCCGAGTGTCGACGGCGGCGCTGCCGCTCATCGTCGTGCTGCTGGCCGTCGCGGTCATCGGGTTCGGCTCGACGGTCGAGGCCAGCCTGGGCCGCGCGCAGCGGCTCGCGACGTACGCGTCGGTGGGCGGTGACGCGCGGGTCGACGCGGTCACCATGAGCCGGGACGTGATCGACCGGGTGCGCCGCTCGCCGGGCGTACGGGCCGCCGTGCCCGCGCAGACCGTCCACGCGGCCCGGCTGTCCGTGGACGGTGCGCTCAGCAGCGAGCTGACCGTGATCGGCATCGACCTGCCCGCCTACCGGCGGATGATGGCCGGCACTCCCCTGCGGCCGCCCACGTGGCCGAACGGCCCGGGGATCCCGGCGCTCTTCTCCCCAACCGCGCACGCCCCGAAGACGGGGATCAGCGTGTCGACCGACTACGGCATCGCGATGCCGCTGCGCAACGCCGGCACGGTCACGAACTTCCCGGGCCAGTCCCCCGACGACCCGTTCGTCCTCGTACCGGCCGACGCGCTCGGCCGCGCCACCGGCGGCGGGAACACCGGTTCGGTGTCGATCTTCGTTCGCGGCGACCACATCGACGTGGCGGCACTACGGCGCGCCTCCGTCCAGCCGTCGCTCGGCGCCGCCGAGAAGAACGCGGTGTCGACGTACCGGGAGGAGCACGCCGCGCTCACCGAGGGGACGCTCGGCCATCTGGTCGGGCAGGGGTTCGGCGCGACGGCGGTGCTCGTGACCTGTTACGGGACGCTCGCGATCCTGGTGCTGCTCTTCGCGGGAGCACGGGGACGCGGGCGCGCCGTGTCGTACCTGCGGACGCTCGGGCTGAGCCGCCGGCAGGCGCACTGGCTGGCCGTCGTCGAGATCGCGCCGGTGCTGCTCGTCGCGTTCGCCGCGGGATGGGCGCTCGGGCTCGTCCTGCCCCGTCTCCTGGGACCCGCCATCGACCTGAGCCCGTACACGGGCGGCTCCCAGGTCCGGCACTTCGTGCCGGACCTGGCGGTCTCCGTGCTGCTCGGCGGCGGACTGCTGGTGTTCGCGGCCCTGGAGGTGCTCATCGACGCCCTGGTCGCGACGCGGCGCGGCCTCGGCGGTGTGCTGCGGATCGGAGAGGTATGAGTCTGGACGAACCCGACCTGGCGGAGCTGGAGCGCCGCGCCGGCGGCACCGGGCCGGCGTACGGAGCGGACGCCCACGTCGTCTGCGACAACCTGGTGCGGATCTACCAGACGCAGGGCGTCGAGGTGATCGCGCTGCAGGGCCTGGACCTGCTCATCGGCGAGGGCGAGATGGTGGCGCTCGTCGGCGCGTCCGGGTCGGGCAAGTCGACGCTGCTGAACATCCTCGCCGGGCTGGACGTGCCGACCGCCGGGGTCGCACGGGTGGCCGGGGTGGACCTGCTCGACATGTCGGGCCGCGACCGGCTGCGGTTCCGGCGGGAGCTGGTCGGGTTCGTGTGGCAGCAGACCGCGCGGAACCTCATCCCGTACCTGTCGGCCGTGGAGAACGTCGAGATGCCGATGCGGTTCGCCGGTCTCCGGCGGAACGCGCGGCGTTCGCGCGCCCTCGAACTGCTCGACCTGGTCGGCCTGGCCGACCGGGCCGCGGCGCGACCGGCCGAGATGTCCGGCGGCGAGCAGCAGCGCGTCGCCATCGCGGTGGCCGTCGCGAACGGGCCGAAGGTCGTCCTCGCCGACGAGCCGACCGGCGAGCTCGACACGGCGACCGGTGCGTCGGTGTTCGCCGCCCTCCGCACGGCGAACCGGTCGCTCGGCGTCACGACCGTCATCGTCACCCACGATCCGGACGTCGCCGGCAACGTCGACCGTACGGTCGGCATCCGGGACGGCCGGACGAGCAGCGAGATCCTCCGCCGCACCTCCGAGTCCGGGGACGTGGTCGTCGCGGAGTACGCCGTGCTCGACCGCGCGGGACGGCTGCAGTTGCCGCGGTCGTTCACCTCGGCGCTGGAGATGAAGGACCGGGTACGCCTGGAACTGGAGACGGACCACATCGGAGTCTGGCCTGATGATCACCGTTGAGGGGCTGAACAAGTCGTACGGCGCCAACCACGTCCTCCGGGACGTGGGCTTCACCGTCGACGCCGGAGAGCTCCTGGCCGTGCGCGGCCGCTCCGGCTCGGGCAAGACGACGCTGCTGAACCTCATCGGCGGGCTCGACGCCCCGTCCTCGGGCCGGGTCGTGATGGGCTCGTGGGAGGTGACCTCGCTCGGCCCGGCCGAGCTGCAGCGCATGCGGCGGGAGACGGTCGGGTTCGTGTTCCAGTCGTTCGGGCTGATCCCGGTGCTGTCGGCGGCGGAGAACGTCGGCGTGCCGCTGCGGCTGACGCGGACCCCGGCCCGCGCCCGCGAGGAGCGCGTACGGCTGCTGCTGGCCATGGTCGGCCTCGCCGACCATGCCCGGCAGCGCCCGTACGAACTGTCCGGCGGCCAGCAGCAACGCGTCGCCATCGCCCGCGCCCTGGCCCGGTCGCCCCAGGTCCTCATCGCGGACGAGCCGACGGGACAGCTCGACTCCGAGACGGCCCAGTCGATCATGCAGTTGATCCGTGCCGTGGTCCGCGACCAGGGCGTGACCGCCGTGGTCGCGACCCACGACCCCCTCCTGGTCCGCCAGGCCGACCGCGTCATCGAACTCCGCGACGGCGCCGTGCGCTGAGCCCACCGGCCGCGCGCGCCGGGTCGACGGCCCGCGTTCGCCACCGTGCGGCCGCAGGGCGCGACGTGGCGACCGCCCATGCGCGATCTGGCGACTCCGCCGCCGGGGAACCGCATAGTCTGCCTCGTCCGTCCGAGACCCGAATGACGTACGGCACGAGACGCACGGGTGGCGATGGCGGGGAGACGTTGGTGGCCGGTGTCGATGTGCGCGCTGGCCCTGGCGGTCGTGTCGTGCGGCGGACGGGGCGCCCCTGCCGCCTTGCCGAGCACGTCGCCGTCCACCGCTGACACGTCCCCGGCCCGCGCCCGCGAGGAACGCGGGCGGCCGCCGCCGGCCGTGGCGGGTGGCCGGGCCGTGTCACGATCCGGCCACGACCGGATCGTGGTCGCGGGACGGCGGTCGTGTTATCCACCGATAGGGGCCTCCATCGGCCGCCTCGGCGGGCTCGGCCACCGCAGCGGGCCCGGCAACGCGACCCCTCGCGGAAGGACGGGAGCACATGAGAACGGGAAATCTGCTCGCGGCGCTCGGAATCCTCGTCGGCGGTTTAGCGGCCGCTCAGAGCGTGGCCACCGCCGACGCCATCATCCCCATCGGTCCCGACCAGGGATTCCACGGCCTGGTGAACGGCGTGCACGCCAACGCGGTGATCAAGGTGCTGTGTCCCGGCCCGACCATTCCGGGCCAGACCGGGCACCCCGTCTCGGGGCAGCCGCTCGCGGTGGCCCCGGGGGCGGTCTCGACGAAGGACGGCGGATACACCGGCAGCCTGGGCACCGCCGTCACCGTCGGCCTCTCCGCGGTGTCGACCGGCGAGCCGATCGTGTTCCACGCGTACAACGTCCCCCAGGACATCCCGACGACGATCTGGCTGCCGTGCTCCGGCACCGGCACCGTCCGGTTCGTCCCCCAGCCCACGAGCGACACCGCCATCCCCGACGGCGTCACCGTCACCTTCGTCAACATCGCCGTATAACGACTGACGCGGGTCGCCCCCGGTAGGGACCGGACCCCAGGAGACCTTCACGGAGTGCGGACCGACGCTGATCGTGATGTCCAGGTGCCCTCCCAGGGCCGTCGCGGGCTTTGGCCGGGGGCAGGCGATACTGGGTCGCCATGGACCTGGTCACGTCGGCTCGGGGCGGATGCTGGCGCTCGGCGTCGTTGCTGGCGAAGGCGGCGCTGGCCGGATTGCTGCTGTTCGCGCTCGCTCATCCCGAGTGGGACCGGTTCGCCGACAAGGCGATGGGGACCCGCGCGATCGCCTACCCGCTCGCGGCGTTGCTCGTGCCGGCCGTCTGGGCGGTGTGGCGTCGTCTGCGCGGCCCGGTCCGCTATCCCTGGGACGTCGACGCGCTCCTCGTCCTCCCCTTCGTCATCGACGTCGCCGGCAATGCGGCCGATCTGTACGACACGGTCGACTGGTTCGACGACGCGTGCCACTTCGGCAACTGGTTCCTGCTCAGCGCCGCCGTAGGCGCCGCGCTGCGGCGCGGCGCGAGCCTGCCCGCGTGGGTGCTCGCCCTGTGCTGCGCCGGGATCGGCGCCATCGCGGCGATCCTCTGGGAGGTCGCCGAATACCTCTCCTTCATCATGAACACCCCCGAGACGGTCGGCATCTACCGGGACACCATCGGGGACGAGATCCTCGGCCTGTCCGGCGCGGCTCTCGCGGGAATCGCGACCGCGATCGGCGCGCGTAAGCGCCGGCCGACGGGCGGTGACGCGGACCTGGCGGCATAGCGGCCGTCTCGGCGGCGTCAGCGCACCGCACGGAGGGGATCGGCTGCGCGCTTGATGTCCGGTCTATGCTCCGCGCATGTCGATCACGGATCAGGAGTTGGCGCTGACCGCGGCGCAGGCGGGAGCCGCTGTCGTGCACGCCATGTACGGCGCGTCGCTGGCGCGCTTCGAGAAAACCGCGGGTGACTTCGCCACGGCGGCGGACGTCGAAGCGGAGAAGGCCATCCTCGACGTCATCCGCGCCGCCCGGCCCGATGATGCCATCACGGGCGAGGAGAGCGGGCGTGCGGGTCCGGAGGGCGCGGAGCGCGGGTGGCTGGTCGATCCGCTGTGCGGCACGCTGAACTACGCCGTGCGCAACATGCTGGTCGGGGTGAACGTCGCGCTGCGCGTGGGCTCCGAGGTCACGGCTGCGGCCTGCGCCGACCCGTTCGCCGGTGAGGTGTTCTGGACCGATGGCGCTCGCGCGTACGTCCGCCGCGACGGCGCGGACGAGCCGCTCGAGCCCTCATCGGACTCGCGGCTGGTGGACGTCAACCTCGATCCGCCGTTCCCCAACGAGCCGGACTTCCGGGCCGTTCGGCTGCTCGCCGACGCCGGGTTCGTCGAGCGGTTCCGGCCGCGGGTCGTCTCCACCACCCTGGCGGTGGCGTGGGTCGCCGCCGGTCGGCGGGCCGCGTACGTCACCGATGGTCATCTGCGGGACAGCGTGCACTTCGCCGCCGGGATCGCCTTGTGCCAGGCGGCCGGCTGCGTGGTGACCGGCATCCACGGTCAGCCCCTGCACACCGGCGCGGGCGGGCTCGTCGTGGCGGCCGACCAGGAGACGCACGCCGCGCTGCTGGAACTCATCGGCGCCCAGCGCCCGCTGGGCTCGCCGTCGGTGTTGCCGGGATAGAAGGCGTGCACAGGACGAAGCGCGGTCCACTACGGCGGCGAAGTGGCCGTCTCGGCGGCGCGGGCGGCTATCCGCCGTGTCCGTCGGGGATGACCGGCAGCTTCTGCGTCAGCACACTCTCGGAGGCGACGGTCGCCTTGGCGAAGACGGTCTTCTGGTGACGCAGTGCGCCGTTCTCCCGCAGCAGGTCGTCGGCTTCGGCGCGCAGCCGGGCCACCCTCGCGCTCATCCGTACGTGGACGGCCACCCCGCCCACTCCGACCCCGACCGCGAACGCGGCCAGCGCGGGAATCCACGGCGCGGCGACCGCGGCGACCGCCAGAGGCAGCACGATCAAGATCACGCGGGCCTTGTCGGCCGCCCGGTCCAACGCGGCGTTGAGACGCCTCGGGATCTTCACGCTTGCTTCCTCCCACGACCGCACCCGATCCGACAGCGAAGGTCGTTCTTCCACCAGGAGCCGGAACATAACCTCGGGGATCTGCAGGCGGCCTCGGCGCGATCCGCAGCGCCCTCGACGACGTCGAGGAACGCCGCTTCACCCCCACCGCGCTCGCCGCGCGAGCCGACCGCGTCCCGGACGCCTGACGACGCATACGCGGACCCGGGTGGCATGAATGGGGAGACGCGCGTCACACCCGGCCGGCGTGTCACATTTTCGCGGGCCGTGCCGTCAAGGAGGTGTAACAGCCACCCCGGCAAGGAGATCACGATGGAAGCCCGGCTCAACTACTACGGCAACCCGGTCGCGGCGAAGTTCGCGAAGTACATCAACTCGGCGGGCAAGGTCGTGGGGGACTCGACGCTGCCGGCCGCGACGCAGGAACTGGTGAAGATCCGCGCCAGCCAGATCAACGGCTGCGGCGTCTGCCTCGACATGCACACCAAGGACGCCGCGCACGCCGGGGAGACCTCGCTGCGCCTCAACCTGATCGCGGCCTGGAGGGAGGCCAAGGTCTTCACCGAGGCCGAGCGCGCCGCCCTGGAACTGACCGAGCAGGGCACCCGCGTCGCCGACGCCGCTGGTGGCGTCACGGACGAGGCCTGGGCGAACGCGGCCAAGCACTACGACGAGGAGCAGCTCACCGCCCTCGTGTCCCTGATCGCCCTGATCAACGCCTATAACCGCATGAACCTCATCACCCAGCAGCCCGCCGGCGACTACCAGCCCGGCCAGTGGGGATGACCGACCGTCGGCCCGGCCCGGCCTCCCCTCGCGAGGCCGGGCCGGGTCGACCTGCGACCGGTTCTTGACCTTCGAGTCGACTCGAATGTCTACCGTCGGTCCTGTGCGCATCTCTCAACTCGCCGAACGTACCGGCGTCCCGGCCACCACGCTGCGCTTCTACGAGACCGCCGGTCTGTTGCCGGCGGACCGGACCCCGGCCGGATACCGCAGCTACGGCCCGGACGCGATCGAGCGGCTGTCGTTCATCGGCGCCGCCAAGCACTTGGGCCTGCCGCTGGAAGAGATCGCCGAACTGCTGCTGGTCTGGGAGTCCGGCGCCTGTGCGGACGTGAAGGCCGACCTGCGGCCTCGGGTGGCCGCACGCCTAACGGAGGCCGAACGCCGTACCGCGGAGCTGACCGCCTTCGCCGCCTCGCTGCACCGGGCGCTGGCCCGCCTGGACGCCCTGCCCGACCGGGCCGGCCGGTGCGATCCCGAGTGCGGCCTCCTCACCCCGCCGCCGGCCGAGTCGTCCCCATGCGCGGAGCGCGACGGCGAACGGTGGCGCACCGCACCGGTGGCCTGTTCGCTCACCGGCCAGGACGTGGCCGAACGCGCCGCGCACTGGCAGCGGCTCCTGGCCGGTGCCGGGCGAGAACCCATCGACGAGGGCGTACGGCTCACGCTGCCCGCCGAGCACGCGGGCGAACTCGCCGCGCTCGCCGCCGAGGAACAGCGGTGCTGCCCGTTCTTCGACTTCCGCCTCCACCTGGACGGCCCCGTGGCGCACCTGGAGGTCCGAGCCCCCGCCGACGGCGCTACCCTGCTCACCGACCTGTTCGGCCCAGCCACCTGACCGGCCGTCGTCCTGCGGCCCGAAAGCCGGGCCGCTGCTCAGAAAGATCCGTGCCGTCATGCTCGTCGCCCGCTCGATCGCCCTGTTCCTCCTCGCCGCGCTCTTCGAGATCGGCGGTGCCTGGCTGGTCTGGCAGGGCGTACGCGAGCACCGTGGCTGGGTCTGGATCGGGGCCGGCATCGTCGCGCTGGGCGTCTACGGCTTCGTCGCCTGCGGTCAGCCCGATACGCACTTCGGCCGGATCCTGGCCGCCTACGGCGGCGTCTTCGTCGCCGGATCACTCGCCTGGGGCATGGCCTTCGACGGATTCCGCCCCGACCGCTGGGACGTGATCGGCGCGCTGATCTGCCTCGCCGGGGTGGCCGTCATCATGTACGCCCCACGCGGCCACTGACGCCCACCGGCGTACGCGGCGATCTCGCAAGCGCCGTGATCACTGGCAAATGACGTCCATAGAACGCAGCGATCGCCAGTGATCACCGAAGCCAGGCGGGCAGGCGGCGGTCTGACTCCTCCTAGGAACTCGGGGCCCTCGAGCTTCCCCCTTGCGCCGGTTTGCTTGAGCGAGCTAGTTTTTGCTTATGCGAGCAAGAACGTTCACCGAGTCGGGCAGACGCGCCCAGATCGTGCGGGCGGCGATCGAGGTGATCGCCGATGTCGGCTACGCCAAGGCGTCCTTCAGCCGGATCGCCAAGCAGGCGGGCCTGTCGAGCACCGGCATGATCAGCTACCACTTCGCCGGCAAGGACGACCTGCTCGCGGCGTGCGTCGCCGAGATCGAGGAGGTCACCGGGGCGTTCATGCAGCCGCGCATCGACGCCGCCGAGGGCCATGTCGCGCAGTTGCGCGCCTACGTCGAGGCGAACGTCGCGATGGTCGGCGAGCACCCCGCCGCCGTCCGCGCGCTGATCGACATCGTGAAGAACTCCGCCGGGCAGAGCGTCGCCGTCAACGGACGTCTCGCCGTCTTCGAGGAGCACTTCCGCGCCGGGCAGGCCGCGGGCGCCTTCCACTCCTTCGACACCCGGACCGTGGCGATCGCCCTCACCGCCGGCCTGGACGCCGTCGTCGTCACCGCGGCCGCCGCCGCACCCGGCCCCACCGAGCTCTCCCGGCTGGGCCGCGAACTCGCCGACCTGTACGTGCGGGCGACCGCAGCCGATCCCAAGGAGGGATCCGCATGATGATCGACGAGAAGGCCGCGCCCGACGCGGGCCTGCGCCGGGTGATCCGCGCCAACGTGATGACCGTCGTGTTCGAGGTGGTCGTGCCGATGGTGCTGTTCTACGGTCTGCGCGCCGCGGGTGTGAGCCAGTGGTGGGCGCTGATGGCCGGCGTCCTGGTCGCCGCGCCGTACGCGGTGTGGACCATCGCCCGCGACCGCCGGATCGACCTGCTCGCCCTGGTCACGTTGAGCATCCTGCTGCTGTCCGTCGTCCTCGGCCTGCTGTCGGACGACCCGCGCAGCCTCGCGATCCGGGAGGGGTGGACCGCAGCGCTGGGCGGCCTGTTCGGCGCGTGGATGCTGGTCTCGGTGTTCGTCGGCAGGCCCGCCCAGCTCACGCTGGGCCGCGCGATCGCCGAGATCAAGCGCGGCGCCGAGGGCGCGGCCGCGTGGGCGGCCCGCTGGGACACCGACGCCCGCTTCCGGCGCGGGCTGCGCATCGACACCGCCGTCTGGGGCGCCGTGCTGCTGGCCAACGCGGTGGTGCACGTCGTCCTCGTCTACACGCTGCCGATCGACCTCATCTCCCTGGTCACCACCGTGGCCTGGTTCGCCGCGATGGCCTGCCTGATCGCCTGGCACGTCTGGTACCTCCGCAAGGAGAACCTCGAGGCCTGACGTCGTACTCGGCTACGGACGCTGCGAGGTTCGCTCGCGGCGACGACCCGACGATGCTGGATGCCGTCGCCTTCGGCGGCAACGTCCAGGTCTCCGGCCGCTACGACCGCAAGGTCGTGACCGCCAGCGCGTTCGGCGGACGCGTCCGCTACCTGAACTAGCGATCGACGATCGCCAACCGCAGGGCCCGGCGTCACCGCCGGGCCCTGTTCGCGGCGACCCTGGCGTCTAGGCGCCAGGGGCCCGGGTGGCCGGCCCAGGTCGCCCCGTCCTACTTGGAGCCTCGTTGGTGGTGGCCGGGATGCGGCTTAAGAGGTCGCCGCTTTGGCGGGCAAACGCGGTGACATGAGATCCGCACCCAGTGCGGGCAGCGCTGATGGCGCCGACATTTCGGGCGTATGGTGCGGCACACTTTCCGGCACCCATCGAACGGCGCGTACGAGGCAGTGGTCGACACATGTCCTGCGGAGAAAAAGCCCGCTCGTGTCGCGGCGGAGACCACGGGCGCCTCGGATGCCGCTCCCCCGGCGACCGCCAGGGCAAGGACGGCGGAGATCAAGCAACGTTTGATCTTCACAGGGATTACCTCCCCTGATGATTCGACTTCCGCAGAGGCAGTACTACGCCACTTGTTCCGCCCATGCCCAGATCAGGCTCGACAAGAGACGACTTATCGGGCAAATTTCCTGCGAGTTGAGCGCATGGTTACGGAACCTGGATTCAACCGCTGAGCAGCGCCGCGGCGGCATCTCCAGGCGACGGCGCCGCTCCTGGGCCGGCCCTCCCATGTCCACGCGTGGCCGCTCGACGACCAGTGATCTTCCCGGAGCGTGTATCGCGGACGTATCGAGAATCGCATACGCCACCGCAACGGTCTCCCGTCTTCAGTGGAGGCATGGACCACAGCGCATCAACGGCCGGTTCCTCCGTCGGGAAGGGACTGTGACCATGAACTCGGATTCCGCAGGTGGTGTCGACCGGCGGCGGCTGCTCGGGTGGGGCGGGTTGGCGGCCGCCGGCGTGGTGGCCGGCGCGTCGCTGGTGGGCGCCCCGCCCGGCCACGCCGCCCCGGCCCCGACCGACGACGACCAGATCCCGCCGGACACCCTGCCCGGCGGGGCCTACGACCGGTACGTGGCGAAGCTGGCCGCCGAGGGGAAGTTCTCCGGCGTGGTGCTGTTGTCGCACCGGGGCCGGACGGTGCTGTCCCGCAGCTATGGCATGGCCGACGAGGAGAAGGGGATCGCCAACCACGAGGGCACCGCGTTCAGCCTCAGCTCGGCGGGCAAGCCGTTCCACGCGGTGGCCATCCTGCAGCTGGCGCAGCAGGGCAAGGTGAAGCTGTCGGACACGGTGGGCACCCATCTGAAGGGCTTCGCGAAGGAGATCGCCGAACAGGTGACCATCCACCACCTGTTGTCCGGCACCTCCGGGCTGGACAGCCCGGATGAGGACGTGCAACGCGTCTTCCAGAGCCGGGATGAGGTGCACGAGTACTACGAGCGGCGGGCCCGGCAGGCGAAGCCGGTGGGCGTCCCGGGCGTTCCCGACACCGCCCACGAGGAGGCGGAGGTCACCATTTCCGCGCTGATCGTGGAGGCGGTGACCGGCAAGACGTACTGGGACTACGCGCAGGAGAACATCTTCGGGCGCTGCGGCATGACCGGTTCGGCGTTCTACACCAGGCCGCAGTGGCTCACCGACAAGCACATCGCGCACCCGTACATGACGCTGGCCGACGGCAGCGTGGTGGACGCCGTCCGCAACCTGGACAAGAGCAGCCCGGATCCGAACGTACCCGGCAAGAATCCGGGCCGCGCCTTCATCGATGCCCCCGGGGACGGTGGGTTCGCCACCGCACCGGATCTGGTCCGGTTCGCGCGCGCGCTGGGCGACGGCACGGTGCTGGACCGGCCCTGGGCCGAGGTGCTCACCGCCGCCAAGATCCCCCATGGACCGGCGGTGTTCGGCGCGTACGGGATTCCGGTCTCCATCGTCAACGGCCAGTGGATGTACCAGCGCGCCGGCGGCAACCCCGGTGTCAGCGCCAACTGGGACATCTACCCATACACCGGCTGGGTCGGTGTCATCCTCGGCAACTGCGACGGCGTGCCGCTGCCGGAGATGATCGGGCAGGAGATGCAGGCCATCACCGGGGCTCCGGCCGGCGGGGGGACGGGTGGCTGAGCTACCGGAGGAGGTCTTCCCACCCACGGCATCCAAGGCGGAGGGCGTGGCTTCAACGATCGCGCCAGGTGACCCGCAGGCACCCGCGACGAACTGCACAAGTCCGAGACCGGCCCGCCCGGGGGACGCCCTCGGCTGAGACCGTTGCCGTCAAAGAGACCCCGGGCGATCTTCGCTCGGGGTCTTTAGGCTTCTCTAGTTGGGTGGTGCCAGGGTACGCAGGACGTCGAACTCGTTGCCCTCAGGGTCGGCCATCACCACCCAGCTCCGGCCAGGGCCCTGGCCCACGTCCACCTTGGCGGCGCCAAGGCCAAGCAGCCTGGCCACCTCGTGGTCGGTACTGCCGTCGATCGGGCTGACGTCCAGATGGAGCCGGTTCTTCACGGTTTTGCCCTCCGGCACCTGTATGAACACCAGGGTGGGCGGCATCTGGCGGGCCCGGACCTCCTCGACGGTCGGCTCCCAGGAACCGATCTCGACCTTGTCCTCGCTCCGGTCGATCACCTTGAAGTCCAGGACCGCGCACCAGAAGGCCGCGAGGCGCTCCGGATCGTGGCAGTCGACGACCAACTCGGTGAACCTACTTGTCACGGACTCCCCCAGACAGTGCGGACGGGGGCTCAGCCTATGAGGTTCCGCCACCCGTCCGACAAGTCCGGGATCGCCACGGCCACCAGCCCTCGGCGTCCCGCCGCACATCGTCCACGACCGTCCGTCCGCCAGTGCCCGTCCTCGTTGCCGTCAGGCGAGCCTCAGCCGGTGGACCGCTCAACCGCTCCTACCCGGGAGAACAAGAGCCTCCGGCCGGATTCGAACCGGCGACCTGCCGCTTACAAGGAATACGGACACCCCTGGTCGCACTCCAATCCGCCAAGGTAGAAGGGGTCCGACGCGCGGGCGGGGGTGTCAGTGGTGGCCGTCGTTGCTGTCACCGCTGCTGTCACGGACGCCGGTGTCCTCAAGCGACCCTTACAGAGTGCGGGCCGACGCTGATGGTGATGTCAACGTGTCCGCCCAAGGCCGTCGCATAGGCACGAAGCGTCTCGAGTTCCATGGCTTCGATCTTGCCGTTCTCGATCTGCGAGATTCGGGACTGAGACACGCCGAGGGCCCGCGCCAACTCCACCTGAGTCTTACCAACGGCCTTGCGCAGCTCCTTGAGGTGGTGGCCGGCCACATACGCGTCCAACTCGGCACGCGCCCTGGCCTGACGCTCGGGATCTGCCAGCTCAGGATGCCGTCGATGGGCCTCAGCCTTGACGTCCCGCCAGTTGCGTCCGGTGCTCATCGGCCGCCCTCCTCATCCTTCTCCGCCCGATAATCGGCGTACCTGGCCTCGGCGAGCGGAATCGCGTCCTCGTACCAGCGGGACCATCTCCCGGTCTTGTCACCCGCAACCAGGAAGATCGCTGCGCGATCCGGATCGAAGACGAACAGCATGCGTATCTCCGACCGACCGCGAGAGCCCGGCCTCAGCTCCTTCAAGTTACGCAGCTTGCTGTGCTCCAGCGTGTCGACGAGCGGCCTGCCAAGGGTCGGCCCGACAGCGGCAAGCCGGTCGATGGCCTGCTCGATCAAGGCCGCCGAGTCCGGCTCAGACTCGCAGAGCTTCAGGAACCACGTCTCGACAGGCTCTAAGAGGATGACTTCCCACGTCACCCCATCAATATAACCTGTAGCTCATTTTTTCGGCTAGGGCACGCGGTCACACGACCGTCCGCTCGCGACCCTCATCGTTGCTGTCAGAGCCGCCTTGGCCGATGAACCTCTCAACGGCTCTCACCGGGGAGGACGAGAGCCTCCGGCCGGATTCGAACCGGCGACCTGCCGCTTACAAGGCGGACGCTCTGCCAGCTGAGCTACGGAGGCGCACTGCTTTCGCAGCCTCACCACGATAGCGCGTATACGCCGCGAGTCAGACTCCGTTCCGGGCGCGTTCTCCTCGCCGTCGCACCGGCCGCGGAGCGTCTGGCACCAGTTAGTGAACCATGGTTCAATAACTGGCATGGCACGGCCGAGGAAGTTCACCGATGAGCGTCTGCTGGCCGCCGCCGGGGTGGCGATCAGCCGGCTCGGGCCGGGGTTCACGCTGGCGGACGTCGCGCGGGAGGCGGGGGTCGCCGTCGGGACGGTGGCCCAGCGTTTCGGGTCCAAGCACGGGCTCTTGGCCGCGATGACCAGGGCGGCGGTGCGCACTACCCGGGAGGGCATGAGCGCGGCCGCGGCGGCGGACGGCGATCCGGTGGCCGTGGTCGTCGAGGTGCTGGTGGCGGCGTTCGGGCCGCTGGACGATCCCGCCCGGGCGGCGAACAATCTGGCTCAGCTGGCCGTCGACCTGGCCGACGAGGAGCTGCGCGGCCTGCTGGCGGAGCTGCACGCCGCCTTGGAAGAGGGACTGATCCCTCTCCTCGACCGGGCGGTGCGGGAGGGCCGGCTGCCCGGGGCGCCGCCCGCGCCGGTGGCCGCGCGCATCCTGGCGGCGGTCACCGACGGCACGACGCTGCACTGGTCGGCGCGGCCCGCGGGCGGCCTCTGCGACCGGCTGCGCGCCGATCTGGGCGCGGTGCTGGCCGGCTGGAGCCACGGTTCAGACGCAGGAACGATCGAGGAGAGCATGTGACCGGTCCGTTGAAGGATCACGTCGCGCTGGTCACCGGGGGCACCCGGGGGGCCGGCCGCGGCATGGCGGTGGAGCTGGGCGCGGCCGGCGCGACGGTGTACGTCACCGGCCGCACGACGCGGGAGTCGCGCAGTCCGCTGGACCGCCCGGAGACGATCGAGGAGACCGCCGAGCTGGTCACCGAGGCGGGCGGCCGGGGCATCCCGGTGCGCTGCGACCACATGGTCCCCGCCGACGTACGGGCGCTGGTCCGGCGGATCGAGGAGGAGCAGGGCGGCCGCCTGGACGTCCTCGTCGACGACACGTGGGGCGGCGACCAGTGGGTCGAGTGGAAACCGCTCTGGGAGCACGATCTGGAGAACGGCCTGCGGGCGCTCCGGAACGGCCTGGAGACCCACCTGATCACGCTGCACACGGTCCTTCCCCTGCTCGTACGGCGGGGGCGCGGGCTGGTCGTCGAGATCACCGACGGGGACGACATGTTCAACGACCGCTACCGGGGGTCGATGTTCTTCGACATGGTGAAGGTGGCGATCACGCGGCTCGGCAAGATGCTGCACGACGAGCTGGCCCCGCACGGGGTCACGTCGCTGTCGCTGACCCCCGGCTTCCTGCGCTCGGAGGAGGTCCTGGAGCACTTCGGCGTCACCGAGGAGAGCTGGCGCGACGGGATCGCCAAGGACAAGTGGTTCGCGATCTCGGAGACGCCGCGCTACATCGGGCGGGCCGTCGCCGCGCTGGCCACCGACCCGGAGGTGGCGCGCTGGTCCGGCAAGGCGCTGTCGTCCGGGGTGCTGGCGAAGCACTACGGCTTCACCGATCTCGACGGCTCGCAGCCGGAGGCGAGCCGGTTCTTCGAAGAGGTCTACTTCGGCGACAAGAAGGACGCCCCGGTCGAGGACTACCGCTGATCTGCGCCCCGGTTCTCCGTCGCCATGGCGACGGAGAACCGGGGCGTTGTTTCAGGAGCGGCGACGGCGGCGACTCGAGATCTCGTACATCGCGATGCCCGCCGCTACGCCGGCGTTCAGGGACTCGGCGTTCGGTCCCATCGGGATGTTGATGAGCAGGTCGCAGGTCTCGGCGACCAGTCGTGACAGGCCCTTGCCCTCCGAGCCGACGACGAGCACGAGCGGGCCGCTCGCGGCCTCCAGGTCGCCGACGCCCACCGCCCCCCGCGCGTCGAGCCCGGCGACGAACAGACCGGCGCTCTGGTACGCCTTCAGGGTCCGTACGAGGTTGGTGGCGCGGGCCACCGGGACCGAGGCGAGGGTCCCCGCGGAGGTCTTCCACGCCCCGGCGGTCACGCCCGCCGCCCGGCGCTCGGGGACGAGCACGCCGTTCGCGCCGAACGCGGCGGCCGAGCGGACGATCGCCCCCAGGTTGCGCGGGTCGGTCACGCCGTCGAGGGCCACGACGAGCTGCGGGGTGCCGCGCTGCAGCAGGTCGTCGGGGTGCGCGTAGCGGTACTCGGGGACCTGCAGGACGATGCCCTGGTGCACGGCCCGGTCGGTCATCCGGTCGAGCTCGGTCCGGCCCGCCTCGAGCAGCGGCACGCCGGCGTCCGTGGCCAGCTTGATGGACTCGCGGACGCGGTCGTCGGAGGCGCCGGTCATGACGTACAGGGCGCTCGCCGGGATGCCCGCGCGCAACGCCTCGACGACCGGGTTACGGCCGGTGACCAGCTCCGGGCCGTCGGGCGCGGACCGTCGGCCGGTGCGCTCCGCGGGCGCGGACGAGGAGGGCGTACGGCGGGTGGTGCCGGCGGTGGTGGGTGTGCCGGTCCGCGTCGCCGACTTGGCGGCACGGGCGGTCTGCCGCTTGCCGTACCAGTGCCGGTCCTCCGCCTTCAAGGTGTGACTCGGCCCCTTCTTGCGACGCTTCGCCATGGTTGCCCTCCGCTGGTGCACAGGGCGCTGTCCCGCCCTCCGAAAAAGAGGCGATCTCTCGCCCGCCGAAAAGGCGATCTCTCGCCACTCACCAGACTCTACGCGGATCCGGGACCCGGCCTGTCCCGTAGGAGCCGCTCGATGCGCTCCAGCCGGCCTTCGATGGCGCTCAGCCGCCGCTCGATCGCCGACTCCGGGGTGGACGGGCCCTCCGCCGCCGAGCTCTCCGCCGCCGGAGGCTCGGCCACCGGACGCCGTGGGGCCTCCGTCACCGGCTCCTCGGAAGGCGGTTCGGGGCTGCGCAGAGCGGCCATGACGTCACGGCGCACGTCGGAGGTGTCGACGCCGCACCGCTGGAGGACCCGGGCGCCGGCCCCTTCGGTCTCTCTGATCAGGCCGAGGAGGATGTGCTCGCTGCGGATGTAGTCGTGGCCGAAGTACAACGCCTCGCGCAGCGACAGTTCGAGGACCTTCTTGGCGCGGGCCGTGAACGGCACGTCGGTGTCGGGCGGCGTCGTTCCCCTCCCGACGAGCTCCTCGACGTCCCCGCGGGCGGTGTCGAGGGTGAGGCCGGCCGCGTCGAGGGCGCGCACCGCGCCGTCGGTGTCGCCGCGCAGCAGGCCGAGGAGAAGGTGCTCGGTGCCGATGTGCCCGTGCTCGAAGGCGCGGGCCTCTTCCTGGGCGTGGACGACGACTCGGCGGGCGGTGTCGGTGAACCGCTCCAACACGTGCACCACCTCGGCAGGGGAGGTACGGCCCGGCCGGGGCGGCCGGTGGGACCCAATCTCCTCGAACGGTACGTCCCCACCGGAACGGCCCGGTTAACCGGATCGGACGCCGCCATGTCGCGGCGCCCGGTCCTGCGACGCGTCCGCGCCGGTCAGGAGCGCTTGAGCTCCCAGCGTGGGCCGCGCGGGGTGTCCTCGATGAGGATGCCGGCGGCGGTCAGGCCGTCGCGGATGGCGTCCGCCGCGGCGTAGTCCTTGCGGGCACGGGCCGCCTGCCGCTGCTCCAGGGCCACCGACACGAGCGCGTCGACGACGTCGCGAAGGTCGCCGGCCGTGCCCTCCCACTGCGCCGACAGCGGGTCGAGGCCGAGGGCGCCGAGCATCGCGCGCACTTCGCCGAGGGCGCGGGTCACGGTGTCCTTGTCGCCCGCGGCGAGCGCGGTGTTGCCCTCGCGCACCGCCTCGTGCACGACGGCCAGCGCCTGCGGCACGCCCAGGTCGTCGTTCATCGCGTCGGCGAACGGCGCCGGCAGGGCGCCGGGCTCGACCCGGCCCGCCAGCTCGACGGCACGCGTCACGAACCCCTCGACGCGCTGGTACGCCACCGCGGCCTCGCGCAGCGCCTCGTCGGAGTAGTCGATGATCGACCGGTAGTGCGCGGCGGCGAGGTAGTAGCGGACCTCCACCGGCCGGGCCCGGTCCAGCAGGTCGGTCAGCAGCACGACGTTGCCGACGGACTTGCTCATCTTCTCGCCGTTCACCGTGAGCAGGCCGTTGTGCAGCCAGTAGCGGGCGAACCCGTCACCGGCCGCGGTCGACTGCGCCAGCTCGTTCTCGTGGTGCGGGAAGATCAGATCGACGCCGCCGCCGTGGATGTCGAACGTCGCGCCGAGGTACTTGGTCGACATCGCCGAGCACTCGAGGTGCCAGCCGGGACGGCCGGGACCCCACGGCGTCTCCCAGCTCGGCTCGCCCGGTTTGGCGCCCTTCCACAGCGCGAAGTCGCGCGGGTCGCGCTTGGCCGCCTCGTTGGGGGTGTCGCCGGCCGGCCGCATGCTGTCGAGCCGCTGGTTGGACAGCGCGCCGTAGCGGTCGGCCCAGGAGGCCACGTCGAAGTAGACGTCGCCCTCGACCGTGTAGGCGTGGCCGGCCTCGATGAGGCGGCGCATCAGCACGATCATCTCGGGGACGTGCCCGGTCGCCCGCGGCTCGATCGTCGGGGGCAGGCAGCCGAGCGCGTCGTAGCCGCGGCCGAAGACGCGCTGGTTGGCCTCGGCCACCGCGAACCACGGCACGCCCGTCTCCGCAGACACCCGAATGATCTTGTCGTCGATGTCGGTGATGTTCCGGACGAACGTCACGTCGTACCCGGAGGCGAGCAGCCAGCGGTAGACGAGGTCGTAGATGACGCCGGAGCGCATGTGTCCGATGTGCGGAGCGGCCTGCGGGGTGGCACCACACACGTAGATCCCCGCCCGGCCCGCCTGCAGCGGGACGAATTCGCGGATGCCACGGGTACCGGTGTCGTAAAGGCGCAGGCTCACGCGTAAGAGGCTATTCGATGCCGGTCCGGTCCCGTCACTGAAATCGCGTCCCTCACCCATTCATGACCTCACCGGTCGGCCGGATTTCCCGTCCACCCGCGCCCCGTCGTCCAGGCCGCGCAGCCGCCGGGTCAGCTCGCCGAACGCCACGACGTTCGGGACCTCGGCGGCGATCGCCGTCAGCCCGGCCGGGCGGTCGGCGCGGTCGATGTGGACCATGCCGCCCTCGATCTTCACCCGGTCCACGTTCTCCCACGGCACGTACTCACCGTCTTTGGCGATGCCCTGACGGGTGACGCCGAACGGTCCCAGCCGCACCTTGCCGCCGGTCTCGACGCGGGACAGGTACTTGGGCAGCATCCGTTCGGTCACCGCGCGGGACACGGTCTCGACCAGTTCGCGGCCGCCGGGGACGCTCCCGTCGATCAGGGCCTCGGCCTCGGCCCCCGCCCGGCCGGTCAGGGTCAGCCGCCACGTGACCGTCCCGGTCGCGGCCCGGCGTACGCCGGAGACGCGCACTTCGGTGACGGCGTCCCAGGCAAGGGGCGTCGCCGCGCGCCAGGAGGACAGTACGACGCCGTTCTCGAACAGGTGGACCGTCGAGCCCCGCGCCGGCAGGACCTCGCGTACGAGGACGCGGCCGGCCGCACCGAGGTACGCGACGGTGAGCAGCAGGGCGAGCCCGGACGCCCACCCCAAGCCGTCGAACAGGAACGCGACGGTGAAGGGCAGCAGCAGAATCCCCGGCAGACCCAGCAGCACCAGCCAGGCGCGGGACCGCCGGTCGACGGGCCGGGGATCATGCCCGGCCCGGAACTCGCCGAGCCGCTCATCCTCGGCGACCCGGCGGACACGAGGCGGGAGATCAGTCGCGGTCCCCGCTTTTACCGCGAAGAGGGGGAAATTGGACATCGACCGGCCGCATACCCACGAACGACCCTTTTGAAGCCCGACCGCCGGATCCGGCCACACCCCACACTCCATCCCGGCGCGGCACACCCCGCCCCTGTCCTGGCGCGCCACACATCGCAGCCCCGTCCCGACGCGGCACACCCCGCGCCCGTCCCGGCGCGCCACACATCGCAGCCCCGTCCCGACGCGGCATACCCCGCCCGCGCCCGTCCCGGCAGACCTCGGCCCCCGCCCCTGGCCCGGCCCGGCACACCCCGACCCGGCCGCGGCACACCCACGCCTCGCCCCGGCGCGGTACATATCCCGCAGCGCCATCGGCGCGGCGCATCCCGTGCCGCGCCGGGCGACACGCGGTGCGGGATGAGAGCGGGAACACGTTGATCCGGTCAAGATAAGGGAACCCTCCGAGACGATGGTTGGCTTCCCTGCTATGAGTGACTCCCCCGCTCCGTACTCCCCGGCGCAGCGGCGGCTGCTGACGGCGGCCGGCGGCCTCGGCGTCGCGGCGCTGGCCGGCGCGACGTTCGTGCTGTCCTACGACGACCTGCGGGCGCTCGCCCTCCACGGCGGCGCGGCCCGCGACCGGGCGTTCCTGTACCCCGGCATGGTCGACGGCCTGGTCGTCGTCGTGATCCTGTCGATCCTGATCGCCCGCCGGGCGCCCTGGTGGGCGCGCGCGGTCCGCTGGCTGCTGCTCCTGGCGCTGATCGTCGGCGCCGGCGCGGCCGGGGTCGAGCGCGCGGTCCACGGCTACGGCGGCCTGTCGCACGCGTGGCTGTCCGGAGGGGTCGCGGCGGCCCCCTGGGTGATCCTCGCCGTCGCCGTCTGGCTCTGGCTGTCCATGATCAAACAGCTCGTACGGACCCGGCGGCGGGACGCCGCGGCACCTGCGGCCCCGGAGCCCTCGCCGGACACGCCCGACACGCCGGACGACGACCGGGCGTTCATCCCTGGCCTTACCGACGAGGCGTACGCCGAGACCCGGCCGCTCCCGCGGCCCGCCCCGCCCCGCGCCCTGGAGCCCGGCCCCGACGCCGTACGAGACCGGCCGCACGAGAGCGCCTCTCCAGCCGTGTCCGACGGTCCGGCAGCCGAGCCCGTACGGGGCCGGGAACGGTTGCCGGGCCTCCCGCCGGCCGAGCCCGTACGAGACCACGGACCGTTGCCGGACCTCCCGCCGGCCGAGCCCGTACGAGACCACGGACCGTTGCCGGACCTCCCACCGGCCGAGGTCCGCGACGACGACGGTCCGGAGCCGGAACGACCGCTCGAGACCGCATCGGGCCGGACGCCGGAGACCGCGCCGGACCGGACGCGTGAGGACCGGCTCTCCCCGCTCCTCCCGGTGGCCGACACCGGTGCGGAGGCGGAGCCGGCGCTCCCGCCCGAGTTGGAGCGGCAGGCGGATCGCGCGTGGCAGCCCGGCCCGGCGCTGCCCCCCGGCGTGGCGCCCAAGATCGATCACGGCACCGACCAGGATTCCCGGCCCGCGGGACACACGGAGCCGGACACTGACCTCGTACCGGATACGGACCCGGAGGTGGTGGCGCCCATGCAGAACACGCCCGTGGACCCGGAGCAGGAGGAGCCCGCGCCGCGCTGGGTGGCCCGGACCTCGCTGCCGACGGACGTGCGGCTGGTCGGGCCGCCGCAGACCAGGCAGCGGCTCGGCGACACGCAGCCCGACGGCATCAGGCTGCCCGACACCGACCCGGACGGCATCCCGATGCCTGGTGTGGCCGACGAGACGCCCGCCGGCGAGGAGGAGGACGCGTACGCCGACGACCGGGCCGAGGACCCGGACGTCGGCGCCGAGGCCGACGACGCCCGTCCGTGGAGCCCGGAGGACGGGGGTCCGTGGGCCTCCGGCTCCGGAGGGTCCGGCGGCGGGGAGGAGCCGACGCCGCCGTCGAGCAAGTTCCGCAGCTCGCCCACCCCGCCTCGCGGCTGAACCGAGCGCGCGGACGTGGTCCGCCGGACGTATCGGATCCAGAAGCACGCCTGGGAAGGTAGGGATCATGGAGACGTGGGTCGACGTGCCCGAGGGCAGCGGTTTCGGGGTGGAGAACCTGCCGTACGGCGTGTTCTCCCGGCGCGGCGAGCTGCCGCGGGTGGGGGTCGCGATCGGCGACCACGTGCTGGACCTGGCCGAGCTCGCGGCGGCGGGGCTGCTGGCCGACCGGCGCTGGTTCGCCGCCGGAACGCTGAACTCCTTCATGTCCGCCGGACGCCCCGTCTGGCAGGCGACCCGGGACCGCCTGATCACGCTGCTCACCGACTCAGGGCATCGCGGATCGGTCGAGCCGCACCTGGTCCCGCTGCGCGAGATCGAGCTGCACCTGCCGTTCGACGTCGCCGACTACGTCGACTTCTACTCGTCCCGCGACCACGCGGTGAACGTCGGCCAGATCTTCCGGCCGGGCGCGGAGTCGCTGCCGCCCAACTGGCTGCACCTGCCGATCGGCTACCACGGCCGGTCCGGCACCGTCGTGCCATCCGGGACGCCGATCGTACGGCCCTGCGGCCAGCGCCGGACTGATGACGGGCCGGTGTTCGGGCCCTCGGTCAAGCTGGACGTCGAGGCGGAGGTCGGCTTCGTCGTGGGCGTGCCCTCGGCGCTCGGCCGACCGGTGCCGACGGCCGGGTTCCGGGATCACGTGTTCGGCTTCGTCCTGGTCAACGACTGGAGCGCGCGGGACATCCAGGCGTGGGAGTACCAGCCGCTCGGGCCGTTCCTCGGCAAGTCGTTCGCGACGTCGATCTCGCCGTGGGTGGTGCCCCTCGCGGCGCTCGAGAGCGCCCGTACGACCCCGCCGGCCCAGGCGCCGGAGCCGCTGCCGTACCTGCGCTGCGACGAGCCCTGGGGGCTCGACCTGACGCTGCGGATCGAGCTCAACGGGCACGTGGTCAGCCGCCCGCCGTTCGCGACGATGTACTGGACCGCGCCGCAGCAGCTCGCGCACGCGACCGTCAACGGCGCGGCGCTGCGCACCGGTGACCTGATGGCCTCCGGGACGGTGTCCGGGCCGGATCGGAACCAGCGCGGCAGCCTCATCGAGCTCACGTGGGACGGCCGGGATCCCCTGGTGCTGCCCGACGGGCAGCGCCGGGGCTACCTGGAGGACGGCGACACCGTACGGATCCAGGCGACCGCGGCCGGGCCCGGCGGCGCGCCGATCGGGTTCGGCGAGGTAGCGGGGACCGTCATGCCGGTGCTCTGCTGACCCGTGGGGAACCGCCCGATCGCCCCTGAGGCCCGTACGCCGCAGCGGCGGTCAGCCGAGCACGAGGCGTGCCGGAGACGTTTTCGGCGAGCGCGGGCGCGCCGAAGGCGGTCAGACGAGGATGAGGGCCGTGGCGATGGCGGCCAGGCCCTCTCCGCGGCCTGTGAGGCCCAGCCCGTCCGTCGTGGTGCCGGCGATGCTGACCGGGACGCCGCCGAGCGCCTCGCTCAGTGTCTTCTCCGCCTCCGCCCGCCGCTTGCCGATCCGCGGGCGCACGCCGATGACCTGGATCGAGACGTTGCCGATCGCGTGGCCCGCCGCCGTGATGCGGCGCTCGACCTCACGCAGGAGGTCGACGCCGGAGGCTCCCGCCCAGCGCGGGTCGGAGGTGCCGAAGACGGCGCCCAGGTCGCCGAGCCCGGCGGCCGACAGGAGCGCGTCACAGGCCGCGTGCGCCGCGACGTCGCCGTCGGAGTGGCCCGCGAGGCCGTCGCCCTCGTCGGACCAGTCGAGGCCGGCAACCCGGAGCGGGCGGCCCGAAGCGAACGGGTGGACGTCGACTCCGACGCCCACCCGTGGAAACCGTGTCGCCAAGGCGCTAGTTGGCCAGGACCTCGTCGAGGAGGGCCTCCGCCTTGTCCTCGTTGGTCTTCTCGGCCAGCGCCAGCTCGCTGACCAGTATCTGCCGCGCCTTGGCCAGCATCCGCTTCTCGCCTGCCGACAGGCCGCGCTCCTTGTCACGCCGCCACAGGTCTCGGACGACCTCGGCGACCTTGTTGACGTCGCCGGATGCGAGCTTCTCGAGGTTCGCCTTGTAACGCCTCGACCAGTTCGTGGGCTCTTCGGTGTAGGGTGCGCGGAGCACCTCGAACACCTTCTCAAGCCCCTCCTGGCCCACGACGTCACGAACACCGACCAGCTCGGCGTTCTCCGCCGGAACGCGAACGGTGAGATCGCCCTTATCGACCTTCAGGACCAGGTAGGTCTTGTCCTGACCTTTGATGGCACGAGTCTCGATGGCTTCGATCCGAGCAGCCCCATGGTGGGGGTAGACGACAGTGTCGCCGACCTTGAAAGTCATGTGACAAGTACCCCTTCCGCTATGGATAAGGGTAGCACGCTGCAGGGACCTGCTGAACCGACCATCCGGACATATACGCAGGTCAGCGCGGTAATTAGGGTATTGACAAAGCACGAATTCGGTGTAACACCCGGCCATGACGATTGGATTGGGCCACACCGCTCACACGGCGACGGAAGCGGCTCATACTGGAGATGGACGAGCCGACACGGGCCCGTGATCTCTCTGTGGACGAGGCACGGGACCGGGTGGGGCCGGCAGCGGTCCGAGAAGGTAGGTGTGGCGTGGGGCTTCACGGCGACCCTGACGACTACGGGCTTCCCAAGGTCGACATCGTCGTCCCGGACGACGCGCGGGAGCTCGACCGCGACGTGCTCGCGTACCGCCGTGAGCTGCGTCAGAAACGCCGCCGCGAGCGGTGGCAGCGGATCGCCCGCCCGTTCACGCGCTACGGTCTCGCCGCCCCCTTCATCGCCAGCGCCGTCCTCGTCGCCCTCATCAGCGGCGTGCTGATGACGGTCGTGTCGCCGCGCCCCACCACGCACACGGTCCAGGTGCCGCCCACGGGGATCGTCCACCACCAGCCGGGCGACATCGGGGGCGGGCTGCCCGCCGGCAACCTCTTCGTGAACGGCCGGCGGATGCCGGCCGCCACGCTCATCAACATCGCCGGGGTCGTGCTGATCGTGCCGCGCGGCTGCAACTGCGACGCCGCCGTCACGCACATCGCCCAGCAGGCCGTGGGGCAGCGGCTCCAGACCTGGCTGATCGCGGACGGGCGCGCGGGCAAGGACGCCGACGACGTACGACGGCTCGCCGACACGGTGCCGCGCGGCGACGCCATCCCCGCCGAGGACCCCGACCGCGTGCTCTCCACCGCCTACCACGCGGCGCCGGTGGGGCTGACGGCGGTGCTCGTGGGGCCCGATAGGATCATCCGCGACGTCGTCCGCGGCGTCCAGCCGGACCGGAACCTCACTGTTCGGGACCTGCAGGCCCTGCACACCCCGAGCTGAGCGCTCCGCCCCGGCACGGACGTCCACCCGGCCCGCCGGCCCCGTCCGCGTCCACCCGAGCGGCCCGGCGTCCGGGGTGAAACCACTGAAGCCAGCCCCCCGTCAGGGCCGGTGAGGATACCGTCGCTACGCTCTAGTTCGGGCGTTCCGTACGCCTCGGAAGACCCAAGCCCTCCCAAGGAGAGAACGACGCCGTGAGCCGCAACCGTCGCCGGGCCGCCGCCATGGCCATCGCCGGTGCCTTCGCCGTCGCGCCGCTGGTGTCCGCCTGCGGTGCCGGCCAGCATCCGCAGTCGGTGCTGCCGACCCGCCTGACCGAAGGCGTCAACGCCTCCGTGGGCCACATCGACGTGCGCAACGCCTTCGTGCTCGGCCCGGAGCCCGGCCAGCGCCTTCCCGTGGGCGCCAACGCGCCGTTCTACGCCTACATTGTCGACAAGGGCACGTCGGACCGGCTCGTCGGCGTCGAGGCGCCGGGCGTGGCGCAGTCGGTCCAGATCGCGGGCGGCGGCATCGCCCTGCCGCCGAACCAGCTCATCTCGACCAACTCGCAGGCCTCCGCGCAGCCGTCCGGGGTGCCGACCCCCGGCACCTCGCCGAGCGGCACGCCGGGTGCGGCCGCGACCCCGGGGGCGAGCGGCGCGCCGACCAAGGCCCCCGCGAAGAAGACCACGGCCGGCAAGCCGGCCAAGCCGGGGGGCACGGCCACCCCGCAGAACAGCCCGAGCGGCCCGGCCACGAGCGCCACGCCGGGCGCTTCGAGCCCGACCGGCACCACCGGCGGGGCGACCCCCCTGGTGATCCTCACGGGGCTCACGACGCAGCTGAACGGTGGGGAGAACATCCGGCTCACCCTGCACTTCGCACAGGCCGGCGCGCTCACCGTGAACGTCCCCGTCGTGCCGCGGGCGGACTACTACTCGACCTACCCGCCGGCGCCGAGCGGCAGCACGGCGACCACGCCGAGCCCGGGCGTCCCGGGCTCCGCCACGACTCCGGGCGCGACCCCGGCGCCGGGCGCGAGCGGCAGCCCGACCACGGGCGCGGCCACGCCCACCAAGCACGCGAAGGCGAAGAAGGCCTCGGCGAAGCCGACCGCCTGAGCGCCGCGCAGCGCGCACGCGAAAGCCCGCCGGACTCCGCATCGGAACCGGCGGGCTTTCGTTCGGAGACGTACGCGTCGAGCTCGAGGTCACAGCCACGCCCCCCGAACTCCGCATCGGAACCGGCGGGCTTTCGTTCGGAGACGTACGCGTCGGGCGCGAGGTCGCAGCCGCGCCCGCCGGACTCCGCGTCGAGGTCGGCGGGCCTTCGCGTCCCGGACGCTCGTTACTCGTCGGGCTCGAACTTGTAGCCGAGCCCGCGCACGGTGATGATGAAGCGCGGCGTCGAGGGAGCCGGCTCGATCTTGGCCCGGAGGCGCTTGATATGCACGTCCAGGGTCTTGGTGTCGCCGACGTAGTCGGCGCCCCACACGCGGTCGATGAGCTGCATCCGGGTCAGCACCCGCCCGGCGTTGCGCAGCAGCACCTCCAGCAGCTCGAACTCCTTGAGCGGCAGCGGCACCTCGTTACCGGAGACGGTCACGACGTGACGCTCGACGTCCATCCGCACCGGCCCGGCCTCCAGGGTCGCGGGCGCGAGCTCCTCACCGTCGCCGCGGCGCCGCAGCACCGCGCGGATGCGGGCGACGAGCTCCCGGGAGGAGAACGGCTTGGTGACGTAGTCGTCCGCGCCGAGCTCGAGCCCGACGACCTTGTCGACCTCGCTGTCCTTGGCCGTCAGCATGATCACCGGGACGTTCGACTTGGTGCGCAGTTCCCGGCACACCTCGGTGCCGGGCAGGCCGGGCAGCATGAGGTCGAGCAGGACGAGGTCGGCGCCGGAGCGGTCGAAGGACTCCAGGGCGTCCGGCCCGGTCGCCGCGACGGCGACCTCGAAACCCTCCTTGCGCAGCATGTACGACAGCGCGTCGCTGAACGACTCCTCGTCTTCCACGACGAGCACTCGGGTCACTAGGGGGCCTCCCGTACGGTGTCTTGCTCAGGTGTTTCATCCGCGGGTGCGGAGGTGGAAAGCAGCGGAAGACGGATGGTGAAGGTCGAGCCGGATCCCTCCTTGCTCCAGACGTTCACATCGCCCCGGTGCCGGGTCGTGACGTGCTTGACGATCGCGAGCCCCAGGCCGGTGCCCCCGGTCTGCCGGGATCGCGCGGGGTCGACGCGGTAGAACCGCTCGAAGATGCGCTCGAGGTCGGCCTCGGGGATGCCGATGCCCTGGTCGGTCACGCTGATCTCGACGTGCTGCTCGTCGGCCAGCCGGGTGCAGACGACGACCCGCGTGCGTTCGGGGCTGTAGGCGATCGCGTTGTCGATCAGGTTGCGGACCGCGGTGATCAGCAGCTCCTCGTCGCCGTGCACCCGCAGGTCGTCGCGGCCGCCGATGGCGAGTGTGATGTCCTTGGGCTCCGCCTTGAGGCGGCACCGGTCGACGGCGTCGTGGACGACGTCGTCGAGCGTGACCGTCCGGGGCCGCTCGACGGCCTCGCCGCCCTGCAGCCGGGTGAGCGTGATCAGGTCCTGGATGACGTTGGTCAGGCGCGCGGACTCGTGCTGCATGCGCCCGGCGAAGCGGCGTACGGCCTCGGGGTCGTCGGCGGCCTCCTCGACCGTCTCCGACAGCAGGGACAGCGCGCCGACGGGCGTCTTGAGCTCGTGGCTGACGTTCGCCACGAAGTCGCGCCGGACCGCCTCGACGCGCCGGAACTCGGTCAGGTCCTCGGCGAGGACGAGCACGAGGCCGTGCGATCCCATGGGCGCGACCCGGACCGCGAACCAGCGACCCTCCCGGCGGCCGTGGACGACCTCGATCTCCTCTTCGCGGATCTCACCGTCGCGGCGTACGAGCCGGGCCATGGCGATGAGCTCGTCGACGAGCAGGCGGTCCCCGCTGACCAGGCCGAAGGCCCGGGCGGCCGAGCTGGCGCGCAGCACGCGGTCATCGCCGTCGATGACCACCGCCGAGGACGGGAGGACGCTCAGCACGGACGCCACGCCGCTCGGCAGGCCGGACACCGGCGAGGGTGCGTCGGCGGGCCGCTGGGCGCGCTCGCTGACGCGCACGGCCAGCCCTGCCACCAGGCCGGTAAGGAGCCCGGCGGCACTCGCCAGTCCGGCGACAACCTCCACATTCACATCTTGGATGGTAGGCGGCGGTCTGCCTAGCTCCGCGCGCGGAGCAGGACGCACGCAAGGACGTTCGTCAAAAGTTAACCTGCACCTACACGACCGTTCATGCCACCCCACGATGCTGCCAACTGGATATCCACGCCTGAACTAAGGATCTTTATGCGAGACGCCTACCACGAGGAGCTCGACGGGCTCTCCGACAAGCTCGTGGAGATGACGCGGCTGGTGCGGTCGGCGATGACCCGCGCCTCCACGGCCCTGCTCGACGCCGACCTGCGGCTCGCCGAAGAGGTCATCAGCTGCGACGAGCAGGTCAACAAGATCAACACGGAGATCGAGGAGACGGTCTTCGATCTGATGGCGCGGCAGCAGCCGGTCGCCCGCGACCTGCGGATGCTGATCGCCGCGCTGCGGATGAGCGGCGACATCGAGCGCATGGGCGACCTCGCCGTCCACCTCGCCAAGACGGCCCGGCGGCGCCACCCCGAGTCGGCGATCCCGCCGGAGCTGCAGGCGACCGTCCTGGAGATGGGCCAGATCGCCGAGCGCATGATCGCCAAGGCGGGCAGCGTCATCGCCTCCCACGACGTCGAGATGGGCCTGGAGCTCGACGGCGACGACGACCAGATGGACCGGCTGCACCGGAAGCTGTTCGACGCGCTGCTGTCGCCGAAGTGGCGGCACGGTGTCGAGCCGGCCGTGGACATCTCCCTGGCCGGCCGCTACTTCGAGCGGTTCGCCGACCACGCCGTGCACGTCGCGGAGAACGTCGTCTACCTGGTCACCGGCGAGCACGCGGCGGACATCGACCTCGCCGAGTAGCCCCGGCCCCGGCCCCGGAACGAACGGATCCCGGCAGCGAACTGCTGCCGGGATCTTCGGCTGTCAGGGCGAAGTCTTACTTCTTGCCCTGGTTCGCGACAGCCGCGATGGACTCCTTGGCGGCCTCCGGGTCGAGGTACTCGCCGCCCTTCTTCAGCGGCTCGAAGTCCTCGTCGAGCTCGTAGAGCAGCGGGATGCCGGTGGGGATGTTGAGCCCGGCGATGTCCTCGTCGGAGATGCCGTCGAGGTGCTTGACCAGGGCGCGCAGCGAGTTGCCGTGCGCGGCGATCAGGACCGTGCGGCCGGCCGCGAGGTCCGGAACGACCGCGTCGTACCAGTACGGCAGCAGGCGGTCGACGACATCGGCCAGGCACTCGGTGCGCGGGATGAGCTCCGAGGGCAGGAGGGCGTACCGCGGGTCGTTGATCTGGGAGAGCGGGTCGTCGTCGGCGATCGGCGGCGGCGGCGTGTCGTACGAGCGGCGCCAGGTCATGAACTGCTCGTCGCCGTACTCCTCCCGCGTCTGTGCCTTGTTCTTGCCCTGCAGGGCGCCGTAGTGCCGCTCGTTGAGCCGCCAGGAGCGGCGTACGGGGATCCAGAGCTGCTCGGCCGCGTCGAGCGCGATGTTGGCCGTGCGGATCGCCCGCTTGAGCACCGAGGTGTGCACGACGTCGAGCTTGAGGTCCGCGTCGAGCAGCAGGTCACCGCCGGTGACCGCTTCCTCTTCCCCCTTCTCGGAAAGATCGACGTCCACCCAGCCCGTGAACAGGCCCTCGGCGTTCCAGACGCTCTCGCCATGCCGGAGAAGTACCAATGTCGCCATGACAAGCGAGCCTAGTGCCTCGGCTCGACCTCACGGTTTGCGGGCGACGCCTGCCAGGAAGTAGCCCTGCGGATACCGTTCGTTGACCCGCTTGGCCTCGACCGTGTCGGGGCGCCACGCCGAGACGTTGGCGAGCCCCGGTTCGACCAGTTCCAGGTCGCCGAAGAAGCCGCGGATCCGCTCGGTGCTGCGGGTGATGATCGGCGTGGAGGAGCGCCGGTAGATCTCGGTGACGGGCGCGACGGCCTCCGGGAGCGCGTCCCCGCAGACGTGGCTCAGCACGAGGTGGCCGCCCGGCGGGAGGGCGTCGCGGAACCTCGCCACGATCTTCTCGGGGTCGTCGGCGTCCTGGAGGAAGTGGACGATCGCCACGAGGAGGATCGCGAAGGGCCGGTCGAAGTCGATGCGCTCGCGGACCTCGGGATTCTCGAGGATCTCCTCGGGGCGGCGCAGGTCGGCCTGGACGATGTGGACGTTCTTGGATCCGGCGAGGATCGCGCGGCCGTGTGCGAGCACGACCGGGTCGTTGTCGACGTAGACGACGGGGGCGTCGGGAACGACCGCGTGCGCGACCTGGTGCACGTTGTTCTGGGTGGGCAGCCCGGTACCGACGTCGAGGAACTGCCGGATGCCCGCCTCGGCGAGGTAACGCACGGCCCGGCCGAGGAAGGCGCGGTTCTGCTGGGCGGCGATCCGGATCTGCGGGGCGATCTGCAGGACCATCTCGGCGGCGGCGCGGTCGGGCGCCAGGTTGTCCTTGCCGCCGAGGAAGAAGTCGTACATCCGGGCCGCGTTCGGCGTGCTCAGATCGACGCTCTCAGGGGCCCTGTCGCGATCTGTCACTCCATACCCCTCCGGTCTGGTCTGCTGTGACCAGAGGTAGTTTAGCTACTTAAAGCCACCAATGATGCGCAAAACGCACAACTGGTGGGACCGGTTACCGGCCTGGAGGCCTGACCGATTCGTCACGAAGGGCCGAGCTTGGGGCCGGAGGCGGCCTGGTCCGCCGCGCCGTCCTCGGCGACTTCGGGCAGGATGCGGGCGAACGGCCGGAGGTTCGCGACGCTCTCCCCGCGGCTCACCCGCCACTCCCACTCGCGCCTGATCGACTCGGCGAACCCGAGTTCCAACGCGCGGTCGAAATTGTCGTCAGAGTAAGTGAGAACGCAGCCGAGAATGCGGTCGATCTCGTCCGGCGTCACCGCCGAGAGCGGCAGCCGCCCGACGATGTACACGTCGCCGACCGGGTCCAGGCTGAAGGCGACGCCGTACATCCCACCGTTCTTGCGCAGCAGCCAGCGGTAGAACTCCTCGTGGTTCTCGTCCGGCTGCCGGCAGAAGAACGCCTCGACGTGCAGACTGTGGTCGCCCGCGATCAGCCAGGTCATGGTGGCGAGCTTGTGGCGTCCGGGCAGCTTCACGAGGTACGCGCCGGGGCGCGGCCGCTCGTACTCCAGCCCCTGCTCGTCCAGGATCGACTGCAGAGCCTTGTCAGCGGTCATGCGCCCTCCTTCGTCGGAGGAGAGACCAGAGGTGCTGCGCCCATGATTCGCTCGCTTCGCTCGCTCATGCGGCCTCCTCTCGTTGGTCAGGCCGAGACGGCCATCGTCCGGGCCTCGACGGCCTCGGCGTAGACCTCCAGGAGGCGGTCGGCCGTCTCGTCCCAGCCGAACGCCCTCGCGTGGCGTACGGCGGCGTCCGACATCGCGCGCAGCCGCCCGGGCCCACCAAGGAGGCCGCGCAACACGCGAGCGTAGTCGGAAGGGTCGTGGCCGTCGATCAACACTCCGGACCGGCCGTCCCGCACGGCGAGGCGCAGCCCGCCCACCGCCGCGGCGACCACCGGCGTGCCGCACGCCTGCGACTCGACGGCGACCAGGCCGAACGACTCGCTGTGCGAGGGGACGACGGTGATGTCGGCGGCGCGGTACCAGTCGGCCAGCTCGTCCTGCGGGCAGGGCGGTTCGAACCGTACGACGTCCGCGACGCCGAGCCGGCGCGCGAGACGCCGCAACTCCTCCGGCTTGGCACGGCCGGACCCGCTCGGCCCGCCGACGATCGCGACGAGCAGGCGGTCCCGGAGACCCGGGTCGTCCTCGAGCATGCGGGCGGCGGCGCGGACGAGGACGTCGGGCGCCTTCAGCGGCTGGATCCGGCCGACGAACAGCAGGACGGCCGCGTTCTCCGGCAGCCCCAGCCGGCGCCGCGCGCCGCCGCGCGGAGTGAACCGGGACAGGTCCGCGCCCGGAGGGACGGTGGCGACCTGGCCGGGGTCCGCGTCGTACAGGGAGACGAGCTGCCGGGCCTCTTCGGCGGTGTTGGCCACGAGCCGGTCGGCGGACTCGACGACCTGCTGCTCGCCGAGCACCCGGCCGAGCGGCTCGGGTGAGTCACCGGCGGCCAGCGCGAGGTTCTTGACCTTGGCGAGGGTGTGCATGGAGTGGACGAGCGGAACGCCCCAGCGCTGCCGCGCGGCCCAGCCCGCCTGGCCGGAGAGCCAGTAGTGGGAGTGGATCAGGTCGTAGTGGCCGGGCTCGTGCGCGGCCTCGGTGCGCAGCAGGTCGGAGGTGAACGCGCACAGATGGCTGGGCAGTTCGGACTTGTCGAGCTCCTCGAGCGGCCCGGCGGCGACGTGCCGGACCGACACGCCCGGCGCCAGCTCGGCGACGGGCGGAAGGGATCGCGTGGTGGCGCGGGTGAAGACGTCCACCTCGACGCCGCGCTCGGCCATGCGCTTGGCGACCTCGACGATGTAGACGTTCATCCCGCCGGCGTCGCCGGTCCCCGGTTGCTCCAACGGCGATGTGTGAACACTGATCGTCGCTACCCGGGCGAGACCCGACACGGACACCACCTCCGATAGAGCAACTTACCGGCCACGGCACCACATTCCCCCGGCGCGGGTCTCCCCGCGAAGACGCAGGACATGCGCCTGAGAAGATGGCGATCGTGCGGAAAACAGCAGTAGTCACCGGTGCAAGCAGTGGAATCGGCGCGGCGACCGCCCGGCGGCTCGCGGCGGAGGGGTTCGACGTGGTGCTCACGGCGCGCCGTGTCGACCGCCTGGAGAAGCTGAAGGCCGAGATCGAGAGCGCCGACCCGGCCGGGCGACGGAACGCCGTCGCGGTCGTCGCCCTGGACGTGACGTCCCAGGAGTCGGTCGACGCCCTCGCCGAGTCCCTGCGGCAGTGCCACGTCCTGGTGAACAACGCCGGCGGGGCGGCCGGCCTCGACCCGGTCGCGAACACGGACCCGGCCGACTGGCAGTGGATGTTCGAGACGAACGTCCTCGGACTGATGCGCGTCACCAAGGCGCTGCTGCCCAAGCTGATCGACAGCGGCGACGGCCACATCGTGAACGTCACCTCGCTGGCGGGGCACGTCGTCTACGAGGGCGGCGCCGGATACACCGCGGCCAAGCACGGGGCCGCCGCGGTCAACGACACGCTCCGTCTCGAGCTGTACGACCAGCCGGTCCGCGTCACCGAGGTCGCTCCGGGGATGGTCAAGACCGACGAGTTCTCCCTCGTCCGGTTCAAGGGCGACGAGGACAAGGCGAACAAGACGTACGAGGGCGTGGCCGAGCCGCTGGTCGCGGAGGACGTCGCCGACTGCATCGCCTGGGCCGTGACCCGCCCGTCGCACGTCAACATCGACCGGATCGACGTCAAGCCGCGCGCCCAGGCCGCCGCCCACAAGGTGCACCGGGTCTGAGGTCGCAGCGGTCTTAGCGGCCGTGGTGGTCAATGCGGCCACGGTGGTCATTGCGGCCGTGGCGGTCGTGGCGGTCCGCCGGTGGCCGCACACTTGGTGCGTGTCCCGTCCCCCACGGCCCGAAGGCGTCATCACCCGCGGCACGACCGCGCCCAACCGGCTCCGCCGCGCCGACCGCTGGATCGTCTCGGTGCACGGCCCGCTGCTCCGGCGGGCCGACCGGCCCCTCGTCGTGGACCTGGGGTTCGGGGCCTCGCCGGTCACGACGGCCGAGCTGTTCGGGCGGCTGCGCGCGGCGCATCCCCGGGTGGAGGTGGTCGGCGTCGAGATCGATCCCGCCCGGGTGGCCGCCGCGAAGCCGCGCGAACGCGAGGGGCTGTCGTTCCGCCTCGGCGGCTTCGAACTGCCCGTCGACCGCCCGCCCACGCTGGTCCGGGCGTTCAACGTGCTGCGCCAGTACGGAGAGGGCGAGGCGTGGGCGGCCTGGGAGCGGCTGTGCGCGGGCCTGGCCCCCGACGGCGTACTGGTGGAGGGCACCTGCGCGGAGACCGGTCGCCGCGCCGCGTGGGTCACCCTCGGCTCCCGGGACGCGGGCCGGGCGCGGGACCACCGTGCGGTACGGCCGGGCGTGTCCGGCTCGCGGACGCCGGCGGGAGCGCGCCCGGGAGTGTCCGATCCGCGGACGATCACGTTCGCCGTCCACCTTCCGTCGCTGTCCCGGCCGTCGGACCTGGCCGAGCGCCTGCCCAAGACGCTGATCCACCGCAACGTCCCCGGCGAACGGGTGCATGACCTGCTGGCCGCCTTCGACCGCGCGTGGGCGACCGCCGCGCCGCAGTCGGTGTTCGGGCTGCGCCAGCGCTGGGTCACCGCGGTGGAGTTGCTGGCGCGCGACCATCCGGTGCTCACCGTGCCGCCGTTCGGCGGCCGGGCCCGCTGGCGGCTCGGGGAGGTCACGCTCCCCTGGTCCGCCGTCGCCCCGGACTAGATCTCCTTGATGCCGTCTTTGCGCGAATAACGACTTTTCGCCATAGATACGGCATTTCGGGCGAACGACCGTTGGAGTACTGGTCGATTCCACCGAGGGGATGATTCTCATGGGCGAACGCCACGAGATGCGCTGGGGCGGGCTGGCCGGTATCGCCGCCGTCGTCTTCGCGGCCGTCGGCCGGATCGTGCTGGGCCGCATGCCGCGACTCACCGACCCCGCCGGAGTGGTCACCATGTACCTGGCGACCCATCGGGCGCAGATCATGTGGGGAACGATCCTCTACGCCATCGGAATCGCCCTCTTCCTGTGGTTCGGCGCCGCGCTGTCGACGGCGTTCCGGCGCGCGGACGAGGACAGCGCCGCCCCCGCCGTCGTCCTCGCCGGCTTCATCGTCGTCTCCGCGCTCGCGTTCATGGCCTTCTCGGCGTTCGCCGGGATGACGTACGCCATGACGGAGTACCGGGCGCTGCTGCTGTTCGCGCCCGCTCCGTACGCCACGATGACGGTCCTGGGGACGGTGGGGGGCGTGGCCACCGCCCTGACCTTCGCGGCCATCGCCGTGGCCATCGCCCGTACCCACGTCTTCCCCAGGTGGATGGCGTTGTTCGCCGGCATCGTCGCGGTGGTCCGGCTGCTGGCCGCCTTCACCCTCGGGGTCACCGGAGGCGTCCTGGTGCCCGGCGGATGGCTGGAGACCTACGTCCCCGGCATTCTGGCGGCGCTCTGGATGCTGACCGCCAGCGGGCTCCTCATCCATGAGCACCTGCCGGCCCTCCGGATGCGCGCGCCCCGCGTCATGGGCCCCCACCGCGCCTGACCGGGGCGCACACCGACGAACCGGTCAGCCGCTGCCGAGGAGGGCGCGGGCGGACGTCGCGGCCAGTCGCAGCGCCTCGTCCAGCCGTCCCGTGTGCCGGCCGCCGGCGTTCGCGACGGTCCCCTTGCCGCCCGCGCCGCCGCCGATCGCGGTCGCCGCGGCGGTCAGGACCGTACGCGCCGGCTCGCCGAGGTCCGGGCTGACCGCCGCGACCAGCAGCGCCCGGCCCCCGATCTGCGCGCCGAGCACGACGACGCCGCCCCGGCGTTCCAGCACCTCCGCCGCCAGGGGCCGCAGTTCGTCCGCGTCGACGCCGGACACCCGCTGGACGACCAGCCAGCCCTGGCCCACGCGCTTGGCGTGCCCGGCCAGGCGTACGGCCTCCGTGGTCAGCTCCTCCCTCCGGTGCCGCTCCAGCACGCGACGCGCCTCCGCCAGCTCGGCCAGCCGCTGCCGCAGGCGTTCCGGTGCCTCGTCCGTCCGGACCCGCAGCAGGTCGGCGAGCTCGGTGAGCAGCGCCCGCTCGTGATCCTGGTGCCGCAGCGCGTCCGCGCCGGTCAGCGCCTCGATGCGGCGTAGGCCCGAGCCGATCGAGGACTCGCCGAGCAGGTGGACCGGCCCCGCCTGGGACCCGTGGCCCACGTGGGTGCCGCCGCACAGCTCACGGGAGAAGTCGCCGATGTCGACGATCCGGACCCGCTCGCCGTACGTCTCGCCGAACAGCGCCACCGCCCCGGCCGCCTCCGCCTCGGCCCGGTCCGCGTGCCACACGCGGACCTCCGGGTCGCCGAGCAGCCGCTCGTTGACCAGCGTCTGCACCGCGCGCAACCGTTCGGGCGAGAGGGGTTCGAAGTGCGCGAAGTCGAACCGCAGCCGCCCCGCGTCGACCAGCGAACCCCGTTGCGTCGCGTGCGCGCCCAGCGTCCGGCGCAGCATCGCGTGCAGCACGTGCGTCGCGGTGTGGGACCGCGCGACCGCCGCCCGCCGCTCGGCGTCCACGACCGCCTCCACGTCCCCCGGCACGACCTCGCCGGACTCGACCCGCGCGACGTGGACGTGTCCGTGGCGGGTGTCGGTCACGGTGAGCACCGCGCCGGACGCCGTACGGATCACGCCGCGGTCGCCGACCTGGCCGCCCGCCTCCGCGTAGAACGGCGTCCGGTCGAGCAGCACCTCGACCTCGTCCCCCTCGACCGCCGCCGGAACCTCCACCCCGTCCCGCAGGATCGTGCGCAGCCGCGCCTCCGCGCGCGTCGCGTCGTACCCCACGAACGCGGTCGTCCCGGAGCCCGGTCGCGGTCCCCTGCCCGGTTCCGTACGGCCGGACCGGCTGCGCCGCCTGCGCTCCGCCAGGAGGGCGGCGAACGCGTCCTCATCGACGGTGAGACCCGCCGCGCGGGCCGCGTCCACCGTCAGGTCGAACGGGAATCCGTACGTGTCGTGCAGGTCGAACGCGACCTTCGGCGACAGGCGCCGCTCCCGGATCGCGGTGTCGAGGATCCGCGACCCCTGCCGCAGCGTCCGCGCGAAGCCCTCCTCCTCGGCGGTCACGACCTTCTCGATCAGCGGGCGCGCCGTCTCCAGCTCCGGCCAGGTCGTCCCGTGCAGATCCACCACCGCGCCGGTGAGCGCGGGCAGCACCGCCTCGTCGACGCCGAGCAGCCGCGCGTGCCGGATCGCCCGGCGCAGGAGCCGCCGCAGAACGTAGCCGCGCCCGTCGCCCGACGGCAGGACGCCGTCCGCGATCAGGAACGCCGCCGCCCGCGCGTGGTCCGCGACGATCTTCAGCGAGGTGTCGTCCCCGCCGCCCGCCAGCTCCCGTACGGTCTCCAGGATCGGGAGCAGCAGGTCGGTGTGGAAGATGTCGGGCACGTCCTGGAGCACGATCGCGAGGCGGTCGACGCCGAGGCCCGTGTCGATGCTCCTGGCCGGAAGCTCCCCCACGATGCGGAAGTCCTCGTCGCGGACGTCCTGCATGAAGACGAGGTTCCAGAGCTCCAGGTAGCGCTCGCCGTCGACCGCCGGGCCGCCGCCGGGACCGTACGCCGGGCCGCGGTCGTAGTGGATCTCCGAGCTCGGCCCGCACGGGCCCGCCATGCCCATCGACCAGTAGTTGTCCGCCTTGCCGAGCCGCTGGATCCGCTCGCCCGGCACGCCGAGCCGCCGCCACAGGCGCTCGGCCTCGTCGTCGTCCTCGTAGACGGTGATCCAGAGCCGGTCGCGCGGCAGGCCGAACCCCTCGGTGATCAGCTCCCACGCCCACGCGGTCGTCTCCTCCTTGAAGTAGTCGCCGAAGGAGAAGTTGCCGAGCATCTCGAAGAACGTGACGTGCCGGGCGGTACGGCCGACGTTGTCCAGGTCGCCGGTGCGCGCGCACTTCTGCAACGTGGTCGCGCGGCGGAAGTCCGGGGTGGTGCGGCCGAGATAGTAGGGCTTGAACTGGTTCATCCCCGCGTTGGTGAGGAGGAGCTCCGGGTCGGGTGAGACCAGGGAGCTCGAGGGCACCTGACGATGCCCGCGCGCGGTGAAGAAGTCGAGGAAGGTCGAACGGATCTGCGTGGAACGCATGGCGGAGCCTCACGAGGTCGGCGGGACGGTGGCACGCACTCGCCGAGCCGGGCCGGGCCGGGCCTACCCGTCCCCCGGCTCGGCGCGGCTAGCTCGCCGCCCCACCTCGTGCAGATCCATGGTCCGGGACCGTACCTACACGGTCCCGGACGACACAATCGTTTTTTCGCCCGGTGGCGTGACTAGCCGCAGAGGACCTTCTTGCCGGTGACCTCGACCTTGGTCCAGCTGTTGGTGTTGATGGAGCCGTACACGTAGAGGCACCGATGCGGCGCGTACACGTAGACCGGCCCGGCGTACCAGCTGTACCTCTTGCCGTAGCCGTCGGTCTTGCAGCTGCCGTACTTGGTCCGGGCCTTGTTGTAGACGCAGAGCTTGAGCTTGGCGCTGTAGAGCGGCATCGACCCCTTACGGACGACCAGCGCGCAGTTATAGCCGTTCGAGGAGTTGTAGTAGACCTTGAGGTAGCCGCGGAGGCTGGAGTTGATGTACATCCGCTGGGTGCTGCGCAGGGCGTACCTGGACCCGCAGGACGGACCCGACGCGCTCGCCGGCGTGCTCGAGGCCAGCACGGTCGTCAGCGCGAGGGTGGGAAGCACGGCGGCGGCCAGGGCCAGCGAACGCCTTCCAGAAAGGATCATGAGCCGTACCGTCCAGCCGCCGGACCATTCGGCCATCGTCGTACGCGAAGGCCGGAAAGGCCGGATCCGGCCGCCGCGCGACCGGTCGCCGGAGGGCGGCGGCGTTAGGCGCCGGCGTCTCCGGCCGAGCCGGGTTCCGGGCCGTACGTCCCCCAGCCGGAGACCACCAGGCCGCCGTTGAAGATCAGCACCTCGTTGACGAGCTGCCCGGCCTGGTTGCGGTAGTTGATGACCACCGAGTCGATGCCGGCGTAGACCCCGACGACCTCGAAACGGAGGACCGATCCACGACCCGCATCTACATACCGTAGTACTACAGTCAGTAGTACTACGAGAGATAGGATGCATCCCGTGAAGGGTCTCGGAGAGCTTGAACGCACGGTCATGGAGGTCCTGTGGGACCGGGAGAACGGCGCGACCGCCCGTGAGGTCGGCCGTGCCCTCGCCGACGATCGCGACCTGGCGCACACCACGGTCATGACCGTTTTGGACAGGCTGGCAAAGAAAGGTTTCCTGGTTCGGGAGAGGGAAGGCCGCGCCTGGCGCTACCGTCCGGTAGCGACGAAAGAGGCGTACGTCGCCGAGCTCATGCTGGGGGCGCTGAACATGACGGGCGACCGCGACGCCGCACTGGCGCACTTCGCACGCTCCGTCTCCGGCGACGAGGCCGACCTGCTGCGCCGCGCACTCGACGAGGTTGAAGGGACATAACCCGGGATGACCGGCACGGCCCTACTCGCCCTGGTGGCGGCCGGTAGCGCATTCGGCGCACACCGGCTGACGCGCGCCCGCTGGACCTGGCGGACGCCGCGCACCGCGATCCTTCTCTGGCAGGCCCTCGGCCTGGCCTGGGGCCTGGCCTCCATCGGCACCCTGCTCGGGTTCGGCGTCGCGCCGTACGGCCAGGGCGTCTTCGTCGGCGTCGCCCACTTCTTCACGGACCCGCACGCCCTGTCACCGATCCGCATCGCCTCGGTCGCCGCCGGCCTCACCTTCATGCTGATGCTGATCGCCGTGCTGCTGGTCGCGATCGCCGGCGTCGTACGCGCGCGGCGGCGGCACCGCGCCCTGCTCGCCCTGGTGGCGCACGGCGACCCGGAGATGCCCGGCACGCTCGTCCTCGACCACCCCGCGGCCGCCGCCTACTGCGTCCCCGGCGTCCGTTCGCCCAAGGTCGTGGTCAGCGCCGGCACGCTGGAGATCCTCGGCCCGTACGAGCTGGCGGCCGTGCTCGACCACGAGCGCGCACACGTCCGCGAACGCCACGACCTGGTCCTGCTGCCCTTCACCTCGCTGCGCCGGATCTTCCCGCAGGCCCGCATCGTCGGCCGCACCCTCGACGCGGTCGAACTGCTCGTCGAGATGGCCGCCGACGACCGCGCCCGCCGCCACCGCCCCGACAAGGAGCTGGCCACCGCGCTGCTCCGCTTCGCCGCCGCCCGCCCGGCCCCGACCCCGGCCGGCACCCTGGCCGTCACCGGCGCCATCCCCGCCGACGAGACCAGCCCGACCCTGGTCCGCGTCCGGCGGCTGCTCTCCCCGGCCCCGCTCCCCCGCCCGCTCCGCGGCGCGATGCTCGCCGCCGCGACCTTCGTCGCCGTCCTCCCCCTGATCCTCTACGCCATCCCGGCCTGACACCGACCTCGCCCTCGGTGGCCGTGGCCCCTCAACGTCGGACGGTCCTTACCGGTCCAGCCATCAAGAGGCTGACCGTTCCCGCCGGGCGTTTCCGGGAGGGGACGAAGACAGAGCGAGGAGAGGATCCAAATGCCCGACCAGCTTGCGTGTGGCTGCATCGGCACGTGCAACGGCGACTGCGACCGTGCCCTCCGCGAAATAATCGAGCAAGGACAACAGGCCCTGCGCGACGAGGCCGTCCGACGCGCGCTCTCGGACGACTGATCGACAGCACTGGCCGACTCGGGCCGGCCGAAGCGCGGCACCCTTCAGAAGCCAGCGGGCCTACCCGGGTTCCGCTCGTGTCACGCGGTGAGCCGGTGCTCAGTCGACCGGCATCAGCGGCGAAGGGATGACAACGTCAGGCCTTCGCCATCGGAGGGTCCGGTCACCACGCCGGACCCTCTTTTCCCTTATCGCAGAATCCGCAATCAGACCTGTGTAGAGGCGCCTTCCCCGCCGTCCCGCCGACCGTACTGGCGCTCCGCTCGCGGCGTTCCCTGCGGGCCGCAACGCGGTGGGCTCGGGGAACACGGGCGAACGGAAGCGTTCCACGGCGAGTGCCAACGCACCGTTTTCCCAATTTTCGACGCATCAGAATCGGCGATTCGTGTTGAGCGTCGGCTTTTTATGAGATTCGCTGCTGCCCCAAAATAGCGAGCCGGAACGGATGTATCGAGCCCGATACTGAAACGTCACTGCCGAGGATGACTGCGGGTCCTTTAAGCCAGTTCGTGGTCCATTCTGCCGATGGCACGATGAGCCGGATTGGTGATCAGGCCAATTGGCATACTGCCACCCCGCCGACACGCCGGAGGCACCACATGACCGTCAAGGATCTCCAACTCGCCGAGCAGACCGTCGAGCAGTGGCGGACCGTCGCGTGCGCCGACAACCCCGCCGGCCCGCTCTACGCGTCCGGGACGTTCGCCGAGGCGGACCTCATCGAGGCGGAGACGAGCTACACGGGCATCTGCAGCGCGTGCAGCGCCTCGCACACCCACCCCTGCTGCTGAGCCTCCCGGACGCGGGTGGTGAGCACCGACACGAGCGCCGCCATCGGTGACCTCACCCGGTCGCTGAGCTGCCTGGTCGAGCCGGCTCTGGACGAACTGTGGAAGGAACTCGCAGCCGTCCCGGGCCTGGCCGAGTGCGAGCGGACGGCGATCCGGGAAGGAACGGCGGCCGCGCTCTATGAAACGGCGCACCGTAAGGTCGCCCGCGTCCTGATTCTGGAGCTCAACGCCGCGCGGATCACCGGCCGGTTGACGGCCGGTGATCCCGCCGCGCGCTGGGCCGAATTCGCGGAGATGTCGTCGTCTCCGCACTACTGGGAGTCATTGACCCGGCATTACCCGCCGCTGCTGTCCCGGATGCACACGGTGCTGTCCGGGCGGAGCGCCGCGGCGCTGGCGCTGGCCCGCCGGCTGGCCGCGGACCGGGACGCGCCGGCGAGGCTGCTCGGCGCGGATCCCGGACCCTTGTCCCGGGTCGCCTTCGGCGCCGGGGACAGCCACCGGGCCGGCCAGACGGTCGCCGTCCTGGAGTTCGGCGCCGGCACGGTCGTCTACAAACCGCGGCCGGTGAACGTGGACGCCGTGCTCGGCGAAGTGCTGGCCGAGGTCTTCCGCGACGTCCCGGAGAAGGCGCGGATCCGGGTCCCCCGGGTGGTGCCCGGTGACGGGTACGGCTGGGCCGAGTTCGTGACCCACCGCTACTGCGCGGACGCCGGGGAGCTGTCCGACTTCTACCGCGGCATCGGGCACTGGCTGGGCGTGATGCGGCTGCTCGGTGGCAGCGACCTGCACGCTGAGAACATGATCGCCTGCGGACCCGTGCCGGTCGTGGTGGACTGCGAGACGCTGTTCACGCCGGTGCACCCGATTCCTCCGTCCGGGCTCGGGCTGGCGCCCGACCGGGCACGCGCGCTGGTCGGCGCGACCGTACTGCGGACCGGGATGCTGCCCAACCGGGGGACGGCTCTGGGCTGGCGGGGCGTGGACGCCTCCGCGGCGGGATCGCTGCCCGGCGAGCAGCCGCTCACCGAGTTGCCGGTCATCGTCGACGCGGGCAGCGACCAGGCCCGGATCGGGACCCGGCCGGTCGAGCCGGCGATCGGCGCGAGCCACCCCAGCCCCGAACCGGTGCTGGCCGACCACTGGGAACGCGTCCTCGACGGCTTCGCCGAGGCGACGGAGGCGTTGCGGTCGCTCGACCGGACCGGCGCCCTGGAACCACTGCTCACCCGGTTCGCCGACTGCCCCATCCGCGTGGTCCTGCGCTCCACCGAGGCCTACACCGAACTCGCGCGGATGCTGTGGCATCCGGTGTCACTGCACGACCCCGGCCCCGCCACGGACCGCGCCGCCGACCTGCTGACCGCGATGGCCGAGCACGTTCCCGGTGCGCCCGGCGACCCGAAGGTCGTCGCGGCGGAGGTCGCCGACCTGCTCGACGGCGACGTCCCGTTCTTCGCCACCACTCCCCGCCGCGGGCGGTTGGACGGCCCGCGCGGCACGTCGTACCTGCCCGAACAGGACCTCGTGACGGCCGCGTTGCACCGGTGGCGTACGGCCGACCTCCGGCTGGACACCCAGGTCATCCGGGCCACGCTGGTCAGCGCGTACCTCAACGACGGCTGGCTGCCGGGCGATCGGCGGATGCGGGCGGATCGGCCGCGCCGCGACGACCTGGACCGCAGGCGGCGCCGGATCGCCGCCGCGCTGATCCGCGAACTCCGCGACGCCGCGCTCCGCGCCGATGACGGCACCGTCACGTGGATCGCGCCGGTGCTCGGCCCGGCCGGCTGGGCCGTGCAACCGCTGGGACCGGACACCTACGGTGGCCTGTCCGGAGTGGCCGTCCTGCTCGCCGCGTACCGCCGGGAGAGCGCCGCCGGCCGGGCGGACGACGTCGACGGCATGGCCGGGCTGCTCGACGACGTGGTGCGCACCGTACGCGCGGCGGAGGACAAGGACGCCGCCGTACGCCGGGCGGAGACCCGGTTGCGCCCACCGCCGCCCGGCGGGTACATCGGGCTCGGGTCGCAGATCTGGGCGTGGCTGACGCTGCACTCCTGGGAGGCGGCCGGCCCGGACGGCCTGGACCGCGCCCGCGCGCTCGCCGCGGTGCTGCCCGAGGCCGTCGCGGCCGACGACAAGTTCGACCTGCTGATCGGGATGGCCGGGGCGGTCGTGCCGCTGCTCCGACTCGCCGCCGTGACCGGCGAGGAGCGCTGGACACGCCAGGCCGTCGTCATCGGCGATCGGCTCATCGCCGGCGCCCGGCGCATGGCGGGGACCCTGTACTGGCCCTCGCAGCGTTGGCCCGGCGGCATCGGCGGCTTCGCCCACGGCGTGACCGGCATCGGGTGGGCGCTGGCGCGGCTCGCCCTGGCGACCGGCGACACGCGGTTCGCCGACGCCGCACGGGCGGCGTTCTCCTTCGAGGAGACGCTCTACGACCCGGCCGCCGGCGGCTGGGTCGACCTGCGCGACCCGGACGAGGACGTGTTCTCGGCCGCCTGGTGCCACGGCGCCGTCGGCATCGGAATCGCCGCCGCCGACCTGGCGCGGCGCGGCTGGGACGGCGCGGACGTCATCGTAGGGCGGGCGGCCGGCCTCTCCGCCCGGCGCGGGTTCGACTGGAACCACACCCTGTGCCACGGTGACCTGGGCTGCTGGGAACTGTTCGACGACGCCCTGGCACTCGGCCGTGCCCCGGCCGAGCTGGACCGGCACGGGCTCGACGCGCGGATCATCACCAGCCTGGAGGACAACGGACCGGCCAGCGGACTGGCCCGGGACGCGTACTCCCCGGGCCTGCTCGCCGGCCTGGGCGGCATGGCCTACCAGTTGCTACGACTGCACCCCGACAGCGACCTACCGTCGGTCTTGAAGCCGGACTGACCCTGAACCACCGGGCGCGTGGAGCCAGGCGACGAGGTCCGGCGCCGCCAGCGACGCCACGCGGGCGCGATAGGCGGCGAGCTCCTCCCCGGTGAGGATCTCCTCGGCGGCGCCTGGCCGTCCACGCCGGAAGAACGACGTGCCGCTCTTGATGATCCCGCCACCGGGGACGTACCGATCGGCGCCGCCCCGCATCCGCTCGAAGGTCGCCGCCCGCACCAGCGTCGGCCAAGCGGATTCGGGCACCGCGATCCCCAGCCGATCCGCGAGCCCGCGCATCTGACCTTCCAGGTCGCGGCACAGGTCCTCATAGCGGATCAGCAGCACGTTGCCGTCGCCGCGCCTGGCCCAGGCACCGCCCAGGTGCCGCATGACGCCGGGCAACGAATCCGGGTTCGTACGCGGGTCCGCGTCATGGGAGATCCAGTCGAGCAGCCAATCCCGGAGCGTCTTGCGCGCCGCCGACGGCTCGGTGGGCAGGTCGTTGCCGGTCAGTTCCCGCATCCGGCCGATGTCGATGTTCGTGGTGTGGTGGTACAGCGACACCGCCAGGTCGAGCGGCTGTCTGGCCGTCACGATGTACGTGACACGGCGATCGACCGGCAGAGCGTCCAGCGGCATATGCGTCTTGATGAACCGGCGGTGCCGCTGCCGCGCGAGCAGCGCGTACACCTCGTCACGCGGCATCGTCAGATGATCGAGCCACGGCGACAGGCGGCCCAGTGGGGCGGGCAGGTCCGGCGTCTGAAAGATCAGCAAGGCACAGATCATCTGCGTCCAGGTCGTGCCGCTCCTGGGCCGCGTGCTGATCACGATGTCGCCGTCCCGAAACGGAAACCCGTCCCAACGGCCGCTGTCGGCATCAAACGACCGATGCCGAAACGGCCCCGACGCCCCGCCCACAGATTCTCAGCCGCGCCGGTCGGCGACGGTCCCGAGGACAGTCACCTCGACGCAGTCGGATTGAGTGCTGGTGCCACCGCTGTAGCTGGACTTCCGCCAGATGGTCATGAGACTCGCTCCATCGCTTCGACGATCAGGCCCGACAAGGCACCTTGGGCAACGCGACATCGCCGATAAGATCGAACCACACGTGGTAGGAATCTGTCCCAGCCGCCGCCGGTGCGCAAGCCACGAAATGCGGGCGTGCGGGACGCTCGGCCAACGTGGCTCGACGGGTCCGTTTTACGGCGACTCGCTGCCCTTGAAGATCCCCCAAGGGCACCTTCACCGAGCATTCGGCCCGCGCCGCCCGAGAGCGCCCTGCGGCTGCGGCCGGTAACGCGTCACTCGTCCCAGGCGGCGCCGAGGGCCAGCAGACGATCGCGGTACTCGATGTCACGCGCCCATTCACCGGGCCAGGCGTCCGCGCCGTGGTACGCGCCGGCGAAGGCCCCCGCCAGAGCGGCGATGGAGTCGGAGTCGCCGGAGGAGTACGCCGCCCGCCGGACGACCGCCTGCGGCTCCTCAGGCAGCATGAGGAAGCAGTACAGGCCGGTGGCGAACGCCTCCTCGGCGATCCAGCCCTCCCCGGTGGCCAGGCACGGGTCCGCCTCCGGGTCCGCGGCGGCCAGCGCGGTCTCCAGCCGGTCGAGCACGGCCAGGCACTCATTCCAGCCCCGGGCGATGAAGGACTCCCGGTCAGGGTCGTGCGCGTACTCGGCCAGGTCCCCGAGCCAGTCGGCGCGATAGACGGTACGGGAGCGCAGGGCGTGATCGCGCAGCGCGGACAGCAGTTCGGCGGGGTCGGCGCCCTCGGCCAGCAGCCAGATCGCGTACGCGGTCAGATCACTGGCCGCCAGCGCCGTCGGGTGGCCGTGCGTGAGGGCGGACTGCAACTGAGCGGCACCCGAACGCCGCCGGTCGTCCAGCCCCGGAATGAGCCCGACCGGCGCGACCCGCATGTTCGCTCCGCAGCCCTTGGAACTCACCTGGCTCGCCGCCTGCCAGACGCCGTCATGGCTCAGCGCCTCACACGCCTGGAGGCAGGTCATCCCCAGTGCACGATTGTTCTCCGGCGATCGAGACCACTCGACGAAGCGCGTACGGACCGGTGGTTCCATCCGCTCCGCCGTCAGCGAACCGGCCGCGAGGGCTTCGACCAGCCCTTCGCCCAACGCCAACGTCATCTGCGTGTCATCGGTGACGTACGCCCGCCCGGAGGCCACGGGCAACGGCATGGTCCGCCAGGGCCCGCACTTGGCGGCGATCTGCGCCATATCGTTGAACTCCGTCGGGAACCCCATGGCATCCCCGATCGCCAACCCCAGCAAAGCCCCCGTCGCCGCCCGCTTCACGCCGCCCGTCCCTCCTCGCGTACCAGCGGGCAAGCTTCGCCCACCGACGAGAACAGATCAACCGCAGCGATCACCCCGTCGTTCCTACGAGCAGGTCCGACAAAGGGTTCGTGGGCAACGCGACGCCACCGATCGAACCACCCGGCCATCGGGTCAGGCCGGCGTGAGGAACTCGTCGATCAGCCGGTTGATCTGTTCTGGATTCTCGAGGGCGGCGAGGTGGGCGACCTCGTCCAAGGCCAGGAACGTGGATCCGGGGATCGCGTCGGCCATGGCGCGGGTCTCCGCGACGGGGAAGGTCCCGTCCTCTTTCCCGGCGATGACCAGGACCGGGATTTCGATCGTGTTGAGCAGACCGAGTTGGTCCGGGCGGGCCGGTACGACGCTCTTGACCGCCCAGGAGGCCGAACGAATGTCGACGCGCTCCAGTGCTTCACGAACGGTTGCCACGACCGCGGGTCGGGTGCGGAGTGTGGTGGGGCCGAGGAAGGCCTTGACGGCCGACCGGGTCACCGGCGGTCGGATGCCGCCCAGCGTCTTGGCCATGCGGAGCAAAAGGGCGAACTCCGCCTTCTGCCGCCGGCCGGCCGCCGAGCCGGTGCAGTTCATCAGGACGGCGCTGCCGATCCGATCGGGGTGGCGCGCGGCGAAGGTGCCACCGATCATCCCGCCCCAGGAGTTACCGACGAAGTGCGTGGTGGTGATCTGGAGATGGTCGAGGATCTGAGTGATACAGCGGACGTTGTCCTCGAAGCTGAACATCGAGGTGAGCGGCTCGCTACGGCCGTGGCCCGGCGGATCGACCAGGATCACCCGGTACCGGTCGGCGAAGTGGGTCGCCTGGGCCGCCCACATATCGCCGGTCATGAGCAGACTCGGCCAGAACATCATCGCCGGGCCCTCACCGCCGACCCGCACATGGATCCGGCCGAGCACGGTCGGGACCTCATGATCGATCATGCCAACGCCCACCTTCACGGAAGCAGCCCCACCAACGACACCATTGAACCGAATGCGGTTCAGCTCCCGTCAGCCGCCACTGCCGCCAGACCTAGCTCATCCTCTCGAGCCGAAGCCCGCCCGCGGCGGAGTGGAGCGTTCCCGAACGCCCCGCCCGGCCATCTGCGGACGGTCAGCGCGCACAAGTCTCGGCGACCACGGCCGAACGTGCCCGCTTCAACCCCATTGGCCGCCTTTGGCGGGCCCGGTCGGGCCCTTTCACCGAGCGTTCCGTCCGCACCAGGATGCCCAGCGGTGGACTGAAGCGCTCCAGCCAGCTACGCAGCAGCCGATTCCATTACTGCCGAGGATTTCGGTCGCTCCCACGACCGAAATCCTCGGCAGAGACCAGGAAGATCCGAGCCACCTCGACGCAGTCGGATTGAACGCTGGTACTACCGCTGTAGCTGGACTTCCGCCAGGTGCTCATGAGAATCGCCCCATCGCTTCTACGAGTAGGTCGAACGAAGCGTCCTTGGGCAACGCAACGTCGCCAACGAGATCGAACCACACGCGGAAGGAATTTGTCTCGGTTGCGTCCTGAATGAGCCGTCCTCCGCCAGGGGCGAGCGTGTAGACCGTATCCGTACCAGCGACAGTCATGATTTTGAACGAGCCGTCTCGACCGACGTGAGCACCGACGGATTGGGGTACCACTCGTACGCTGATATGCGGCAGCCTGGCCAGTTCGATCACCTGGACGAGTTGCTCGCGCATGATCTCCGCCGAGCCGACCGGTTGCGTCACCACCCGCTCATCGATGATCACCCACACGCGAGGAGAAGGCGTACGGTGCAGGCATTGCTGTCGCTCGAGCCGGGCCTTGACCCCTTCTTCGGCGCCCTCGATACCCGCCGCTTCGAACATCGCGCGGGCGTAGTCCTCCGTCTGGAGGAGACCGGGCATCCAGCTGAGCTCCCAGATGCGAAGTTCGTCGGCGTTGGCCTCCAGCTCTAGGTGGGTCGCGGACCAGGTGACGTCGTGCCCGAGCTTGGCGAATCTGACGAGGCGGCTGTAGAGGCCGCCGGTGCGCCAGGCGTCGTCGATCTTGACGGCGTGCTTCTCCTGGAGCTTCGTTGTGCCGTTTTCAACGTAGGCGACCAGAGATCGATCCCGTCCGATGATGTCGCCGACGACGTTGAGGGATATGTCGCGCTCCTGGCGCTGTCGCCTGAGGTCGAAGGCGATTAAGTCCCACAAATTCTTGTCCGGATCGAACCCGGCGCGGTAGCGCATTGTGACTCCTTGCGTTGAATTTCGTGATCTCTCCTGGTCAAGTTAGCCAACCAGGGCGCATGCTGTCAGGCGATCACAGAAAGTGGTGAACAGAAAGCGATCGGTGACGATGATGACCTTCGACGAACCTCAGATCGCGGGCCACTCGAGCCCCGGCCGCCACGCGGCGCCGGCCGTGGATCCGCTGGCCGCCCTCCCCGCGGCTCCGGCGGTCAGCCGGCCGTCGTGGATCGCGCTCAGCGTCAGCCGTACGTCGGTGGCGAAGGCCAGGCGGTTCGCCGCCGAGGTCATCCGGGACCACGTCAGCGACCCCGACCACGCGGATTCGATCGTGCTCGTCGTCTCCGAGCTCGTCACGAACGCCCGGCGGGCCGCCGCAGAGGTCCGGCGATGGGAGCCCCACGACCTTCCCCTGCGGTTCGGCCTCCTGGCCACCGACCGCTGGGTGCACCTCTACGTGACGGACCCCGATCCCCGGCCCCTCCAGCCGAACCCGGCTCCGGCCAATGGCTGGGGCCTCGGGATCGTCGACACGTACGCCGCCGCCCGCTGGGTCGGCTACACCCAGGTCGACAAGACCGTCCACGCCCTCGTGCCCGCACCGGGCGTCACGCTGACCGCGGCAGAGCTGAAGGAGAGAACAAGAGACATGGGCACGCACAAGCAGGAAGCGGACTGCTCGGCCTGCAACGGGAAAGGCGGCTCCTGAAAGACCCACGACGGAGACCGATTCTGGGCACCCTGTGTGCTGTGCAACGGAACGGGGAAGCAGTGAACGCTCATGAGGCCCTCGCGGCGATCCCCAGAGAGTCCTTCATCCCCGACGAGATCTTCGTTTCGGACGAGCAGGGCCGGCTGGTGCCGATCACGCGCTCCGACGACCCTGAACTCTGGCACCGGCACGTGGCAGCCGACGCTCCGGTCGTCACCCGTACCGCCTTCGACCCCGACGTGCCCGCCGAACTGTGCGACGCGGCGGCGGGCAGGGGCGTCGAGGCGACCAGTTCCAGTAGCGCCCCGTACATCATGGCCCGAATGATCGACGCGCTTGAGCTGCGACGCGGTATGCGGCTCCTCGAGGTCGGGACGGGTACCGGTTACAACGCCGCCGTCCTGGCCCACCTGCTCGGCGCCGAGAACATCGTCTCCATCGAGATCGATCCGGTGGCCGCCGCAAGGGCCGGCAGGGCGCTGGAGAAGATCGGCCATCCGGTAGAGGTGATCGTCGGGAACGGCGAGAAGGGTCATCCGGCGCGGGCGCCGTACGACAGGATCCTCGCCACCGCGTCCGCGCACACCGTCCCGTACGCGTGGGTGGAACAGGTTCGGCCGGGCGGAGTCATCGTCGTTCCCTGGGCGCCCACGTTCCACCCGGACTGGCCCCTGTGCCGTCTCGTCGTGCGGCCGGGCGGAACCGCCGAGGGCCGCTTCGTCGGGCCGTCGCTGTTCATGCCGCTGCGCGATCAGCGCGTACGGCCACGTGTCATGCAGCAGGCCGAGGAGCGATGGATCGCAGCGGGAAGGCCCGACTGCAGCCGTTATGGGGTAACCGTCTCCCCCGAGGGCCAGCACGTCTGGCTCGACACACCGGACAACCCGATCGACTGCTGATGCCGGGTCGACGTCGCGACGTGATTTCCTGGCGAATACTGCGTTCTATCAGCAGCATCTGCCAGTGATCACGGCGACGATAATTGTCGTTACCGACATAGGTCAATTTTTCCCGCTATTCGGAATCGGGATATGCGGGGCCGGGTGAAGAGCGTCCCTCTGATGAGCACGCTCCGATCCCCTTGGTGACCATTACGTCACCGTGCGGAGGCTCCCCGGCGGCGCGTGGTTCTCGTAGGTTCCGCGTGGCTGGAGGGAGTGCCGCAATGGGAGGCACGCCGAGCGAGTCGACCGTTCCCTACGCGCGAAGCGGAAGATCTTAATCGTCGGGGCCGGTCAGGCCGGGCTCCAGCTCGCGCTGAGTCTGCCTGCCGACCGCTACGACGTCACGGTCATGACCGCGCGGACCGCCGAGGAGATCCGCGACGGGCGGGTCATGTCGACCCAGATGATGTTCGGCCCGGACTTGGACCGGGAACGCGAGAACGGCCTGAATCTCTGGGAGAGTCAGGCTCCGGCCGTCGCCGCGTTGAACGTGACCGTGGCCGGGCCGCCGGGAGCCGAGCCGCTCCGCTTCACCGCCGCGCTCGACGCCCATGCCCAGTCGGTCGACCAGCGGGTGAAGATGTCCTCGTGGCTGGAGAGGTTCCGCGCCCGCGGCGGCGAGGTCATCGTCCATCACGCGACGGCCGCGGAGCTGCCCGCTCTGACCGAGCGGTACGACCTCACGATCGTCGCCGCCGGCAGGGGCGACCTGGTCGAGCTGTTCGACCGCGACCCGGACCGCTCGCCGTACGACCGGCCGCAGCGCACGCTATCCGTCATCTACGTCCACGGCATGGCGCCCAGGGACGGATTCTCCGCCGAGCACGTCGGCATCACGGTGCTCCCGGGCGTCGGCGAGCTGTTCACCATGCCCGCCCTGACGACATCCGGTCGGTGCGACATCATCTTCTTCGAGGCGGTTCCCGGCGGCCCGCTGGACCGCTGGGACACACTGCTCTGCGTTGCGTCCTCGACAGTCGCATGACGTCCGCCAGAGCACGGCTCCGGCGGACGTCATGTCGCTGATACGAGCCCGCACAAGCGTCGCCGCGTCTCGCGGAGCTCGGCCTGTTGAGCGTCGAGGCGGGTGGCCAGGGCGTCCAGCTCGGCCCGCAGGTCCGGGCACATCTCAAGGTAAATGCCGTGATCGCCGGTGCGCACGCAGTCGAGGTACCGCTGGATGGTCGAGGTTCCCAGGCCAGCGGAGATCATCGCCTTGATCTGGGCTACGCGCGTGACATCGGACTCGGCGTAGTCCCGGTACCCGCTGCCGTCGCGTGCCGGGACCAGCAGTCCTCGGTCCTCGTAATGGCGTAGCGCTCGCGCACTCACGCCGGTCAGCTCGGCCAGCTCGCTGATCAGCACCGTCGATCCCTCTTCATCGGCTTGACCTTCACGCTGGTGTGAAGGCATAGCGTTCCGCGCCATGACGACTGGAACAACCCGGCGACGTGCCTCGATCATCCACGGCTACGGCGCGACTCCCGAAGATCACTGGTTCGGCTGGCTCGCCGAGCGACTCGAAGCGGGCGGCATCGCGACCACGGTCCCGGCTCTGCCGAACCCCCAAGCCCCGGACCCCGCGCGGTGGGCGGAGGCCGTACGCGCCGACGTGGGGACCCCTGACGAGAACTCGGTGATCGTCGCGCACAGCCTGGGCAGTCTGACCGTGCTGCGCCATCTGCGTTCACTGCCGGATACCTGGCACCTTGGCACCCTCGTGCTGGTCTCCGGATTCGTCGACCGGCTACCCGTGCTCCCGGAGCTGGACTCCTACATCGGAGACGGCTGTGACGTGGAGGGGCTCAGCAAGCACATCGATCGGCTCACGGTCATCCGGTCGGACGCGGACCCGCTCGTTCCGCCTGGTCACACCGACCGTCTTGCCGACCTGCTCGGAGTCTCCGCGGCGGTGGTTCCCGGAGCCGGTCACTTCCTCGGTTCTGACGGCGTCACTTCGCTCCCCGAGGTTCTCAAAGCGATCGTGTGACGCCCCCGCAGCGCCGCGACGCGACGTGGCTCTCTGGCGGATGCCGCTGTCCATCAGCAGCACCCGCCGGAGACCGGCGTTCAGCGTCGACGCGCGAGTGAGGCCGGGTCGGTGGTCGCGCCGTCCGCCGCCGTATCGATCACTTCGTCCAGGACGTCCCGGGAGCGCAACAGGTCGGTGATCATGCGGTCGATGCGGTCGCGCTCCGTGGTGAGCTCGTTGACCAGCGTGGGGGTGGCGATCTCGTTCGGGCGCCCGTCCGCGTCTCTCATGCAGGGCAGCAGTTTCGCGATCTTCTTGCTGTTCAGACCCGCGGCGTAGAGCGTCTGGATGCGTATGACGCGGTCGACCGCCGACTCGGCGTAGTGCCGGTGGCCGCCGGACGTACGCTCCGACTGCAGCAGCCCTTGTGTCTCGTAGTAGCGCAGGGAGCGCTCACTCACCCCGCTGCGCCGGGCCAACTCGCCGATCCGCATTCCTCACCTCGCATGACGACGACTTGAACCTGACATTGATGTCAACTTCTACCATGCCGGCGCGACGAGCACGCCATCTACGGAGGAGGCATCGATGAGTGAGCTGACCGGCAAGGTAGCGCTGGTGACCGGCGGCAGCCGAGGGATCGGCGCGGCGATAGCGAAACGGCTGGCCGACGCGGGAGCGGCGGTCGCGCTGACCTACGTCCAGGCAGCGGACCAGGCGCACGAGGTCGCCGAGCGGATCGAGTCCGACGGTGGCAGGGCCGCGGTCATCCAGGCCGACCTGACCCGTCCGCAGGCCGCGACGGATGCGGTGGAGCGGACGGTACGGGAACTGGGCCGCATCGACATCCTGGTGAACAACGCGGGCTTCCTCACCTACGGCCCGCTGGCGGAGGTGTCCGCCGCGGAACTGGACCGGGTGCTCGCCGTCGACGTCCGGTCGGTGTTCCTGGCCGCGCAGGCCGCCGCCCGGCACATGGGCGACGGCGGGCGGATCATCAGCGTCGGGTCGTGCTTCAACGGCCGCGTTCCCGGCTCGAACTTCGTCCTTCAGGCGATGGCCAAATCCGCGCTCACCGGGCTGACCAAGGGACTCGCCCGGGAGCTGGGACCGCTCGGAATCACGGCCACCATCGTGGACCCGGGCCCGATCGACACCGACATGAACCCGGCCGACGGCGAGACCGCCGACTTCCAGCGCTCCCTCACGGCCCTGGGGAGTTACGGCGAGGCCGAGGACATCGCCGCCGCGGTGGCCTACCTGGCAGGACCCGGCGGCCGCTACATCACCGGCACCGCCCTCGCCGTGGACGGCGGATACACCATCTGACGGTAAGCCGTCCCGGCCCACTCTCCGCGGCCCGACGGAGCACTCGCTCAATCAACGCCGAGGATTTCGGTCGCTCACACGACCGAAATCCTCGGCATAGACCGAGGGCCCATACCTGGTCCTCGGGGTCGGCGGGTTCTATCTGCCGCCCAAGACGCTGGCCCTGTGCCAGGACGATCCGCGGTTCCCCCACTGGCACAACGTCCATGGGGCGATGGTGCACGGCATCGAGGCGGCCTTCCTCGTCTCGCTGATCGCGCTGGTCACGTTGTTCAGCCGGCGACGGCGAACATTCGTGCGCGCTGCGCCTCGCGCTCCTGGTGATCGTGGTGGCCCTGGTCGTCTACGAGGCCTTCGTCAGCTCCGACGTCATTCGCACGGCGACCAAGATGTACTACTCCGGGGACTGCGAGAAGCCCCGCGTCAACATGATCCTGCCCAACGGTGTGCTCCAGCCATAGGTGCCGCCCGGCAGAGAGCTCAGACGTGTTCGAGGGTGCGCTTCTCGGGGTGGACCGGGGGTGCGGTGGGACGGCGGCGGCCGGGGAACCACCAGTTGGCGTGGCCCAGCAGGCTCATCAGGGCCGGGACCAAGACCAGGCGGACGATGGTGGCGTCGACGGCGACGGCGGCCGCCAGGCCGAGGCCCATCATCTTGACCGTCGTGTCCGGCTGCGGGAGGAACGACAGGAAGACGCAGATCATGATGAGCGCGGCCGAGGTGATGAGGCGGGCCGTGGAGGCGATGCCGGTGACGACGCTGCCGTGCGGATCGTTGGTGCGGAGGTACTCCTCGCGGATCCGGGACAGCAGGAACACCTCGTAGTCCATGGACAGCCCGAACAGCAACGCGAACATGAAGAGCGGGACGAACGCCACGATCGGGACCGGTCCGTCGAGGCCCAGCAGGTTGATGCCCCAGCCCCACTGGAACACCGCCACCACCACGCCGTACGCCGCGCCGATCGACAGCAGGTTCATCACGGCGGCCTTGATCGGCACGATGATCGACCGGAACGCGATGACGAGCAGCACGAGCGCGACCGTCACGACGGCGATGACGACGTACTGCATGCGCTGCTTCACGATGGTCGCGATGTCGATGATCGCCGGTGACTCCCCGCCGAGGTAGGCGCGCGCTCCGGGGAACCGGGCGACGGTCGGGGGGATCACCGACTTCCGCAGGTGCCGTACGAGGTCGGCGGTCGCGGCGGCCTGCGGCGGCGAGGTGGGCACGATCTTGACGGTCGCGCTGTCGCCGACGACCAGCGGTGCTTCGGCGGAGGCGACGCCGGGCACCTTCTGGAGGCTGCGCCGCAGCTCGTCGCCGAGGCGGCGGGCCTCTGGATTCGGGGTGGGCCGGTCGTTCGGGCTGAGCGCCAACCGGCCGCCCGGCTCCTGCCGCAGGGCGGTCCATCCCTTGGCGGTCTTCGTGCTCTCGGCGGCCTGCGGCGGCTCGGCCGGGCTCGGGACCGTGGCCACGACCACGAACGGGCTGTACCAGCCGGGGCCGAACTGCTTCGCCGTCACGTCGTACGCCCGCCGCGCGCCGTTGGAGTGCGGCAGGGTGCTGTCGGCCATGATGCCCAGGCGCAGGGTGAGCACCGGCAGCGCGAGGAAGACCAGCAGGAGTGTGGCCGCGATGGCGTACGGCCAGGCGTGCCGGTCGACGTGCCGGCCCCAGCGCTCCCAGCGGTACGTCGAGCGGTCGGGCCGCATCCGGGGCAGCCGGTACCGGTCGATGTTCGCGCCGAGGGCGCCGAGCACGGCGGGCAGCAGGGTCAGCGCGGCGGCCACCATGAAGGCCACGGTGATCGCCGTGGCGAGGCCGATGATGCCGATGAACGTGATCCCGGAGAACCACAGCCCGCAGATCGCGAACACGACCGTGCCGCCGGCGAACACCACCGCGTGTCCCGAGGTGGCCAGAGCCTTGCCCACCGACTCCTCTACGCCGATGCCCTCGGCGAGCTGCTGGCGGTGGCGGGTGACGACGAAGAGGGCGTAGTCGATCCCCGCGCCGAGGCCGAGCATGGCCGCGACCATGGGCGCCGTGGGGTGCACCTGCCAGATCGACGCGCCGAAGTGGATGAGCGAGTACGCCACCACCATCGCGCACAGGGACACGACGATCGGCACACCGGCCGCGAGGAACGAGCCGAAGGCGAACAGCAGCACGCCGAGGGCGAGCACCACGCCGACGCCCTCCTTGGGACCGGCCTTGGGCTGGTTGAGGATGGTCGTCGCGATGCCGCCGAACTCGACGTCGACGCCGGCCTGCCGGGCCGGTTCGGTGGCCTCCTCGAGGGAATGCAGGTCGTTGATGGACAGGTCGCGGGCGGTGCCTTTGAAGTGCGCGACCGCGACGACGGCGTTCGCGCCTTTGGCGCCGCCGGTGTTCCCGTAGGGGTTCTCCGCCATCGAGACGCGCGGCAGCGCGCCCACCTGCTGGATGGCCTTCCCGACCTGCAGCGCGACGCGCCAGTCGGACAGGGACACGCCCTGCTGCGGGTGGAACACGATCGTGGCCGTCGGCCCGGTGAGGTCGGCGAAGTTCTTGCGGAGCAGGTCGATGGAGCGTTGGGTCTCGGTGCCGGGAAGCCGGTCCTGCTGGACGAAGGTGCCGCCCCTGGCCACGCCGAGGATTCCGATGCCGACCGCGAGGGCGAGCCAGATGAGCATCACCCACCGCGCGTGCCGGGCACAGAACCGCCCAACCCTCTCCAGAATCCCCGACATAGTCCCAGAACAGCACGGGCCGGAAAAATTTGCAACGCCTGCAACTTCGCACTGAGTGTATATATTGGTGAGATGGATCACATGGGCCTGCGGGAGCGGAAGAAGCGCCAGACGCGCCGCGCGATCGCGGAGGCCGCCCTCCGCCTGTTCGCCGAGCGGGGCTACGAGGAGACGACGATCGCGGACATCGCCCAGGCCGCCGACGTGTCGCCGCGCACGTTCTTCAGCTACTTCCCGTCCAAGGAGGACGTCGTCTTCGCCGAGATCGACGAACGCCTGGCCGAGGTGCGCGAGGGCATCGAGCGCCGGCCCGCGGACGAGACGCCGCTGGAGTCCATGCGCCGCATCGTGCTGGAGATGATCGAGGCCATCGCCGCCGAGCACGGCGAGTACGGCGCGATCCAGGTGCAGCTCGTCCTGGAACGCCCGTCGCTGCAGGCGCGCGCCCTGAAACGGATGAACGACACCGAGCAGTACGTCGTCGAGCGGCTGACCGAGCTCTGCCCGGCCATCGACGAGATCGACGCGGTCGTGATCGCCGGCGCGCTCGTGGGCGGCATGAAGGCCGTCATCACCCACTGCCGCGCGCACGGATACACCCCGCAGTCGACCCGCAGTGCGGTCGACCGCGCCCTGGCCATCGTCGAACACGGCCTCGGCTCCGTCCCCGCCCTCACCCGCCGGGCGGCCGAATAGCCGGCTCGGCCGATCCACGCCCTGAGCAGCCCGAACAGATTCGAACAGGGTCGAACAGCCCAATCCTTGCCCGCACGTCCGGCCGCTTCCTTAGATCTGCATGGAGGCCGACACCGAACCAGGTCGCATCGACCGGAGGGCTGCAATGCTGCGGATCCATTTCGACTCCGAGGATCTTGCCCGGACCACCGTCGCCCCATCGGCGGACGTGCTCTGGGAGATCCTCCTGAGCCTGCACGCGTTGCAGGAACGCAACGAGGAAGTCGCCCTGGACGGCTGGCGGCGGCGTACTCGTCCCCTCATCCCCGCGTCGCTCCGGCCGCTGCTGGAGATCGCGCCGCCGCGCGGCTACTCGGCCGACTTCCTGACGCCGACGCGCGGCACGGCCGACCTCGGTGAGGGGGTGGACAGGATCCTCGCCACCACCCCGAACGAGCTGACGCGCGACTTCACCGAGTTGGCGCGCCAGGGCGGTACGCCGTTCATCGCGCGGTCCCTCGACGGACGGGAGGCCGTCCGCCGAGTGGCACACGACGTGGACAGGTTCTTCAAGATCGCGCTGGCGCCCTACTGGAAGCAGATCTCCCGCGACATCGAGGCCGAACGCACCCGGCTCGTGCGGATACTCGCCGACCATGGCGTGGAACGCCTGCTGGGGTCGCTTCACCCGTACGCGCGCTGGGAGCACCCGGTCCTGCACGTCGATCACTATGTCGACCAGGACGTCACGCTCGGCGGACGCGGCCTGGTGCTCGTGCCGTCCTTCTTCTGCCGGCACCACCCGATCACGCTGCGGGATCCCGAGCTGCCGCCCCTGCTGGTCTTTCCCATCGGCCGGCGCACGTGGCTGGGGAGGCCGCAGACCGGTGAGCAGGGCGGAACCAAGCAGTTGGAAGGGCTGCTCGGCCGGACCCGTACGACGGTGCTCAAGACGGCCATGACCGGCTGCAGCACCACGGACATCGCCCGAGCCGCCGGCATCTCGGCCGCCTCGGTGAGCCACCACACGAAGGTGCTCCGCGAAGCCGGGCTCATCACCACCCGACGCGACGGCTACTCCGTCTGCCACGAGATAACCGACCTGGGACTGAGCCTGCTCACCTCGGCGGCGAACCGGCCGATCCGGCAGCCCAGGCCCATGCCCGAGGGGCTGAACCGCCAGGCGATCTGACCGGCGCAGCGACCGAGAATTCCAGAACCTGCGCGCGGTGGAAATGACTGATGGCCTCGGCGGATTCCTCCGCCGAGGCCATCAGTCGTCATCTCAATGAGATCAGGAGATCTTCTTGTACCGGTAGGCGCCGAACTTGTGGCCGTTCTTGTTGTCCGTGTGGATGTTGAACGTGTCGATCCGGATCTTCGTCCGACCGTAGTCGTACGCCTTGTAGGTACCCTTCTGCTTGTTCACCCACTTGATGAAGAGACGGACGTGACCGTTGCTCCCATCGCTGCCCGCGCCGAGGAAACCGGTGTAGTCACCGGGCTTCATGTTCTTCGGGCTGATGACGTACCCGTAGGCGGAATTAACGAACTTGCCCTTGCTGTTGCGCTTGCCGAGCAGGACGGTGTTCGGGCCGCCCTTCAGGTGAAGCGCCATGTCGACCAAGCCCGAGCAGTCCTGCCGGTACTTGTGCTTGCCGTCGGGGTCCGGCCGCGCCGGGCCTCCGTAGTGCATGTTCCCGTCTTTCTTCTTCCCGTGCTTCCCGTACGTCCGATCCCACCAGTATTGAGCGCGGTTGAGGACCTCCTTGCGAGAGATCTTGCCGCCGACCTTGCTGGACTGGACGGACACCTGACCGGCGGCCGCCCCCGGGGCCGCCGACGTGGCGGCACCGGCCACCGGGGCTGCGGCGACAGTGCGGTCGAGGCGATCGAGGCCGCAGCCAGCAACCCCACCATCTGCTTGCGCATGCTTCTCCTCTGGAATTCCCGTGGTCCGGCACGGCCGGTCCCGACAAGGGCGGTGATACGGATTTCGACCTTGCTTTGAGACCGGACTTTTCGCGCCGGAACCCCGTGCGTCACAGACTCTGGCAAGCGGCAGCAAGTAGCGGCAAGGCTTTCGATGGCAGCTGAAATCAGCGTTCCAAGCGGACCAGCCGCCTTCGCCATCCACGACCACCCCTCAGGAGGTAAGTTGTCTCACGTGTCTTTGGAGAGTTCCGCCCCGGATCCTCGTGAAGCGCATACCACGGCCGGTTTCCTCGCACAGCTGCGGCGGCTGAAGGCGTGGTCCGGCCTTACCTACCGTCAGCTGGAGAAAGCGGCCGGTCGTCACGGACACGTTCTGCCGCACAGCACCATCGCCTCCGCGTTGAAAAGGGAGTCACTGCCCCGGGAAGAGCTGGTCAAGGCCTTCGTGACCGCGTGCGGCTGCTCCGACGAGACGGTCGAGACCTGGGTGGCCGTTCGCCGTGTCCTGGCCGTCGGTGAGCACCCGGCCGCCCCGGCCGTGGCCGGCTCCTCCGATCACGGCGACCCGCCGATCCGGCAGCCCGTCGAGTCCGTCGGGTCCGTCGGGTCCGTCGACGATGCCGTACGGTCCGCGGCTGGACCGTCGGCTGGTGCTGCCAGCGGTCCGCCACCGCGGCCCGTGACGAATCCGACGACCCGGCCGTCCACGGCCGCTCCGTCTCCCCGGCCGACGGGGACGACGAGCACGCGCGCGGGACGCCGGCGGGCGCGGCGACTAACGCGAGCCGGGGTGCTCGTCCCCGTGCTGCTGGCCCTGTCGGCGGTCAGCGCCGCGTCCCGTCCGGTCCCGGACGAGCCCGAGCGGCCTCCGGTTCGGGTCGCCGTACCACCGTTGCCCGCAGCGGCCGGGTGGTGGCGGTTCGAGGAGCCCGGCGGGCCGACCGCGCTGGACTCCTCCGGCCATGGCGTGCCCCTGCGGATCAACGGCGACGTCTCCCGCGTGGCGGCTCCTCAGGGCCACGCGCTGAGCTTCGGCGGCAACGGGCACGCGGTCGCCGACCGGCCCGTCATCCGCACCGACGCGCCGTTCACGATCACGGCCTGGGTCCTCCTCGAGGAGCCCGGCCGCTTCGGGACGGTGGTCGCCGCGCACGACGCCGGGGGCGCACCGGACGTCGTCCTGCTGGACTACGACTCGGAGCACCAGGACTGGGCCCTCATGGTCCCCGACCGCGCGAACGGCTGGGCGAACGGGCAGGAGACCGTCTTCAGCGGCCGACGTCCCGCCGTCGGGAACTGGACGCACCTGGCGGCGGTGTTCGACCCGGGTGGCCGGCGGCTCTGCCTCTATGTCGGTGGCGTCCTCGGTGCCTGCCGGGCCCGTACGGTCGTCGCCCGCGCGGCCGGCCCGCTGGACATCGGGCGGGCGTTGCTCAAGGGGGCGCCGACCGACGGCTGGCAGGGGGCCATCGACGACGTGCGGGTATTCGACGTGCCGTTGTCGCCGCGGCAGGTCCGCCAGGTCGCCGCCCAGCGGGCGTGACCTCGGGCCGCTTCCTGGCGTTCGCCGCGGCGCGGAACCGCGAACACCTCGCGGCGTCCCTCAGTCGACGATCTTGATGCGGACGCGGCGGAAGCCGCGGCCCTTGTTCTCGATCTTGGCGACCTGGAGGCGGCCGATCTGGCGGGTGGAGGCGACGTGGGTACCGCCGTCGGCCTGGGTGTCGAGCCCGACGATGTCGACGATGCGGACCTCCTCCACCTCCGGCGGCACCAGGTTGGTGGCCGTCCGGATGATGTCGGGAATCGCGAACGCCTCCGCGCGCGGCAGTGCCTTCACGTCGATGCGCCGATCCGCGGCGATCTCCGTGTTGCAGGCGGCCTCCACGGCCTCCTTGAAGCCGGGCGGGACCTCGGGGAGGTTGAAGTCCATCCGCGCGACACCGGGCTCCATATTGCCGCCCGTGACGAGGCAGCCGTAGTCGCGGAAGACGACACCGCACAGCACGTGCAGGCCGGAGTGGGTCCGCATGAGGCTCGTACGGCGGTCGTCCTCGACGGCCCCGCGCACGGTCGTGCCGACCGGCGGCAGCGGGTCGTTCTCGTCGGGGAGCAGGTAGAGCTCGTCACCCTTGCGGGCGCCGACGATCCGGGTCTGCACGCCCTGCCACAGCAGAACTCCGTGATCCGGCGGTTGTCCGCCGCCACCCGGATAAAATGCCGATCGGTCGAGGACGATCCCCCCGGGTCCCGAGTCGAGCACGACCGCTTCCCACTCGCGCAGCGTCTGGTCGGTCAGCTCAAGCCGCCGCGTCCGGTGTGTCGTCATGAAGTGCAGCCTAGAACGCCCGCCCCAGGGCGCTGACCCCAAGGAGCGGGATGAGACGACGCGCCCTTCGTTGCCTCGCCGCGGCCGGCGTGCTGCTCGCGCTGACGGCATGCGGCGGCTCGGAGCGCCGGGCGCGGGCGGAGAGCTCGGCCCGCACGCCGAAGCGGCAGGCGTCGCACACCCCCGTCGTCATGTTCCTCGGGGACAGCTACACGACCGGCAAGCTCGGGCAGCAGCCGGAGCAGACGTACGCCGCCGAGACCGCCCGGCTGCTGGGCTGGCAGGTCATCCTCGGCGGGTACCGGCAGACCGGCTTCATCGCCAAGGGGCAGATCGGCAAGGACTTCGCGCAGTTGTTCACCGACCAGCTCGCCTGGCGGCCGGCCCCCGACCTGGTGATCATCTCGGGTGGTCACAACGACCGGCGGCGTCCGGCGCAGGACGTCGGCGCGGCGGCCCGGGGGCTGCTCGACACCGTCCGGCAGCGCTGGAGCACCTCGCGGCTCCTGCTCATCGGCCCGATGTGGGGCGGCGGCGACCCGCCGCAGGAGGTCCTGGAGATCCGGGACGCCATGGCGGCGGCCGCTCAGGAGACGAAGGTGCCGTTCATCGACCCGCTGCAGGAAGAGTGGATCACCGGTGACCGCAAGAAGGGCACCGGCAACGCGCCGCAGTACATCCTGTCCGACGGCACCCACCCGACCGTGGCGGGCGCCCGGCACATCGCCGAGTGCCTCGTCGCCGACCTGAAGAAACTCAAGCTCACCAAGCCGTGACGGCCCGGCGGCCGACGATCACCAGGGGCCGTACGGACCGGACGAGGAGCCGCCCCGGCCGTACTGCCGCACGGCGGGCCGGACGTCGGCGAGGTAGACCGCGGCGGCGATGAAGCCGATCACCGGCAGCATCTGGATGATCGAGACGAAGCGGACCGCACCGGCCAGGCCGAACAGCAGCGCGACGCCGAGAATGATCAGCCAGAGCTGCTTCGTGAGCTTGCCGGCCGCCGAGTAGGCCCCCGCCGGCCGTCGTACGGCGTCGGCGAACGCCCAGATCTCAACTATGAAAGCGGCGATGGCCACGACCCAGAACAAGATCCCGACGAAACTCTGGGCTGGTTCGAGCACGATCGACCCCCTGTAGCGGGGCGGCGTCGTACGAGCGCCGCGTCATCACTTGTCATCACGTACGGGCCCAGCGTATGTGTTCCGCCGGGGTCCTGCCGATGGTGCGTGCGGACGGAAAGCGCGGGAGCCCGGGCGGATGGTCCGCCCGGGCTCCCGGTGCGTCCTCGGACGCGCTCCGAAGATCAGTTGCCGACCTTCTTGGAGGCGTCGGTCGCGGCCTTGCCGGCCGTCTTCGCGGTGTCCCGAGCGGAGGCGGCGGTGTCCTTGGCGGCGCCGGTGGTCGACCGGGCCTTGCGGGCGGTCGTCCGGGCGGTCTGCTCGAGCTGCTGCGTGGACTTCTGCCGCTCCACGCGGCCCACGATCTTCTTGCCGCGCTCGGCCAGCTCGTCCATGACCTCGGCGGCGCGGCCGCCGACCTGGGTGACGTAGGACAGGGCGGCGCCGCCCAGGTCCTTGTCGATCTTCTTCGGCATCTCGCGGATCTTCTCGACCGCGAGGTCGCCGGCACCGGCCGCGACGTAGAAGGCCTTTGACTCGCGCAGCTTCTCGGTGATGTTCGGCATGTGTGGATTCACCCTTCAGTCGATGGGGTCGCTTCGGTGGCGGCTTCTCCGCCGGGCTCCCCTTCCCGGCGGAACGACTCGTAGATGTCGAGCAAGACCTGCTTCTGACGCTCCGACAGGCTCACGTCCGCCCGGATGGCGGCCTGGACGTCCGTGTCGGACTCTCGCTCGTCGAGGATCCCTGCTTGCACGTACAGGGCTTCGGCGGAGATGCGCAGGCCCTTGGCGATCTGCTGCAGGATCTCCGCGCTCGGCTTGCGCAGCCCACGCTCGATCTGGCTGAGGTACGGGTTGGAAACGCCCGTGGCCTCGGCCAGCTGGCGCAGCGAGACCTTGGCCCGCTCGCGCTGCTCTCGGATGTACTCCCCAATGGAGCCGACTTTGGAAGTCGCCATGTCTCCACTGTGCGCCCCTATGCTTGCTATTGCAAGCAGACTTGCAAGCACTTCGGCGTGAGTCGAGTCACATCGCGATGTGACTCGACTCGGGCGGCCGTCACCGCTCGACTTCGATGCAGGCGTCCAGGAGCGCGGCGAGGCGGCGGGACGGCGGCCCGGGGCGTACGGCCAGGTGGGTCCGGACGGCCGGGGCGGGTGCCGTGAAGCGCCGGAACGAAACGCGGGGAGCGGGCTGGATCTCGGCCTGGGCCGCGTAGTAGACCGTCCAGCTCGGCCTGCCGGAGGCGATGGCGGCGAGCGTGTCCTGGTCGGTGGTGAAGGCCGGGCCCATGATCGGTTCGAAGCCGGCCGCCCGGCAGGCGCCGACGACCGTGTCGACGAGGTGCGGGTTCGCCTCCCGGGGCACGATCCGCAACGGCAGGTCGGCCAGGTCCGCGAGCGCGACCTCCTCCTCGGCGACCAGGGGATGCCGGGCGGGCAGGGCCGCGACCAGGTCATCACTCCAGAGCGGGAGGAGCTCCAGGCCCGGCCCCTGGTCGGCGCCCCGGATGAAGGCGGCGTCCAGGTCGCCGTCGCGCACCTGCTGGAGCCGGGCCGCCGGACCCGCGCTGACCAGCTCCACCATCAGCCGCGGCGCCCGTTCGGTGAGCGCGGTCAGCAGGGCGTCCAGGCGGCTGCCAAGCCGACCTTCAAAGGAGAGCATCGTGCCCATCGTCGACGTCCCCGTCACCGGCGGTATCAGCAAGGCCGGCTACTTCGTCACCGGAACCGGACCGGGGCTGGTGCTCGTGCACGGCACCGGAGCGAGCGGCCAGGCCAACTGGGGACCGCTCATCGAGGCCCTCGGCGACCGGTACACGATCGTGGCGCCGGACCTGCCCGGCTCCGGCGACACCCGCGACCCCGGCGGCCCGATCACGATCCGGGACCTGGTCGCCCACGTCGTGGCGGCGGCCCGGGACGCCGGTCTTGAGGACTTCCACCTCGTCGGGCACTCGCTCGGCGCCGTCGTGGCCACGGCCACCGCGGGCCTCCACCCCGACCTGGTCCGCTCCCTGACCGCCCATGCGGGCTGGGTGAAGGCCGACCCGCAGATGGTGTTCCAGTTCGAGCTGTGGAAGCGCCTGGCGCTCGAGGACCCCGCCGCGATGGCGCGGCTGCTCCTGCTCACCGCCATCGGCAAGGAGACCCTGCGCACCTGGGGGCAGGCCGAGTTCGAGCAGGCGGCGGCCGCGTTCACCGACCTGCTCGACGGCGCCCGTGCGGGGGTCGCCCGCCAGGCCGAGGCGAACATGACCATCGACGTCACCGAGTTCCTGCCGCACATCGCCGCCCCGACGTTGATCATCTCGAGCGCCGACGACCGCATCGTCCCCCCGTACCACCAGCAGGACCTGGCCGATCGCATTCCCCAGGCCACCCTGCTGCGCGTCCCCGCCGGGCACGGGCTGCCGGCCGAGAACCCCGCGCTGCTGACCGCCAAGGTCGCCGAGCACCTCGACCAGGTGCGCTGACGCCGCGCCCCGTCTCACCACTGCCGCCGGGCCCGTACAGGCCCGGCGGCGAGGGCGTCGGGCTCAGTCCACCGAGCCGGGCGAGGCCGCCCAGGTGTTGCAGGTCGACGTCGTGCCGTGGGTGTACCCGAGCTGGACCCAGCCGCGGTAGTGCGCGTCCGTGCCGTGGTCCCGCTGCTCCATCGGGCGCCCGTCGTCCCCGCGCTCGTACGAGTCGCGCAGCGCCACCGCCCACTGCTCGGGCGTCACGGGGAAGGTCCCGCGCACCGAGCTCATGAACACGCCGGACAGGCACTGCGCCTGCAGCTCGCTCCGCTTGGTCACGGCGTTGCGGGCCAGGGTGCTCGTCGCCGCGGCCCGCTCCCGCTGGCTGTAGTCGAGGATCCCGGCCTGGTCCTGGATCGCGTGGCCGTACTCGTGCGCGACCTCCCGGGCGTACGCCACGTTGTAGCGCACGGGCATCCCGCCGGCCGCCTTCTGCGCGTCGGTCACGCCGATGTAGATCGAGGCGTTGCTCGGGCAGTAGAACGCGGCGACGCCCGGCGACGGGTAGGTGCCGCAGGGGCTCGACCCCGACGTCGACCAGAAGACCCGCGTCGGCGCGGTGAACTTCAGGCCCGCGCCGGCGAAGCCCTTCCCCCACGCCTTGTCCAGGCAGTCGGTGGTCTCGTTGAGGAAGGCCCGGAACGACGCTGGGTCGCCCTGGGTGATCTGCCGTCCCCGGCAGCCGTCGGAGGGCAGCCGGCCGACCTTGTACAGCGGGCTGTCGGCGGCGTTCTGGGACGGGGCGGTGGGCGCGCTGACCGGCGGCCGGACCGGCGTGTACCCCGGCCTGGCGATCAGCTTCAGCGCCATCGAGCCGCCGACCCCGACGATCGCGAGCAGGCCGAGCACCCCGATCACGCGTACACCCCCGCCGCCCTTCCGCCGGCGCGGCGGCGCGTACCCGTATCCGGGAGCGGCGTAGGGCTGCCGGCCGTACCCGGGACCGTACGGCGGCCGGGGCGGCGGACCCTGCGGGCCGTATCCGGGACCGTGGGCGGGCGGCCGGCCGTAACCCTGGGGTGCGCCGTGGCCCTGAGGTGCGCCGTACCCCTGAGGAGGGCCGTAGCCCTGCGGGGCGCCGTAGCCCTGGGAACCGCCGTAGCCCTGCGGGGCGCCGTGCCCCTGGGGGCCGCCGTAGCCCTGGCCGTGACCCCGGGGCGGGGGTCCCCATGAGCCGGGTCCAGCCATCACTCTCCTCCTGTCAGGAAACGTCCGAGGGGGCAGCCGTCCACGTGTTGCAGGACGACAGGACGCGCTGCGTGTAGCCGCGGGCCACCCAGCCCGCGTAGTTCGCTTCGGAGCCGTGGTCGCCCCGGTCGGCCGGCTGGTCCACGTCGCCGCGCGCCCGCGCGTCGGCGAGGACCGCCTCGTACTGCTCGGAGGTCATCGGGAGGCTGTCGCGCTCGGCCGACAGGAACGCGCCGGCGAAGCACTGCGCCTGCAACTCGATGCGGCGGCTGACCTCGTGGCTCGTGGCGGCGGCCGAGGCCGCCATCAGCGCGTGGCCGTACTCGAGGATCCCCGCGTCCTCCTGGACGTGGTGGCCGTACTCGTGCGCGATCACCCGGGCGTACACGCCGTAGTGCGAGACCGGTTCGCCGCCCGCCGTCTCCACGACGTCGTCGAGGCCGACGTACAGCGTGTCGTTCGCCGGGCAGTAGAACGCCGCCGCGCCGGGGGCCGGGTAGGACCCGCACGGGCTGGTGCCCGACACGCTCCAGAAGATCCGGTGCGGCGCGGCGAACCCCGGCACGGCCGCCTTGGCGAACTGCCGCCGCCACGCCTCGTCCAGGCAGTCCGACAGCCGGTCCAGGAACGCCCGCATCGACTCCTCGTCGTGCTCCCGGATCCGCGGCAGCGCGCAGTCGACCGGGTCGAGCGGACCGCTGCGGTACAGCGGTCCGGCGAGCGCGGCCTGTCTGCTGCCGGCGCGCGTGGCGCCGTCGGCGGTGCCGATGCCCGACGCGGGACGCCCCGGACCGGCCAGCGAGTAACCGACGATCGCGACCACGCACAGCGCGGCGACGCCGCCGAGAACGCCGACGACCATGCCGGCCGTGCTCCGCCGCCGGGGCGGGCGGCGTGGTGGCAGGTAGCCGAGGTCCCGCGCCGGCCGACGCCACAACCGGGACGGCGGGCCATACGGCTCCGGGCCGCCCGGCGGACGCCGCCGATAGGGACTGACCACTGTCGTCCGTTCCTCCCCCTGAGACCGGGCACGCCGGGCTCCGCGCGGGAGGGGCGACCGCGACGAGAATCATCCCATATCACCGAAAACGGCGATCACTTCACAGCAGCATTTCCGACCTTTCACACGAACCATCAGTGCCGCAGGTCACGCAGGGGGCCGCGCTTCACCGGTACGCTGTGCGGCCATGCTGGTTCGCACGCGGCTCCTGATCGCTCCCCTCGTCGCCGCCGGACTCCTCACCGGCGCGGCTCCCGCGTCGGCGGCCTCCGCGCAGATCGTCAAGGACACCGTCGCGATCACGGTCGCGCCCGACGGGTCCCTCCAGGTCAAGGAGACGGTCACCTACAAGGGGGCCGCGCCCGCGCGCACCCTCATCCGCCGCAAGCACCTCGACGACCGGCAGGACCGCCGGTACGACGTCGGCGACCTCAAGGGCGGCACGCTCCAGAACCAGGGCGACCGCGCGATCCTCCGGGTCTCCGGAGGCGGCGGCGCCGGGCAGCGGACCGCGCAGCTCTCCTACACGGTCAAGGGCGCGATCACACCGCAGCGGAGCGGTGAGCAGCTCGACTGGGTCGCCGCGGGCGGCTGGCACGTCCCGGTCGGGCAGACCCGGGTGACCGTCGAGTCCAGCGCGGTCGTGCAGAACCTCAACTGCTTCGCCGGCGACCTGTCGAGCACGGTCGGCTGCACCCAGTTCTTCACGAACCACACCCACACCCAGGCGGACTTCCGGCAGGAGGAGCTCCAGCCCGGCGAGTACGTCACGGTCATGATCGGTTACCCGGCCGGCACGACCAAGGGCGAGCCGATCATCGAGCAGCGGCACACCGTCACCACCGCCTTCACCGTCAACGGGCTCACCGGCGGCACGCTCCTCGGCCTGCTCGTCCTCCTGCTCGGCGGGGTCGCCCTCCTCTACGTCACCCGGGGCAGGGACGCGCGCATCGTCAACAAGAAGGCCGCCGAAGGAGATCAGGCACCCCTCGACTCGACGGGGTTCGCCCCGCCGGACGGCGTGCGGCCGGGCCAGATCGGCACGCTCATCGACGAGCAGGCCGACGTCGTCGACGTCACCGCGACCATCATCGACCTGGCGGTTCGCGGCTACCTCCTGATCGAGGAGCTGCCCCGCGAGACGTACGGCCGCATCGACTGGCAGTTGCGCCGTCTGCGGCGCGCGCCGGACGACCTGCTGCCGTACGAGCGGATCCTGTACGACGCCCTGTTCACCGGGCGCGACGTGGTGGCGCTGTCCGAGCTCGGCGGCACCTTCGCCGACCAGCTCGCGGCGGTGCGCGGCGCCCTGTACGAGGACGTCGTCCGGCAGGGCTGGTTCACCCGCCGGCCGGACTCCGAGCGGACCCGCTGGACGACCATCGGCATGATCCTGGCCGGCCTGGGCGTGGTCGGCACGATCGTGCTGGCCGTCTACACGAACCTCGCCCTCATCGGCCTGGCCTTGATCATCGCCGGCGCCGCGCTGGCCGTCGGCGGCCAGTACATGCCCGCCAAGACGACGCGCGGCGCGACCGTGCTGGCGCACACGCTCGGGTTCCGGGCGCACCTGTTCCGCGGCGAGGTCCCGGACGCGCCCGCCGGTCACCGCGTGGCACTGTTCTCGCACTACCTGCCGTACGCGGTGGTGTTCGACGTCGTCCCGCGCTGGGCGGAGACGGTGGCCGACGTCGGCGCGGGCAACAGCGGTCCCTCGGACAACCTCTACTGGTACGAGGGACCGGCCGAGTGGGACCTGTCGAACTTCGCCGAGTCGATCCGCAGCTTCACCCTCGCCACCTCAGGAGCGATCTCCGCCTCCCGGCAGTTCCGCAGCCTCTCCTGAGACCCCGGGAGGGCCGTCAGAGACCGACCGCGCGGATCTCGCCGACGATCACGTCGCCGCCGTGCAGGGGGACGGTGGCCAGTTCGTCGGGGACCTCCGCGCCGAGGGCGCGCAGCGTCGCCACGGTCACCGGCGTACGGGCCCGCATCGACCCATCGTCGATCTTGATGGCGCCGGCGCGCCCGTCCGCGAGCGCGAACGCGTCGACGCCCTCGGCCCCGCACTTGACCAGCAGGCCCGGCACGGCGGCCATGAGCCGGCGCTCGTCGCGGTGGGTGCCGGAGGTCCACTCCGGGTGGGCGCGCATCGCGTCCGCCAGGCGCCGCTCCGGGGTGCCCGGCTCGGCGGTCACGATCGCGCGCAGCGCCCGCGCCACGCCGGTCAGCGAGACGGCGAACAGCGGCGCGCCGCACCCGTCCACGCCGGTCGCGGCCACCCGCTCGCCGGTGAGCTCCTCGACCGTCTCCCGGACCGCCACCTGCAGGGGGTGGTCGACGTGCAGGTACGACTCCGTCGGCCAGCCGTTCACGACGCAGGTGGCGAGCATCGCGGCGTGCTTGCCCGAGCAGTTCATCCGCAGCCGCGACTTCTCGGCCCGGACGGCGACCTCCAGGTCGAGCGGCCACTGCGGCGGGCACTGAAGGGCGTCCGGGGTGAGCCCGGCGTCGGCGAGGATCTTGCGGGCGCCCTCGACGTGGAAGTCCTCACCGGAGTGGCTGGCCGACGACAGCGCGAGCAGCTCGTCCTCGAGGGCGAGCCCGCTGCGCGCCATCGCGACCGCCTGCATCGGCTTGTTGGCCGACCGGGGGAAGACCGGCTCGTCCGGGGACCCGACGGTCACCGCCGGTGAGCCGTCGACGGCGAGCGCGGCCACCGATCCCCGGTGCCGGGACTCCACGAATCCGGAACGTTCCACTTCGACGAGGACGGGGTGCATGCTCTCTCTTCGGGGGGTCGGCGATCGGCTGGGATGCTCTGGGGACGGGCGGTCGCGTGCTCTCGGGACGGGCGGCTGCGGCGTGGTCTCGGTCGGGCTCCGGGGCGGACGGCGTCAGCTCGGGCGCGGCTTCACGCCCAGGAACGACCGCGCCTCGTCGGCCGGCATCGGGTCACGCTGGGCGATCCGCGCCAGGGTCGCCGCACGCTCCACGAGCTCGGCGTTGGCCGTCACCGGCCGTCCCTTGGCGTAGGTCAGCGTATCCTCCATGCCCACCCGCAGATGACCCCCGGCCGCCAACGCCGCGTACATCACCGGCAGGCTCGTCCGGCCGATTCCCGTCGCCGACCACGTGGCCCCGGCGGGCAGCGCCTCGACCGCCGCGACCAGCGTCCGGGCGTCCCCCGGCATCCCGCCCGGCACGCCCATGACCAGGTCGCAGTGCACATGTCCCCCGTACGGCGCGCCGTACTTGTCCAGCAGCCGGTGCAGGGACGCGACGTGGCCGAGGTCGAACAGCTCGAACTCCGGCACGACCTGCCGCTCCTGCGTCCGCTGGTACAGCTCGGCCATGAACGGCCACGGGTTCATGAACACGTCGTCGCCGAAGTTCACGGTGCCGCAGGTCAGCGAGCAGCCGTCCGGCTCGGCGTCGAGGACCCGCAGCCGGTGCTCGTACGGGTCGGTGACCGCGCCGCCGGTGGACAGCTGCACGATGAGGTTCGTGCTCGCGCGCAGGGCGGCGACCGTGTCGCGCAGCCGCGCGAGGTCGAGGGTGGGCCGGGCATCGGCGTCCCGGATGTGCACGTGGATGACGGCGGCGCCCGCGGCCTCGCACTCCTTCGCGGTCTGGACGAGCTCGTCGAGCGTGACGGGCAGCGCCGGCGCGTCGACCTTGTCGGTCTCCGCTCCGGTGGGCGCAACTGTTATCAGCGTTCTGGCCATGGACAGCATGATTTCAAGACCAGAGCCCATTTGGCGAGAAAATCTTCAGCAAAGAAGCTCAGGGGAAGGCCCGCGTCCTGGGACGCCCGGGTGCGGCCGACCCACCGGCGACTCGACGCCTACGCCGGCGCGGCGTCGAGTCGCGGTCGAGGTGGCGCTTGCCGCGAGGACTAGAAGTAGGTCGAGGTGAGGTCGCCGGTCGGCCAGGTCTTCACCGCGTCCGCCGCCTTGTGCAGGGCGGGGTCGATGTCGGAGTAGCTGGGGGCGCTGCCCTCCTGCCGCTGGTCGAACAGCACCGCCCACGTCAGCCCGTCGTAGCGGCGGACCAGCAGGGTGCTCGTTCCGCCGAGGCTCCCGTCGTGCCAGGTGTTGATCTTCCCGGTGCCGACGGGCCGCACCATCCAGCCGCACCCGTAATACCAGCCGTCGCTGTTGATGCCGGTTGCGGGCTTGGCGAACGCGGTCTTGATGGAGGCGGCGTTCAGGACGGACCCGCCGTCGTAGACGCCGGCGAAGCGGGTGAGGTCCATCGCCGTGGCGAGCCAGCCGCCATGGGCGTCCATGTTCTCCAGGTTGAACCCGCCGTAGGGGTAGGACACCTTCTTCCCGGAGTTGTCGAACACGGTCGTGCCGGTGTAGGTCGAGTAGTAGGGCACCTCGCCGCTCGTCCGGTAGAGCGTGCGCCCCAGGCGCATCCTATGAACGGTCCGGGGGGTCAGCACCTTGGACTGCACGTATGACCGGTAGCTCAGCCCGGAGACTTTCTCGATGATCCTTCCAAGGAGCATGAACCCGTAGTTCGAGTAGGCATAGGTGGTGCCGGGCGCGTGGTCGAGTTTGCGGCCCGAGGCGTACCGCATGATGTCGGCCTGGCTGATCGGCAGCGGGACGCCGAGCGCCTTGGCGATCGCGAGATCCTGGAACATCAGGTCCGGCGAGATGGCCCGGTCCCAGCCGCCGAGGTGCTGGAGCAGCCGCAGCACCGTCACGTCCTTCAGCCGCGGGTCCGCCGTAGTCGACAGCCCGAGCAGTGTCGCGACCCGGTCGGTCAGCTTGAGCTTGCCGTCCTGGACGAGCCGCAGCACGGCCGTCGCGGTCACCGGCTTACTGATACTGGCGATCCGGAACAGCGAAGTCGGCTGGGTCTTCAGACCGGTGTCCGCGCTCCAGGTGTAGCCGCGGGACAGCACGAGCTTGCCTTTACGGACGACGGCGAGCTGCCCGCACGGGATGTTGCGCGCCTGCATGAAGCTCTTGACCGTCGAGTCGAAGCCGCCGAGCCCCGCCAGCGCCTTGCCCGTCACATTCCAGGTTCGGGTGGCCGCCGCCCCGGCCGCCGTGCGGGCGGAGGCGCCTCCCGAGCAGCCCGCCAGAAGCGTCGGCGCCGCAGCACCGGCCCCCGCGAGCACGGCCGCCTTGCCGAAGTTCCTCCTGGTCAATTGCGTCACGCCGTCCCCCTGAGATCGAATGTCTGAATCGCGCCGTCAACGCACCTTAGGGGATTTCGATCTTGATGACGGGAGGAATGCCGAGCCCGCGCGGAGGGCCTGGGTGCCGGCGGGACCGCGTACGGCAGAATGCGGTGGCGTGCGAGCGGTCGTTCAGCGTGTGAGTCGGGCCGACGTGACCGTCGAGGGTCAGGTCGTCGGCGCCATCGACGGGCCGGGCCTGCTGGCCCTCGTCGGCGTGACCCACGACGACACCCCCGAGCAGGCGAAGAGGCTGGCGGCCAAGCTCTGGGGGCTGCGGGTCTTCGACGGCGCGACGCAGGGCGCGCCGGAGGCGTCCTGCTCCGACCTGGGCGCGCCGCTGCTCGTGATCAGCCAGTTCACCCTCTACGGCGACACGCGCAAGGGGCGGCGGCCGTCCTGGATCGCGGCGGCCCCCGGCCCCGTGGCCGAGCCCCTCGTCGACGAGGTCGTCGCCGAGCTGCGCCGCCTCGGCGCCCACGTCGAGACCGGCGTCTTCGGCGCCGACATGAAGGTCTCGCTGCTCAACGACGGCCCGATCACCCTGATCCTGGAGGTCTAGTGCCGTGTCAAGCGGCGTCGGTCGTGGAGCGCGGCGCTAGGAGCTCAGGCCGGTCACGGCGAGGACGAGCGCGACGATCGTGCCGACGGTGGCGAGCGCCAGGAGGTTGCGGTCGTTCTCCGCCAGTTTGGCGCGGACGCTCGGGGAGTAGACGACGACGCCCGTGTCGCGGTTCGGGTCGGGCGCGGACTCCCGCTTGAAAGGGTTCGGCAGCCGGACCGCGCCCCACAGGGCGTCGTTCTTCACCTGCTGGTGCGCGGCGGAGCACGCGAACAGGCGCCCCCGGATCGGCTCGTGGCAGGCGAACCCCTGCCGGGTCATCACCCGGCACACCGTCGGCACGAGCGAGAACTCATACAGGCACCAGCACAGCAGCCCGATGAGCGCCAGCCGCCACGACGTCAGCAGCACGGCGGCCACCAGCAGCACGCCGATCCCGATCCACCAGACGTAGCCGGGCTCGCGCACCCGCCGCCGCCGTCGCCCCATGTGCTCTTTCCTCGTCGAGGTCTCGTCCGACGGAGAAAACCCTGCCATGTGCGCCGCCCATCATGATCCGGTTCTCGGCGATTTACGGACTTATCGGCGTCGAAGATCGATTTTGGCGTTGGCTCCGGTGTCCGGGGAGACGACGACCTCCTGCGCGGCCGCGACCCCTCCGGCCAGCAGCGGCTCGTCGACCGGGATGTTGCGCTTGATCAGGCCGAGGGCGATCGGGCCCAGCTCGTAGTGCCGGGCCGCGGAGCCGACGAAGCCGACCGTACGGCCGCCGGCCTCGATCGGCTCGCCGTGCGCCGGCAGCCGGTCGACGCTCCCGTCGAGGTGCAGGAACACCAGCCGCCGGGGCGGGCGACCGAGGTTGTGCACCCGCGCGACCGTCTCCTGGCCGCGGTAGCAGCCCTTGTCGAGGTGGACCGCCACGTCGATCCAGCCGACCTCGTGCGGGATCGTCCGGTGGTCGGTGTCCAGCCCGAACCGGGGCCGGTGCGCGGCGATCCGCAGCGCTTCGTACGCCCACAGGCCCGCCGGCCGCGCCTGCCAGTCGCGCTCCAGCTCCTTGCGGGGCACGATCAGCCCGTCCGTCGTCACCAGGGCGTCCGCGGGCGGCTCGGCGCCGCTGAGCGTGACGACGGCGTACGCGTCGGACTCGTCGGTGACCTCGGCGTCCAGCGTGAACTGCATCATGTCGAGGAAGCGCGCCAGCTCCGGCGCCGTGCCCGGCTCGACGTGCGCCCAGACCGCCTCGCCGTCGTCGACCAGGGCAAGGTGGTGCTCCACGTGACCGTGCGGGCTGAGCAGCAGGGCCTCGGTCGGCGTGCGCGGCGGCAGCGCCTCGAGGTGCTGGCTGGTCAGGCTGTGCAGGAGGCGCAGGCGGTCCGCCCCGCCGACCCGTACGACGCCGCGGTTGCTCCGGTCGACGATCGCCGCCCCCGACGCGAGGGCGCGCTGCTCGGCGAACGGCTCGCCATAGTGCGCGGCGACGCCCTCGTCCGGCGGATCGGCCGGTACGGCCCCGGGCGTGCTCAACAGCGGGCTGTCCATGACCGTAAGACTACGTCTTCCGGCAGTCGCGGCAGCGGCCGTAGACCGTGAGGTGCTGCACGTCGGTCTCGAAGCCGTACTCCCGCTCCAGGACGTCGACCAGTCCGTTCGCGACGGTCGGGGTGACGTCGTAGACCTCGCCGCAGCCCCGGCAGACCAGGTGGACGTGGTCCGCCTCGGTGGCCAGGTGGTAGGTCGGCGGCTTGTGCCCCAGGTGGGTGTGCTTGACCAGCCCGAGCTGCTCGAGCAGCTCCAGGGTCCGGTAGATCGTGGAGATGTTGACGCCGCGCGCGGTCCGCTGCACCTCGGTGCAGATCTCCTCGGGGGTGCCGTGACGCAACGCGGTGACCGCCTCCAACACGAGCTGGCGCTGCGGGGTCACGCGATAGCCCCGCGCCCTCAGCTCCTCGTGCCATGGTTCCGCCACGACGCCGAGTTTATGTCCCCCGGCCGCCTTCCCGCCGGGCCTCACGACCGACCGGCGAGGCGAAACCTCCGGAAAATCCACTTGCCATCGGCTCGGCGGGAACCTAATCTGCGGGCTAAGCGGGAAAGGAGGTGGTCCGAAACTTATGCATAGTACGAGGACTCGTGAGGTGGCTGTCCGTTAGCCGCTGTCCCCCCTCAGCCTCGCCCCGACGCGGGTGAGGCGACCGGCCGAGGACGCGGCCGGCGAATATCAGGCAGACACCCGACCCCCGGGCCGGTCGACCCAGTCCTGTCGACCCCTGCGCGAGCAGGAGCAGCCCGGGGGTCGTCCTTTTCTCCGGACGACCCGGCCGCAGGCCCTCCGGTGCCATAGGTCGCTCCCGGGAGCCGGATCCGGTTCCCCGGTGGATTCTCCCGGAACGATCCCGCGACAGGACGGCTCCGGCCCGGCTCCCTGTGAGGCTCAGGACACGCGCTCGAGCTGGGCCGATGAGGCTCAGGACACGCGCTTGAGCTGGGCCCATGAGGCTCAGGACACGCGCTTGAGCTGGGCCGACAGGTGCGACTGCAGGCTCTGCCCCTCCGCCGCCATGTCGTACGCGTAGCCGAGATCCTCGCCGATCAGCCCGTACAGCCGCTTGCCGGCGGTGTACTCCTTCGCGGTCTCGGTGCGCGCCACGACGTCCGTGACCAGCTCCACCCGGTTGAACGCCGCCTGACCGACGTAGATCTCCGCGATGCCCGTCGGGTGCGCCAGGACCAGCTCGACCTTTCCACCCGGGTGCGCGCGCCAGTAACCGCTCTCGCGGGCGAGGGGAGCCGCGAGGTTGCCTTCCTCGTCCAACCGCCAGGTACGGCTCGTGTAGATGAGGTACGGCTTGCCGATGTGGCTGAAGGAGATCTCCTGTCCGAAACGGAAGCTCTCGATCGTCGGATAGCCGCCGACCCCGGCCCCCTCCCAGTCTCCGAGGAGGAACGCCAACGGTTCGAGGTCGGGATGCAGCTCAGGTTCCATGTTCGGCCAGCGTAGTGGCCCCTGCCCGGAGCGACGACACCGCGTGGAATGCAGGATGATGCCCGGAATGATCCCTCGGAGGTATCGGCGTGCTCTACCCCTCGGTCCTTGTTCTCCTCGGTGTCGCGGCCCTCATCTGGTCGTACGTCCAGCAGCGCAAGCGCGACGCGATGCTCGCGACGCCGACCCGTACCTGCGCCGAGATCGCCGAGTACGACCAGCCCGTCACCTGCGAGGTCAAGGGCACGGCCGGGCCGGGGCCGCAGGGGCCGGTCCAGGCGCCGTTCTCGGGGCAGCCGTGCGTCTGGCACCGCACCAAGGTGACGGTCCGCTACGAACACCATGAGCGGCGCGACGGCAAGACCGTGACGACGACGCGCGAGCGGACCGTGCACGACAAGACGTACGGAGCGCCGTTCAGCGTCCGCGACGCGACCGGGGAGATCGTCGTGATCCACGAAGGCCGGTCGATCGACCATGTCACGAAGTCCCTGTCGCACTTCGAACGGGCGGGCACCGACGTCGACCTGTTCGGCCTGCGCCTGCGGGTCAACCTCAGCAACGTCAAGGGCCACCAGTACGAAGAATGGCTCATCCCCGCCGGCCAGCCGATGTACGTTCTGGGCGGAGCGGCGGCGGAGAACGGGCGGCTCGTCATGCGCGACCCCGCCGAGGGGCCGTTCCTCATCTCGACGCGGTCGGAGGAGGCACTGTCGTCGGCACTGCGGATCCGCTTCCTCACCGGTTACATCCTCGGCGGGGCGGTCATCGTCGGCGGCCTGTTCTGGCTTGTGGTGAACTTGATCAACGGGTGAACCGCTCGTTCCCCGACCGCGTCTGATGGTCCCGGGTCCAAGGAGGACGGTTGTACGCGCTCATGACACTGATCACGGCCGGAGTCGAGGCGGGCGCCGACGCGATGGCCAAGACGATCGGGAAGGCCCGCCGCCGGCGGGCCATGGACGCCGCCGAACCCCTCACCGACAACCTCCCCGGCGCGCCCCGCGAGGTCAGCGGGCGCGCGGTCGCCGGCCCGGCCGGACCGGTGACGGCGCCGCTTTCGGGGCGGCCCTGCGTCTGGTACTCCATCACCGTCTCCGAGCGCTACTGGGCCTGGCGGCCGGGCCCCCTCGGCCCGACCAAGGTCGTCCGCCACTCGACGACGGCCGAGCTGATCAGCGGGCCGCTGCACGTCACCGGGGAGACCGCCGCCGTACGCGTCGACGCGCGCGGCGCGGAGCTGGAGCTCGGCGAGCCGGCGTTCGCGGAGTTCGAGGACTCGCCGTACGGCCCGCTGGCCGCGCGCCTCGCGGCGCTCCTGGGCGCGCCTCCCCGTCCGCGGCACCGCGACCGGACGATCGGCTTCCTCGTGGAGGAACGCGTCGTCGCGGCCGATGAGCCGCTCCGGGTCGTGGGGGCCGCTCGTACCGAATTGGGAGACCTTGTTCTTGGTAAGAGCGGACTGCGGCCACTGATCATCTCGCGGAGCGTGCCGGTTTCCGGCCCGGGCGACTAGTGTGCCGGATATGGCACGATCACTCGTCATCAAGGTGACGGCGGGCGCCGACGCGCCCGAGCGCTGCAACCAGGCGTTCACGGTCGCCGCGGCCGCCGTCGCCAGCGGCGTCACCGTATCCCTCTGGCTGACCGGCGAATCATCCTGGTTCGCGCTGCCGGGCCGGGCCAAGGAGTTCGAACTGCCGCACGCGACCCCGCTGGAGGACCTGCTCGGGATCGTGCTGTCGGCCGGCCGGGTCACGGTCTGCACGCAGTGCGCGGCGCGCCGGGACATCACCGACGACGAGGTGCTGCCCGGCATCCGCATCGCGGGCGCGCCGACCTTCGTCGAAGAGATCATGACCGAAGGCGCCCAGGCCCTCGTCTACTGACGCCGGACGGCCCGTCCCCGCGTGCCGCAGCGGCACGCGGCAGTGCGCCGGAGCAGGCGTCAGCGCGCCAGGGCAGGCGTCAGCGTGCCGCGCGCAGGCCCGACAGGTCGCGGGCGGTCACGCTGTTGCGGTCCGAGACGGACGGGCCGAACGAGAACTGCGGCCACAGCCCGTTGATCTCCTGCCGGCTGCGTTCGCTCCACTCCCTGGCGAGGTCGTCACGGGTCTTGTAGAAGTTCAGGGCGAACCCGCCGCTGTGCACGCGCAGCAGGTTGAAGCCGCCGGGGTACTCCTTGGTCGCGCCCACCTCCTGCTGGGTCACATGCCGGCTCCCCGGCAGCACCGTCCGCTTGTTCCGGTGCGTGTGACCCGCGTGGTGCAGGAACACCCCGGGCGTCCGGTCGTACGCCGCCATGATCTCGACCGTCTGCCCGACGTTCAGCGAGGTGCCGCCACTGACCGCGAGCGGATCGTCGAGGGACAGCAGCGGGTGGTGGCCGAACACGATCGTGGGCTGGTCCCTGTGCGCCTTCAGCTCGGCCTCGAACCAGGCGAACTGCTCCGGGGACAGGCCGCCCGCGTCCCCTCCGTTGCCCGGCTTGTCGTAGGTGTCGAGCCCGATGACGCGCAGGCCGCTCAGCTCGTCGCTGAAGTACGTCGGCCCGTCGGAGAACACGTCGCGGAAGCAGTCGTGCCCCTGCCACCGGCCGACTTGGCAGGCGGCGTACGCGGAGCCGTCGTGCGCGCGGTCGTGGTTGCCGCGGGCGACGAGGTAGTCGCGGCGGTAGGTGCCGAAGCCGTCGAGGATCCGCTTGGCCTCGTCGAGGTCGCCGGGCACCGCTTCGGAGGAGACGTCACCGGCCGCGAGGAGGTAGGTCGCGCCGCGCCGCCGCGCGTCCCGCACCATCGCCTCCGCCATGATCTTCGGGTACGGCGGCCGTCCTGGCACCTGCGAGATGCCCTTGAACGGCAGGCCGCCGATCAGCCCCGCGACGGTCTCGCCCAGGTGCAGATCGTTGCAGAGCGCGATGGCGAACAGGAACCGTCCGGGCGGCGGCTGCGGCGTCGTGAACGAGAAGGTGTCGCTCCCCAGCGGGGTGCCGGCGGCTCCGGCCACCGAGGTCTGCGACGCCGTCCGCCCGCGCGAGCGCGCCTGGTAGTAGTACGTCCGGCCGGGCTCCAGGCCGGTCACCTCGACGTAGTGGTACGGCGTCTGGCCGGTCCCGCCGATGACGCGGGTCAGCCGTCCCGGCCGCGTGCCGATCCTGATCTCGCCGTCGGCCGCGGCGGGCCGCATCCGCCCGAGCCCGTCGTCGGTTCCGGCGACGCCGGTGTACCACGTGAAGATGGCGCTGGTCTCGGTGAGGGTGACGAGTTCGAGGTTGACCGGCCGTAAGTCGGACGCGCGCGCCCGCGTCTCACCGATCATGGAGGTGAGCGCGAACCCGGAGACGATCGCGCTCAGGCGCAGCAGGTCCCGACGGCCGGGCCGACAGCAGAACATGGGCCGGACGCTAGGCCGCGGCGAAGCTCAGGTCCATAGCGACACAGCGACAACACCCGAGTCAGGCCACACCCGGCCACCACGGGTCGACGTCGGTCGCGGCCCCGATCCCGCGAGCGATCCGCTCGCGGGACCGGGGTTTTCCCCATGCTGTGGACAGACGACGCCGAGCCTTATCGAGGCGGGTTCTCCCCGCTCGGGGTGACCCACTCGACGAGTTGCACGACCACCCCGTTCGGGTCGGTGACCTGGAACAGCCGCTCTCCCCACGGCTCTTCGCGCAGCGGCATCGTGATCGGGACCCCCTCCGCGCGCAGGCGGGCCTCTTCGGCGGCCAGGTCGGTGACCACTAGCGCGATGATGAGCCCGGCCGCGTGCTGGTCCCGGAAGCCCTCCGGAAGCACCTCGATCCCCCGCCGCAGGAGGACCACGTCCATCGCGTCGTCGTCGCGGTGCAGCGAGACGAACCCCTCGGCGGACATCACCTCCTCGTACCCGAAGTGCGTGGTCAGAAAGACGGCGGACGCCGCGACGTCATCGACGGTCAACGAGACCGCTGACGCAGTGACCTGCATGGGACTCCCCTTTCACAGTTATTCCGTACATCGTACGACGTACAGCGTACTGAATAAGTTCCCGAGCGGTCACCGTGATCGAGGACAGACACCCCGGAGGCCGATGCCGGAGCGCGGACCGCCGCCCCGCCGGCTCGGCAACGGGGCGGGGCGGTCACGGCGGATCACCGGCAGGCACCCCACAACCCCGCTCCCGCGCGGCGCGCCACGGCCTCCGCCGCGCCCAGCACCGCGGCGTAGCGGGTGTTGGGCGGAATGACCAGCGTGCGGGCGAATCCGCTCCGCACCAGGTCCGCGGTGACGAGACGGCCGTTGCCCGTCCACACGTGGAGGAGCCGCCGGCCGAAATGGTCGTACGGCTCGCGGTCGGCCACGACGCGCACCTCGGCACCGACCGGGGCCAGCCGGCGGAGCGCACGGGACGCCTCGACGCCGAAACAGTCATGGCGCGCCCAGCTCTCCGGCGCGTCCACTCCGATGAGCCGGACCCGTCGACTCCGGCCCCCGATCCGCATCACGAGCGTGTCCCCGTCGACGACGCGCAGCACCCGCGCGCCCCCCGCTTCGGGCGGCGGCCCGAGCCCGACTGCGCCCGACTCCGCGACGCCCTCCGGCAGCCGCGCCGCGGTCCGCCCCGGAGCCGTCGCCAGGACGCCGCAGAGCGCCGCGAGCGCTCCCCCTCCGGCGAGAGCCCATCTCCTCATGACGAAGAGTGTCCGACAGGGCACCGACAGTCGCCTGCCACCGATCGCGACGAACGGTGGTCGCGGCGGTGGCGGACGGCGAGCGGGGTCGTCGAACCGCCCGGTCCGCCATCAGGCCGGCTGAGCATCCTTTTGATTCGCCTGAATCATGGAGATTCCTGGCCCAGGACTCCCGAAGCGCCGACAAAGGGAAAGGTGGCGTGACGGCCTTTCATGGTCGCCCGTCCGGGCAGTTCGGTGTCAGACGACGATCGTCTCCTCCGTGACCATCACGCCGATCGAGTTCGGGTCGATGAACTTCGCCTCGTCGGGGTTGACCCGCACCCGGTAGTTCTCGGAATTGAAGAACGCGTCGTGGTCCGCCCAACTGTCGAACCAGATCTCGGTGAGCCCGTCGTACACGGGGGCCGGATAGTTCTCAGCCGGCACCGGGTGCGAGACCGTGTACTTCTTGACGTACTGCTTCGCTTCGGGGATCGAGGTGAACAAAGGTGCGTGATGGTCGCGGTGGTACGCGACGAACTCATCGAGGGTCATGCCTTCGATCCGATTAATGAGGTACGCGAACTTGATCACAGTGTCTTCCAATCGTTGATACGCGGTGCGGCCGCTCAATGCGAACGCGGCGTGGACTACCGTAAACGGTGACACCGATGTGAGGGGCAAGCCGAGATCGTCAGCACGAGGAGAGGGGTGTCGATGAGAATCGGTGAGCTGTCGGAGCGGACCAGGGTCAGCCGACGCTCATTGCGCTACTACGAGGACCAAGGGCTCGTCGTGAGCACCCGGTCCCCGAGCGGTCAGCGCCATTACGCCGAAGACCAGGTCGAGCGGGTCAGGCTCATCCAGTCGTTCTTCGCGGCCGGCTTGTCCAGCCGCACGATCGTCGAGATGCTCCCGTGCATGACGACCAGGCCGACGATGCGGGCCGCTCAGGACTCGATGGCGGTGATGTGCAGTGAACGGGAGCGTCTCTCGACCATGCTCGACGCGATTCTCGCCGCGCGCGCAGCGCTCGATCGACTGATCGACGAGAACAGCACTTATCAAGCCCGGCTAGCCGGCGAATCATCTGCACGTTAGCGGTGGTTCGTTGGCGGCGGCCGGGGTGGGAGCACACCGGGCAATGAGGGTCTCGCTCGCCGTCCGGGGGTGATTCTCAATACCTCACGTCGGGGAAGGGTGGGGCGCCGTCGGGGTCCGCGAAGCCGGCGATGAGGGTGTCCGGCCAGGACAGGACGTGGGGCAGCCACGCGACCCGCATCACCTCGGCGACGTGTCGCAGCCGGTCGTCGGCGTCGACGCCGATCGCGACCACCGCGAGGTCGCGGTCGAACTCGGCGTGGTCGTCGCCGCCGAGGATCGCCGTCCGGGCGATCGGCCGGTTCGCGTCCAGGGCCATCGAGAGGGGGTGCCGGCGCAGTGCGCGGACCCGGTGGCCGAACAGCGGCTCCACGGGCTGCCGCAGCCCTGGCAGCTCGTAGTCCAGCGGGGGCGCGGGCGCGTACTTGTCCGGCACGCCCTGGTCGGCCGGGAACAGCCGGTCCATCTCGTGCAGCCAGCGTAGTTGCGGGATCACCCATTCGGCGCCGGGCCGGACGCCCGCCAGGCCCGCGTCACCGCCGAGCAGCCGGTCCGCGGCCCCCGCGACGGTGGCGGTGAGCTTCTCCGGGGCGTACGCGGTGCGCAGCGCCGCCGAGCGGCGGCCGACGGCGCGGTCGAGGACGGTCGCGAGGGTGCACTCCCGCAGGCGTGGAGGCCGTGCCGCCCACTCGCTGCGGAGGTCGGCCGGTACGGCGGGCGTGGGGCGGTCGGCCACGTGCGCCAGGACCAGCGCGTCCGCCCAGACCCGGAGCCACGCCCACGCGGTGGCCGACGCGAGCAGGTCGGCCTCCCGCAGCTCGTACAGCGAACAGGCCCGGCCGTCGCGGCACGCGCCGCCGCAGGCGGCCGACCGGCGGCCGGCGACCGGCGGGACGGGGCCGGGCAGCACGCGCTCCCGGTCCTGCCCGAGGGGGACGCGGAGCCGTACGGGCCGGTCCATGCCGTCCGCGAAGGCGGCTGCGACGCCGGGCGGCAGCGACACGACCTCGCGGGACTGGTGGTCGTCGAGGTTCATGGCGGCGCCGACGAGGCGGCGGTCGTCGTGGGCGGGCAGCCGGTGGACGACCTTGAGCGCAGTGTTCTTGACGACGTCGGGGACCAGTTTCGTGGGGATCTGCTCGGCCACGACGATGCCCTCGCCGTACGCGCGGATCTCGGCGAGCATCCCGGCGAACAGCTCGACGGCGTGCGCGCCGGCGCTGTTCTCGCCGCGGTTGCGCAGCAGGCGGTGCGCCTCCTCGATGACGATCACATGCCCGAGGCCGTTCGGCGTCCGCCCGCTGCGGGCGCGCAGCCGCAGGTGCTCGACGATCCGGATGATCAGCGTCCCCATGAGGAAGGCCTTGTCCTCGTCGTTGGCGACGTCCTCGATGGCGAGGACGGTGTTGCGGCTCAGCAGCCCTTCGATGTCGGCCGGGTGGCCGCCCTGGAAGAACCGGCCCGCCGAGCCGATGCGCAGCGACCGGAGCCGTACGTCGACGAAGCCCCGCACGTCGGCCATCAGCTCCTTGCCGTAGCCGACGTCGCCGATCACGTCGAGGGCGGCGTCCTGCAGTTGCTCCAGGGTCGGGACGCCCGGTTCGATCGGTGAGCCGGGACGGCCCCGGCCGGTGACGACGTCCCAGCCGTTCGCCTCGTACACGCGCTGCAGCGCCTGCGACATGATCTGCGGGAACGGCTCCTCGGCGTCGAACGCCGCCTGGAACAGCGCGCGGACCATGTCGATGTGCGCCTGCACCGGGTACCCGGGCTCGGGCGCGAGCGGGTTCACCGAGAGGGGCACCGCGGCCGGGTCGGACGGGTTGATCACGGTGACCGGCGCGCCGACGCGGCCGGACATCGCGGCGTACTCGGACTTGGCCGGTTCGATGGCCAGCCACGGGATGCCGCTTCGGGTGAGCTGTTCGAGCAGGTGCCGGACGGTCTGCGACTTGCCCGACCCGGTGGACCCGGTGACGAAGACGTGGCGGTTGATCGTCTGCAGCGGCACCGTGAAGGTCCCGACCCCGCGGTCCTGGCCGTCGAGGATCGCGCCGAGCGCGACCCCGGCCCCGTCGTCCGCCGGCTCGCCGCCGACCTCGGAGGTCACGTCGAAGTAGCCGGCGTCGAGCACCCGCAGGCCCGGCACCTCACGGCGCGGCAGCCCGGCCAGCGCGGAGAGGGCGCCCGCGGTCGCGACGAACGGCGACCGCAGGTCCCGGTCCTGCGTGTCGACGTGCACCGCCTCGTGGAAGCGCACGGGACGCTCGCCGGAGCGGAGGCGGTACGGGTGGTGGCTCATCTCCACCGAACCGACGAGCACCGGGGCGATCTGTTCGAGCGCCTCCGCCGACTCCGCGCCCGCGAGGACCCGGACGTTCCACAGGCCGCCCTCCTGGAAGGCGTCGAGCTCGGCCATCCGCCGCTCGAGGCGCTCGATGGCGAGCTCGTCGTCGCCCCGGCGCCGCATCTGCAGCTCGTACTGCAGGTCGGTGACCTGGTCGCGGAGCACCTGCTCGCCGCACTGCTCGGCGATGACGAGCCAGCCGAACGGCCGGTCCATGAGCGTCACGAGCGTCGACTCGAACAGGCTCGGCCCGGCGTCCGCCCGTGACGAGGCCAACGGCGGCGCCAGCCGTGCCGGGCAACGACTCCACGTCATCGCCGCGGCGTCGTCCAGCCAGTCGTCACCGATCGGGACGCCGCGGGCGCCGTGCGGGAACAGCAGCCCCTGCTGCCGGTCGTGCGTGAGGTGCAGCGGCCCGGCGTTGGTGATGAGCTGCAGCGGCGCCCCGCCGCCCCGCGACATCCAGCCGACCACGAACGGCCGCCGGCTCTGTGCCGCGGACAGCACGGCCGGCAGCACGGTCACGAAGTCCCACTCCGCCGACGCGGTGTGCGCGGGCGACAGGATCGCCTGAATGCGGTACCACGGCCCCTGGAGTCCCCCTGTCACACCTGCCACACCGGAAGGATTACAGGGCCGGGCCCGCCATGCCAGCGGTGGTGAAGTACCGCCGCGGGTTGTCGACCAGCATCTGGTCGAGTTGCGTGTCGGAGACACCGAGCTCGACCAGCGCGGGCAGCACGTCGTCGCTGATGTGCTCGTAGTTCCAGTTGGGCATGGCGGCGGACCGTACCTGCTCCTGGTTGCCGCCCAGCCAGTCGATGAAGCAGCTCGCGTCGTGGCTGAGCACCATGCGGTCGGCGTAGCCGCGCCCGCACAGGGCCGCGATCGTACGGACGCGGTCCGGGGTGGGGTTGTAGATGTCCAGTCCGAACCGGTCCATCCCGAGGATCGCCCCGCTGTCGGCCAGTTCCATGAGGTAGTCGAGGTCGTTGCTGTCCCCCGCGTGCCCGATGACCACCTTGGACAGGTCGACGCCCTCCTTGCGGAACAGGTCCACGGCCAGTCGGCCCGCCTGGGCCGGGCTCGAGGTGTGCACGGTGATCGGCGCGCCCGTCTCACAGTGGGTGCGCGCGACGGCGCGGGCGATCCGCTCGACGCCCGGCGTGAGGCCCTGGGCCTCGATCGCGCACTTGAGGAACGCCGCCTTGACGCCGGTGTCCCCGATGCCCTCGACGATGTCGCGGGTGAAGTCCTCGACCATCGGCTCGGGCACGTCGACCAGCAGCCCCGGTCCCCGGTTCTCGTACTGGAAGGGCAGCGCGTCGTAGGAGTACAGCCCGGTCGCGACGATGATGTTGAGTTCCGGCACCTGCTCGGCGATCCGCTGGATGCGCGGGATGTAACGGCCGAGGCCCCACACCGTCGGATCGACGATCGTGGTGATCCCCTTGGCCACGATGGCGCGGAGCTTGGCCACCGCGTCGCTGACGCGTTCCTCCTCGTCCCACCACGCGCCGGCACCGTAGTTCTGCGCGTACTCGGTGGACAGGACGAAGACGTGCTCGTGCATCAACGTCCGCCCCAGCTCGGCGACGTCGACGGCACCGCCAACGGTCTCGACAGTGGACAATGAACGGCCCTTCCTCAAGACATACCAACCGGTCGGTAGGGAACCTAGGCCCGGTACCGGATCGACGTCAATGATCACTTTACGGAGTGTCGGGCCACCCCTCCTCAAGGGGTGTCACCGGCTCTGGATCAGCCGGATCCCGGCCGGGGAGCGGGCGCCCCGCCGGTCAGCGCTTCTTCTTCCGGAAGTCGAGGCGCTCCGGCGGCGGCCCGAGGTTGGGCGCGGGGCGGGGGACGTCCTGCGGCAGGTCGGGCTTCGCGTGACGAGCCCGGGAGGGGGCCGTGGCCTCCTCGAACTCCTGGATGTTCGCGGTCGGCAGCGTCATGATGCCGGGATTCGCGTCGACCAGGAGGATCCGCCGGCCGGTCGACTCCGCGTGCGTGAAGATCATCGCGGTGGGCGGCAACTGCTGCAGCTCCTGGGGCTCGACCGCCAGCTCGCGAGAGCCCTTGCCCGCCTCGGCCGCGAGGGAGGTGCTCTCTCCCCAGGCGGTGGCGCGGCCGATGCCGTCCGGCAGCGCCGCGTCGGTGGGCTCGTTGTCGTTGAAGACCGGCATGCGCGCGGCCGGGCCGACCGTGCTGACGTACGCCTCGTCCTTCGAATGGGACACCGCGTCCCCGACCTTCTCGGTGAGCTCGGCGACCTCCACGGTCTGCTCCGTGCCGATGTGCTCGGCCGCGACCCGGGCGTCCTCCGCGTTGCCGAGCCGCATGAAGGCGACCGCGGCGTGCCCGCGGCCGAGCCGCTCCTTCACGTGCGGCGGGATCGTGCGGTACAGCAGGACCAGGCCGGTCGACGTGGCCTCACACGAGTCGATCAGCCGGTCCAGGACGTCACCGCGCAGCTTCTCGGCGCCGCACAGCATCAGGGTGTGCTCCCACGGCTTGCCCCGCGCGGAGCCGCGGAGCACGTGGGTGAGCGCCGCGGTGACGTACGTGCCGAGCACCCGGTTGGTCAGCACCCCGGCCCGGCGGTCGGTGGCGATGACGCGCAGCCTGCTGGGCGGTAGCAGTGTCGGACTCGAGCCGAGCTTCTCCAGCTTCCGCAGCTGCGACTCGAGGGCCCAGGCGCGTTCGATGACGACGCGGTCGGCGGCGCCCCGGCCGAACATCGTGGTGACCTTGGCGAGCTCGTCGTCGGTGATGAGGCCGTCGCGCAGGTCGTCGCGCGGATCGCCGACCTGGGCCAGCGCCCGGAGCGCGGCGGTGATCCGGGGGATCGGCGCGCGGCCGCCGAAGACGCCGAGGACGCGTTCGAGGATGGCGTTGTCGAACGACAGGTCGCGGGTGCTGCCCTGCTCCTCGCTGACGCTGACGACGAGCGACAGGACGTCGGCGAGCTCCTCGGAGCCGAGGCCGTGGGTGAGGTCGAGCTGCGGCAGGTCCCCGGGCAGCACCCACACCTGGGGCCGCTCGCCCTGGTCGTTGCCGAGTTCGATGAGCTCGCGCGCGACCGCGCCCTCCGACAGGTCGAGCACGGTGACGTGGGAGCCGGCGGCCAGGCGGGCCGCGCCCATCATCGTCACCGTCGCCGACCAGCCCGCCAGCGTGCCGCCGACGACGTCCACCCGGTCGACGCCCTGCGGAAGGGTGACGGCGTACCACTCGTGCTGGGATTCGTACGCCTCCCGCCGGTGCTGCCACTCCCGGTACGCGCGGGCGTGCTCGGCGTGGGCGGTCTCCAGCAGCCGCCGGCGCTCCGCCTCCTTGCGTTCGAGGCGGTCCCGCTCGGCGGCCTCGCGGGCGCGCAGCGTCTGCCGGCCCTGCCACATGGAGTATCCCGTGATCAGCGCGACCAGGACGCACGCCACCAGCCCGGCGGCGGCGAACGCCCAGGGCAGTGTGCCGGTGACCGCCGCGACGACGAAGAGCACCGCGACGACGCCCGTGGCGATCCCGACGATCTTCAGCGGGCGGTTCAGGAACTTGTCGTCACGCCGCTGGACCGTCACCCACTCCTTGTCGGGCGGCTCGGCCTCGGGCGGAGTCGGCCGCTTGGGCGGCGGTCCGGGATCGTCGTGCACCTGCGCGTAACGCCAGCCGACGTAGACGCGACCCGGTTGCAGTAACCGGGTTTCGCGGGGTGTCACATCGACCACGTCCCGAACTCCTTGAGTGCTCCGTGCGGCACAGCGTAGAAAGCTTCGCCCGAACAGGGGTGCGGTTTCAACCGGGGGCCGCCCTCACCCACCGGTTCGACGCGTTTCGGCCGGAGCGCGCCGGCACCCACCGGCTTGACGCGTTCCAACCGGGGGCCGCCCTCACCCACCGGCTCGACGCGTTTCGGCCGGAGCGCGCCGGCGCCCGGCGGTGGAAGGCCGACATCGGCCCATCGGGTGACATCCCGCACTCGCATCCCGCTACCCTCTCACCTTGACCCGGGGAGATCATGCGACGCCGACTGCTCCTGACCGCCTCCGCGATGTGCGCCGTCGCACTGCTCGCCGGTCTCTGGGCGACGGGCGGGCTGCGGGCCGCACCCCGTCCCGCGCAACGCTCGGCGAGGGGCACCGTCGACCTCGGCCGCTACCGTCTCCGCGTGGCCGACGTGGTCGTCCGCCAGGTCGAGCGGGGCGGTGCCACGCTGGTCGTCACACTCCGGGTCACGGTGCGGGACCGCCGGACCGTACCCGTCATGGACTTCGCGGTGAACGCCCTGTCGCTCGACGTCCCGCGGGGTACGCGGATCACACCGATCAGCGCGGTGGGCCGCAGCCAGGACCTCGAGGTGAGCATGCTGAACCCCGGAGTGCCGACGACGGTCGTCCTGACGTACGGGCTCGGGCACGGGCCGGTCCCGGCCGGATTCCACGCCCGCCTCTCGCTGTGGCGCTACGAGCACCGGGAGGACTTCTTCTACGGGTACCGGCACTGGATCCCCCGCAAGCCGGACAAGCCCAAGGACGGCGACGTCGCCGACTACGTCGTGCCGCTGCCGATCCGGTGGGCGGCCGCATGAGGCGCGCCGTCGCCGTCCTCCTCGGCGTGGCGCTCGCCGGCGCCGCGATCTGGGTCCGGTCCCACGCCCCCGACGACTACGACCGACGGTACGCGCCGCTGGCCGTCACCGGGCACGTCGGAACGGCCGTGACCGCCGGGAGGTTCACCGTGCGGGTGGAGAGCGTGACGGTGGCCCGGTCGATCTCCTCACCGCAGAAGGAGCTTCTCCGGCCCGAGGGCGTGTTCGTCGTGGTGACGACGGCGGCGACGAGCCGCCGCGACCCCCTACAGATCTCGACCGCGCTGCTGCGCACCAGGGACGGGCGGGAGTTCCGGGGCAGCGGCAAGGACGTCACCACCCCGGCCGCGACGACGCTCGACGACGTCACCCTCTCGCCCGGCCTGTGGCGGCGGGGCCCGTTCGTCTTCGAGATCCCGCCGTCCCTGCTGGCCGGGGCGACCCTGCTCATGTCCGACCGGCTGCCGGACGACAAGAAGGTCCCGGAGGGCTTCCCGCCGTTCGGGTTCGAGCTGACCGCGCAGGCGAACGTCCCGCTCGGGATCGGCGAGGCCACCGCCCGGCGGATGGTGGCCGCCGCGGCCGAACGGGTCACCGTCCCCGGAGCCCGCTCATGAGCCGCCGCGGCCGAACGGGTGACCGTTCCCGGAGCCCGCTCACGAGCCGCCGCGCCGCCCTCGCCCTCATCGTCGTCCTGCCGCTGGCGGTGGGCCTGCCACTGCGCGAGAAGCTGCACTACTACGCCACGCACCGGGCGCGCGAGGCGCTGACCACCGTGCCGGCCGGCGGCGCGGGCACGCTGAACCACGCCTCCTGGCGCCTTCGCTCCATCCGGCCGGTCGGGGACCGGGTCGAGGTGGTCCTGGAGCAGACCGCCCTCGACCAGGAGGGCACCGTCCAGATCCAGAACGACTACCAGCTCCGCGACCGGTCCGGCCGCCGGTGGGAGCTGGACCCGGTCTCCGGCGGCGACCCGTACGAGCCCGGCGAACGCTCCACCCGCAAGATGCGCGGGCGCGTTCCGGCGGACGTCGCCGGTCAGGTGGAGTTCGTCATGCTGTTCCGGCCGGCCCCGCCGCGACCGGGTCCCCTTCCGGGGCTGCGGTTTCGTCGCTGACCCCGCCCGCCACCCCGACGGCGGCCGCCAGCAGCGCCACGTGCAGCACGGTGCGTACCAGCTCGCGCGCGAACTCCAGCGGCACGAGGATGGCCGGCCACGCCGCCGGGTCGTGGTCCGGTCCGACGAGGTGCAGCGCGCCGCGGAAGCCGTACGCCACCGCAAAGTCGACCGCGTAGTAGCACAGGCAGAACAGCCCGAGCGCGGGCGCGCCCGCCCGCAGGATCAGGCGCGTGGCGTGCAGGAGCGGCACCCAGCGCTCCCGCTGGCCGGACAGCAGCCGCACCAGGTTCCGGTGTTCGGCTCCCGCCTGCGCCACCCCCTGCAGGCGGGTGCCCTCGAGCACGGCCTCGTGATCGTCGGGCTCGATCCCGAGGCCGTACACGACGCTCGCCATGGCCAGCCACACCAGCGGCAGGGCCAGCGTGCTGAACGCGATGCCGACCGCCTGCTGGTACGGGAGGTCGCCGCCGCCCGGCCAGCCGCGCCGGCTCGTCACCCAGTCGGTGCCCTTGCCCGCGAGCAGCAGGACGGAGGACACGGCGAAGAGGTTGAAGGCCGTCTCGCAGTAGGCCAGCAGCACGGCCAGCGGCCGCCGGCTCCGGTACCGTTCGAGGCCCGTCCTGAGCACCCAGGCGACGGCGGTGGCCACCAGCGCGAGCCACAGGTTCCTGACGTCCAGCGCGAATCCGGCGACGGAGCCGTGCGCCGCGCTGTTCAGGTTGCGCTCGACGTCGGCCCGGCTGAACGCGCGGACGTCGTCGACGTACATCCCCCAGGCCACGTAGATGACGACGAAGGGCAACAGCGCCCGGCCGATCGCGTCGAGGAACGGCTCGCCGTCCGTGCCGCGCAGCGCGTTGAGCATGCCGACGGTCACGGCGAGAGTGATCGTGATCAGGCCGGTCAGGATCAGCACCGCGAGCACCCGCCGCAGCTGCTCGTGGTGTCCGTGGCTCACCGCGACGCCCGCCCAGGTGAGCGCGTACCGCGCGAGATATCCGAGGCCGAACAGGAGCGTGAGCGTCGCCAGATGGCGCCCGGCGAGCCGCAGGGCCGTCACCGGCAACAGCACCACGCCTCGCGACATGCCGCCAGAGCTTACGCCTGCGGGCCGGTCGGCCACGGCGTCAACGGGTCGGCGGATCTCCGTGGTCCGCCGGAGGAAGGAACGACGGCGGCGGGCCGGGGCGGGGCCCCGGCGAACGGTACGGGTCGTCTCCCTGCGTGCCGTACGGGCTCTGCGGACCCGCGGACGGCCCGTACGGGCCCTGCCCCAGCGGCTGCTCGTGGACGACCGGGCGGGATCCCCCGCCCCGGCGACGGGCCAGCAGCACCACGACGACCACGATCACGACGAGAACGACGGCGGCGACGATCCCGATCACCAGGCCGGAGCCGGAACCCGAGCCCGACTTCTTGGCGGCGGGTTTCGCGCTGTGCGCCGGACCCGTGGCGAGGTTCTTCCCATGCGTCGCCAGCCACTGATCGAGTCGCTGGTAGGGCGGATTGGGCGCGGCCTTGTCCACGTCCTTGGTGAGGGCCCAGATCGGAACGACGGCGCCGCTGCCGGTGTAATCGTCGTGGCCCGCCGGGCCTGCCTCCACCGTCGTGTTGATGATCTTTTGCACGACTTCGCGTGCCGACAGGTTCGGGTACTTCGAGCGGATCAGCGCGACGGCGCCCGAGGTGAGGGCGGAGGCGGCACTCGTGCCGTTACCGTTGGGCGCGAAGCGACCGTCCTTACCGACCGAACCGACGCCGACGCCCGGCGCGGCGACCGCGACGTAGGATTGGTGCTCGCTCTGGTTCCAGGCGAGCTTCTTACCGCTGATGGCACCGACCGCGAGGACCCCCGCGCAGTTGGCGGGAGTTATCGGAGAGTTGGTGGTCGTGCCGGAGTTCCCGGCGCCGGCGACGACGACGACATCCTTCTGCGCCGCGTAGGCGACCGCCTCCTGGAGGACGGACGCATAGGTGACGCAGGTCGGGCCGGGATCGTCAGCAGAGCCGAGCGAGATGTTGATGACCTTGGCGCCGTGATCGACGGCATAGCGGATCGAGTCGGCCAGCGTGTACGGGGAGTCGTCGGCCACGATCGGCAGGATCTTCGCGCCCGGGGCGACACCGACCATGCCGTCGTCCTGCCCCTGGCCGGCGATCAACTCGGCCATCTTGGTGCCATGGCCGTACTTGTCCGTGTCGACGCGGCCGTCTCCCGTGCCGTTCCTGCGGGCGTTGGTGCCGCTCAGCACGACGTTCTGCAGGCCGGGCAGGCTGCCGTTGACTCCGGTGTCGATCATCGCGACGGTCACGCCCTGCCCCTGCGTGATCGGCCACACCTTGTTCTGGATGTCCCAGAAGCTGAACCACCACTCCTCGAGGCGCGGGCCGGGAGCGGCTGCCGCTTCCGCCGGTGTTCCCGTCGGCAGGATCGCGACGGCGGCGATCGCGATCGCAGCCACACCTCGGACGAGCTTTCGCACGTGATTCCTCCTGGGTCTAGAACCGGGCGGGCCCTGCGGGGTCCGCCCGCCCGATTCCATCAAGACTGCCGGATCGCGGGTGGCTCAGCCGATCACCGGCGGCGCGACGTCACCGTCGCCTCCCCAGACGTCCTCGTCCTCGGTCAACCAGGTGGAGCGCTCGCGCTCCTGCTCTTGACCACTGCCCGCCCCCATGCCGCCCATCGGCACGCCGGACGCGCCGTTGGCCCCCTTGGCACCTGCCATCCGCGCCGCGGCGGCCTCTTCCTCGGCGGCGAGTCCGCCTGCGGCGCCACCGGACGACCTGCCCCCTGCCGTCCCGAGCCCGCGTGAGCCGCCGAAGCCTCCGACACCGCCGCCGAGACCGTTGCCGAGACCGCCCCCGGAGCCGAGGCCGTGTCCCAAACCGCCGCCGGGATTACCCAGACCGCCGCCACCGTGGCCTAGACCGTCCCCCAGCCCACCAGGGTTCCCTTGGTGCAGCCCGGCGAGATCTCCACCACCGCCACTTCCCACGTGCGGGGTGTTCCCGCCGGTGCCCGGATGGATCCCCCCGCCGGTGCCCGGATGGATCCCCCCACCGGTGCCCGGATGGATCCCGCCGGGGTTGGGAACTCCCCCACTGTTGCCGGGATGGATTCCCGCGCCGGGGTTGGGAATCTTCCCACCGGGGCCGCCCGGATGGCCGGGGTTGGCGCTGGAAGGAATGGGGTGCTGATTGTCCAGCGGAGGCGTCTCTATGGGGGTGACGGTCGGGTTGTTGACCTTCATGGTCTCCGGAACCCCGCCGTTGTCGAACATGGTCAGCTTGCCCAGGGAGTCGTTACCGTTCTCCAGATCGCCGACGTTCATGTAGCGCTGGGCACGGTCCTTGTTCCGCTTGTCGATCTCGTCCTTGCTGTCGTTGAACGCACCGAGGATCGAGAACTCCGACGGGCTGTACCAGTCGGTTCCCGGGTTGTACCAGTGAGCGTCGTCCTTGGTAGGACGATTCTTCACGTTCTCCGCGTAATCCTTGATGGTCTGCGCCTGGTTGTTGAACAGGTTGTTCTCGAGCATGCTCGCCGCGGTGGTGAGCTCACGCGCCTGCGCCCAGAGCTCCTTCAGCTTCTCCTGCATCTTGGCGGCGGAATCGCCCTTCCAGACCTGTGAGAGGTTGTACCCGGTCTGGTAGATCGTCTCCGCGGAGCTGGCCAGCATGGCCGCCGCCGCCTGGTAGCTCTGCTGATTGATCACCAGACCGTGAGACGACATCCCGTCGAGGATGCGGATCATGTCGTCCCATTCGCCGTCCCATTTCCCCTTAACACCATAGGTGTCCTGAAGGTGAACAGGAGGCTTCGGATCCGGATCGCCCGGTGCCATGAGGATTCCTGCCTTTCAGGTCAGCTCGTCAGTGTCAGGTCTGGTCGGTTCCGTCGGTCGCCGAAGGCTGGTTGGTGGTCGTCGGCGTGGTCGGCTGAGTGCCCGTCGTCCCAGGGATCTTCGAGTCCAGTTCGGCCTTCTTGTGAAAGCCCGCCGCATCGTAAAGCCCGTCGACCACGTCTTTGTAGGCCTTCACCCATTCGCCATAAGCCTTGGGGAACTCGGTGACGACGTTCTGGATCGACTGCCAGATGACCTCACCGGCCGGATAGCTGGTCTTCTTTCCGTCGCCGCCCGCACCGACGTCCCGGGCCGAGATCTGCTTGGCGACGTTGACGAGGTCGTCGGGGTAACCCTTGCCGCCCTGGTCCTTGCCGACGATGAGGTCCTTACGATCCTGGTCGAGTGCGTCGATGTACTTTTTGACCAGGTCGTGATTGACCACGACCTCTTTCTCCTTATAGCCCTCGATGGTGGGCCATGACTGCTCGTAATACGGGTTGCCCACTGTGGCCTCCGCGCCTTCGCCACTCACTCGATCGGCTTCGGCCGCGTGGTCGCCTGCGACAGCGCCGATCCTTCAGTCTCTTCGTCGGCCGCCGGCCCGCTCGGCGCCGGCGAGCGGGCCGATGGCCACCACGCGCATCAGTCGAAGAGGTTGACGCCGTACTTCTCGGCCTGCACGTAGTTGTCGTGCGCCGTGCCGATGGCGAGCCCGAGCCGCTGAACGACGGCCTGCATGTCGGCCGCCGCCGCGTCCCACTGGGCCTTGTACTTCCAGTAGGCCTGCTGGGCGTCGCCCTCCCACTCCGTGAGCTTGCTCTGCAGGTGTGTCTGCAGTTCGTCGAGCTCCTTGCGGATGGCACCCGCCACGATCGCGAAGTTCTCGGCCGAGCTGGAGAGAACGCCGAGTTGGGCCGAGGTGGTGATGTCGCTCACTGTTCCTCCGTCAAGAGTCCGTCATGTCCTCGGTGCCGCCGGGATCAGCCGCCGGCCAGGAGCCGCTGCACCTCGCTGGCCGCCTCGCGGTTCTCCTGCTCCTTGGCCTCGAAGGTGATCGCGGTGTTGGTGAGCGCCTCGTGCATGCCCTCGAGAGCCTGGATGACCTTGGCGAAGTCCTCGTTGAACTCCTTGTGGACCGCGCCGAACGTCATCGCCGCTTCGCCGCCCCAGCCACGCATGAGGTCGTCCTTGTGACCTTCCAGCGTGTTCTGCAGGCCCTTGATGATGTTGGCCTTGTCGTTGATCTCTCCCGCGGCCTGACGCATGGCCGCGTGATTGGCCTTGTGTGTACCGGACTCGGCCATCGGTCACCTCCTGTGACGTCGCGTGGTGCGCGCTCTCGCTCGTCGGTCTGGCTATCGGACGTGGGGAACGGTCGCACGGTTCCACCCATGCCACACCCCGTTGGCGACGATGACACCCCACCAGCCGACCCCCGCGACCGGCGCCGTCGAACAGACCGACAGGTGACGCATCATGACGCGAATCGCAAATAACTGTAAAGGTATCGGCCGTCGCCTGTCCATGACATTAGAGGGAGATTCGATACCTCGCATCCGGACGTTCACTAAGTGCGACCGAATATTCATCCGGTCGGTTGTGCGCTCGGCTGACCAGCCTGGACGATCGGATTCCGGGCTGCGGTCGGGTCGAGTATCGGTCCGTTCGGTATGAGTCCCACCACACCGGCCGGAACCGGCACCGCGTCGGTCGACAGCGTGTAACCGAGTTTCTGTGCCACGTCCTTCGACTGCAGCGCGAATCGTCTTCCGTCAGTGACGAGAAAGACGGTGTTGATCTCATCTCTCTTTCCCTGTCCGGGAAGGACGCCGACCAGCGCCGCGCCGCCCGGCGGAAAGATCAACTGGTCCGCGTTGCTCGCTCCGCCGTACGCGTTGTCGGGCGGCGTCGACAGCGCCGCGCCCAGCGTCACCTGGGCGCCGGCGTTGCCGCTCACGTCGCTGTACGTGGCGCAGAGCGGGGTCGTGTCGGAGTAGGTGATGAAGCCCGGCATCCCGCCCTGCAGGTCGGGATTCGTAATGCTCCCGGCGTGCTTCGGCGCGCCGCTGAAGGCGTCGGGGTTGATCCGGTACGGACCGGCCTGGTCGCCGAGGGCGGCCTTCACCGCGGGGTCGATCGTGAGGAGACGCGCCTCGATGTCGCTGACGGGGGCCAGTCCGTCGGCCATCAGCACGTACGACGCGGCGTTGGTCCCGGTCACGTTGGGCACGGTGAAGACCTGGCCCACTCGTCCCCGACCGTTCGGTCCGGTGGTGTTCTGGCCCAGACCCGGGATCGCGGGCGCCCGGAAGTCGGCGCCCGGGGTGAGCGCGTTGAGCCACTTCGGCGCCACCTTGGGCACGCTCGCCGTGGACGTGAGGGCGGGCAGCGCCTGCGCCGACACGCGCATCCGCTTGTTGTGCCAGATCACCCAGGGCTGCTGGTCGGCCTGGACGACGATCGCCTGGTAGGCGGGGAGCGGGTTGCCGCCGACGGCCTTGCCGGCGACGAGCGTGACCAGCGAGGTGTGTCCCCCGTTCGGCAGGTCGGCCGCGCGCACGCAGGCGGACCAGGGCATCTTGACCAGCTTTTTCGCGTCGGGAAGGGTGTCGGGCGCGCCGGGGATGCCGACGGTCTGGCCGCGGTCGTACTTCGCCAGGGAGTCCCGGGAGACGAGGTGCTGCTTCGAGGCGTCGGCGCCGGACAGCAGCTTCGCCGAGGTGTAGTTCGCCACCGGGCAGAGCTTGCGGCTGCCGTCGAGGCACCAGATGTACCGCGCCCCGGTCTCCTTCTCGATGATGATCGCCCCCGGCTCTTCCAGGCCCTGGGTGCTCCCACCGTTTCTGATCAGCCCGATGATGCCGAACCCCGCCATCACGAGGATGGCGACCATCACGCCGATGAAGGACGCGACGTTCAGCCGGCGCATCGGCTGTTCGGGGGTGTCGGGCTCGCCGAGCATCAGCGCCTGGGACGCGCGTTGCGTCATCAGCCGATGCGCCTGGAGGAGGTCCTTCCTGGTCTGCATCTCTTCTCCGCCGGGTCAGCCCGCGAGATCGCGGATGTAGTCGTACAGGCCGAGCACACCGGGAGCGAGCGCGATCAACGCGACGATGAGCAGGATCTCCACGATGTCCCCCGCCCGCGCCCAGAACGGCGACGGGCGGTTCTCCGGCAGCCAGCCGCCCACCGCGACGACGACGAGCGCGCCGACGACCAGGGAGATGAGCACGACGACCCGTGACACCTGCCCGGTGGCGTGCAGCGACTGGCCGACGGCCAGCATGACCAGCCCGGCGAACCCGGAGAGCAGGAACCACAGCCGCTGCGCGCGGCCGCGGAAGATCCTCGAGCGCAGCAGCAGGGTCAGCGACGTCACGGCGCAGGCGACCGGCGCGGCCCAGCCGTCGGTGAACGCGAGCGCGAACTCGCCCACCAGCCCGACCAGCGCGATGCCCACGGCCATCCCGGTGACGAACCGGTCGGCCCGCCGGGTGCGGCCGAGCACCGCCTGGCCGTCCACCATCAGCGTGTCGCGGCGCAGGTCGTCGGCGCTGGTCGGGACCGGCGGAAGCGTCACCCGGGCCATCCGGAACGCCAGCGTCGGGATGAGCGGCGTCAACGCGAGGGTCACCGCCACCGTGACGGCCGCGACACCGCCCGCCGAGACGCCGTCGTAGAAGAGGGCGACCGTCGTGCCGATCGTGCCCATCAGCGCGGCGAAGGCGGCACCGAGGAAGGTCGGCACTCCGTCGGCGATCGCGAACGCCGCGATCACCGCGACCAGGACCACCGCGGCGAACCCGGCGACGAGGTGCGGCGCCCCGAAGTCCCAGGGCGGAGTCGTCTTCTTCATGGGGCCGAGCAGGCCGGCCACGAAGGCGTACGGCAGCGCGACCAGGCCGATGACCGAACCGGCGACGCCGTCGCCCATGGCCCGGGACAGGGTGACCCCGGCGACGAGCAGCAGCAGGCCGACGGCGCCGGCGGTGATGGCGGGCACGATCCAGGGCGGTCCGGAGAACAGCGGGAGCACCGATCCGACGGTCAGCGCGGCCGCGCCCACGCCGATGCCGACGCGGCGGGCGTGCTCCGGACGCCAGCGGTCCGGCTTCTCGTTGACGCCCGTCGCCACCACGTCGGCGACGTCGTCGAAGGCCATCTCCGGCAGCTGCGACATTCCGGGACGGAGGTAGACCACCTGGCCGTCGCGAAGGCCGGCCTGGTTCGGCGTCGCGCTGGGGTCGAGGGGCGGCTCGTCCAGTCGTTGCAGCACCCAGCCGCCGTGCCCGAGGCCGACATTGGCCAAATCGTCACCGGCGTGTCGAAGAATGGTCGGGAAAAGTTCGGCGAAAGGCACATCCGCCGGGAGCGAGATGTCAAGCCTCCGACTCGGCCCCACGACCGTGACCCTGCACAGATCCGCTCCAGCGGTCGGGCTCACGCGACTCCTCGCTTCCTCTCGGGCCGGCGATGACATCGCTCACCACCGGAGGAATCACTTACTCCGCCGGTGATGACTCTTAAGATGACAGCTCAGACCAGACGACGCCAAAATTATCAACAAACGAGCGCTCGACCGCTGGACGCAGGAGAGAAGCCCGATGAGCACCGTCCTCGTGCGACGCAAGGAGCGCCGGCAACCCCCGGAGATGCCGCGCGGCGAGATCCTGCTCGAGTCGCCGCCCGAGCTACCCGAGGTGGTCGGCAACTCGTTCCAGAACGTCCTCATGTACCTGCCGATGGCGGCGGGCGCGGGCGCGATGGTCTTCATGGTGGTGAACCCCAACTCCAGCCCGCTGCAGTGGGTGTCCAGCGGCATGTTCGCCCTGTCGATGTTCGGCATGATGCTGGGCCAGGTCGGCCGGCAGAGCGGCGAGCGCAAGATGAAGCTCAACGGCGCGCGCCGCGACTACCTGCGCTACCTCGGCCAGGTCCGGCGCCAGGTCCGCCGCGCCGCGAAGATGCAGCGTGAGGCGCTGGAGTGGATGAGCCCGACCCCCTCGGGCCTGTGGTCCATCGTGATGAGCGCCCGGCTGTGGGAGCGCCGTCCCGCCGACCCGGACTTCGGGCAGGTGCGCATCGGGACGGGCGCGCAGAAGCTGGCCGTGCAGCTCATCCCCCCGGAGACCAAGCCGGTCGAGGACCTGGAGCCGATGAGCGCGGGCGCCCTGCGCCGCTTCATGCGCACGCACTCCAACGTGCCCGACCTGCCGGTGGCCATCAACCTGGCGTCGTTCGCGCGCATCTATCCGACGGGTGATCCGGCCGCCGTCTACGGCATGGTCCGCGCGATGGTCGGGCAGATCGCCGCCCTGCACTCCCCCGACGACGTGCGCGTCTCGGTGTGCGCCTCCCCGGAGCGGATGCCGTGGTGGCAGTGGGTGAAGTGGCTGCCGCACGCGCTGCACCCGACGGAGTACGACGCCGCGGGGCAGGTCCGCCTGCTCGCCCGCACGATGACGGAACTGGAGTCGCTGCTCGGCGCGGAGATGAAGGACCGGCCGCGGTTCAGCCCCGGCCTCACCGCCTCCGACCTGCCCTACCACATCGTGATCGTCGACGGCGGCGAGGCGTCGTACGACTCCCAGATCGCCGCGGACGGCATCGACGGCGTCTGCGTCATCGACCTCACCGGCACGACCAACCCGGTCGGCGACGCGCACATGCTGCGGCTCGATGTCACGCCCGACCGCGTCTCCATGCTGCAGCGCGACCGTACGGGAAAGGACGTGGCCCGGCCGATCTGCCGGCCGGACGACATCTCGATCCAGCAGGTCGAGGCGCTGGCCCGGCAGCTCAGCCCGCTGCGGACCAGCTCCGCCAGCGCACCGGACGACGACGCGCTGTCGGCCGACCTCACGCTGACGTCCCTGCTCGGCGTGCAGGACCCGTACAACGTCGACCCCACCGTCGTCTGGCGGCCCCGCGCCCAGCGCAACCGGCTCCGGGTGCCGATCGGCATCGACGGTGACGGCCGCGCGGTCGACCTGGACATCAAGGAGGCCGCGCAGGGCGGGTATGGCCCGCACGGGCTGGTCATCGGCGCGACCGGTTCGGGCAAGTCCGAACTGCTGCGCACGCTCGTGCTGGGCCTGGCGATGACGCACTCCTCGGAGATCCTCAACTTCGTCCTCGTCGATTTCAAGGGCGGCGCGACGTTCCTGGGCATGGACGGTCTGCAGCACGTCTCGGCGATCATCACCAACCTCGAGGACGAGCTCCCGCTGGTCGACCGGATGTACGACGCGCTGCACGGCGAGATGGTGCGCCGCCAGGAGCTCCTCCGGGCGGCCGGCAACTACGCCTCGCTGCGCGACTACGAGCGCGCCCGCACGGAGGGGGCACCGCTCGCCCCCCTTCCCACGTTGTTCGTGGTGCTGGACGAGTTCTCCGAGCTGCTGTCGGCCAAGCCCGACTTCGCCGAGCTGTTCGTCATGATCGGCCGGCTCGGCCGGTCGCTGGGCGTGCACCTGCTGCTCGCCTCGCAGCGCCTCGAGGAGGGCAAGCTGCGCGGCCTGGACACCCACCTGTCCTACCGCGTCGGCCTGCGGACCTTCTCGGCCATGGAGTCGCGCGTCGTCCTCGGCGTGCCCGACGCGTACGAGCTGCCGCAGGCGCCCGGTAACGGCTACCTGAAGATCGGCACCGAGTCGATGGTCCGGTTCAAGGCGGCGTACGTCTCCGGGCCTGTGGAGGCCGAGGTGTCCTCCGGAGCCGGTCGCAGCACGGTCGTACGGCAGATCGTGCCGTACCTCCCGGACTACATCCGGCCCCAGGTCGTCGAGGAGCCCCAGTCCGAGGAGGCGGAGCAGCAGAACAGCCAGGACTCCCTGTTCGACGTCGTCGTCCGCCAGCTCGAGGGGTACGGCCCGCCGCCGCACCAGATCTGGCTGCCGCCGCTGGACGAGCCGCCGACGCTCGACCAACTGCTGCCGGCGCTGGCGCCGACGTCTCAGCACGGCCTGACCACCCCGGCGGGCTGGGACGGTCGCGGCAGGATGCTCGCCGTCGCCGGCATCGTGGACAAGCCCTTCCAGCAGCGCCGCGACCCGTACTGGGTGGACCTGTCGGGCGCGGCCGGCCACGTCGGGATCGCGGGCGGCCCGCAGTCCGGGAAGTCCACCGCCCTCCGGACCCTGATCGCCTCGCTGGCACTGTTGCACACGCCGCAGGAGGCGCAGTTCTACTGCCTCGACTTCGGTGGTGGCACGCTGGGGGCGCTGGCCGGCCTGCCGCACATCGGCGGCGTCGCGAGCCGCCTCGACGCCGACCGGGTGCGCCGCACCGTGGCGGAGGTCACCCAGCTGCTCGACCGCCGCGAGCAGGAGTTCGCCGAGCGCGGGATCGACTCGATGGCCACCTTCCGGCGCCTGCGGGCCTCCGGCGAGTACGCCGGGGACGGCTACGGCGACGTGTTCCTCGTCGTCGACAACTGGCTCACGCTGCGCCAGGACTACGAGAACCTCGAGGGCACCATCACCCAGCTCGCCGCGCGCGGCCTCGGGTACGGCGTCCACGTCGTCGCGGCGACCAACAAGTGGACCGAGTTCCGGTCGAGCGTCCGCGACCTGTTCGGCACCAAACTCGAACTGCGCCTCGGCGACGCCTTCGAGTCCGAGATCAACCGCAAGCTCGCCGACAACGTCCCGACCGGACGGCCCGGCCGTGGCCTCACCCCCGACGGGCTGCACTTCCTCACCGCGCTGCCCCGGATCGACGGCGACGTCGCCGCGGACTCCCTCTCCGACGGGGTCGGCAAGCTCGTCCGCTCCATCGCGGACTCCTGGCACGGGCCGGCCGCGCCGCAGGTCCGCATGCTGCCGAGCCTCCTGCCCATCGAGCAGTTGCCGCCGGCCGCGCAGACCGGCGCCCGGATCCCGATCGGCATCGACGAGGACGCGCTGTCGCCGGTGTACCTGGACTTCGCGCACGACCCGCACTTCCTGATCTTCGGCGACGCCGAGTGCGGCAAGTCCAACCTGCTCCGCGTCATCACGAAGAGCATCGCCGAGCGCTACGAGCCCGAGAACGCCCGGATGATCTTCATCGACTACAGCCGGGCGCTGCTGGACGCGGCCGAGCTCGAACACCGCATCGGGTACGCCGCGTCCTCCACCGCCGCCGCCACCCTGGTCAAGGACATCCAGGCGGCGATGACCAAGCGGCTGCCCCCGTCGGACCTGACCCCGGACCAGTTGCGCAGCAGGTCCTGGTGGACCGGGCCGGAGTTGTTCCTGATCATCGACGACTACGACATGGTCGCGACCTCGGAGAACCCGCTGCGGGGCATCGCCGAGCTCCTCCCGCAGGCGCGGGACATCGGCCTGCACGTCATCGTGTCCCGTTCCTACGGCGGCGCCGGTCGCGCCCTGTACGACCCGGTCATCCAGCGCATCAAGGAGATGGGTTCCCCCGGCATGGTGATGTCCGGCAACAAGGATGAAGGCGTCCTGCTCGGCAACATCAAGGGCCACAAGCTGCCCCCGGGCCGCGGCTACCTGGTCGACCGCCGCAGCGGCACCCGCCTCATCCAGACCGCGCAAGTGGACGGTGCGCAGCCATGACCGGAGGTCGCCGGCCTCGACCGGGCCGTCGACGCGGATCCTGGTGAGACACCGAGGCGGAGTAGGGAGTCGGCGCCGTGATCCCTGAGCACCGGACGATCGTGTTACGTCAGCAGACGGCCGGGCTGATCCGCCAGGTCGGGCTGGAGTTGTGCGATCGCGGTGGCAACGTGCTGGCCAGGGCCGCCGGGGACGAACGCGTGATCGTCTCGGCCCTGGACGGTCGGCCGATCATGGCCCTGGAGGGGCGCCGGTGCCCGATCAGAGTCGTCGATCCCGGGGGCGGCGCGCTGGGAATGATCGAGCAACGCTCCCGGAGATTCGCCACCCCCCGACTCGCCATCACGGGCCCACGGGGAGAACCGGTCGCCACACTCAGCGGGCCGTTCCGGGAGATGCGGCTATGCGACACCTCGGGAGCCCTGGTCGCCGACATGCTGATGGAGGGCGGCGCACAGGTGCTGATCCTGCGCGAACCCGCCGAACCACTCAATTCTCTGGTTCTGGCTTCAGCCATTGCAGCAAATCGAATTTTCGGCTGGTCCAGAATTAACAAACGAAACCGAACCGCCGCCGTTAGATGGCGAATGTGACCTCTGGCACGATTCTTACACGATCACGTGAGGTAGGTTGTACGAACTCGATCTACCGGGTTCAGGGGGATTATATGGGCAACGGCGACGAGATCGTACACAACACGGGGAACATCCGGGCACTGGGAAAGCAGTTCGAAACCACGGTTACCCCGGAACTGAACAAGGCCATCGCCCAGGCAGGTGCGTTACATCTCGCGGAAAGCGCATTCACCGCCGTCACGTACGCGCTCGCCATCGCCTACACCGAGGCCAGCGCCTACCTGATCAAGGACATGCAGTCCAAGGTCGAAAAAGCTCACGTGATCGGCGAGAACCTCTACAAGACAGCCAGGATCTGGGACGACTCCGAGCAGAAGAGCACCGTTACCGAGGCATGACCGCCCCGGCCCACCGACCACGAGCGATCGGAAAGACGGCGATGGAGCAGAACGACGGTCTGTGGCAGGCCCTGGACGCGATGGCGGGCGAGGCGACGGAGTACTTCCAGAAGGCCCGGCTGTTACAGGAGAGAATGGCCGGGATCACCGGCACGGCGGTCACCGACGACGGCTACATCAAGGTGACGTGGCGCGACGGCGGGATCGACGGGTTGGAGATCAATCCGCGGGCGATGCGCATGGGGTCGGCCGACCTGGCCGAGACGATCCTGCGGCTGAGCCACGAGGCCAGGGCCGACAGCCGCAGACAGTCCGACGCCGTGATGAGCGATCTGTTCGGTACGCAGAACCCGGCCGGGATCGTCGCCGACAAAGAGGGCCTGCAGGAGAGCATCGACATGATGCGCGACGTCTTCACCGGCGCGATCGGCGATTCCAAAGATCTCATCGACCGGTTACAGCGCCGCCTCCGCCAGGACTGAGCCGGACCCCGGTCAGCCGACCTGGTCGTTGTCCCTGCCGATGAGCTTCCCGGTAAGCGGATAATTCTGCGTCGCCGTGTCGCCGCCGCTTCCCTTGGCCATGGCGCCAAGGCCGACGATCCGTGCCACGGGACCATCAGGAACGATCTTCGTGATGTCGGGAAAGGCGCCGACGGCCTTCTCGAGGAAGGGGATCTTCTGGATCAGCGGGATCTTGGACAGGGCCGTGGTCCTGGTGTCGACCCCGCCGGCCATCAGGTCGGCGGTCGCCTTGCGCTCGAGCCGGTTCAGCGTTCCCCGGAAGATGACGTCGATCGCGGGGGCCTGGGCGAACACCACGTCCTTCAAGGCTCCCGGGTTACCGGTCACGACCTGACCGGCCAACTCCGCGATCAGGGAGCCGCCCAGCAACAGGGCGAAGGAGTTGAGCGTCGTCTCCAGCATTCCCGACATGGGTTCCCAGAAGCCCACGTTGATCGAACTCACCATCGAGCTCACCTCGGCCACGATCGCGCCGTACCCGGCGCCGAGGGTGATCGCGGTCTCCGCGGCGATGAGAATCAGGAACGCGGCCAGGATCGCCGCGATGAACACCATCGCCAGGATGAGCAAGAACAGCAGCACCGCGGTCACCCAGAGCACGATGGCGATGAGATTACACAGCAGAGCGGAGAGCTCAAGCTGGGTCTTGTATTCGCTGAGCTGTTTCTTGAACGCCTCGGGATCGCCGCCGGACCAGTCATCGCTTTCCGCTTTGTCGTGGACTTTCTGCGCCTGGCCGGCGGCCGTCCACATCGTATCCGCCACCTGCCACCAGGTCTCGGCGCCGGACCAGAAGGCCGATGGATCGCATTGCGACTTGTACATGTCGACCGCGAGCGGGCCTGCAGCGGGAATGATTAACGAGGCCGCCGCGGTGGTGTAAACGGCGATCTGGGCCGCCTCGAGGCTTCCTTCGAACACGTCGCCCTCCCTGATTGGACGCTGCACCGCCCACCGAGCCTAATCGAGAGCCCGAGTCCGTGGCGATCGGCTCGATACCATGACGGCATGCCTCAAGGTGAGTTCTGCCTGCACAACAACCGAGCCGGACTGGCTCGGCTCACGGCGGTCTTCGGTGGCGTGGGGGTCGTCGCGTCAGCGGCCGGGTTCCTCTACAACCCGTACTGGTGCATTCTCGGGGCGTTAGGAATCGCAGTCGGCGCGATGTTCGCCGTGATCGGAATACGTAATCCGTTGATGATCACCTTGTCGGGTGCGGGACTCACCGCGCGGGGGCGCGATGGAGCCGGAGTCATCCCCGCATCGGCGATCGAGGCGGTGGGCCTCTCCAAGATCGGTCGCGTGCACTACGTCACTCTCTGGTACGACACGGTCGCCGTCCCATCGATACCCCTGGCCTTCGACCGGTATCTTCGCGCCATGGCACCGGGCGTTCCCGGGCGGATTCACATCGGCGCGTTCAGCGAGACCGACGACGCCGAGAGGATCAGCGAGCTCCATCGCCTGGTCGCCGAGACCGGCCTCGGCGAGTGGCGAGACCATCCTGCCGGCTGATGCCGGGCGGACATGGGAGCCCCACGGGCCGCACAAACGTCCTCCTGCCTAGCGATAGAGGGACACCGGCGGTTAGCCTCTTGTCAACCGATCTTGGATCGGTAGCGAAGGAGGCCACGTGGTCGAAGTCAACACCGCCGCGCTGAAGACCGCCGCGAGCGATTTCTCCAACACGCTCCTGCCGCTGGTCGAGTCCGTGAAGACGCTCGTCGACCAGAACACCGAGCTGCCGGCCATGTCGTGGGGTGTGATCGGCGCCATGACCGTCAGCGGTAATTACCATCCGGCCCGCGACTACCAGCTCCGTCAGCTGAAAGACGCCGTCAAGTGCCTGCACGGCGTGAACGCCGGCCTGTACAGCGTCGCGCTTCACTACGACGAGAAGGAACTGGAGAACGCCCGGGCCGCCTACCAGGCCGCCAACGGTGTCACCGACCAGTCCAAGGCGGCGGCCAAGGTGCACGAACTCGAGCAGCGGGTGTCCAAGGACACCGAGGAGTTCAACACGGCCAAGAAGAGCGACGACTCGTACCACTAGACCGGCGTCCGCCCACTGGACCGGCTCCGCGCGCTGAGCCGGCTCTTCGCACTGGACCGGCCGCGCCCACTGGGCCGGCGTCCGCGCACACCCGAACGAGGAGGACCGTCAATGGCAGGTGAGGGCGAGGCTTACACCGCCGGTGTCGAAGTCGGCGCGATGGGCCTGATGAAGCTGCTGGCGAGGTGGATCCCGGCCTTCTCCAAGATCCAGTTCGCCGGTCGGCTCGCGATTCCCGCGGCGGGGGCGGGGGCGATCTGGCTCCTGGCCAAGCCGTGGGGCGACGACGACATCGAGAAGAGCTGGAACGCCTGGCGCTCGGGGAGCCAGAACCTCCAGGACATGCGGTTCAACGACTGGGACAACAAGGTCAAGGCGATCCAGGCCGCCTGGCCGGAGGGCGCGGACCGTCAGCAGTTCGACAAGTTCATCGCCACGGTCAAGAACGAGTTCTACCAGACCGACCAGGCGCTGGGGACGATGTCCACCGCCGTGCAGAACGCCCAGACGCAGATCCACCAGATCATGCACACGGTCGGCATCGTCGCGGACCTGCTGCTCGCGACCATCATCGCCTGCGAGCTCGCGGAGGCGGCCTTCCCACCGGACGCCCCGATCGTCGAGGCGCTGAAGAACGCCACCGGCGCGGTCCTCATGGGCGTGACGGCCGTCGGGGTCGGGTCGGTCGTCGTGGCGCTGCTCTACAACCTCGGCAACATCGCCGCGCTGGCCTCCTCCGAGACCGCCTTCCCGCAGCCGCAGCCGAACCGCGGGAGCGGCAGCCTCACCAAGGACACCGACTTCGACGACATCAAGGTCAAGAACACGCAGCACGGGGGCTGGACGTACTACTGACCGCGGCGCTCAGAGCCCGTACCGGCGACGCATCTCCTGGAACTGCCGCATCGCGTCCGTGAGCTGCGGGTCGTGGAGGTCGGACTCCGCCTCCGGGTTCAGGCTGAGCAGCTTTCCCTGCAGCATCTGGCTGAAGTCGGCGCTGCGCCCGGTCACGGAGCCCATGATCTCGTTCATGCGGTCGGCGGCCTCTTTGGCGGCGTTCCCGGCCGCCTCGAGGATGGCCTCGGCGAGCGCCTCCGACCCGAGGCGCATCGCCCGCGGGTTGATCTGCAGCGACGACAGCGCGCCGCTGGGCAGGACTTCGACCTCGACCTGGCCGTCGGCGGCGGTGGCCCGCCCCTTCAGCGAAGAGAGCTCTTTCCGCGCCTCCTCGAACCGCTGCATCTGCTCGCCGACCTGCGCCAGGATCCGATCGAACTCTTCGTTCCCGGTGTGACCGAAGAAACCGTTGTCCGACGCCATGTGTCCTCCGGGAAATCGCCATTCAAGGGGCGGTTTCCTCCACCTTAATGGTGTTGATCTTGCTAAGGGAGATCCCGCAGCCCGTCAGCCCGTCTCTTCCCGCTCGGACGACGGCGTACGGCGGCCGGGGCGCCAGTTGCGGCGGCGACCCGCCGGGATGATGATGCCGCCCGCGACGACCGCGCCGGCGATGCCGAGCGCTCCGCCGACGAAGGACAGCGCGACCGTACGGCTGAAGGTGTCCTTGTGCTCCGCGGTGACGATCGCCACCGGCTTGGGCTTGACGGTGGCCGTGCCCGCCTGGCCGTTCTCCTCCGGCAGCACCGCGGTCACGGCCCGGAGGGGATTGAGGATTCCGGCGCCGGAACCGACCGAGGTGCGGCCGTCGGCGGTCACCTCGATCCGGTGCTTGATCTGGGCCGCGGTCAGGCTCGGGTGGTACGCCTTGATGAGCGCGGCCGTGGCGGTGACGTACGGCGCGGCGAAGCTCGTCCCGGGCCTGCTGGCGTAGGAGTCGTGGGGCCACGTGCTGTTCACGTCCACGCCCGGCGCGACGACCGACACGCGTGACTTGGTGTCGGTGAAGTCGGCGACCTTCCCGTCACTTCCGACCGCGCCGACCGAGATGACGCCGTCGTAGCTGGCCGGATAGAGCTCCTGTTCGGTGGTCTTCTTGGTGGTGTCGATGTTGCCGGCGGCCGCGACGACGAGTGCGCCCTTGTGCTGGGCGTACTCCACCGCGCTCTTGAGGAACGAGTAGTTCGCCAGCGTGATGGAGACGTTGATGACGTCGGCGCCGAGGTCGGCGGCCCGCCGGATCCCCTCGGCCACCGGGCGGGGCGGGTTGTCGGTGTCCTGAGTGGCGGCCTTCACGGAGATGAGCTGGACCTTCGGCGCGACGCCGAGGAACGGCACGTGGCTGCTCCGCTGGTCCTGCGCCGCGATGATGCCGGCGACCATGGTGCCGTGACCGTTGCAGTCGCGTTTGTCGGTGTTCGTCACGTCGTACGTGTCGATCGACGGCAACTGCGGATGCGAGGTGTCGACGCCACTGTCCACGATGGCGACCTTCACGCCCTCGCCGCGGGTCAGCGGCCAGACGTCGGTGAAGTCGAGCATCAACTGGGGGTACGGCGCCGCCGTCATGCCGGATGCGGGATATCCGTTGGCGACGTCACACCGCTGTGGTGGCGCCACCGTCTTGGTGACCGTGGGCGCGGGCGTGGGTGTGGGCGTGGGGGTGGTCTTCGGCGTCGGGGTGTGACTCGGCGGCTTCGGCGTCGTCGTGTGCCGGGTCGGCCTCGCGCTCGTCTTCTTCGTCGTCTGGGCCGCTCGCATGACCGGCATCCCCGCCGCGCCGCTCGGTCGTGCGGTCAGCGCGATGGGAACGGTGACCACGGTCGCCAGTCCCAGGCCGCCCGCGACGGCGACGGCCGCCGGCTTCAATCTGCCCACCGCGCACCTCCCCACCACTCGTCGAAGACTCTAGACGATCTGCCGTGAACGAGCCCTGTGCCGGGAAACGACGACGGATCGCCCGGCTGTGGAGGATCCAAATCGAGGTCGCGTGCGTCGTACCTGAGGGGGTGAGCTTGAGGAAGGACACCAAGGTACGGAAAACGTAAAGTAGACACGGTCGAATCGCATAAAGGGGGGACTCTCGGTGCCAGAGCCACTCGACGACGTCGAGCTGGAGCGCCTGATGCGCGAGACGCACGCCGCGATCGAATCGCTGCGCACGAAGAGACCCTCTCCTGAGGAGGCGATGGTCCGCGGCGAGGGGCAGGCTTCCGACGAGCGGGTCCGAGCGTCCGTGCACGGCGGACGCGTCGAGTCCGTCACACTCGACCCCCGCGTGCTCCGCCTGTCTCCCGAGGATTTCGGCGGCCTCGTCACCGAGGCCGTCAACGCCGCGCTCGACGACCAGCGTGGCAGGTCCGCCGCGGCGGCGGGCCCGGTTCCCGACCTCGCGGCGCTCGCGGAGACCCTGCGCGCGGTGCAGAACGAGAGCCTCCGCCGGCTGGAGGTCATCACGCAGGGCATCACGGACGCGATGGCACGCATCCGGGAACGCACCCGGATCAGCGGCGACCCGACTCCGCGCGGCCTGGAGGACCTGTTCGGCCTCACTCGGCGCAACCTGGAGGACGCGCTCACGGTCACCGGCGCCACCGCCGACGCCCGCGGCGAAGGGGAGAGCGCGCGCGGGCGGATCCGGGCCGTCGCGATGGTCGGCCGGGTCGAGTCGGTGACGGTCGAACGGCAGGCGATGCGGATGGCGTCGCACGAGCTGGCCGAGCAGCTCCGGATCGCCGTGAACGCCGCCCTGGACGACCTGGGGGCCGAGGTCGGTCCCGGCGGGCGTGCCGGCGGGGCGGACGCCGAGGAACTGCGCAAGCGGGTGAGTGCGGCCCAGGACATGAGCATCGACCAGATGCGCACGTACACGCGTGCGCTGCGCGACATCATGTCGAGCATCGAAGGACCGGAGTGAGCGGATGGGTGACGTGGGTGACGAACTCGAGGTCGATCCGGCGAAGATGCGCGAGGCGGCCGGTGGCATCAACACGGCGACCAACACACTGCAGTCGCAGTCCGCGGGCTTCCAGCAGGAGCTCGGGGCTCAGTCGGACGCCTTCGGCACCGATGACCTCGGCTCACTGATCGCCGGCTTCTACCAGGCCATCCACGAATTGGCGTTCGGATCGTACGACGACAACACCGGCGCGATGAGGGGTCACGTGCAGGGCGTGCACGACCTCGCGACCGCCTACGAGACGGGCGAGCAGGCGAACACCGGTGAGATGAACGACGTCCGCAAAATTCTGGGGTGATGGGATGGGTCTGCAGTTGCCCGGCGCGCTCGCCACGCTTCTCAACGATCTCGGCTACACGTGGCCGATGAGCGACGAGGACAAGCTGCTCAACATGGGCAGCGGCTGGCTCGGGTTCACCAGCACGATGGATCAGCCGGTCGGCGACGCGAACGCCCACGCCACCTCGATCTGGACTCAGCACAAGGGAGAGGGCGTCCAGGCGTTCGCGAACACCTGGAACGCCAAGGAGGCTCCGCACAACAACCTCCTGGACGGCAAGACGGGCGGCGACATCATCGGCGCCGGTCTGATGATCTGCTCCGCGATCGTGATCGCGCTGAAGATCAACGTCATCGTCCAGCTCGTCCAGTTGGCGATCGAGATCGCTCAGGCCTTCGCGACCTCCGCGGTGACGGCGGGCGGCTCCCTCATGGAGATCCCGGTCTTCAAAGAGATCACCAGCAGGCTGGTGAACCTCTGCGTCAGCCTCGCCATGAACGCCGTCCTGGGTGGCTAGCGGAGCGGGCGCGGGAATCTTCAAGGCTGCGCAGAAATTCTTCCGATTCCTCCGGAAGGAGGAGGGGACGGCGGCTCACGCACGTCCGAGGCCACCGCGCTTCAAGATGAAGGAGATGGAGCGCGAGTACCGGGGCGAACACCTGCCCGCGCCCAACAAGTCCTGGACTCACGGGTCACAGGTCCAGTACCTCGACGACGCGGCACGCCAGCGGTACCGCCTGACGGTGGGGAGCGACGGGCGCCTGTACGACTCCTCGGGCCGTCTCTTCGACACGAGGAGGGGGACGTCCGCATGGACACCCGACCGGGGGCGGGCCATCTACGTCATGGACGAACACGGCAATCTCTACGCCTCGAACACTCAGGTCATCGGTCAGTTCCACCACTCGAGCTTCCTCGCGGGAGGTCCGGTCGCCGGGGCCGGGGAGCTCGAGGTGGTGAACGGTAACCTCATGGCCATCTCGCGACAGAGCGGCCACTACAAGCCGACGCCCCAGCACCTCCGGCAGGTCACCGACCATCTGAGGGGTCAGGGACTGTTGTTCGGGCCTCATCACATCGAGTGGGGGATCTGATGACCGTGGACGGAAGGACGGATCCGTTGACCGAACCGCATGGACTGATCAACGGCATCCTCTACGCCACGCAGTTCGAGCGGACGCTCGACGATGAGGTGGTCGGCCGGATCGCCCGTGCCCTGCTCGAGGAACCGATCCTGCATCTCACCCCTGAGCAGGAGTACGAGGGGATCGTCGCCGGCCTGCGCTCCGAGGAGCCGCTGACAGGGCAGATCCCCCAGCCGCACGACGAGGAGGCCGTTCGTGAGTTCCTCGGGAAGGTCGTACGGCGGCTGGACGCGCTGCGCCCCTGGCCGGAGCTTCCCATCGCGACGATCGGCCCCGAACACTGGACCGAGTTCGGCGGCGCCCGGCCGATCGCCCGGGTGCAGGTGCCGATCCTCGACGTCCAGGGCCGGCTCCGCACGATCTTCCATCGCCTCGACGACGGTCACGACATCCTCCTCCTCCGGCTGCGGTCCGGGGCGGAGGTCGCCCTCATCACCCCCTGGTGGGTCGGCAGCGACGACTCCGCGCTCCTGCTGAAGAGCCAGGACGTACCGGCGCCACAGGTGATCGAGGAGTTCGGAACGGCCACGGGCTGGGGCCCGGACGACGTCGCCCCTCTTCCATGAGAGACGACCTCCCCCTCATTACGGGGTCCCGGCCAGGACGACCGGGACCCCGATATCCGAGCAAATCGTTACGATCGACCAGTGGCTCACACCGTTACCGTCGCGGAACGACCCCGCCGACGCCCGCGGACCGCCCTCGTCGTCATCGGCGTACCGGTGGTCGTCATCGGGGTGACCGCGGCGTTCGGCGGCCTGCGCGCCGCGCCGACCGGCCCGGCGAAGACCGCGGTGGGCAGGCCGATCGACCAGGGCCCCTTCACGGTGACCGCGTTGAACGCCCGTACCGCCGACGTGAAGCAGTTCAGCGGACCGCCCAAGCACTCCCTGATCGTCACGGCGCGGGTCGTGAACACCAGCGCCAAGTCCTGGGGGATCGTCACCTTCCTCGGCGGCGTCGTCGCCGAACCCAAGCCCGGCCGCTACGCCGACGCGGACCCCATGGACTCCATCGGAATGATCTCCGGCGCCAAGACCAGCGACCTCCACCCTCGCCTGCCGCTCGACGTGCAGTTGGTGTGGGCGCTCCCGGCCGGCACCAACCCGGGCGACGTCACGCTGGCCTTCCGCAAGTGGACGTACGGCCAGAGCTTCACCAACGACACCTTCGACTGGACGGTCACGAAGCAGTCGCCGTTCACCGCGAAGGTCACCCTCCCCGTACGAGCGGGGGCGCGGTCGTGACGATCCTCCGGCGAGCGCTCGCCGGCCTGGGCGCGGTCGTCCTGTGCGCGCTGGCCATGTGGTTCACCTCCGTCAAACCCCACCTCGTGGCGCGGCTGCAGACGCCGCTGCTCGCGCACGGCCACGTCGGCGCGGTCGTGGACAACCGCGTCTTCAGCGTCAAGGTCGATCGCATGGACGTGGCGAGCGGCATCGTCAAGCACGACTCCCTCCGCGGTGACCGGCGGATGACCACCCCCGGCATCTTCGTCATCGTCTATGTGAGCGCGAAGAGCAACCTCAAGCCGCTCCAGCTCGGCCACGCGCGCCTGGAGACGCCCGGCGGCCTCTCGTACGACGAGACGGGCCGGTCCGACATCTTCACCTCGGACGCCTCGCTCGAGCCGATGCTGTGGCGGTCGACCTTCTACGTCTTCGAGATCCCCAAGGACCGGCTGGCCGGCGCGCGCTTCGTCGTCGGACAGAGCGACCTGGTCAACAACCTGTCCGCGGAGACCGCCGTGGACCTCGGTCTCACCGCGAGCCGGACGGCCCGGCTCCTGACCGGTCCCCCGACCGACTACGCCCTCAAATCGAGCTGACCATGCACACGATGCCGCCGCCCGATCCGCTGGAGACCACGGTCCCGGACCCGGTCGTACGCCGCCGGCCGCGGCTGTCCCCCGGCCGGCGCCGGATGGTCGAGGCCGGCGCGTTCGCCGTGCTGGCCACCGCGTACCTCGTCACGGAGTGGACGGACCACGTCCATCAGGCGTCCTCGACCTGGACCCGGCCCGAGAAGGTCAGCGTCGTACGCTTCGGGGCGGCCGGCGTGCTGGGCCGGGCCGAGTGGCGGATGCTCGGCCGGGACGCGGCCGCGTCGGCGAAGTCCCGCCTCGCGCCGCCCGGCGCCGTGCACCTGACGCTCCTGCTGCAGGTCCGCCCGCTCGACGCCCAGGGCGTGAAGGACGCCAAGGGCGCCGCGTTCCAGGTACGGGACCCGCAGGGGCACATCTGGACGGCCTACGGCGCCGTCGGTGGCGGCAAGGACCCGGCCGTCGGCTCGGTGACGCGGGTGACGGTCACGACGGACGTCCCGGCGAAGGCGGCGAGTACGGTCCTGCTGGAGGTACGAGCGAACGCGCTGTCCGCGGGGAGGCAGACCGGGCCGATCCGAATTCTGCGGTTCGCGCACTGACGCGGCCGACCACCAGGTCGAAGGCGGCGGCCAGCAGGCACACGCGCAGCACCTGGTGGACCAGCTCGACGGGGAACTCGACCATGGTCAGCCGCGGCTGCCACCACCCGAGCTCGTGCGGGCCCAGCAGGTAGTACACCCCTCGCTCGGTCACCGGGACGAGCGCCTCCAGGCCGGTGAACAGCGCACAGAACACCCCGAACGGCAGCATCCCCGCCCGGAACACCATCCGGAAGCCGTACACGGCGGGCAACCACTTGTCACGCAGCTCCCGCGTCAGCACCTCCCGAGGGGTGTGCGGACGGTCGATGCCGCTCGCGGAGACCACCTTCCGGCCGATCCAGCCCTGGCCGAGCGCCGCCTCCTCCTCCGCGGTGACGCCCAGGATCACGCCCGCGATGACGAGCCACACCAGAGAGCCGAGGACCGCGTCCTTGAAGAGCGGCCACAGCGTGTTGAACGTACCGAACACCGGTCCGAGGAGCCTGCCCAGATCCACCCAGGCGACCCGTCCCGTGATCCAGCCGGTGACGCCCTGCCGCGCCTGGTCCACCGTGAAGATCCCGAAGAGCGTCCAGTTCACCTCGCAGAAGGCGACGCAGATCCCGCCGAGACCGGACCACCGCGGTTCGATGACGCGCTCGGCGACGAACTTCAGGGCGAAGAAGACGGCCGTGCAGATGATCGCGACCCAGACGTGGTCCTGCAGGGCTATCAGGATCTTCATCCCGGCGATCGACCCGTAGACCCCGCCCTGGGCCGTGCCCCGGCCGGCCGCGCTCTGCACGAACTCCTTCGCGTCGTCGGCGAACCAGCCCCAGGCCAGGTAGAAGATCATGAACGGGAGCAGCGCCCGGGTGATCGCGTCGAGGATGCCCTCCTCCTCGTCGGCGGCCCATGACGTCAGGCGCTCGTCGACCTCGCGCGCCTGGACGGCCGGCAGGCCATCACGGACGCTGTGCACCATCGCGGCCGTGACGCCGAGCGACACCATGACCGTGAGGCTGAGCACAATGATCGGGATGACGGAGTTGTGCAGCCCGAAGTGGTATCCGGCGAGGAAGAACAGGTAGCGGAGCACCTGCCCGACCGTGAACCACAGGGCGAGTGGAACCGCGAACCGGCCGGCCAGCCGGAGCGTGGTCCAGGGCAGCATCACCGGGGACGTACGAAGCACAGTTCGCGATCGTAACGACTTCCGGCCACAAGTCCGTAGAGGCGGACAAAACAGAAGGTCCCGCCGCCACCCGAGGGTGACCGGCGGGACCTTCGTGTCGATGCTAGATGGCGACCTCGAGCGCGGCGATCTCGCCGGTCGTCGCGGTCACCTGCGAGTCGACGCTGACGCCGCCCGGAGCGAGCACGCGGATCGTCCAGTCGCCGGGTGCGGCGAAGAACCGGAAGACCCCCTCCTCGCTGGTGACGACCTCACCGGTGAACTCACCGGTCGCGTCGAGCAGGCGCGCGTACGCACCGGACACCGGGGTGCCCGCGCGCACGACCGTGCCCTGGATGACCGCTTCGTTCGCCAGATCGACCGTGGCAGGCAGGCTCGCCGTCTGGGTCGGAGCTCCGCAACCGTCGCTCATTGTTCCTCCTTGCTGCTATGCGCGTCCTTGGCCGGCGAGCGGCTACTTGGCCTCGCCGAGCTCGACCGGCACGCCCACGAGCGAGCCGTACTCGGTCCAGGAGCCGTCGTAGTTCTTCACGTCCGGCAGGCCCAGCAGCTCGTGCAGGGCGAACCAGGTGTGCGACGAGCGCTCACCGATGCGGCAGTACGCGATGGTCGGCTTCGCCAGGTCGACGCCGGCCTCCTCGTAGAGCTTCTTCAGCTCCTCGTCCGACTTGAAGGTGCCGTCGTCGTTGGCCGCCTTCGACCACGGGATGTTGCGCGCGGTCGGGACGTGGCCGGCCCGCTGCGCCTGCTCCTGCGGCAGGTGCGCCGGGGCGAGGAGCTTGCCGGTGAACTCGTCGGGCGAGCGGACGTCGACGAGGTTCTTGGTGCTGATCGCCTCGACGACCTCGTCGCGGAAGGCGCGGATCGCGTGGTCCTGCTCCTGGGCGACGTAGTTCGTCTTCGGACGGGACGGGACGGCGTCGACGAGCTCGCGGGAGTCGAGCTCCCACTTCTTACGGCCGCCGTCGAGCAGCTTGACGCTCTGGTGGCCGTACAGCTTGAAGTACCAGTACGCGTACGCGGCGAACCAGTTGTTGTTGCCGCCGTACAGGATCACGAGGTCGTCGTTGGCGATGCCCTTCTCGGAGAGAAGGTTCTCGAACCCGGTCTTGTCCACGAAGTCGCGGCGCACCGGGTCCTGCAGTTCGGTCTTCCAGTCGATGCGGACGGCGCCACGGATGTGGCCCTTCTCGTAGGCGCTGGTGTCCTCGTCGACCTCGACGAGGACGACACCCGGGTCGTCGAGGTGAGCCTGCACCCAGTCGGCTTCGACCAGGACGTCGGAGCGGCTCATGCGTGGTCCTCCTTGGTGGAGTCGGCGGATCGTTCTTCGGGTGTTCGTGGCATGGCCGTGGTCTCAGGCGAACCCGGCCTAGGGTGCGACTCGCCGTGGAGCGAGCCGCCGGATCAGCAGATAAGCCTCGCAGCCCAGGCAGAACCCGAAGGCCGCGTTGAGGAACGCCGCGACCAGCGCGAACGCCGTCGCGGTCATCCCCACCGCAGGGACCTTCAGGAGGTATCCGATCACCCCGGTGAGGGCGAACGCCGCACCCACTCCCTGTGCGAAGCGGGGCGGTGCCTCCGGCTCGAGCTCCCGCGGAGCGCCGAGCCGAGGGCGGATGAGCGCCTGGTAGATCAGGCCGTACGGGGCGTTGCGGAGCCCGAAGACGACTCCGACGACGAACACGACGGCCTGGGCCGCCAGTAGCAACCAACTACCGGTCACGAGAACGACGACCAAGACGAACGATGTGAGGGCCGCGCCGAAACGCTGGCCCCGTGGGTCGACCTGCATCGGATGATGCTCCCGGTGACTGCTGTGGTGCGACGGGCTGGACGGGCTCAGATGCCTCAGGCCGCAGGACAGAGCGCGGTGGCGACGCGGCAGAAGTCGACCGCCCGTCGCTTCGTCAGCAACTCTGTCCAGGAACGCACGGACACGATGGTAAGCGCCGTCTCGCTCAACGTAAAACCCCGTCTCGGCAATCGAGACGTGAACCCGGCCCCATGAACGCCGTCGACCTGCGCGAACCCGCTGGGAAGGATCTTGAACACCGCGGCACGCCGAGGCCGCTCCACGGGGGTGACGTGGCGCATCTCAGACGACGGCTTCGCCGAGGGCGGCGATGATGTCGGCCTTGCGGGGCAGGCCGGAGCCGCGGCGTACGATCCGCCCGGACGCGTCGAGCACCAACACGGTCGGGGTGCGCAGGACGTTCAGCCGGCGGACGAGATCGAGATGCGCCTCCGCGTCGAGCTCGACGTGGGTCACGCCGTCGACCATGCCGGCCACCTCGCCCAAGATCCGCCGGGTCGCGCGGCACGGCGCGCAGAACGCCGAGGAGAACTGCACCAGGGTCGCCCGGTCCCCCAGGTCGGCCCCGAGCTCGGCGGCGTCGAGACGCTCCACGTCACCCTCCCTCCGCGCACGCAGCACACCGCTCCGGTGCCGCCAGATCAGGCCGAACACCGTGGCCAGGACGAGCGCCGCCACCGCGACGTAGACACCGGTCATCACCGGTTCTCAAGGCGCACGCCGCGCCCGGCATTCCCGCCGGCCGGAGGAGATCGATCACGGCCCGGACCGTGGCCCGGCGAGCGCCGCGATCCGTGCGTCCTCCCCCGGGCCTCAGAGCCGGACGCCGAGCAGCCGCCGGCCGTCGACGGTACGCACCTCGACCGCCGCGATCCGGTCCTTGGGGATCATGGTTGATCCGGCGAACTCGGCGGAGCCCTCGTACTCCACCTCCCAGCCGCCCGCGATGTCCCGCCGCCCGTCCCGGTCCACGGCGACCAGGTGGCAGCGGGTCCCCGCCGGGGCTCCGGTGAGACGGACCGTGAACGCGGTCCCCCAGTCCTGGGCCCGCATGGTGATCCGGGCGCCGACGCCGGTGGCGGCGTCCCTGGCCTGGACGGTCGTGGCGGCCGCCGAGGGATTCGAGGTGGGCGGGCCCGGTGTGGGCGTGGCCGCGGGACCGGCGACCGGCCGGCCCGCCCCGAGGCCGAACCCTGCGGCGACTCCCGCCCCTCCCGTGACGAGGGCGACGGCCGCGGCGACCGCCAGCCACCGGCGGTTCCGGTGGCTCCGCGCCCGGTGCTCGGCGGCGGCGCGGTCGAGCACCGACTCCAGGAGTTCCGGCGGCGGGGCGTCGACCTCCGCGATCTGCTCCTCGGTCACCCGGCCCAGCAGGGCGGGCAGGCCCGCGAGGCCGACCAGTTCGTCGCGGCACCGGCGGCACTGCTCCAGATGCTCATCGACCAGGGCGCGCTCCGCGGGGTCGATCGCGCCGAGGACGTACACCCCGAGCAGCGCCCGGAGATCGGCGCATCGGGCACTCGTCGTCATGGCGCCAACCCCCGCTCCTCCAATGCCAGTTTCAGCGCGCGCAGCGCGTAGTACGTCCGCGACTTGACCGTCCCCGCCGGTATTCCCAGCACCGCCGCCGTCTCGGCCACCGATCGCCCTCGGTAGTAGGTCTCGACCAGCACGGCTCGGTGCTCGGAGCTGAGGTCCGCCAGCGCCTCGGCGACGGTCCACGACTCGAGGGCGCGGTCGATGTCGTCCCCGGCGGGCAGCGCGGCGAGCGCCGCCTCGCCGACCTCGGGCGGTCGCGACCGCCGCGACCGGAGCGCGTCGACGACCAGGTTGCGGGCGACCGTGAACAGCCAGGGCCGTACCGGGCGGCCGACCAGCGCGCCGGGATGACGCCAGGCGCGCAGCAACGTCTCCTGGACGATGTCCTCGGCCTGCTGGCGATCGCCACCGGTCAGCCGCAGGACGTACCCCAGGAGCGGGCCGCCGTGCTCGTCGTACAGCGCGCGGAGCAGCCGCTCGTCCGCAGTGGGTCCCACACCCTCGACACGTATCCGGACGGCGGAAGGTTCATCGGGACTTCCGGGTCGTCTCCCGGGCCGATCGTCCCGACCCTGATCAGTGGACGTTGAGGCTGTCGAGTTTGACGTGCTGCGCGGTGGTCGACACGCGCAGGCCCTGCTGCTCGACCTTGACGTCGGTGATCCGCGTGTTCAGCGGAAGGCCCTTGACGGACATCGTGAACGTGAACGCCTGACGGACCAGACCCACCGGCACGGTCGTCCCGCCCGCCTTGACCGACTGCGGGACGACCCGGACGCCGCGGCCCGCGGGCTGCACGGTCACCGTGGCCGTGACCGTCTGTGTGACGCCCAGGACGGTGTACGGGCCGCGCACCAGCAGGTCGGAGCCCGCGGCCGAGACCTTCATGTCGTGCGGCGCGGACTTGTTCACGTCGTCGTAGCCGACGGTGGCCGTGGAGGTCGCCGAGTCCGCGACCATCTTGGAGGAATCGCCGTGCATCGCGTCGGACATCGGCGCGGTGACGCCCTTGAGCGCGACCGTCGTGCCGGTGAGGTGGACCCCCTGCTCGGTGACGTCCCCCACCTTGATGTCGATCTCGTCGTACCGCCCGTCGATCGCCTGGGTCAGGAACGGGAAGCCCTTGATGGACACGTCGGGGGTGTGGTCGAGCTGGTACTGCGAGGCGACGTTCTTGGCGATCTCGTTCTGCGCCACCCGGCGGCCGATGATGTCGCCGGCGATGGCGATTCCGCCGAAGACGATCAGCAGAATCAGGCAGATAACAAATGCTTTGCGCATGTCTCCCCCGGTCGGCGATAGGCGATCACCATACCGATGGCGTCACCGCGTCGGGGTCACACCGGGTGATGAGATCGGCCACTGCCGGGTCGCCCCGCAGGACCAGGCGAGGACGCGTCGGCCACGGCCGGGGCGCGGCGGACGCCGACCGGCCGGGCACCGGCCCGGGACCGGTTCGGCGTCGCGGCCGTGGCCGTCTCACCCGCCCGCGAACGGGGGCAGGACCTCGACCGTGCCGCCGTCGGGCAGCGGGACGGCCGCGGGGTCCCGCGTGCCGACCGGAGCGCCGTCCACCAGGAAGGAACTGCGGGCGAGAACGCGCCCGAAGTCCGCCCCCCGATCGGCCGCGGCGGCCGTCAGGGCCTCCGCCAGCGTGGTGGCCTCGTAGGGTTCCTCCGCCGTCCCCGCCGCCGCGCGCGCGGCGGCCCAGTACCTGATCAGGCCCTTCGCCATGCTCCCCCTTTCCTGGTCTACACCACTCGGGTAGTGAGTCCTTTTCCCACGTTCGATATCCTCGCCTATTAGGGATCCGGGCAGCGTCGCCCTCGGGTCCTCGACGTCTTTTTGGGCCCCAAACGAGGAGGCCGTATGAGTAGCCTGCTGTTGCTGACCAACGTGCTCGAGCCCTCCGACGAGGTCCTGCCCGCCCTGGGCCTGCTGCTGCACTCCGTTCGCGTCGCTCCGGCCGAGGGCTCCGCCCTCATCGACGCGCCCCCGTCCGACCTGGTGCTCGTCGACGCGCGCCGGGATCTCGCCCACGCCAAGAGCCTCTGCCGCCTCCTCCGCACCACCGGCCTCGACGCTCCACTCATCGCGATCGTCACCGAGGGCGGCCTGGCCGCCCTCACCGCCGAGTGGGGGCTCGACGACGTCTTCCTGCAGACCGCCGGTCCCGCCGAGGTCGAGGCGCGGATCCGGCTGGCGGTCGGCAAGGTGGCCGCCGGCCAGCCCGATGACGTGCCCGGCGAGATCCGCAGCGGCGAGCTCACGATCGACGAGGCGACCTACACCGCGCGGCTGCGCGGGCGCGTGCTCGACCTGACTTTCAAGGAGTTCGAGCTGCTCAAGTACCTCGCCCAGCACCCCGGCCGGGTCTTCACCCGCGCCCAGCTGCTGCAGGAGGTCTGGGGGTACGACTACTTCGGCGGCACCCGCACGGTCGACGTGCACGTCCGGCGGCTGCGGGCCAAGCTCGGCGCCGAGTACGAGTCACTGATCGGAACGGTGCGAAACGTCGGGTATCGATTCGTCGCCGATACCCGGCCGACCGAGGAAGGAGCCCCCGCCCACCGCTGAGCGGGGGCTCGGTCGTCTCCAAGGTCAGCACGGCGACGCAAGCCCCCGCCCGCTGCTCCCGTGGCGGCCGTACCGGGCGAAGGACCGTTCGGGGCCGCCGCAAGGCGTACCGAATGCGCGGCGACCGCGCGGTCCAAAGGGGTCAAAGCCCGCATATCGGCGCCACGGGCGAGGTCTTTCCCGAGCATCCGGTACGCCCCTCGCGACCACCGACCCGGGCGGCCGCCGGATGGTCGCCTCTGAGCGGGGGCCTGGTCGTCCCACACGTCAGGGCCGCGGAACAGATCAGCGCGGCGGCGCGGACCATCCAGGGCCCTGCGTCGACGGGCCGGCCTGCGAAGAGGGGCCGTCCTGCGGATACGAGCCGCCCGGCTGAGATGGGAGGTGGCCGCCGTAGGGGTCGTGGCCTCCTGGACCGGCCTGCGGTGGTCCGTACGGGCCGTTGAGCGCCGGCGGGTAGGGCTGCTGCCCCGGACCGGGGGCGTACGTAGGGCGCTGCCTCCCTCGTACGACCGCCACGATGACCACGGCCAGGATCCCGAGGATCACGACGGGTACCAGGATGACCAGGAGTGCAAGTGCCGCCATCACGCCTTCATCTCGGCTCGGGGTTTCTCCGGGCGTCCGCTCAACGAGAGCCGTACGGGCCGTACGGGAAGCCCTGTGGGTCGTCGGGAGCGGATCTCCGCGAATCACGGTACCCGGACGGCTCGGACCGGTCGTACGTGTAGGCGGTGTCCGCGTACTCGTCCTGCGGAGCGGGTGACCCGTACGAGTGCCGCCCGGCGGAGCCGGGGGTGGAACGCGGCGGCGCGTACGGATCACCGGTGGCCGCGCCGTACGAGTCGGCGGGCGTGCCGTACGAGGGCGGTGAGGGCGTCTCTCGCGACTGTCGCGGGGCCGGCACGTACGGCTCCCACTCCGAGCTCTGAGCGGCCCGGGACGGCGCGTACGGCTCCCAGTCGGAGACCTCGGCGGGCCGGGGCGGCGTGTACGGCTGCTGCGCGGGCCCGCCGTAGGGCTCGCGGGGCTGCGTGGCGTACCCGTCGCGGCGGGCGGCGTGGGAGTCGCGCGGCCGCGCGGTGGATCCGTACGCGTCGTAGGCCGCGGGGGCGGGCCGGTAGGCGTCGTACGCCGTCGAAGCGGTGTGCCGTGGCGGCTCGAGCGCGGGCCGGTACGGCGTGGGCTCGAGGTCGTCTTCCTCGTACTCGGCGTCGTAGCCCTCATGGTCCTCCGCGAAGGCGGCGTCCGGGCCGGTCAGGACCCAGCGGCGGCCCATGAGCGCGAGTAGGAGAACGAGGAGCAGCACAGCGACGGGCACGGCGAGCGCACCGGCCATGATCGGGAGTCCGGGATCGCCCACGACGACCGCCTTCCGCGCAGGTGAAGGCCTGATCGTATGGCAACGTCCGCGCCGGATGGAAGGCTCCAGACAGATCTTCTGACTTCAATGGTCAAAGGGGCCGAGACTACGCTCGCGGTCGTGGACGTGATGACACGGGAACATTTGACGGACGACGAGGTCAGAGGCGCGTTGGCGGTCGTGGAGGCGGCCGCGGCGGCCGACGGCGTAGGACCGCTGGGCGAGAGCGCGCTGTTGTGGTTGCGGGACGGCGGTGGCGCGGTCCTCACGCGCGACGGGGGGACCCTCGCGGGGGTCGGGATCCTCGACCGTGACGTGGCCGAGTTCGCGGTCCATCCGGAGTTCCGGCGCCGGGGGCACGGCCGTGCCCTGGCCACCGCCCTGCGCGAGCAGGCCGGTTCGCTCCGGGTGTGGGCGCACGGCGAGCTGCCGGGCGCGGTGGCGCTGGCCGGTTCGCTGGGCTTCGAGCGGTTCCGGGCGCTGTGGCAGATGCGCCGTCCGCTGGACGCGTCGCTGCCGGAGGTGACGTGGCCCGCGGGCGTGCGGCTGCGGACCTTCCAGGCGGGGGCGGACGAGGACGCCTGGGTGCGGGTGAACGCCCGGGCCTTCGCGGACCACCCGGAGCAGGGCGCCTGGACCCGCGCGGACCTCGAGCGGCGGGAGCGTGAGCCGTGGTTCTCCCCGGAGGGGTTCTTCCTCGCGGAGCGGGCCGGCGAGCTGATCGGCTTCCACTGGACCAAGGTGGAGGACGGCGTCGGCGAGGTGTACGTCGTCGGCGTCGACCCGTCCGCCCAGGGGCTCGGACTCGGCCGGGCGCTGACCCTGACCGGCCTGCACCACCTGAGGTCGCTCGGCCTGCCGACGGTCATGTTGTACGCCGACGAGTCGAACACGCCCGCGACCAGCCTGTACGAACGGCTCGGCTTCGAGCACCACGCCACCGACGCGATGTACCGCGCCCCGGCCCGCTGACCCGTGCCGCGCGCCGGGGCGGACCGGCTGCATGCCGGAGCGGACCGGCGCCGGACGCCCGCTCGGCTCCTTCGGGGGCCGGGCGGGTGCCGCATCCTGGGGTGTTAACCCTACGGATGCCCTACGGAAGGGCTCCTTTCCCGACAAGTCACGATCACGTTCATCTTCCGTTCATCTGGATCGGAGTGACTGGACATCTCTCCTCCTTAGCGTCGGGTCTCGACGGTGCCCCCCGACCGTGCGAACGCTCGGGGCCCCGCCCCCACACTTGATTCGAGGAGAGACTTCGGTGATCAACAGCACTCGGCTGGCCGCTCTTGGCGGCGTAGCCCTTGCGGGTGCGCTCGCGCTGACCGCGTGCGGTACGGACGACAACGGCAGCAAGGGCAGCGGCAGCGGCGGCACCGCTGCGAGCGGCGACTGCGTGAAGACCACGGTGAACGCCGCCGGCTCGACGGCCCAGGCCAACGCGATCAGCGAGTGGACCAAGGGCTACCAGCAGAACTGCGCCGGAGCGAACCTCAACTACAACGCCAACGGTTCGGGCGCCGGCATCCAGGCGTTCACGCAGGGCCAGGTGGCCTTCGCCGGCTCCGACTCCGCGCTCAAGCCGGAGGAGCACGGCCCGGCCGACGCGCGCTGCAAGGACGGCAAGGCCATCGACCTCCCGATGGTCGTCGGCCCGATCGCGGTGGTCTACAACCTCAAGGGCGTCGACGGCCTGCAGCTGTCGCCGACCACCCTGGCGAGCATCTTCGCCGGCAAGGTCAAGAACTGGGACGACGCGGCGATCAAGAAGGACAACCCGCAGGCGAAGCTGCCCAGCACCCCGATCAAGACGGTGCACCGCGCCGACGACTCGGGCACGACGGACAACTTCACCAAGTTCCTCACGGACACCGCGCCGGACATCTGGAAGTTCGAGGGCGGCAAGAAGTGGACCGCTCCGGGCGGCCAGGGCGCGACCAAGTCCGACGGCGTCTCCACGGTCGTGAAGCAGACCGACGGCGCGATCTCCTACGCGGAGCTGTCCTACGCCACCAACGGCAAGCTGCAGACCGCGAAGATCGCCAACGGCTCGGGCCAGTTCGTCGAGGTCTCCTCCGACACCGCCTCCAAGGGTGCGGCGGGCGCCCAGATCGCCGGCACCGGCAATGACCTGGCCCTCAAGGTCGACTACAAGACCAAGGACGGTTACCCGATCATCCTGGTCACCTACGAGGTCGCCTGCGAGAAGGGTCTCCCCGACCAGCAGGCGAAGTTCGTCAAGTCCTACCTGACCTACACCTCCAGCCAGCAGGGCCAGTCGGTGCTCAGCGGCCTCGGCTACGCGCCGCTGCCCGACTCGATCCTGACCAAGGTCCAGGCCGCCGTGAAGGGCCTGTCCTGACCGAAGTGAGTACCGAGCCGGTGCGGGAGACCCGTACCGGCTCGGTCGCATGCATGTGAAGAGATCTCTATGAACGACAGGGTGAGTCGGTGGGCATGGGAGGCCGGATGACCAGCGAGACCCTCGAGCAGGGCGCGACCCGCGCTCTGGGCGGCAAAGCCCGCAAGATGAGTACCGGGCGTCTCGGGGACCGGCTGTTCGGCCTGTCCGCGAAGGGCTCCGGCATCCTGCTGCTCGCGATCATGGCGGCGATCGCGGTGTTCCTCATCGTGAAGGCGCTGCCGGCACTGCGGGCGGACAAGGCCAACTTCCTCACCTCACAGGAGTGGAACCCCGACGCCGCGCAGTCGCGGTTCGGGATCGCCCAGCTCACCTTCGGCACGGTCCTGTCGTCGGTGCTCGCGCTGGTCCTGGCCACGCCCGTCGCGGTGGGGATCGCGCTGTTCATCGCGTTCTACGCGCCGCGGCGGCTCGCGGACGGGCTCGGCTACGTCGTCGATCTGCTCGCCGCGGTGCCCAGCATCGTGTACGGCCTGTGGGGCCTGCAGTTCTTCGTTCCGAAGATGAACAGCGTGGCGACCTTCCTGCACGATGACTTCGGCTGGATCCCGCTGTTCGGCGGCGACACGGTCGGCGGGCAGTGCATCCTGACCGCCTCGATCGTGCTGGCGATCATGATCCTGCCGATCATCTCGTCGATCACCCGCGAGGTCTTCCTCCAGGTGCCGCGGCCCAACATCGAGGCCGCCCTCGCCCTGGGCGCGACGCGCTGGGAGGTCATCCGGCTGGCGGTCCTGCCGTTCGGCCGTTCCGGCATGATCAGCGCCTCGATGCTCGGCCTCGGCCGGGCCCTCGGCGAGACGATCGCGGTCGCGCTGGTCCTGGGCACCGCCTCCGGGATCAGCCTGCACCTGCTGAAGCCGGGCGGTAACACCTTCGCCGCCAACATCGCCAACACGTTCGCGATGGCCGGGAGGACCGGGCAGAGCGCGCTCATCGCCTCCGGCCTGGTGCTCTTCGTCATCACCCTTCTCGTGAACATGGCCGCCCGCGCGGTCATCGCCCGCCGCAAGGAGTTCGTGTGAGCACCCTCAACCAGGTGAGCACCGTCGACCTCACCGGCCCGTCCGGGGTCCGCAAGTTCAAGGACAAGCTCGCCTTCGTCGCGGTCTGCGGCGCGTTCGCGCTGGCCGTCATCCCGCTGGTGACGCTGCTGTACACGGTCATCAAGAACGGCGCCAAGCGGTTCGACATGGAGTTCTTCACCCACTCCATGAACGCCATCGGCGGCCGCGACGCGGGCGGCGGCGCGTACCACGCGATCATCGGCACGATCGAGCAGGTCGGCCTGGCCAGCGTGATCTCGATCCCCATCGGTGTGCTCACCGCGGTCTACCTCGTCGAGTACGGCGGGAACCGCAGGCTGGCGAAGGTCGTGACGTTCTTCGTCGACGTCATGACGGGCGTGCCGTCGATCGTGTCGGGCCTGTTCGTGTTCGCGTTCTGGATCGCGCTGCTCGGCTTCGAGTACATGGGCTTCGCCGGCTCGATGGCGCTGGCGGTGCTGATGCTGCCGACGGTCGTCCGGGCCACCGAGGAGATGCTCAAGCTCGTTCCGAACGACCTGCGCGAGGCGTCGTACGCGCTCGGCGTGCCGCGCTGGCGGACGATCTGCTTCGTCGTCCTGCCGACGGCCTTCACCGGCATCATCACCGGCGTCATGCTGGCCATCGCCCGCGTCATGGGCGAGACCGCGCCGCTGCTGATGACGGTGTTCGTCACCACGGCGATCAACAACAGCCCGTTCAAGGGCCCGCAGATGGCGCTGCCGCTGTTCGTCTGGGACCAGGCGCAGCTTCCCCAGCAGGTCGCCGTCGACCGGGCGTGGGCCGGTGCGCTCACGCTGATCCTCTTCGTCATGCTGCTCAACCTCGCGGCGCGCCTCATCGCCCGCCTGCGCAAGCCCGTATCCCGATAGGAGTACTCCCCCCATGGCCAAGCGGATCGAGGTCTCCGGGCTGAACGCCTACTACGGCAAGACCCGGGCCATCGAGGACATCTCGATGACGATCGAACCGCGCTCGGTGACCGCGTTCATCGGCCCCTCCGGGTGCGGCAAGTCGACGTTCCTGCGGACCCTCAACCGGATGCACGAGGTGATCCCGGGCGCGCGGGTCGAGGGCAAGGTGCTCCTCGACGAACTGGACCTGTACGGGTCGAGCGTCGACCCCGTCGCCGTACGACGGGTGATCGGCATGGTCTTCCAGCGACCGAACCCGTTCCCCACCATGTCGATCTACGAGAACGTCGTCGCGGGCCTGAAGCTCAACGGCGTCCGCCGCAAGGCACAGCTCGACGAGATCGTGGAGAAGTCCCTGCGCGGGGCGAACCTGTGGAACGAGGTCAAGGACCGGCTGGGCCGCCCGGGGGCCGGCCTGTCCGGCGGTCAGCAGCAGCGGCTCTGCATCGCCCGCGCCATCGCGGTCGAACCGCAGGTCCTGCTGATGGACGAGCCCTGCTCGGCGCTGGACCCCATCTCGACGCTGGCGATCGAGGACCTGATCGCCAACCTGAAGGACCAGTACACGATCGTCATCGTCACCCACAACATGCAGCAGGCGGCGCGGGTCAGCGACCGTACGGCCTTCTTCAACCTCGCGGGACCCGGCAAGCCGGGCCGGATGGTGGAGATCGACGACACCAACAAGATCTTCACGAAGCCGAGCGAGAAGGCCACGGAGGACTACATCACCGGCCGCTTCGGCTGATGCCGGACGAGAACGGGGCGGGAGGGCCGCTCGGCCCTCCCGCCCCGCCCGGCGTACCACCGGTGTTGGCCCGTTCCACGGACGGATCAGGCGAACAGGTGCTCGATCCAGTAGGCGAGAGCGGCGACGATGCCCGCCGCCGGAATCGTCAGGACCCAGGCGAACACGATGTTGCCCGCGACGCCCCAGCGGACCGCCGAGATCCGTTTGGTCGACCCGACGCCCATGATCGCGGCGGTGACCGTGTGCGTCGTGGACACCGGCGCCTGCCAGATGAACGCGGTCGCGTACAGGACGCTGGCCGCGGTCGCCTCGGCGGCGAACCCCTTCGGCGGGTCGAGCTCGATGACCTTGCGGCCGAGGGTCCGCATGATGCGCCAGCCGCCGGCGTACGTCCCGAGGGACAGCACCGCGGCGCACAGGAGGATCACCCACACCGGGACATGCGAGTCAGCGGCCCCCTGGTACCCGGTCGTGACCAGCGCGAGCACGATGATGCCCATGGTCTTCTGGGCGTCCTGCAGGCCGTGGCCGAGGGCCATCGCCGCCGCGGACAGCGACTGCGCGATGCGGAACCGCCGCCCGACCTTGCTGGGGTTCGAGTTGCGGAAGATCCACAGCATCACGACCATCACCAGGTAGCCGAGGACCAGCCCGATCAGCGGCGACAGCACCATCCACAGGACGACCTTGTAGATGACGCCGTGCCACAGCACGCTGCTGGACGCCGCCAGGGCCGCCCCGATCAGCCCGCCGACCAGTCCGTGGGTGGACGAGGAGGGCAGGCCGTAGTACCAGGTGACGAGGTTCCACACGATCGCGCCGATCAGCGCGGCCGCGACGATCGACAGGCCGTGCAGGTCCTTCGGCGGATCGATGATGCCGCTGCCGACCGTCTTGGCGACCCCCGTGCCGAGGAACGCCCCGACGAGGTTCATGACGGCGGCCATCGCCAGGGCGGCCCGGGGGGTGAGCGCCCTGGTGGAGACGGACGTGGCGATCGCGTTCGCCGCGTCGTGGAAACCGTTGGTGTAGTTGAAGAACAGCGCGATGCCCACGACGACGATGAGGGCCGTCAACTCCACGTCGGCGTCCCCTTCCTCGCTGCGAACCGCGGACATCGGTTGGCGGGCACGGCGGTCACACGCGTCGGCGACACGGAGATCACGATTCCTTGACCGCGATCGTCTCGACGATGTTGGCGACGTGCTCGAAAGCGTCCGCGGCGGCCTCGAGCTGGTCGACGACCTCCTTGACCTTCAGGACGGTGAGCGCGTCGTACTCGCCGCTGAACAGCTCGGCCAGCAGTCGCCGGTAGGTCTGGTCGCCCTGGTTCTCGAGCCGGTTGATCTCGATCCAGTACTCGCTGAGATCACGCAGCCCGCGCAGGCGCGGCATGGCCTCCGCGGTCAGCTCGGCCGCCCGCTCCAGCACCTCGACCTGGGCGACGACGTCGCGAGGCAGCTCCTCGATCTTGTAGAGCAGTACGAGGTCGGCCGCCGCCTCCATGAAGTCCATGACGTCGTCGAGGGTCGACGCGAGCCGGTAGATGTCCTCCCGGTCGAAGGGCGTGATGAAGCTCTCGTTGAGCCTACGCATGATCGCGTGAGTGAACTCGTCGCCCGCATGCTCGCAGGCGCGCATCTTCTCCGCGATCGCCTCACGGTCGGCCCCGTCGCCTATCAGCTCCACGAGTAGCCTGGCACCAGTCACCAAGTTGTTCGCGGAATCCGCGAACATGTCGTAGTAGCTGTCCTCACGCGGGGTGAGTCGGAATCGCACGTCCTTCTCCTGAAGTGCGGGAACAGTCCGCTGAGGATGGTACGGCTTACCAGGGGGAAAGCGAACCTTCGCCCCCCTGTTACTTCACCGCACCACTCCTCGCGTGTCGGGTCGGTCACGGCGACCCGCCTCGGGTCTCGGGGTCGTTTCGTCCCCTGCCCCGGGGCGTACGCCTCAAACGATCACTTGGGCATCTACCCCCAGGGGGTATAGAGTGGCCGGTATGCACGGGTACGCGAAGGACAAAGACGCCTACCTCGTCCGGTTGCGCCGCATCGAGGGCCAGGTACGGGGCCTGCAGCGGATGGTAGCCGAGGATGAGTACTGCATCGACGTTCTCACCCAGGTGTCGGCGGTCACCCGTGCCTTGCAGTCCGTCGCGCTCGGGCTGCTGGAGGACCATCTCGGCCACTGCGTCGCCCAGGCCGTGAGCGAAGGCGGCCCGGCGGCCGAGGAGAAGGTCAAGGAGGCCTCGGCGGCCATCGCGCGCCTCGTCAAGTCGTGACCGTCACCGGCGGGTGAGCCGGTGAGCGGAGAAGCCGATCGGGGGGAAACCGGTCGGCGCATCCCCGCGTGCGCCGACCCCACGTCGTTACGACCGTGTCGCGTGGCCGATCCCGAGCACCAAGTCGATCTCATCGGTCGTCAACGGCCGATCCGCCGTCGCGACGGCGCTGAGCATCTCGGAGTACAGCTCGATCTCATCCAACGCGACCCGGTCGTGGACGCGCATATCGAGGTTCGACTGGCGCACCGCGTCCACCTCCGTTCGTCCCCACACCTGTGGAAAAGGCTACGCGCCCGACCCGTCGACGGACATGACCCAAGAGGGCCATTCGGCCGCCACCCGCCGAGGTGGGTTCGGGGCCACCCAGGACTACCGCCGGGTACGGTCCTCGTGGAGGCTCCGCAGCAGCCGCTCCGCCTGCGAATCGGGCAGGTCACGCACGGTGAGGCGGGCCACCGTCGCCGCGTCGACCCGGGCCCCCGCGAGTCGCGCCGCCTGCCGCGCGACGATCGCGTCGAACAGCCGGCGCACCGTCTCGGCGAACGCGAACCGCCGCGATCCGCGCATCTCGCCGAACCACCCCAGCAGTTCGACGCGCAGCTCCTCGTCCAACAGGTAGAGCTCGCGCTCGGCGAACCGGGAGAACAACTGCACGAGCTGACGGTCGGTCGGCTCCCGGAACTCCACGATCGCCCCGAACTCCGCGCGGAACCCCGGATTCGCGAGCAGGAAGCCGTCCATCTCGTCCGGTTCACTGGAGCAGACGACCAGGAACCTGTCGCGGCGGTCGGCCATCTGCCGGAGCAGCGCGGCGACCGCCCCGGGCATCCGGTCGAGCAGGGAGGCGTTCTCGATCAGCAGCACGCCCCCGGCCGCCCGGTCCGCCTGCGCCGCGACCTTGGCCGCCGCGTCGCCGCCGGCGAGGTCGCGCGCGTCGCACACCACCACCTGACCCGAGCCGAGGAGACCCAGCGCGGCGTACGCTCCGCCGACCAGCCCGGCGACCGACCGCTTCCCGGTGCCCGGACGGCCCAGGAAGATCAGATGACGGCCGGACGGCAGCCCCCGCGCCGCGCGCTCGGCGGCGCGTCGGGCTTCGGCGACCAGGCCACCGACGGTCTGCTTCACCTCGTCCAGCCCGATCATCTCGTCGAGCGTGCGCAGGAAGCCGTCGACGTCCCCCGGGGCCCGCAGGGCCGGCTCGATCTCCTCGGCCACGCCGCCGAAGTCCTCCGGCGTGAGGACCAGTCGGTCCCGGGACGCCCCGAACCGGTCGGTGTGCCGCGCGACCGCACGGTCGAGGTACGCCTCGACGAGACGCGCGTTCACCAGGTCGCCGTACCCGGACAACCTCGGCAGGTCGGCCCTGACGGTTTGCAGGGCGGGGGCGTTCACCGTCACGCGGCGCTCGTCCGCCAGCACGTGGACGAGCGCCAGCCGGGTCTCCACGTCGGCCAGGTCCGGCAGCCGGAACACCCGGAACACCCCCGCGAGCTGCGGAAAGTCGGTCTTCAGCCGGTCGTACGCGTTCGGCTCGCAGGTCGCGATCAGCGCGGCCGCGCCCTCCCGGGAACGGACGACGGCCGCAGCGACCGCCGCGGGGTCGGATGCCCGCCGCAGGGCCGCGTCGACCCACTCCAGCAGCAGCGGCACGCCGCCGCCCAAGGCCGCGCCGAGAACCCCGGTGGCGTCACCGAGCTCGGTGCCGTCGACCGTACGGACGGAGCCGTCGCCCCGGCCCGCGCCGGCGAGCGTACGGGCGAGGAGGCGGGCGAACCTGCGCTGCCCGCTGTGCGGAGCGCCGACGACGAGCACGGCGGGCGCCGTCTCCTCCCCAGAGGACGCCCGGCGGTGCACATCGTCGAGGAGCCCTGCGAGATCGTCGGCACCGGAGACGAACCGGATCCCGAACCGCTCGGTCACCTCGGGCAGGACGGTCCCGGCGGGCGGCGGCTCGATCTCGCCGACCGGACGGCCCGGCACGGGCGCGCCCAGGAGGTCGCCCACCATCGTCTGCGACATGATCCGCGTGCCCGGCCGCTCCCCCGCGCCCTCGCCGAGGACATGGGTACGCGGAGGTCCGGACGCGGCCCCACCGGCCCACGCGCCAGGCCCCGGCAGCGGCGGCTGCGGCTGCGGCGCGTGATCCGGCCTCGGCTCCCCTTGCTGCGGCCGATCCCCCGGCGCGCCGCCCCGCCACGGGGCATCGGCCGGTCGCGGGGCGCCACCCGGCGACGGCGCATCCCCCGGTCGCGGCATGCCGCCCGGCCACGGGGCATCAGCCGGTCGCAGCGCGCCTGCGGGCGACGGCGCGTCGGCCGGTCGCGGGGCGCCGCCTGGAGTCGGGGGCGCGAGAGGTCCGGGCATGCCCGGTGGGAGTACGGGCGCGGGAGGCACGGGAGGCCCGGCCGGCGAAGGCGGGGCGGACGGCAGCGGCGGCGTGCCGCCGACCGGCATCCATCCATCCGCCCGGGTGCCGTCCACCAGCGGGTCGACGTACGTGGCGTCGGCCGACGCCCCCGGCGACAGCGGCGGATCCAGCATCGTGGCCTCGCCCGCGTGGGGACCCCCTCCCCACACGGGCGCGGACCCCGACTCGGCGGACGACCGCCAGAGCCCCGTCGAAGGCGGCACCGGCACAGGCGAAGCCATGCCGAACGCCACGTCCGCCGAGACGTCCGGCGAGACGTCCGGCGAGACGTCCGGCGAGACGTCCGGCGAGACGTCCGGCGAGACGTCCGGCGAGACGTCCGGCGAGACGTCCGGCGAGACGTCCGGTGCGTCGTCCTCGATCCGCGTCGCGAGGGGGTCGCCCTGCGCCGGACCGCCCCCCGCCTTCTCAACGGCGGATCCGCGAACATCGGCCGAACCGCCGTCCGCCTTCTCCTCAGCGGATCCGGCGGGAACCTGCGCCGGACCGGTGTCGTCCCTCTCCTGGGCGGATTCGGCAAGAGCGGGCGCCGGGTCGCAGTCGGCCTTTTCACCGACGGATCCGTCAGAAACACGGGCCGGACCACCGTCCGCCTCCTCCTCGGCGGAGTCGGCGGAAGTCTGCGCCGGACCGGCGTCCGCCTTCTCCCCGGCGGAATCGGCGGAACCATGTGCCGGGTCGCCGTCCGCCTTCCCGACGTATCCAGCAGGGGTGGGCATCAGGTCGCCTGCCGCACTCTCCCCGACGGAGCCCGCGGCCGCCGCCGCGGCCCCGGCCACTGGCGGAGGGCCCGCGTCCACCATCGTCCCGTCCACAGGCGGCACCGCCGAAGAAGCAGCCTGCGCCGGGCCCGCGCCCATCGCCGCTGCGGGCTCTGCGGGATCGGCGTCCGGGGTGCTTCGGGTCGGGGCCGGGGGGGCCGCCCAGGCGGGGGCCTGACCGGGCGGGCCGGTGGGCGGCTGATGCGCGACCGGCGGTACGGCCGGCGGCGCCTCGGGGGCCGGCGTGGAGGGGTACTGCCGGGCCAGCGGGGCGATGCCGGGGGTCGGTGTCACCGGGTCTGCGGGCGCCGCCGACGCGGCGCGGTCGGTGCCGAGGATCTCGGCCAGGACGGCGACCGGCACGGGGAAGCCGCGCGGGCGGGCCGGGATACCGCCGCCCAGCCGGCACCAGGCGAGGTCCGCGGCGTACACCGTGGCGAGGAGCGCGCCGCGTGCCGCCGGCCGGAGGCTCTCGACGCGCCGCCGGAGGAGAGGCGGCAGCCGGCCGTCCTGCGGCCAGAAGCGCCGCAGCGGGTGGTCGGTGCCGGCGAGGATCGCCTGGGTCGCGCGCCGGGTCTCCGGATCGAGCCATACGATCACCTGCTCGACGACGTCGCGCCGGACGACCGCCATGTCGGCGGCCAGCAGTGCCGCCGCGATGAGGCGGGGCTCGACGTACCCGTGTTCGGCCGGGTCGCCGGCGATCGAGGCGAGACAGACGGCCAGGTCGTAGAACGCGTTGCGGAAGTGCTCGCCCGCCGACGCCTCGATGCGCAGCGCCGGCGCCAGGGCGGGCGGGCACCGTGTGAGCCACTGCTGGACGATCGCCTGGTCGCCGTACGGGAGGGCGCCGTAGTCGACGGTGGGATCGTGCAGAGTGGCGCCGAGGATGGCGAGGAGGGCGTCCGCGCGGGCCCGGAAGCGCGTGTCCTCGCGGAGGGCGCTGGCCATCGCCCACATCGTCCGCAGGATGACGACGGCCGCGTCGACCCGGTGGGCGCGCAGCCGCTCGGCGTACAGGCCGACCAGAAACTCCAGCGGCGGCGGGGTGAGCCAGCGTGGGCCGTCGACCCCCGGCAGCGGGCGGGCGCGGTACGGCGACCACAGGCCGAGCAGTTGGGCGTCGAGCCCGGAGTAGAACACCGGGACCGCGGCGGACCAGAGCATCACGCCCCAGCCGACGGCCACCGTGCTCGGCGTGGACGGGCTGAAGGCGTTCCACCAGTGCGGGTAGTCCTGCGCGGGGAGGGCCGCCGCCGACTCGACCGTGGCACGTACGCGGGCCGTCACCTCGGGCCGTACGTCGACGTCCACGAAGGGCAGCGCCTGCGGCGGTTCGACGGTGAAGTCGGGTCCGGAGGGCACCAGGTGGGGAGGGATGCGCGGCACCGGCATGCCCTGCCCGAGGGGGCGCGCCGACGTCCGCGTCATCGGCAGCCGGGGCGGCGGGCAGAGGTGCCACTGGCCGTCGGCCGGTAGCCAGCGGTACCAGCGGGCCCAGGCGCCGAACAGCCACCACGTGCCGTCGGGCAGGACGAGCATCCGGCCGGCGACGAGGTTCTGCCGCTGGAGGGGCGGCGTCGTTGGCCACCAGCCGGCCGTCACCATGGCACGCGTGTCACGCTCGACCACCGCGAACGGATCCTGGGCGGCGGCCGAAGGCACCTCGCCGTACGCCTGCCCCCAGACCACCATGCAATGGTAAACGCCACCCCAAGACCGTCGGGTCACTGCGATCACGGAGCAGAACCACCCGATCGCCCATACGTGTCGGCCTCGGCGAAGCCCTCGGACCGGAAAATCGCGGATCGGGAGCGAAAGCGATCGGGCGAAGGCGCGGAGTACAGGTGTCCGCTGACCACCTCGCCCGGGAGGCGCCCATGACGGAGAGCAAGACGTGACCGGCCTGGCCGGCACGCGGACGGCCGGGAGGATGAGCGACGCCGACCTCGTCCGGGAGTACCGCCGTGACCCGGACGGGTTCACCGCCGTGTACGACCGGTACTTCGGCGACGTCCACCGGTACGTCGCAGGACGGCTCGACACGCAGGCGGCCGACGACATCGCGGCCGAGACGTTCCTGGTGGCGTTCCGCAAGCGGGAGCGGTTCGACCCCGCGCGCGGGGCGCTCCGGCCGTGGCTGTTCGGCATCGCCACCAAGCTCGTCGCCCAGCATCGGCGCGTCGAGGCGCGGCACTACGAGACCCTCGCCCGCGCGCGGACGGCCCCCGACGACCACGGCCACGAGAACGAGGTCGTCACGGCGGTCGCCGCGGCCGGTCTGCAGCCGCAGCTGGCCCGGGCGCTCGCCGCGCTGACCCGCAAGGAGCGGGACGTCCTGCTGCTCGTGGCGCTGGCCGACTTCAGCCATGAGGAGGTCGCCCAGGCCCTGCGCATCCCGTACGGCACCGTCGGCTCGCGTCTCAACCGGGCCCGGAAGAAGCTTCGCACCGCACTCGAGAAGGAGATCGACGGCAATGGATGAGCTGCGCATGGTCCGCACGATGCTGGACAAGCCGGCGCCCGACCACGTGGCCGTCGCGCAGGGGCGCGACCGGCTCCGTACGGCGATGGGCGGCCGACGCCGTACGATGCCCGCCCGCCGGACCCTGTGGATGACGGGCGGCCTCGGCCTCACCGCCGCGACGGCCGCGGCGGCGGTCGCGATCACCACGACCGGCACCGCGGGTCCGGCCGGCGACCGGTCGGCGGGCCCGCGCGGCGGTACGCCCACGACGACGCTGAGCGCGCGTTCGATCCTGCTGGCCGCCGCGACCGAGGCGGACGGTCAGGCGGACGGCGTCGGCGCGTACTGGCACACCACGATCGTGGACCGGAACACCTACCGGGTGGTCGGCGGCGGCTACACCGTCGTCGAGCAGGGGCAGCACGAGCAGTGGACGCCGAGCCGGCCGGGGCGGCCGCAGTGGGCGAGTGACCGCTCGCTCGGCGCCCGGCCGGCCGGCGCCGCCGACACGGCGGCCTGGCAGCGCGCGGGCTCCCCCGGCACGTTCAAGGTGGCGGTTCCGGGCAAGCGTCTCGCGCCGATGACCCTCTCCACGCAGCCGGGCAAGGCGAGTGTCGACCGCGCTCCGCTCGTCGACGGCGACAAGGTCTTCTGGCTCGGCCGCAACGTCACCATGAAGGACCTCCGCGCGCTGCCCGCCGACCCGCAGCGGCTGAAGGCCGCCCTGAAGCGCTGGTACCAGGGGCACGACACCGAGTCGTCGAGCGAGCCGATGTCCTCGGACCTGTGGCTGTACACCGTCGCCCAGGGCCTGATCACGGAGATGCCGGTGACCCCGAAGGTCCGGGGCGCGGCGTTCCGGATGCTCGCGGACCTGCGGACGGTCACGGCGATCGGCCGGGTCAAGGACGCCCAGGGCCGGCCGGGCACGGCGATCGCCATCACCGAGCGGACGAAGCTCGGCGGCACGATCCAGCACCGCCTCATCATCGACACCGCCGCCGGACGGGCGCTGGGCGAGGAACTCGTGGTCGTCACGCCGGGCGAAGCAACGGCGGGCCTGGCACCCGGTTCGGTGTCGAGCTCCACGACGGTGGTCACGCAGGGCTGGACCGACTCGGCGCCGACCAAGCCCACCGGACCGCAGCGCGGCCGCTGACCCCCGACCACCGCTGATCGCGCGGGCCGGACCGGACCCCACCGGCGTACAGGGGCTCCGGCCCGCGCGACCCGCCCCGGCAGGGCGCGGCGTTCCCGCCGAGCCCAGCGTTCCCGCCGGGCGCGGCCTCCCGGTCGGACACGGCATCCCGGCCGGGCGAGTGCGGCAGATGCGTCCCACGGTCGGGGTGGGCGTCAGCTCCAGCGGGCCTCGCGGTGCAGGGCGGCCTTGCGCACGTACGTCTCGGGGGTGTAGGCGAGCACCGCCCGGTCGTCGTCGTTCAGCTCCCGGACGACCTTGCCGGGGACGCCCGCGACGAGCACACCGGAGGGGATCTTCTTCCCGGGGCCGACGAGCGCGCCCGCCGCGACGAGCGTTCCCGCGCCGATCCGCGCGCCGTTCAGCACGATCGCGCCGATGCCGATCAGCGAACCGGTCTCGACGTACGCGCCGTGCACCATGGCCTTGTGCCCCAGACTCACCCGGTCCTCCAGCACCGCGGGCATGCCCGGGTCCGCGTGCAGGCAGGACAGGTCCTGGATGTTGCACTCCTCGCCGACGATGATCTCCTCGTCGTCGCCGCGCAGCACCGAGCCGTACCAGACGTTGGCCGCCCGGCCGAGCCGCACACGGCCGACGACGACGGCTCCGGGAGCCACCCACGCCTCCGGATGGATGTCGGGTCGGTGGTCGCCGAGGGTGCCGTGGAAGAAGTCAGTCACGGTCGTCAAGTCTAGAAGCGGCGGCGGGGCCGTCCCCGGCCGGTCGGCGCGGCATATTTCCCAAAAACTGCATTTTGCGATATTTAACCTGGGAAGACTCTCGTGTCGCCGCACCGACGGGCCAGGAATTCCTGCGAGTAGCCGCATTCCCCTTGCGTGAAAAGGGGGGAACCATCGAGAGTCGTCACAGACGTTCCTTCGACCCCCAAGGGCTATGAGCAACGAAGCCGAGATCCTGCCGAACCTCTTCCGCGAGGAGCCCCTCCGCGAGGAGACGTTCGAGATCGTCATGCGCGGTTACAACCGCCGCCAGGTCGACGAATACATCGCCCGTACCCGTAACCAGATCCGCGAGCTCGAGGCCCGCCTGTCCCGGGCCCTCGACGAGGTCGAGCGCACGCGCCGCGAGATGACCGAGGTCCGCGAGGCCCGGCGTCCGACCGGTGACGACCTCAGCGAGCGGCTTCGTCAGATCATCAACCTCGCCGAGGAAGAGGCCCAGTCGAAGCTCGGCGAGGCCGAGCGCAACGGCGCCCAGATCCAGCAGGACGCCGAGCGCGCGGCCAAGCAGATCATCGACGAGGCCCAGGGCAAGTCCGAGCGCGCGGTCGCCCAGGCCCAGGAGAACGCCGGCCACATGCTGTCGGCGGCCCAGCAGGAGGCCGAGCGGATCGCGACCGCGGCCAAGAACGAAGCGGACACGCTGGTCACCGAAGCCCGTACGGAGGCCGAGCGCACGCTCACCACGGCCGAGCGCCGTTCGTCGGTCATCAACGAGGACGCCTCCGCGCGCCTGGCTCAGCTCACGAAACAGCACACGAAGGCCCTCGGCCGGCTCAGCGAGATCACCGAGACGCTCGTGACGCTGCTGGAGCAGGAGGAGAAGGCCGGCCCACTGGAGGAGATGGTCGCGGGCGCCGTCGCCCAAGGCGATGCGGAGCGGCCCGCGGCCCGTCCCGAGCAGCCGCAGCAGGCACCGCAGCCACCGCAGGCGCAGCAGCAGCCGCCGCAGCCGACGAGCGGTCGCCACCACCAGCCGTCGGCGCCGGCCCAGCCTCCGGTGCCGCCCCAGGCCCAGCCCCAGCCGGTGCAGCAGCCCCAGGAGCGCAATGTCCAGGTGTTCCCGGCGAGCGGCGAGCCCGCGGAGTGACGATCGGGCCGGTGACCGTTGGTCGGTCACCGGCCCGATCATCTAGAGTCCTGGTCTGTGAGACGACGACGCGGCGGTGCGGGCACCGTACGCCCGATCCGCTACATGGGCGATCCCGTTCTGCGCACCGAGTGCGACCCGGTGCGGTCCTTCGACGCCGACCTGCGGCGACTCATCGACGACATGTTCGCGTCGATGTACGCCAATGACGGCGCCGGACTCGCGGCCAACCAGATCGGCGTCTCCCTCCAGGTCTTCGTCTACGACTGCGATGACGACGCGGGCCGTAACCACGTCGGCCACGTCGTCAACCCGGTGCTGGTGTCCGCCGACGGCGAGACCGTGACGGACGACGAGGGCTGCCTGTCGCTGCCCGGCCTCCGCTTCCCGACGCCGAGGTACGGCCATGCCGTCGTCGAGGGCGTCGACATGACGGGAGCGCCGCTGCGCGTCGAGGGAACCGGCTACTTCGCCCGCTGCCTCCAGCACGAGACGGGCCACCTGGGCGGCCGGCTGTACGTCGACACGCTGCAGGGCGACGCGCGCAAGGCCGCGCTCCGCGCCGTCCGCGCCGCCGACTGGAGCTGACGGCTCCGCCCCTCTCGGGAAGATCGTCTCCTGTTAGAGTCGTCCCGTGCCGACCCTCACCGCCCATTGGTGGCGCCGCCCTTAGGCGGCCTGTCGTCACTGTTCCCCCCAGACCGCCGCTCCAGAGCGCGGGTCTGGGCAGAGGTCGCCCCGGTGCCGGACGCTCGGGAGCCGACCAGAGGACGGACCCCATGCCCAACGACGAGCTCGTCGCGATCCGCGCCCGGATCGACGGACTCGACCACCGGATCGTCGCGCTGCTGGCCGAACGCGAGACCCTCGTACGCCAGGCCGGCCGGCTGAAGACCGACGCCGGCGCGGTACGAGCCCCGCGACGCGTCGCCCAGGTGGTCGAGCGCGCCCGGTCCACCGCCGTGGAACTCGGTGCCTCGCCCGATGTCGTCGCACGCACCTACCAGGCGATGATCAGCGCGTTCATCGACCTGGAACTGGCGAGCGTCGGAGTCGCGGACGCTCCGCCGATCGAATCCGCGGGACCGGAGGACGCCGGGGAACTGCTGACGCTGCAGCGCGCCGCGTACGCGACCGAGGCGCGGATCTACGGCGACCCCGAGCTACCCCCGCTGGTCCAGACCCTTGACGAGCTCGTCGCGGAGCTGGACCAGGGCGTCGCCTTCAAGGTCACGTACGGCCACCGGATCGTCGGCGCCGTACGCGGCCGCGTCGAGGGCGACCTTCTGCGCATCGGCCGGCTGACCGTCGCGCCGGACTTCCAGGGCCGGGGGCTCGGCACCGCCCTGCTCGCGGCCATCGAGGAGTCGGTCGTCCCCGGAGCCCGGCGCGCGACCCTCTTCACCGGGCACCTCAGCACGGCCAACCTCCGGCTGTACGAGCGCCTCGGCTACATCGAGGAACGCCGCGAGCCCCTCCGCCCGGGAGTCGCTCTGATCCACCTGACCAAACCCCTCACCTGACCGCTACGTTGTGCCCCGGATTTCGGTCGTCAGCACGACGGAAATCCGGTGCGTAGTGTGGCCGCTTGTGCACAGACGGCGCCCCAGGGCTTCCGCTGTCCCTTCGCCGACGGTCAGGCTGGTGGCGTGCTCGAAGAGGTGCTCGTCCGGCAGCACGGGGTGGTCGCGCGGTGGCAGGCGCTCGCGTGCGGCATGTCCGAGGCGGCGCTGCGCGCCCGTGTCGGGAGTGGCCGGTGGCAGCGGATCTTCACGGGGGTGTACGCCGCGTTCAGCGGGCCGCTGTCCCGGGAGGCGGTGCTGTGGGCCGTCGTCCTGCGAGCGGGCCCCGGAGCCACTCTCAGCCACCGCACCGCGGCGGAGCTCGAGGGACTGGTCGACGACGTCCGAGGCCCGATCCACGTGACGGTGCACCGCGACCGCACCGTGATACCGGTCGAAGGCGTCCGGCTGCATTATTCGAGCCGGGTCGACGACGCCCGGCACCCCGCGCGGCTACCGCCGCGCACCACGGTGGAGGAGACCGTCCTCGACCTGGCGGTTTCGGCGCCCGACCTCGATGAGGCGATGGCCTGGCCCGCGCGGGCGTGTCAGCGTCGCCGCACCACGCCGGAACGGCTGCTGCGAGCCCTCGGAAAGCGGAAGAGGGTGCGATGGCGGGCCGAGCTGACGGCGGCGCTGGCGGACGTCGACGAGGGCGCGACCACGCCGCTGGAGATCAGGTTCGTCCGTGACGTCGAGCGGGCGCACGGGTTGCCGCCGAGCGCCAGGCAGGTCCGGTCGCTGCGCGGTGGGCGCGTGACCTACGAGGACGTACGCGCCGAGGCGTACGGCGTCGTCATCGAGCTGGACGGGCGGGCGGCGCACCCGTTCGCCGAGCGGCACCGCGACATGCGCCGCGACAACGCGGCCGTGCGAGCAGGCCGGGCGCCGCTGCGGTACGGCTGGGCCGACGTCTCCGAGCGCCCGTGCCTCGTCGCAGCGGAGATCGCGGACGTCTACCGACGCCAAGGCTGGACGGGGACGCCCCACCCCTGCGGAGCAGGATGCCTCCTCACCGCCGCGGCGTGAGCATTACTCTGCGTCCCGGATCTCCGTCGCCCTGACCACCGAAATCCGGGGCACAACGTCCGGCGATCCCCCAACTCAGCGGGCGCGGCGGTACTTCGCGCGGGGGCCCCAGGGTTTGGCGACGGAAAGGACGACGGTGGTCGTGTAGAGGGCGATCGCGACGCACGAGATGATCACGAGGTTGTACGGGAGGAAGCCCAGGTCCATCCGTTCGATCGACCCGGTGGGATGCCGGGTCGCCGCGTGCGCCGCTTCGTGCAGGCGGGCGGTGAGCGCGAGGTTGGACGCCACCGTCGCGGCCAGGGTCAGCCAGAACTTCACCGCCACCCAGTGATACCGGAACAGCCGCCAGGGCGTGCCCAGCGCGAGGACCAGCCCGCTCGCCGGCGAGAGGAGGCTGAGCGGCAGGATCAGCGCGTCGCCCAGCATGGGCATGGCGCGGTAGGCGGTCCGCAGCGTGTCCGCGTCCGAGGTGGCGAGGGCGGAAAGGGCGAGGACGAGCACGCAGATCATCAGCGTCAGCCACCCCATCGACGCGATGAGGTGGGCGACCAGCGTCGTCTTGCGGGCGGCAGGCGAGAGCCGCAGCGGTCTGCGCGAGGCGGACGCCGCCGGAGTCGGGCCGTGCACGTCGGTCATGGCCGACACGATCCCCGTGTCAGCCGGGACAGGTCGTCCCCTCTCTGGAGGCACTGCCCCTACGCCGCCGGGCGTACGGGCACCTGTGCCGCACCTCGACCTCCGACCCCGCCATCAGGCATACGGGCGCCTGTAACCCGGGGCCCGACCGGCCGCACCGTGGCCCCGGCCACTTACGGCGCTCGCTTCCGCCAACGGCGTTCGGCTCCGCGTTGACCACCGAAATCTTCGGCACGACGGCGTTCGCCTGGCCACAGCCTCCCGACGCCTGCATCGGCCAACGGCGTTCGGCTCCGTTGGCGGTGCCTCGGCCGCCGTCGGTGCGCTCGATCGCTCCGGCGGAGCATGGGTGCGGGGGCGGAGTTCGGGGGGAAAGACGCCGGCCCCGCGGCCGGGAGGCTGCGGGGCCGGGTGGTGCTCGGTGCGGGTCAGTGCATCGGCATCGGCATGTCCGACGAGTCGCCCGTCGGCTTGCGGCGGGGCAGGAACAGCGCGGGGATGAAGGCCAGCGCGAGCAGGCCCACCGCCCACCAGTAGGTGCTCTGGAAGGCGTCGGCCATCGGGCCGACGATCTTCTGCATGATCTGCGGCGGCACCTTCGCGGCGGCGGACAGCCCGCCGCCGCCCGCACCGCCGCCGAGCTTGGCGGTCAGGTTGTGGGCGAGCAGGACGGACATCAGCGCGGTGCCGATGGAGGCGGAGACCTGCTGAATGATGTTCAGCATCGTGCTCGCCTTGGGCACCTCGTCGTGGGAGAGCGTCTGGATGGCGGCCGCCATGGTCGGCATCATCGTCATGCCCATGCCCAGACCCATCACGAACAGCACGCCGCCGAGCACCCAGTACGAGGTGTCGGCCTGCAGCACCGCGGTGAAACCGGCCACGGAGCCGACGACCACCACGAGGCCGATCAGGACGACGCGGCCGGGGCCGATCCGGTCGGTGAGCTTGCCGCCGACCGGCATCGTGAACATCGCGCCGATGCCCTGCGGGGCGAGCAGCAGACCGGAGGAGAAGGCGCTCTCGTGCCGCACCACCTGGTAGTAGAGCGGCAGCAGGAGCATCGCCCCCATGAACGCGCACATGAACAGGACCATCGTGCCCGCGGCCGCCGCGACCGAGCGCCGCTTCACCAGCCGCAGGTCGATCAGCGGAACGCGAGCGGTCAGCGCGCGGATCGCGAACAGCACCACCAGGACGGCGCCGGCGACGGTGGTGATCAGGACCTCGGGCTTGCCGAAGTCGCTGTCCTGGGCGCCCTTGGCCAGACCGTAGATGAGCGAGGCCAGGCCGGGGGACAGCAGCACGAGACCGAGGAGGTCGAGCCGCTCGCCCGGACGCGGGGTGTCGCGCTCGAGGATCCTGGCGGCGAGGAACAGCGCGACGACGCCGATCGGCAGGTTGATGAAGAAGATCCAGCGCCAGGAGACGTCGTCGACCAGCCAGCCGCCCAGGATCGGTCCGCAGATCGGCCCGAGCAGCATCGGGATGCCGACGACGCTCATCACCTGGCCGACGCGCGACGGCCCGGCCTTCTGGGTCAGGATCGTCATGCCGGCCGGCATGATCATGCCGCCGCCGAGGCCCTGCAGGACGCGGAAGGCGATCAACGACTCGGCCGACCAGGCCATGCCGGCCAGCGCCGATCCGAGCACGAAGAGCGCAATGGAGATCATGTAGAGGCGCTTGGTGCCGAACCGCGCCGACGCCCAGCCGGTGACCGGGATGACCGTGGCCAGGGCGAGCGTGTACCCGGTGGCCACCCACTGGATGGTGGACAGCGGGGCGTTGAACGCGCTGGACAGGTGGTTGATCGCGACGTTGACGACGGTGACGTCCAGGATCGACATGATCGCGCCGAGGACGACGACCATGGCGACCGCGAGCACTCCCCGATCAAGCCCGGCCGGTGGCGCGGAAGTCTGTGGCGGATCGTCCGCAAGCTCGGGTGGTGGCGCGGTGCTCATTCGGGTGTTCCAATCGTCAGACGCCCACGTGGGCGGTTAGCTGCGCTTTGAGTCGACGGACCATGATGCCGGGTGCCACCGACAAACTCGCAATCGTATTAATCCGCAGGCAGCGCCGCCTGCCGGGCCCCCGGGCGCGGACGCCCCTCCGCGTCCGTCATAGGACGACTGAGGACGTCCCGGCGAGGTCAGGAGGTGATGAACGTCACCTCAGACGTCGAAGCGGCCGGAGCGGCCGCGCTTGACGTCGCCGCGACGGCGCTTGTTCTCCAGGCGGCGTTCGTGGACACGGCGGCTGGGCTTGGTCGGGCGGCGCGGCTTCGGCGGAGGGGCGGTGGCCTCCGCCAGCAGAGCGGCCAGCCGGGCCTTGGCGGCCTCCCGGTTGCGCAGCTGCGACCGGTACTCCTCGGCGCGGATGGTGATGACCCCGTCGACGAGGCGTCCGGCGAGGCGCTGCAGCGCCCGGTCCTTGTACGTCTGCGGGAGCGCCGCAGACCGGGCGAGGTCGAAGGACAGCTCGGCGGCGGTGTCGCTGGTGTTGACGTGCTGCCCGCCCGGCCCCGACGAGCGGGAGAAACGCCAGCGCAGCTCGGCGTCGGGGATGACGACCGAGCCGCGGACACGCACGGGTTCGGACATACGCCGATTATCCCCGGCAGGCGCGTTCCATGTCGCCTGATTTATCGCCCGGCCGCACGGGGTGGTGCCAGGTGCACCGGGACGGTGCCGGCGCGGCGACCACACGAAGGGACTCAGGCCTCCTGACCCGGCGGGCGCGCCGCCGCAGAGTCGAAGGCGTCGATCCCGAGCGGTGGAGGTGGCGTTGATGCCGGAGAGACGGAAGTACGCGAGAGCAGGGTGGGTCGCCGTCGCGGGCGCGGTGGGGCTGGCCGGTGCCGTGGGGGCGGCCCTGCCGGCCGCGGCCGCCGGGAGCGGGGACGCCTCGGTGGTGCGGACCGCGGAGGGGCCGGTGCGCGGAACCGTGACGGGCGACCATCGCGTGTTCGAGGGCATCCCGTACGCGGCGCCACCGGTGGGGTCCTTGCGCTGGACCTCGCCGCAGCCGGTCTCCCCCTGGACGCGGACCCGCGACGCGACCAGACCGGGAAGCGCGTGCGCGCAGACGGCCGGCTTCCTCGGCGACGCCCCGAGTGAGGCCGAGGACTGCCTGTACCTCAACGTCACGACGCCCCGGCACGCCACCGGGCGGCGGCTGCCGGTGATGTTCTGGATCCACGGGGGCGGGTTCTACTCCGGGGCCGGGGACCTGTACGACGCCCGGCGGCTGGCGACCCAGGGCGACGTGATCGTGGTGACGCTCAACTACCGCCTGGGCGTCTTCGGCTTCCTCACGCATCCTTCGCTGGATCGGGGCGGGCGGCCGACGTCGGGCGACTTCGGCCTGGAGGATCAGCAGGCGGCGCTGCGCTGGGTGCGGCGGAACGCCACGGCGTTCGGCGGCGACCCCCGCAACGTCACGATCTCCGGTGAGTCGGCCGGGGGCGTGAGCACCTGCTCGCACCTCGCCGCGCCGGGCTCGGCCGGGCTGTTCCGGCGCGCCATCGTGCAGAGCGGTCCGTGCGCCGTCACCGACGAGTGGCCGTACCACGACGGCGAATGGGTCGTACGGCCGCGCGCGGAGCGGGAGCACCAGGGCGTGTCGCTGGCCGCGAAGGCCGGCTGCGGAGGCGCCGCGGACGTCGCCGCCTGCCTGCGCCGCCTCCCGGTGTCGACCCTGTTGAACGCCTCGGACGGCGGCCAGGGGTTCGGCCCGGCCGCAGGGGGCACGGTGCTGCCGGTCGCGCCCGCCACCGCGCTCGCGACGGGCCGGTTCGCGCACGTCCCGGTGATGCAGGGCACGACCCGCGACGAGCACCGGCTGTTCGTCGCGGCGATCGAGACCTTCAGCGGGCACGTGACGACCGAGGCCGACTACCGCGGTGAGATCGAGGACTTCTTCGGGCCCGTCAAGGCGGCGAAGGTCCTGGTGGAGTACCCGGTCCGGCGGTACGGCTCGGCGAGCGCGGCGCTGGCGTCCGTGTGGACCGACTACGCCTGGGCGTGCCCGGCGGGCCGTACCGACCGGCTGCTGAGCGAGCGGGTCCCGACGTACGCGTACGAGTTCGCCGACGAGAACGCGCCCTGGGCCAGTGACACTCCCGTACCGGCCTTCCCGACGGGCGCGTTCCACGCCTCGGAACTGCAGTACCTGTTCGACCAGTCCGAGTTCCGCGGGCCGCTGGCCCCGGCCCAGCGCCGGCTCTCAGACCGGATGATCGGGTACTGGACGCGGTTCGCCCGCACCGGCGACCCGAACGGCGGCGGCGCGCCGACCTGGGCGCCCGCCCTCCCGGGCGCGGAGCGGATGCTGTCGCTGGCCCCCGGCTCCGGCGGCATCCGGCCGGTCGACCTGGCCGGTGAGCACCGCTGCGGGTTCTGGACCTCCCTCGGTCACTGAGGAGACGTAACGCCGCCACCCCCCGCACGGTGGGTGGCGGCGTCCGCTCGTACGACGACTCGCCGCCATGCAAGTACTCACTTACACTGAGGTCATGGGCGATGGATACTTCGAGGACGGTGACCTCATCCGCACGGTGGGCCGGGAAGGGCTGTTAATAGCCGTCGGCGGCGCCGCCTCGCTGCTGCAGACGGCCCACCCGAAGATCGCGCAGGGCGTGTACGACCACAGTTACACCGCACGGGACCCGCTGGGGCGGCTCCGGGGCACGATGCAGTGGTTGTACGCCGTGGAGTTCGGTTCGCGCGAGGAGGCGGACCGGCTCAGCGCCGTCGTACGGCGGATGCACACCGCCGTGACCGGCGAGGGCTACCGGGCCGACGACCCGGAGCTGCAGGTCTGGGTCGCCGCCACGCTGTTCGCCACCGCCGCGCACGCGTACCGGCTGTTCTTCCGCGCGCTCACGCGGGAGGAGCTGGCGGACTACTACGAGCAGAGCAAGGTGTTCGCGACGATCCTCGGCTGCCCGTACGACCTGATGCCGGCGACGTACGCGGACTTTCGCGCGTACTACGCGCGGACGCTCGCCGAGCTGCGGATCAGCGACGCCTCCCGGGCGATCGCCGACCAGGTGCTGCATCCACGGCTGCCCGGCGGGCCGCTGAACGAGCCCGGACTGGCCGCCATCCGTCTCCTCACGGCCGGCCTGATGCCCGAGCCGATCAGGCGGCAGTACGGCTGGCGATGGGACCGCGCCCGGCAGGTCCGCTTCCACCTGCTCGTGCGGTCGCTCCGGCTGGTCTATCCCCGGCTTCCGCTGCCGGTCCGTACGCTGCCCCGCGACCGCTACCTGCAGGATCTCCGCCGCAGGCTCGACAGGGCTCCGGCCCGGCGGGCCACGCCCCGTACCGCCTGACCGCGCCGGGGGCGGGCCACGGCCCGTACCACCTGGCCGTGCCGGGGGCGGGACCGGCCAGACCCGCCCCCGGCGCGAAGGTCACTCGCCGGACCAGTTGGGCGAGCGCTTCTCGGCGAAGGCGGCCGCGCCCTCCATCGCGTCCTTGGACCCGAAGACGGGCATGATGATCTCGCCCTGCCGGGCGAACTGCTCGTCGCTCGGCCAGTCGCGGGACTCGACGATGACGCGCTTGGTGGCGGCCAGCGCCAGCGGGGCGTTCGCCGCGATCTTGGCGGCCAGCTCCTTGGCGGTCCGCAGCGCCTCACCGGGCTCGGTGACCCGGTTGACCAGGCCGAGCTCGGCCAGCCGCGCGGCCGGGTAGTGGTCGCCGGTCAGCGCGATCTCCAGTGCGGCGTGGTACGGGATCCGCTGCGGCAGCCGCAGCAGGCCACCCGCGCCGGCGACCAGGCCGCGCTTGACCTCCGGCAGTCCGAACTTCGACTCCGAAGACGCGACGATCATGTCGCAGGACAGCGCCAGTTCGAAGCCGCCCGCCAGGGCGTACCCCTCGATGGCGGCGATGATCGGCTTGGCCGGGGGCCGCTCGGTGATGCCGCCGAAGCCGCGCCCGCCCTTGGTCGGGTCGTCACCGGTGAGGAACCCCTTGAGGTCCATACCGGCGCAGAAGGTGCCGCCGGCGCCGGTGAGAACGTAGGCGGAGACGTCCTTGCGCGCGTCGAACTCGTCGATCGCGCTCGCGATGCCCTGGGCGACGGCGCCGTTGACGGCGTTCCTCGCCTCGGGCCGGTTGATCGTGATGACGGCGACGCCGCCGTCCACCTCGGTCAGGACCGCGTCCGACATCAGGACCTCACTTGGGCTGGAAGCGGATACCGCCGTCGAAACGGATGACTTCGGCGTTGACGTAGTCGTTCTCGACCAGGGAACGGACGAGGTGGGCGAACTCCGACGGCCGGCCCATGCGCTTGGGGAAGACGACCGGCGCGACGAGCTTCTTCTTGAACTCCTCGGCCTGCTCGCCCTGCCCGTAGATCGGCGTGTCGATGATGCCGGGGCAGATCGTGTTGACGCGGACGCCGATGGCGGCCAGGTCGCGGGCGGCGGGCACGGTCATGCCGACGATGCCGCCCTTGGAGGAGGAGTAGGCGATCTGGCCGGTCTGCCCCTCGAGGGCCGCGACCGAGGCCGTGTTGATCACGACGCCACGCGTGTTGAACTCGTCGACCGGGTCGGTCTTGGCGATCGCCGCCGCGCCGAGCCGCAGGCCGTTGAACGTGCCGATCAGGTTGACCTCGATGACCTTCTTGTACGAGGCGAGGTCGTGCGGCGAGCCGTCGCGGTTCACGGTCCGCGTCGCCCACCCGATGCCGGCGCTGTTCACCACGACGCGCAGCGGCGCGCCGGTGGCGACGGCCGCGTCGACGGCGGCCTGCACCTGCTCCTCGTCGGAGACGTCGACCTTGACGAAGACGCCGCCGATCTCGTCGGCGATCGCCTTGCCCTTGGCCTCGTTGAGGTCGGCCACGACCACCTTGGCACCGTGCGCGGCAAGGTCCCGCGCGGTCGCCTCACCCAGTCCGCTCGCGCCGCCCGTGACGACGGCGGCAACTCCGTTTACGTCCATAAGCAGGAGGTTACCGGAGAAGGCCGAATCAAATTCTAGTGATGTTACTCACGCGTATCAAAAAATTGTCCATGCGGTGCGACCGCTATTGATCCTGCACCTGAACGGCGGGCGCGTGGCCGTTCCAGGTGCAGAACAACGACGAGGTGTGGGCGCCCTCCGTGAAGTCGACCCGCAGCCAGCCCGCCGCGTGCCACGTCCGCACCTCATGCCCCGCGGCCGGGGTCGCCGACACCAGCCGGGCGGCGGTCGCGGTCATCGACAGCACGACCTGCCCGCCGGCGAGTGTGTAACTCCGGGTGTCCGTGTGCGGCGACGGCGTGGGCCGCGGGCTCGACGGCCGCGCCGGCGTGCGCCGTACGGTCCGCTTCGGCGTCGCCCGCCCGGTCGGGCCCGGCGGGGACGGGGAGGGCGGCGCGGCGGCCGAGGCGGGCACGTGGTCGACGACGGAACGGGCCGGCGGCGGACCGAACACCGCGTTGTGCAGCACCGGACGCGCGCCGAACCAGACCAGCATCACCGCCAGCGAGGTGGCGCCGCCCCAGGCGGCCACGTACGTCATCGCCCGTCGCACCGCCCCCATGGTGCCTTAATAGCAATGGTTCGTCGCGATTTCGGCGGTTATGCACCGTCAGGCGCTCTAAGGTGCCGGGCATGGCGAATGTGCTCGTGGTGGAGGACGACCAATTCGTACGGTCGGCACTGATCCGGGAGCTCACCGAACGGGCGCACGCCGTCCGCAGCGCGGGTACGGCGCTGGACGCCCTTCGCGAGGTGACACGCGCCGCACCGGACGTCGTCATCCTGGACCTGGGGCTGCCCGACCTCGACGGCACGGAGGCCCTGAAGATGCTGCGCGGCGTCTCCGACGTGCCGGTGATCGTGGCGACGGCGCGCGACGACGAGACCGAGATCGTACGGCTGCTGAACGCCGGGGCCGACGACTACCTGATCAAGCCGTTCTCCGGCGAGCACCTGAGCGCCCGCCTCGGCGCCGTGCTCCGCCGGTCCCAGCAGTCGGCCCAGCCACGGGTGTACCGGGTCGGGGGCCTGCGGGTGGACCCGGACCGGCGCGAGGCGTTCCTCGACGACCGGCCGCTGGCCCTGACGCGCCGGGAGTTCGACCTGCTGGCCCACCTGGCGTCCCGCCCCGGCCACGTCGTCTCCCGGCGGGAACTGCTGACCGAGGTGTGGCAGCAGCCGTACGGCGACGACCAGACGATCGACGTGCACCTGTCCTGGCTGCGCCGCAAGCTGGGCGAGACCGCCTCCCGCCCCCGCTACCTGCACACCGTGCGCGGCGTGGGCGTCAAGCTGATCGCGCCGTGAGGCGGTCGCTCGCGCTCGTGTCGGCGGCCGTCACCTCGATGGTCGCGCTGGCGTTCCTCATCCCCCTCGCCCTCATGGTCAAGGAGATCGCCCGCGACCGGGCGCTGAACGACGCGGAACGCCAAGCGGGGTCGCTCGCCCCGGCGCTGGCCATCACGACCGACCGCACCGCGCTGCAGCGCGCCGTCGCCAGCACCCAGGCCGGAGCGGCGGGCCGGATGGCGGTCCACCTGCCGCCCCGGACCGGCGGCACGGTGGGGACCTCCCGGGCGCGGCTCACGGACCTGGCCACCGCCACCGAGCGCGGCCGGTCCTTCTCGGCCCCGGCGGCCGGCGGCTACGTGCTGCTGCAGCCGGTGGCGCTGGACCAGGACCGTACGGCGATCGTCGAGGTGTACCTGCCGCGCCAGGACCTGGCACGCGGCGTCCAGGCCGCCTGGGTCACGCTGACGGTCGTGGCCGCCGTGCTCGTCGCCGGGTCCGTCGTCGTCGCGGACCGCCTGGGCGCCCGCGTCGTCGGCTCCGCGCGCACCCTGGCCCGCGCGGCGACCGCCCTCGGCGCCGGCGACCTGCGCACCCGCATCGACCCGCAGGGGCCGCCCGAACTGCGCGACGCCGGGCGTGCGTTCAACACGATGGCCGACCGCGTCGAACAACTCCTCGCCGCCGAACGCGAGCTGATCGCCGACCTGTCCCACCGGCTCCGGACCCCCCTCACCGCCATGCGGCTGAACGCGGCCGCGCTCGGCGCCGAGCCCGCGGCCGAGCAGACCCGGCTCGCCGTCGCGCGACTGGAGGAGGAGGTCGACCAGATCATCCGCTCGGCGCGCAAGCCGATGGAGACGGCCCGGTGCGACGCCGCCGACGTGCTCCGCGACCGGATGGCCTTCTGGTCCGCGCTGGCCGAGGACCAGGAACGCGACTGCGAGCTGATCGGCGCCGGCGGGCCCGTCGCCGTCCCGGTGCCGCGCGCCGAGCTGAGCGCGGTGCTGGACTCGCTGCTCGGGAACGTGTTCCGGCACACCCCGGAGGGCACGGCGTTCGCGGTGACGCTGCACGCGGGCGCGGGGCTGGTCGGCATCCTCGTCGCGGACGCGGGGCCGGGCATCACCGACCCGGAGGCCGCGCTGCGCCGGGGCGCCAGCGGCGGCGGGTCCACCGGCCTCGGACTGGACATCGCCCGCCGCATGGCCGAGGCCGCGGGAGGCGACGTGCGGATCGACCGCTCCGCGCTCGGCGGCGCGCAGGTGCAGATCTGGCTGCCGACGACGCCCAAGCGCCCGCGCCGGAGACGGCGGCCCTAGCCTCGCGTCCGCCCGTGCGCATCCGAGGACCGTGCGGAGCGCTGATCACTGATCGGATACTAATTGCCCGTATGGCGTTGAAAGAGCTCTATCCCCCGATCGAGCCGCATGAGTCCGGCCTCCTCGATGTCGGTGACGGCAACGACATCCACTGGGAGGTCTGCGGGAACCCCGCCGGCAAGCCCGTGGTCTTCCTGCACGGCGGGCCGGGCGGCGGCATCCTGCCCGGCTTCCGCCGGTTCTTCGATCCGGCCGCCTATCGCATCGTGCTGTTCGACCAGCGCAACTGCGGTGCCAGCCGGCCGAGCGCCGGCGACCCGCGGGTCTCGCTGGAGCACAACACGACCCCGCACCTGATCGCCGATATCGAGCGGCTCCGCGAGCATCTGCGCGTCGACCGCTGGCTGGTCTTCGGGGGAAGCTGGGGCAGCACCCTCGCGCTCGCGTACGCCCAGGCCCATCCGCACCGCGTCACCGAACTCGTGCTGCGCGGCATCTACCTCGTCCGCCGGTCCGACGAACACTGGACGTTCACCGACACCGGCATCGCCCAGCTCTTTCCCGCCGAGTGGGCGGCGTTCCGCGACGCCGTCCCCGCCGCCGAGCGAGACGACCTGATCGCCGCCTACGGCCGCCGCATCGGCGACCCGGACCCGGCGGTGCACCTCCCCGCGGTCCGCGCCTTCATGGCCTGGGAGTCGTCCGCCAACACCCTGCTCCCCGTCGAGCCGCCGGCGCTCGACGACGCGGCCCTCATCGCCGCCGCCCGCATCCTCCACCACTACATCGCCAACGGCGCCTTCCTCCCCGACGGCGGCCTGCTCTCGGGCATCGACCGCATACGGCACATCCCCGCCGTGATCGTCAACGGTCGCTACGACATGAAGACCCCGCCCCGGCAGGCGTGGGATCTGCACCAGGCCTGGCCCGAGGCCGAGTTCCACGTCGTCGAGGACGCGGGCCACGGCAGCATGGAACCCGGGATCCGGCACCGCCTGATCGACGCCACCGACCGCTTCCGCACCTGACTCGGGTGGCGTGAAACCGGGCGTTCCGCCCGGAGCCGGGCATCGGGTCAACCGCGCTTCAACCGCTCCTTAAGCGCGCCTTAACGGCGATCCACGGGGCGCCGCGCGGCCGTACGTTTGCACCGCCCTGCAGGCGCACACCCCGCACCCGGCTCCACTGGAGGTACCCCCTCATGAACGCAGACCGCGCGCGCCGCCGACGGCGGACGCCGCTGCTGGTCGGCCTCGCGGCCGTGCTCGGCGCCGGCGGCGTCGCCCTGGCGACCGGCGGCGCGAGCACCGGTGGCCTGCTGGCGGCGAGCGGCTCGGCCGACACCGCCTCCGTACGGGCCGCCTTCCGCACCGTCTCGTCCTGGGACTCCGGCTACACCGGCCAGTACACGCTGACCAACGGCGGCACCGACACCGTGCACGGCTGGGACCTGTCCTTCGACCTGCCGGCCGGCGCCAAGGTGACGAGCCTGTGGAACGGCGTGTCCCACCAGGACGGCACGCACGTCACGGTGAAGAACGAGAGCTGGAACGCCGACCTCGCGCCCGGCCAGGAGCGGCAGGTCGGGTTCACCGTGGACGGCAAGGCGACGACTCCGACCGCCTGCCAGGTGAACGGCGCCTCCTGCTCGGGCGGCGGCGCACCCACGCCCACCCCGACCAAGACCACTCCGGCCCCGCCGTCGACCCCGACTCCGGAGCCGCCGAGCACCCCGCCGTCCTCGTCGAGCGGCGGCTTCGCGCCGTACGTCGACGTGGGCCTCTACCCGCCGTTCGACCTGACCGGCACGGCGTCCAAGACCGGGGTGAAGACGTTCAACCTGGCCTTCGTCGTGGCCGGCGGCGGCTGCACGCCCAAGTGGGGCGGCTCCCAGGCGCTCGCCGACAACGACGTCGCCAAGCAGATCGGGGCGCTGCGCACGGCCGGCGGCGACGTCCGCGTGTCGTTCGGCGGCGCCAACGGCACCGAGCTCGCCCAGGCCTGCTCCGACTCAGGGGCGCTCGCGTCCGCGTACAAGCAGGTCATCGACGCGTTCAAGCTGAAGAAGGTGGACTTCGACGTCGAGGGCGCCGCGATCGCCGACCAGGCCGCCAACACCCGGCGCGCCCAGGCGATCGCCTCGCTGCAGAAGCAGGTGCCCGGCCTGGACGTGTCGTTCACGCTGCCGGTCCTGCCCTCCGGGCTCACCCAGGACGGCGTGAACCTCCTGAAGAACGCCAGGCAGAACGGCGACTCCGTCTCGGCCGTCAACGTCATGGCCATGGACTACGGCGACGGTCAGGCGCCGAACCCGAGCGGCAAGATGGGCGACTACGCCATCCAGGCGGCGACCTCCACCGAGGCCCAGGTACGCGACGCGCTCGGCCTGAGCAGCGCGTGGAGCAGGATCGCGGTCACCCCGATGATCGGCGTGAACGACACGAACACCGAGGTGTTCACCGTCGCCGACGCCAAGAAGCTCGCGGCCTTCGCCAAACAGAAGAACCTCGCCTGGCTGTCGATGTGGTCCGCCACCCGCGACAAGCCCTGCCCCGGCGGTCCCCAGCAGTGGGCGAGCGCGACCTGCAGCAGCATCGTCCAGAACGACCTGGACTTCACCAGGGCGTTCACCGGCTAGAGCCATCCTCTCCCCGCTCGGTGGCGGGCCGTGCGGCGCACGCGCGGCCCGCCACCCCTTTTCGCGCGGGTCAGCCGCAGTGGCTCCAGCCGCTGTACCAGAAACCGCCGGCCGAGGTGCCGCCGCCCCAGACGATGCACTTGCCGGCGGCGCTCTGCCGGACCGGCCCGGCGTAGGTGGTGTAGTCGTCGGTGTCCTCGACCGGCGTCTTACCGGAGACCTGCAGGTAGGCACCCGTACGGGTGGCCTTGCCGACCGACGTCGTCTTGAACGTGACGACGCAGTTCGACGAGCCGTTGAAGAGCAGGTAGATGGTCGAGCCGGACATCGTGTGCTTGTCGATCTGGGAGTAACCGGATCCGCACACGCCGGCCGGGGTGGCGGCCGACGCGGGCGACGCGAGCGCGACGCCACCGGCGATGCCGCCGGCCACCGCCGCGCCGGCGACGAGCGTCCTGAGAGCCTTCTTCATGATGACCGCTTTCCTGAGATGTTGGGAGGTCAGGGAGATGATCATGTTGACGCCCGGAACGACGGGTTAACGGAGCACGTCGGGACGTGGATGATCTCGCTTCTGGAACGTGACAGACGCGTCGTACGCGGGCGACGGCGCGGGGCGGGAAGAATCACATGGACGCCGTTTCCGCGACCTGTCCGCGCGCGCCTGGCTAGCGTGGGAGCCGCCGGCTCAAAATCGACCGGTTACGTCGACCGAGGTTGCTCCGTGAACAATGAGATCGTCTCCCACCCGCCCTTCACTGCGGAGCGGCCGCTTCGCCTGATCGTCACGGGCGGGGGGACAGGCGGCCACACGTACCCGGCTCTCACCGCGGTGCGGACTCTCCATGCCCGGCTGCAGGGCGCCGGCCGGTCTCTCGAGGTGCTGTGGGTCGGCAAGGCCGACAGCCTGGAGTCCCGCGTCGCCGCCGGCGAGGGCATCCCCTTCGCCTCCGTCGTCACCGGCAAGATCCGTCGCTCCAGCAACCCGATCAAGCTCCTGTCACCGGCCAACGTGAAGGACATGCTCCGGGTCCCGCTGGGCATCCTCCAGGCCCGCAAGGTCATCTCGAAGTTCCGCCCGGACGTGGTCCTCGCCACCGGCGGCTACGTCGCCGTCCCGGTCGGGATCGCCGCCGCCAGGCTGTGCCACCGCCCACTGGTGGTCCACGAGCAGACCGTCCGGCTCGGGCTGGCCAACCGGAGCCTCGCCGGCCGGGCCACCCGCGTCGCCGTGTCCTCGGAGTCGACCCTGCCGTTGCTGCCCGAGAAGTCCCGTGCGAACGCGGTCGTCACCGGCAACCCGGTACGGCCGGAGGTCCTGCAGGGACGGCCGGAGAAGGCGATTCACGCGCTGACCCTGAACGGCTTCGACCGCCGCCTCCCGACCGTCTACGTCACCGGCGGCGCCCAGGGCTCGCAGCAGATCAACACCCTCGTCGCCGGCATCCTGCCGTGGCTGCTGTCCCGTGCCAACGTCATCCACCAGTGCGGACCGGACAACCTCGCCGAGCTCCGGCAGCACACCGCCTCCCTGCCCCCGGAGGCCGCGGCCCGCTATCTGCTGACCGACTACGTGGGGCCGGAACTGCCCGACGTCCTCGCGCTGGCCGACGTGGTGATCTCCCGGAGCGGCGCGGGCACGATCGCGGAGCTGACCGCGCTCGGCAAGGCGGCCGTCTTCATCCCCCTCGCCTCCTCCGCGGGCGATGAGCAGGCGCACAACGCGCGTCACCTCCAGGAGACCGGCGCCGCCGTCGCCCTGCTCGGCGAGGCGACCCCGCAGGCCCTGGGCGCCGCCGTGGAACCCCTCCTCGCCGACCCGGCGCGACGGGCCGCCATGGCGGACCGGGCCCGCGCCGCAGGCCGCCCCGACGCCGCCGACCGTCTGGTCGACGTCCTGCTCTCCGTCGCCGGCTCCTGACCGACCGGCCGAAGCGCGCCCGAGCCCCCGCCCATCCGGGCCGGGGGCTCTTCCCATTCACCCGAGGAACTGCAGCGGATCCGGCGGGCGCGTCCGTGACGGAACTCGAACCGTGCACCGAATGCTCGGCAACCGCTACTCCAGCAGGAGACAAAGCCCACATATCAGCGCCGCGGACGGCCCCTTTCCCGAGCATCCGGTACGGCGGTGAGGAAGCCGCGCACGTCGATCGCAGGCCCCGGGTCTCGTCCGGCGGTCTAAGCGAGGGTGGCGATGATGACCGTGGCGTCGGTGTCCTCGCAGGTCGCCACCTGAAAGGGCAGGCCCGCGCGGGCGACGGCCTCGCGGGCGGCCGGGACCTGGCGGTCGCTCGTTTCGAAGAGCAGGTGACCACCCGGCGCCAGCCACGCCGGGGCCTCGGCGATGACGCGGCGGGCGACGTCCAGGCCGTCCCCGCCGCCGTCCAGCGCGACCCGCGCCTCGTGGTCGCGTGCCTCGGCGGGTAGCAGGGCGACGTCGCCGGTGGGGACGTACGGCACGTTGGCCAAGAGGACATCGACCCGGCCGCGCAGCGTCGCGGGCAGCGGTTCGTACAGGTCGCCCTCGTACGCCCGGCCGCCGACGGCCGCGAGGTTGCGGCGGGCGCAGGCCACGGCCGCCGGATCGACGTCGGCGGCGTGCACCTCGGCCCCGCCGCGCCCTTCGAGCCCGCTATCCACCTCGGCCCCGCCGAGCAGCGTGGCGAGCGCCGCGCCGAGCGCGCCCGAGCCGCAACACAGGTCGAGGACCACCGCGCCCGGCCGGGCGAGGGCGGCGGCCTGCCGGACGAGGAACTCGGTGCGCCGCCGGGGCACGAACACGCCCGGATCGACCGCGACCCGCAGCCCGCAGAACTCGGCCCAGCCGAGGACGTGCTCGAGCGGCAGGCCGGCGACGCGCCGGTCCACCATCGCGGTGAGGTCGCTGGGCGTGCGCGCGGTCTCGAGCAGCAGCCGCGCCTCGTCCTCGGCGAAGACGCAGCCCGCGGCCCGGAGCCGGGCGACGACGGCGGAGGGGGAGAGGGAAGAAGAGGTCGACATGAGAGACGGCAACCCTACTCGGGCCGTCCCGCACGACGCACCGCACACCCCGCCGGCGCCGTCGCGCACGGCGCACTCCACTCCCTGTTCAGGCCGTCGCGCACGATATTCGGGCTGTGTCGGCACGATGCGCCCCATACCCGCCCAAGCCGTCCCGCGCGGCTCCGCCCCAGGTCGGGGCGGGGTGAGGTCTCCGTCACCGCGCGGATCCCTCCGGCTGACGTAGGCCGGTTGCGTCATGCGGGGGAGGGTTTTCCACGCCGTCCGGCAGACGATCGATGGTGTCAGTCGACCTCGGCAGGATCTCGTCCCCTCCGAGTCTCCCCTGCCTAACCGGGGGCACCACCATGCACGAGCCGGACTTCTTCCACGGCGCCGGCGTCCGAACCGGCGCGCTCCTGCATCATCTGGACGTCGCGCGACACCGCGCGTCATGGCCGACCGTTACGGCCGTCATTCCCACCCTCAACGAAGCCGCCAACCTGCGATGGCTCCTGCCCCGCCTGGCCGGGGTGGACGAGGTCGTCGTCGTCGACGGCGAGTCCGCGGACGGCACCGCCGACGTGGCCCGGCGGCTGCGGCCGGACGCCGTCGTCATCAGCCAGCCGCCCGCCGGGAAGGGCGCGGCGATGCGGGCCGGTTTCCGGGCCGCCACCAGCGACGTCATCGTCGCCATCGACGCCGACGGCAGCATGGACCCCAGGGAGATCGACGCGTTCGTCGCGTTGATCTGCTGCGGGTTCGACGTCGTCAAGGGGTCCCGCTACTGCGTGGGCGGCGGCTCCGACGACCTCACGCTCCTGCGCCGGGCCGGGAACCTCTGGCTGACCAGGCTCGCGAACGTGCTGTACGGCGTGCGCTGGACCGACCTGTGCTACGGATACATCGCACTGCGCCGTTCCGTCGTCGACCGGCTGGACCTGGCCGCCGACGGGTTCGAGATCGAGACGGAGCTGTGCGTCAACGCCGTCACCACCGGGCTGCGCATCGCCGAGGTGCCCAGCCACGAGCTCGACCGCAGGTCCGGCGTCTCGAAGCTGAACGCGGCCCGGGACGGCCTGCGGGTGCTGCGCACGATGGTCCAGGGCCGGCGGGGACCCGCGAACCGGTCCCGGCCGCGTACCGTCCCGCGCGGGCCCCTCGCGAGCGAACGGACGGCTCTGGAGCGGAGCGCGCGCGAGCGGGCGGCCCTGGAGCAGGTCCACCTGGAGGAGGCCCCCGGGTGAGGTTCGAGATCACGCGCCCGGAGGACCTCGGGGAGCCGGAGCTGGCGCGCTGGCGCGCACTCCAGAGCACCGGCCCGGCCCTCGGCAACCCGTTCCTGTCTCCTAAGTTCACGCTGGCCGTGGGCCGGTTCCGGCCCGACGCGCGGGTGGCCGTGCTGAGCGACGGCACCGGCGTCGTGGGCTTCCTGCCGTACGAGCGGCACGCGCTCGGGCTGGGCCGCCCGATCGGCGCCGGCCTGACCGACTGCCAGGGTCTCATCGGGCCGCCGGACCTGGAGTTCGACGTACGGGCGCTGCTGCGCGCCTGCCGCCTGTCGGTGTGGGAGTTCGACCACCTGCTGGCCGACCAGGCGGCGTTCGCGGCGTACCACGCCGAGACCCGCGTCGAACCGGTGATGGACCTGCGCGCCGGGTTCGCCCCGTACGCGGAGGAGGCGCGGAAGCGGTCGCCGAAGACGCTGAAGACCGTCCGGTACAAGGAGCGCAAGCTCGGCCGCGAGGCCGGGCAGGTGACCTACACGTTCGATGAGCGGGACCCGGCGGAGCTGTGGCGGCTGATGGCGTGGAAGTCCGATCAGTACCGCCGGACCGGCCGCACCGACCGGTTCGCCGTGCCCTGGATCGTGGCGCTGGTGACGCACCTGCACGAGACCGGCGTGGGCGTGCTCAGCGTGCTGCGCGCGGGCGGCCGTCCCGTCTCCGCGCACCTGGGCCTGCGGGCGGGCCCGGTCATGGCGGGCTGGTTCCCCGCGTACGACGTGGAGTTCGGCCGGTACTCCCCCGGCATGGTCGGCCACCTGCGGATGGCGGAGGCGGCGGCCGGCGCCGGGATCGGCTGGATCGCGATGGGCCGGGGCGGCCGGGAGTACAAGGACTGGCTGAAGAACGCCGAGTTCGCGATCGCCGAGGGCCGTGCCGCCCGCGTGTCGGCCGCCGCCGGGCTGCACTGGATCCGCGAGGCGCCCGTGCGCCGGGCGCGCAGCGCGGTGCTGGCCCACCCGGCGCTGTACGCGGGGGCGGACCGGGTGCTGCGGACGTACGCCCGGCTGCGCACGAAGGGCCGCGCGGCCGGAGTCCAGGAGGCGACGGCCGGGCGCGCCGCGGTCGGAAAGGGGAACGCCGCGTGAAGATCTCCGTGGTCATCTGCGCCTACACCGAGCAGCGCTGGGACGACGTCCTGGCCGCCGTCGAGTCCGTACGGGCGCAGCGGCTCGCCCCGCAGGAGATCATCCTCGTCGTCGACCACAATGACGCGCTGCTGGCCCGCCTGAAGGCCGCGCTGCCGGACGTCCGGGTGCTTCCGAACACCGGGCCGCAGGGCCTGTCCGGCGGCAAGAACACCGGCGTGGCCGCGGCGGGCGGCGAGGTGGTCGCGTTCCTCGACGACGACGCGGTCGCCCATCCCGACTGGCTGTCCGTGCTGGCCGCCGGGTACGCGGAGCCGGACGTCGCCGGGGTCGGCGGCCGTACGCTGCCGCTCTGGCCGTCCGACGCGCCCCGCTGGTTCCCCGAGGAGTTCGCATGGGTGGTCGGGTGCACCTACCGCGGGATGGCCGCCGGACCGATCCGGAACCTCATGGGCGGCAACGCCTCGTTCCGGCGCGCGGCGTTCGAGGTGGCCGGAGGTTTCCGCAGCGGGATCGGGCGCGCCCCGGGCAAACGGCCGCTGGGCTGCGAGGAGACCGAGTTCTGCATCCGGCTGCGCCAGGCCGCGCCGGAGACGGTGCTGCTGTTCGACGACCGCGCGGTGATCTGGCACCGCGTGCCCGGCGAGCGGGCGCGCTTCGCGTACTTCCGCACCCGCTGCTACGCCGAGGGCCTGTCGAAGGCGATGGTCACCCGGAGCGTCGGGGTCGGGGACGGGCTGGCCAGCGAACGCCGGCACGCGCTCGTCGAGCTGCCGCGCGGCGTCGCGCGGGGAGTGCGCGCCGCACTCACCGGCGACCCGGCCGGGTTCGGGCGGGCCGGGGCGATCGTGGCGGGGCTCGCCTTCACGTTGTCCGGGTACGCCGCGGGTTCCCTCCGGCCGTCCCGGGACACCGCCGGTTCTCACCGGGCGTCCGGTCCCCTCAGGAGGTCCCATGGGTGACGCACCGTCCGCTCCCGTTCCGGTCCTGATGTACCACTCCATCGGCGGCTCGGATCGGCTCGCGGTCCGCCCGGAGGCGTTCGCCGAGCAGCTCGCCTACCTGCGGGACACCGGCCGCACGCCGATCACCTTCGGTGAGCTGGCCGAGGGCGGCCGGGCGCCCGTGCGGCCGGTGGTGATCACGTTCGACGACGGGTACGCCGACTTCCACGAACGGGCGCTGCCGCTGCTCGACCGGTTCGGCTTCCGCGCGACGGTGTTCGTGACCACCGGCTGGATCCGGGACGCCGGGCCGTACGCCGCGGGCCGGCCGCTCGGCCGGACGCTCAGCTGGAGCCAGGTCGCGGAGATCGCGTCCTGTGGGATCGAGGTCGGCGGGCACGGCCACAGCCACGCCGAGCTCGACCAGCTCCGCGACGCGGTGCTGCGCACGGAACTGCTGCGCAGCAGGCGGCTCCTGGAGGACCGCGTCGGCCGCGCAGTGACGACGATGGCCTACCCGTACGGCTACTCGAGCGAGCGCGTGCGCCGCGCGGTCCGGGCGGCGGGGTACGACGCGGCGTGCGCGGTCGCGAACGCCCTGGCGGCCGACGGCGCCGACCGGCTGGCCGTGCCCCGGGTGACCGTACGGGCCGGTACATCGATCGCCGCGTTCGAGCGGGCGCTGCGCGGCCGCGGATTCCTGGTCGACCACGCGCTGACCAAGGGGTACGCGGTCGTCCGCCGGTCGCGCTACGCCGTACGACGCCTCCGAGGAACCGTGTGACGCGCCTCAGGACACTTGCGCGAACGGACGAAGGGGCGACACTGGAGCCCATGGCGGCCCTGCGGAGCGAGCTGTCCAATCCGCTGTTCCGCAACGCGTACGCCCTGATGATCAACGGCGGGCTCACCGGCGTCCTCGGGCTCGGCTACTGGCTCCTCGCCGCCCGGTTCTACCCGCCCGCCGAGGTCGGCCGGCAGTCCGCGCAGAACCAGGCCATGATGTTCCTCGGCGGGCTGACGGCGCTGAACTTCATCCTCATCCGGTTCGTCCCGGAGATGGGGCAGAGCACGAGCCGGCTCGTGCTGCGGACGTACCTCGCGGGCATCACGGCCGCCGCGACGCTCGCCGTCGGTTTCCTGCTCACGCTGGGCTGGTGGGGTCCGTCGTTCGCGCACCTGTCCGGGGCGAGCACCGGAATCTTCTTCGTCGTCTCCGTCGTCTCGTGGAGCCTGTTCACCGCCCAGGACGGGGTGCTCACCGGGTTGCGGCACGCCACCGGCGTGCTCGGCAAGAACACGCTGTTCGCCGCCATGAAGATCGTGCTGCTCGTGGCCCTGGCGGGCGCGCTGCCGGACGACGGGATCGCGATCTCCTGGGTACTGGCGGCGCTGCTCCTCCTCATCCCCGTCGAGGGCCTGGTCCACCAGCGGCTCATCCCGCGCCACGCCGCCGCGGCCGACGGCGACCGGCCGGTCCCGACCGGCGCGGAGATCGGCCGGTACCTCGCCGGCGACTACACCGGAACGCTCTTCTACTACGCCCTGTGCAACCTCGTGCCGGTCGTCGTCGCCACCCGCCTGGACGCGCGCACGAACGCGTACTTCTACCTGGCGTGGGTGCTCGGCGCGACCGTCGACGTGCTGGCCGTCAACATGGCGACGTCGCTGACGGTGGAGGGGGCGTTCGACGCCGGGGGGCTCGCCACCGCCTGCCGCTCGGCGCTGGTCCGGATCACTCTCATCCTCCTGCCCGCCGTCGTGGTCATCCTGTTCGGCGCCCGGCTCGGCCTGTCCGTCTTCGGCCCCGGGTACGCCCGCGAGGGCGCCCCGCTGCTGCGGCTGCTCGCCCTGGCCGTCCTGCCCAAGGCGCTGATCGAGGTGTACATCGGCGTGCTGCGCGTCCGGCGGCGCACGCGGCTCGTCGCGCTGCTGCAGGGCGTGCGGTTCACGGGCGTGCTCGCGCTCCTGCTCCTGCTGCCCGGCGGCGCGCACGCGACCGGCCCCGGATACGCCGTGCTGACGGTCACCGTCGCGCTCGCCGTCGCCGTCCTCCCGGCCATGCTCCGGGTGATCCGTCCCGCGCCATCGCCCGTTGCGGCGCCCGAAGACCGCACGACGACTGAGGCACCCGGAGCGGCACCCGAGGCCGCCCCCCAAGCGGTGCCTGAGGCGGAGCCCGAAGCGGTGCCTGAGGCCGGATCCGAGGCCGCACCCGGAGCGGCGCCTGAGGCGGTGGTGGTGCCCGGTCCGGTGCGGTCGCCCGCGCGGCGGGTCGCCGCGCGCCGGCCGAGCAGGGCGCGGGCCGCCTGGCCGGTGTGGGCGCTGTTCGCCGCAGGCCTCGGCCTGTACTGGCTGCCGCTGCGGCACGTGCGGCTCGCCCGGATGAACGGATACGGGCTGATCTCGGTGCTGCCGGTCGCCACCCTCGTGGGCGCCGGGCTGCTGGTCGCGGCGTTCTTCGGCACGCTGTGGCTGAACCGGCAACGCCGGGTGCTCCTGCTCCTGCAACTCGTCTCGATCGTCGTCGCGCTGCACGGCCTGGCCCCGGCCCTGGAGCCGTACGCCCGGCCGGAGACGGCCTGGCAGCACTACGGGTTCGTGGAGTACATCCGGCGGACCGGCGCGGCGGACTACGCGCTGGACGCGCGGTTCAGCTGGCCGGGGTTCTTCGCGCTCGTCGCCTTCGTGAGCCGGGTGGCCGGCCTCCGCGACCTGGAGCCGCTCCTGCACTGGGCGCCGGTCGCCGCGCAGGTGCTCTACCTCCCGCCGCTGTACCTCATCCTGCGGACGATGCGCGCGAACTGGCGCGCGTGCTGGCTGGCCGCGTGGCTGTTCGTGGTGGTGGACTGGGTCGGGCAGGACTACTTCAGCCCGCAGGGCTTCACCTACCTGCTGTACCTGCTGTTCGTCGGCGTGCTGCTGAACTGGTTCCGCCCCCCGGTGCGCCCCGCCGACTGGCGGCCGGCCACGGGCCGGCTCCGGGCGTTCGTCCGCGGGCCGCTGGCCGCCGGGGACCGGCCGCCCGTCGACGCCCCGGCCGGTACGCGCACCGTCCTGCTGGTGCTCCTCGTGCTGATCTTCGCGGTGACCACGGCGAGCCACCAGCTCACCCCGTTCCTCACCCTGTTCACCTGCGCGGGGCTCGTGGTCGTACGGCGCTGCACGGCCCGTGGCCTGCCGGTCCTGCTCGCGGTGATGGTGGCCGGCTGGGTCGGGTTCATGGCGACGGCGTACTGGGCCGGGCACATCGGCGACCTGTTCTCCGGCGCGGGCGCGCTGCTGTCCAACCTGACCGGCGGGGTCGCCGGCCGGGTGAGCAACGGCAGCGAGAGCCTGGCGACGGTGCAGCTCGTGCGGATCCTCATCGCCGCCGTGACCATGTCGCTGGCGGTCTACGGAGCCGTACGCCGGCGGCTGCACCGCCTCGACGACCGGGTGGCGCTGGTCCTGCTGGCCGCGCCGTTCCTCGCGGCGGGCCTGCAGAACTACGGCGGCGAGATCGCGCTTCGGGTGTACTTCTTCGTCCTTCCAGGCGCCTGTCTCCTCGCGGCGTACGCCTTCTTCCCGGCGACCTTCGCCGCGCCCCGCCGTACCCTCGCGGTCGGCGGCGCGGCGCTGTGCGGGCTGCTGCTGGCGGGCGGCTTCCTGTTCGTCCGCTTCGGCAATGAGACGTTCGAGCAGGTACGGCCCGGCGAGGTGCGGGCGTTCGAGACGATGCTGCGGCAGACCCCGACCGGCGTGATCAACGTCGTGTGGCAGGCGGACCCGCAGGACGACGCCGGGTACTTCCCGATGATGCCGTGGGGCGAGCGGGCGATGGAGCGGTTCGACTACACCGCCGTCCGCGCTCCCGCGAACCCGTCCGACATCTCCCGGATCATCGCGGCGCTCCAGGAGCAGCCCGGCGGCTACTTCGTCACCAGCCAGGCCAACGAGGCCTACAACCACTACAACTACGGCCTGCCCGCCTCGTACGCCGGCCGGATGCGGGCGGCGCTCGCGGCCGCTCCGCAGCTCCGCCCGGTGTTCGTGGACGGCGACGCCGCCGTCTACGCGCTGCGCACACCCCCGCCGGGCGTCCCGGCCACCCCTGTCCGGGCACGGCACTTCCGGTTCGGATCGACGAGCTGGACCCCGATCGGCCTCGTGGTACTCCCGCTGCTGATGGTCCTCCTGGTCGCGCGCGAGGCCGTACGGCTGCGCCTCGGGCCGGGCCAGGAGCGGCGGCTGCGGCCGCTGACCCGTGCGTCCGTCTTCCTGCTGCTCGTCCTGGCGGCAGTGATCGTCGAGCGTTTCCTGGTGTTGGGGTCGTGATGCGCGGACGACGAATGCTCCTCCCGGCGGCCGCGACGCTCCTCCTCGCCGGCCTGGTCGCCGTCGCGCTCCCACCCTCCGGCGCACCGCGCCCCGGTCCGCTCGCCCTGGCGCTGGCCCTCGGCACGCCCGCCTGCTGTACGGCCTGGCTGCTCGCCGGTCTTGACAGGGCCGCCCGCGGCATCCTGGCCGGCCTGGTGGCGATCGCGCTGAACGCCGCCGTCGCCGAGGTCATGCTGGTCTGCTCGATGTGGTCGCCGCGTGGCGGACTGGTGGCCGTCGCGGCCGTCTCCGCGGGGCTGATGGTCCCAGCCTGGGCAATCCGCACCAAACGCGGGAATTCGCCAGAAACGCCATTTGAGAGCCCGGTAGATATGGACGGCGACGACGAGTCCTGGGCGTTCGACGGCTGAGCGCGGAGGCCGCGGCCGTAGGAATGGCGCCTCGAACCTAGCCGCGGCGGGGTGGCCCGCCGACGGCGACACACCGCGTGAGGCGGACTCCAGGACAAGATCCGATCTTGCTCAGGAGATTGACCCGTCCAATGTGCGGGGCCATGAGCGGACAGGTCGCGGAACAAGACGAAAAGTCCGGTTTCTTGAATTCGCTCTTTAGTGCCATCTTACCCTGTAGTGATCTAGCCGAGAAAGTGCGCGGGAATGTTACAAACAACGGCGTCCACCCGAAACCGGGCGGCCAACGCCGTTTCGCGAAGGCCATCGCGCCATTCCGAGATATAAGGAGACCGACGTGCTGAAGAAGACGTTCGCCATCGGCGGTCTGGCTATCGCCACCGCTACGGGTGCGATCCTCACCGCTTCCCCGGCGTCCGCCGCGCCCATGTGGGGCGGCGGCGGCTGGGGTGGTGGCGGCTGGTCCTCGTCCCACCACTTCCGTCACTTCTCGCACCACCGCAACTTCAACGCGAATGAGAACGACCTGTTCAACCACATCCGCTTGCGCATCCGCAACCGCAACAACAACGTTGCGATCGCCCGGAACGACCAGGCGCAGGCCCAGCGTGAGAACCAGTTCCAGTTCGAGCGGCAGCGCCAGCGGCAGGATGAGCGCCAGCGGCAGGAGGAGCAGGAGCGGCGGAACCGGGACGACAACCGTCCGGGCGCCCCGGGCGCCCCGGGCGTCTGAGCCCAGGGGGGCTGACCCAAGGCGGTGATCGCCGGCATCACACGGCGGTGGCTTGAAGAACCACGCGGTGCAATCCGCAAGCCGTCCGGTCAGGAAAGGGCGCCGGAGAGAACCTCCGGCGCCCTTCTCCCCGACGACGAAAGGAGATCGGCGTGCATAAAAGGAGAAGCGCCTCTCTCGGCTTGGTGGTATCGGCCACCGCCGGCATCCTGCTCGCAGGCTCGCCAGCGAACGCCCAGGCCGACCTCGCCGGTTACTGGCACCACCATCGCCACAGTTTCCGTTTCATGCACAGACACGGACACGTGAGTCTCAATCACAACCGTCCGCGTATCTTCATCCGAATCTTCATCTACAACCGGAACAACAACGTCGCGATCGCCCGGAACGGCCAGGCCCAGAATCAGCGTGAACGGCAGTTGCAACTGCAGCGGCAGCGCGAGTTCGAGCGCCAGCGGCAGCAGGACGGGGACCCCGGCACGGAAACGCGCCGCCCCGCTCTCCGACCCGCGAACGCTCCCCTGGCGGCACCGGCCGGGACGACCCAACAGGTCCGGCCACAGGTCGCCGGCGGCCCCAGCGCCGCACGCGACAACGGCGTCGCACGTGACAACGGCGTCGCGCGCGATCCCGGCACCGCTCCGGCCCGCCAGAACGCGAGCCAGAGCGCGAGCTCCGAGGAAGGCGCCGGGAGCAGCGAGTGGCAGACGCCCTGACCACCTGCCACATCATTCGAAACGAGCACTGACAGGAGATTGAGATGTCGAAGAAGTCCTTCACCATGGGCGGCCTCGTGATCGCCTCGGCCGCGGGTGTGCTGCTCACCGGCTCGCCGGCGTCCGCCACGCCCACCTGGGGCGGCGGCGGCTGGGGCGGCGGCGGCTGCTGCTCCTCGCACCGCAGCCACTTCTTCTTCGCGAACCGGCACCGCGCCTTCAACGGCAACGAGAACGACATCTTCAACCACATCCGCCTCCGGATCCGCAACCGCAACAACAACATCGCGGTCGCGCGGAACGAGCAGGCCCAGGCCGAGCGGCAGAACCAGTTCGAGCGGCAGAACCAGCGGCAGCGGGAGGACCAGTTCAACAACGAGGACGGCCAGCGCCGCTGAAGCACCAGGCGTCTGACCCGAGTGACATAGCGTCCAGCGACGCGGGCCACGTCGGCGGCTCGAACCGATGGGGGTGGCGGTGACACCGCCTCCGAACAAAATAAGCGGCCTTTTCCTGCAAATCATGGCATCAGCCAGTAGGTAAAGAGCCGCCGACAGAATGACCAGCCCCGGGGCAGGGAGTACGAACTCCCGCCCCGGGGCTGGTGTCGTCTTCGCCGCTTTTATAGGCAACTTACGCCGAGATTGCCGCCTGAGGAGAGTTATCGGGAAAGTACGGCTATGGCGCCCAAAACGGGCGCTGATGGCCATCGGGCCATTTCCGGCAAGAAGGAGATGAACGTGCTGAAGACGACAAGCGCCGCCGGCGGCCTCATAGCCGCCGCCGCTACAGCCGGCATCCTGCTCACCGGTTCGCCCGCGTCCGCCCAGGTTCCCACCTGGCACGGGCACCACCGCTTTAGCGCGCACAACCACAACCGCAACCGGAACGTCAACGTCAATCGGATCATCGTCCGGGTCCGCGTCCACAACCGGAACAACAACGTCGCCATCGCCAGGAACGAGGGATTCCAGCCCCGCCGCTTCTTCGACCGCGGCTTCGTCGACCGTGGCTTCGTGGACCGCGGCCGCGGCTGCTGCCGCCGGTTCGACGACGATGACGACTTCATCGGCCGCGGCCGATTCTTCGGTGACAGGGACGGCGGTGCCACGGCGGTCGTTCGCGGCGGCGGCGTATTCGCGCGCGCCGGTGACGCCGCCGCGTTCGTCGACTGACCGGAACGCCGACACGTCGCCGGATGACGACGGCGACGGTCGGCGTCGGACGACCGCGCCCTGAGGCGTACGGCGGGGCGTGACGGTCCACCGCACGGGGCGCCGGAGTGGCCACTCCGGCGCCCCTCTCACTCCGAGCCTCACGCGAGATCAGCCCGATTTTCCGTACTCGGCAGAAGGAGTTCGATGTGCTGACCAAGAAGAGCGCCGTAGTCGGCCTGCTGAGCACCGCGGCCGCGGCCGTGGTGTTCGCGGCGACGCCGGCGACCGCGCAGACCGGCCTCATCCGCGGTCCCGCCCGCGCGACCACGGCACCGGCCGGCGCCGTCCCTGAGGGCACGGCGCCGACGGGTGCCGCCCGGGGCACGACCGACCAGGTCACCGTGGTCCAGGGCGACCACCACCGCCGCCGTCACTTCCGACACCGCCGCCATTTCCGGCACCATCGCTTCAGGCATCGTCACTTCCGCCACGGCCGCTTCCGGCACTTCCGGCACGGACGCTTCCGGCACGGGCGCTTCGGGCACTTCCGGCACGGGCGCTTCGGGCACTTCCGGCACGGCCGCATGGGGTTCCGCCACGGTGGGTTCCGCCACGGTGGGTTCAGGCACGGTGGGTTCAGGCACGGTGGGTTCAGGCACGGTGGGTTCCGCCACGGCGGGTTCGGGCACGGCGGGTTCGGGCACGGCAGGCACTGAGCGGGCTAGCTGAAACGACGATCGCCGGGCCGCCCTAGCGATCCAGCCAGCGGATCTCGTACGGAGCGAAGGTCAGATCCTCTCCGTCGATCCGGGTGCGGACCCGGCGGTCGCTCACGTTGACGGCGACCGCCTGACGCGGCTGGGCGAGCACCCGCACCCGGGGGTCGGTCGACGACAGGCCGACCAGCCTCGTCCCCGCCGGGAACCACCGGGCGAAGTCCTGCAGGAGGGTGAGCATGCCGCCGGGCGCGCCACCGTTCCGTACGAGGGTGCTGATCCACAGGCAGCCCTGGCAGCGCGCGTCCTGGGCCTCGTTGTTCCAGTACAGGACGGTGGTGACGCCGGTCCTGGCCAGCTCGATGAGGGCCGCCGCGTTGATGGCGATCCGCTTGCTCTCGGTCCAGGGGAGGCTCTCCGGCTCGACGTAGTACTCGTCCCACCAGATCGGCAGGTTCGTCTTCGAGCGCAGCCAGGCGTTGATGGCGCCGAGCTTGTCCAGGGCGGTCACCTCGTCCGGGTAGACGTCCCGGTCGTCGCTGGCCGTCGGCCCGTCCACGGCGATGAAGTCGGCGCCGTGCTTGTGCGCCAGCCAGTAGTCGACGGCGTCGATGACGCGCTGGTCGACGCTCCCCCACGGCCCGCTCACCGCGGACCGGTGAGTGCCGCCGACGAAGCTGTACATCGGGATGTACGGCCCGCCGACCCGGGCTTTCGGGTTCACCGCCTTCACCGCGTCGTACACCGTGTTGTAGAAGTCGGTGAAGTCCTCGTACCTCCAGCGGTCGGCCGTCTTGTCGAAGAAGCCCTTGAGCTCGTTCCAGACGGCGAAGTAGTGCACGTCCGGATAGCGCCGGGCGACCGTGGCGGCCAGTTCGGCGTAGTCGCGGAAGTGGTCCCGGGTCGGTGCGACCTCGAGCCTGCTCCAGTCCGTCTGACCGGGCTTGCCGCCCTTCATCCAGTCGGGAGCGCAGCACAGGGTGATGATGGGAACGCCGTGCGTCTTCCTGACGTACTCGATGCGCCGGTCGAGGGAGCGGAAGTCGAACGTCCCGGGCGAGGGCTCCGGGTTGTCCGCGCCCCACCCCATGATGTGCTGGTTCTGCAGCACGGGCCGGTGTGCGATGGCGTTCGCGGCGGTGCCGCTGGCCGGGCCCTCGTCGGCGCTGTAGTCGGTGTGGGTGAAACCCCACACCGGCCAGTCGGTGACACCGGGCGCCCCCATCACGCCGATCGGCCGCGCCTCCTCCCGGTTCGAGGTGGCCGCGCGCTGAACCGCGAACCCGAGGGTCGCGATCAGCGCCACGAACAGGGTGGCGAGGACGATCAGCATGGGCAGGCGCGAGCGGAAGGCCACGACGATTCGCCTCAGATCTCGTACGGTAGGCGCTTGATCCCGTTGTCGAAGCCGGACAGCAGGTACTCCGGCTCGCCGGTCACCCGGATTCCCGGCACGCGTGTGAAGAGCTCCCGGAACATCGCGGTCAGCTCCCGCCGGGCGAGGTTCGCGCCCAGGCACAGGTGCGGCCCCGGACCGCCGAAGCCGACGTGCGGGTTGGGAGTTCGCCCGATGTCGAAGACGTCCGGGTCGGCGAACACGCTCTCGTCCCGGTTCGCGGACAGATAGAACAGCACGACCTTGTCGCCCTTGCGGTAGGACTGCCCGTTCATCTCGTAGTCGCAGGTCAGCGTGCGCCGGAACTGCATGATCGGCGACACGTGGCGCACAATCTCCTCGATCGCCCCGCCGATCCGGCCGTCGAAGTCGGCGAGCAGCCGCGCCCGCTGCTCCGGATGCTCGCTGAACAGCCTGAGCCCGTGCGCGAGCGCGTTGCGAGTCGTCTCGTTCCCGGCCACGAGCAGCAGGTCGAAGAACGCGCCCAGTTCGCGCAGCGACAGGCGCTCGCCGTCGACGTCGGCGGTCACCAGCGCCGACACCAGGTCGTCGGCCGGTCGGCGGCGGCGCTCGCGGCCCAGCCGCGCGACCAGGCGGTGCAGCACGACGATGGCCTTGAGGTTGCCCGCCAGGAGGCGCAGCGTGCGGAGCCGTACGACGTCGCCGCGGACCCCGGAGTACTCCGTCATGGCGTCCACGCAGGCGGCGACCTTCGCGTGGTCCCGCTCCGGAACGCCCATCATCGCGCAGATCACCTTGATGGGCAGGCGCGCGGCGACGTCGGTCACGAAGTCGCCCGACCGGCGCGCTAAGACATCGTCGACGATCTCCCGGGCGGTCGCGGTGATGTGCTCGTCGATGCGGCCCAGCCGGCGCGGGGTGAACGCGCGCGAGACGATCCGCCGCAGCCGGGCGTGGCGTGGATCGTCCATGTTCACCATGGGCCGTCCGAACAGCAGGACGATCCACGGCGGCGGCTCGGGCGAGGTGGCCGCCGGCTCGCTGCTGAAGACCTTGGCGTTCCGGCTGGCGTGCACGACGTCGGCGTGGCGTACGAGCGCGTAGAAGCCCCGCCCGTCCCGGACGAACGGCACCCGCTTCTCCCTGACGAACACGGGCCCGTCGTACGAGCGCAGGCGCGCGAAGGCCGCCAGTCGCTCCTCGGCGGGGCGCGCCCAGAACTCGAGTGCGGCGAGGTCGACGTCGTGGTCGTCGGCCCGGGTTCGCGCGCCCATGAGACCCCCCATCGCGGTTCGCGTGTCACCTTCTTGGACGCTAACTCCTGCGACCGCGGTTGACGCGTTATCGGCCGGATCGTGCCATAGGATGCGCGCGATTCAGCGAACGATCGTGACGGGGGGCGTGCGTGAACCAGATCCACCTGGCCGATCAGGTCGCCAGGGTTCGCAGCCGGGCACGGCCGTGGCGCTCGATCATCGCGACGGTGCTGGCCGTCCTCGCGATGGCCGGGTCGATCCTCGCCCGCCAGCAGTCCCGGCCCCCCGGCCAGCGGCTGCCCTGGCAGCTCGCGGCCGTCGGGTGCGCGGCGGTGTTCTGCCTGCTGGCGTTCGCCGCGACGCTGGGCCTGTCCGGCCGGGCGCGGGACCTCATGCTGCCCCGCTTCGGGACCAGCCACGCCACGATGGTGCGGCTCGTCCTCGTGCTGATCGGCGGGCTCACGACCCTCGTGGTCACGCTGCAGTTGTTCGGTCTGCCCGTGGGGCAGCTCGTGCTCGGCGGCGCGCTGACCGGAGTGCTCGTCGGCATCGCGGCCCAGCAGACCCTCGCCAACCTCTTCGCCGGCATCATCCTGCTGCTGTCGAGGCCTTTCACCGTCGGCGACGAGGTACGGCTGTCGTCGGGCCCGCTGGGCGGGGAGTTTCAGGGCACGGTGCTGGAGATCGGCCTGACGTACGTCCGGCTCGAGTCGGAGGACGGCGACTACCACCTCCCGAACGCCCAGGTCCTGTCCGCCGCCGTCGGCCCGCCGACGGCGAACCCCGACGCCGAGACCGCCCCGACCGCGCCCGGCACCACGAGCGCCCCCGACGGCACGGGGACTCCGGACGCGGTGGGCCCGGCCGCCGTGGCGGGCATCGCCGCGCAGACCGCCGCCGACGGGTCCGCGGAAGGCGACGGCCGCGGTCCGGACGGAGGCGCGGCCCCTCAGCGGTGAGCGCCGCGTCCCGGCCGGGACGGAGGCACGTCTCCCAGGCGATGAGCGCCGCACCGCGGTCGCCGTGGGCGGTCAGTGGTGCTTGCCGTGTCCGGGCTTCTTGTGCTTCTTCGGCTGCGGTTTCGGGCGCGGCCTGGGCCGCTTGAGCGTGGCCTGCACCTTGGGCCGGGACGACGTCCGATGGACGGTCGGCGACAGCCGGGAGGCCGGCGCGGAGGACGACGGCGTGGTCGCGGGGTGGTGCGGGGACGTGGGGCGGGCGAACCAGCCCACTCCCCCCGCCAGCAGGGCGATCGCCAGGCCCCCGACCGCCAGCGGGAGCGCCCGGCGGCGCCCGGCCGGCTCGTCGGCCGTCGGCATGGCCAGAACCTGGGTCGCACCGCCCGGCGGGTGGCCCGTCCCGACGCCGACCGGCGGGTGGTGCGTCGCGCCGCCGACCGGGTACGACGGGGGCGTCGCCGCGCCGACCGGGTACTGCTGTGGCAGCGCGACCCCGTCCACCCGGGTCCCGCCGGCCACGGTGACGCCCGGATCGTCGCGTAGCCGGGCGGCCCGCTCGGCGACCAGCGCCGCACCGGCGGGCCGCATCGCGGGGTCCTTGGCCGTCAGCGCGCGGACCATGTCGCGGAGACCGGAGGGCACGGACGCCGGAAGCTCGGGCAGCGGGGTGTCGCGGTGCGCCACGAGCACGGCGGTCGCGGGTCCCTCGTAGGGCGGCCGCCCGGTGAGCATCTCGAAGGCGATGATGCCCAGGGCGTACAGGTCGGTGGCGGCCGTCGCCTGCTTGCCCGTCGCCTGCTCCGGCGCGAGGTACAGCGGGGTGCCCATGAGCATGCCGGTCCGGGTCAGCGGAATGGCGTCCACGGCACGGGCGATCCCGAAGTCGGTGATCTTGATGGAGCCGTCGCGGCCCACCAGCAGGTTCCCGGGCTTGACGTCGCGGTGCACGAGCCCGGCGGCGTGCGCCACCGCGAGCGCGGTCGCGGCGGACACGATGATTTCGAGCACGCGGTCCGGCGGCGTCGGCGCGTCCCGGGAGATCGTCGCCGCGAGGGACTCGCCCTCCACGAACTCCATGACGAGGTACGGCGGCTCGTCGCCTCGGCCCTCGTCGTAGTCGAAGACCTGGGCGATGCCGGGGTGCGACAGGGCCGCGGCGTTCCGCGCCTCGAGGCGGAACCGCTGGCGGAACTCCGCGCTGTCGGCGTACTCGCCGCGCAGGAGCTTGACCGCGACCGGGCGGCCGAGGGCGGTGTCCTCCGCCCGCCAGACCTCGCCCTGGCCGCCGACGGCGATGCGCTCGACCAAGCGGTACCGGTCACCGAGCACCGTGGTGGGGCCGAATGTCATAGTCATCGTTCGCGCCACGATACCGACCCGAACCGTCATGATTCACTCACTTCGGTCGGCGCTCGGCGGGCTCAGCCGGCGTCGGGCGCGGTGCTCAGGCCCAGGGCGTCCGCCATCGCCCGGGACTTCACCAGCGTCTCCTCGAATTCCGCGGCCGGGTCGGACGCCGCCACGATCGCTCCGCCGACTCCGAAGCCGACCGTCTCGGGCGTGATCACGATCGTACGGATGACCATCCCCAGGTCGGCGGCGCCGCTGAGGGAGAACCAGCCGAGCGCGCCGGAGTAGACCCCGCGCGGGCCGTCCTCCAGCCGATCGATGATCTCCATGGTGCGCAGTTTCGGCGCCCCGGTCATCGAGCCGCCGGGGAACGCCGCCCGTACGCAGTCGACGGCGGAGGCGCCGGGCCGCAGCACACCCCGGACGGTCGACACGAGCTGGTGCACCGGGGCGTACGTCTCGACCGCGAACAGGCGCGGCACGTGCACCGACCCCACCTCGCAGACGGCGCCGAGGTCGTTGCGGACCAGGTCGACGATCATCAGGTTCTCCGCCCGGTCCTTGGCGCTGGCGCGCAGCTCGTGTCGCAGGGCGGCGTCCTCCTCCGGCGTCGCGCCGCGCGGCCGGGTGCCCTTGATCGGCTTGGACTCCACGACACGGTCGGCGCCGACGGACAGGAAACGCTCGGGCGAGGCGCTGAGCACCGCGACACCCGGGAAGTCCAGCAGCGCCCCGTACGGGACCGGGCTGACCCGGCGCAGGAACGCGTACGTCCGCAGCGGGTCGGCGGCCACGGGAGCGACGGCCATGTTGGTCAGGCAGATCTCGTACGACTCGCCGTCGTGGATCTCCCGGCCGCACTCGGCGATCCGTTTGAGATAGGCGTCCTCGCTGTGCCGCAGCTCGTACGGCAGGGCGGGCGCGCGGCTCGGTGGGGGCGGGCGCTCCCCCTCGGCGGGCAGGCGGCGTACGCGCGCCTCGGTCGCGTCGAGCCACGCGGCGGCGCGCGGGTCGTCGGTGCCCTCGCCGAGGCACAGCAGGAAGCAGGTGCGCTCCCGGTGGTCGAACACCAGCGCGCGGTCGGCGAAGAGCAGCGCCGCGTCGGGCGTCGGAGCGTCGTACGTGGCCGTGCCACCGGTCTCGGCCTTCAGCTCGTACCCGAGGTAGCCGACGTAGCCCAGGGAGAAGTCGAACGGCAGCCGCTCGTCCGGCGGCAGGGCGCGTTCCCGGAGGCGGGCGTCGAGGTAGTCGAAGACCGGTCCTGGCAGGAGCTCCACGGGCCGCCCCGGCCGCTCGACCCGTACGGTCCGCTCGCGCACCCGGTAGGTGACGAACTCCGCCAGCGGCCCCGTCCCGTCCCCCATGATCGAGAAGCGGGACCCGACGGCGGCCCCGGCCGCGCCGTCCAGCCAGAAGCTCCGCGGCCGGCCCGCGAACAGTTCCCGGTAGGCGGTCTCCGGATCCGGCGCCCGATCGATCCGCCGTACCTCGAGCCGGTACGGCGGCTCGCCCGGGGCGCGGGCCGGAGCCGGGACGGCGGACGCCGCCCGTGCGGGCGAGCGGGTGCGGTGACCGCCGAGGTCTTGGGAACCGACGCGATCGTGCGAGCCGACGAGGTCGCGGAAGTTGGCGAGGAGTTCCCGGCCGTACTCGGTGCCGATCGACTCCGGGTGGAACTGCACGCCCCACAGCGGCCGCTCCCGATGGCGTACGCCCATCAGGACGTCGTCGGGTGTCCACGCGAGCGGCTCGAGCTCCTCCGACAGCGCGGTCACGGCCAGCGAGTGGTAGCGGACGGCCGTGAACGGCGAGGGGATTCCCGCGAACAGGTCCCGCCCGCCATGGTGGATCGGCGACGCGAGGCCATGCATCGGCTCGGGGGCGTACCCGACGGTGCCGCCGAACAGCTCGCACAGCCCCTGGTGACCGAGGCAGACCCCGAGCACGGGCCGGTCCCAGTCGCGGATCGCGCGGGCGCTGACCCCGAAGTCCCGTTTCCGGCCGGGACGCCCCGGACCGGGCGAGATCACCACGCCGTCGAAGTCGCGCGGGTCGAGCGAGGACCATTCGACGTCGTTGCGGACGACCACGGGCGGGCGTCCGTTCACCTCGGCCATCAGGTGGAAGAGGTTGTAGGTGAAGGAGTCGAAGTTATCGATCAGGAGTGTTCGCATCGAGCGCGGGACCTCTCAGTGGTGTCCGCGGAGCTCACCTCGAAGGATATGCGCCCCGCCGGAACTCAGGTCTCGCGGAGGATCCGCTGGAGGATCTTGACGGAGGCGTTGGGCGGCTCCGCCTCGATGACGACGCGGTTCAGCACGTGCCAGTAGTAGTCGACGTCGCTCGTCTTCGTGGCGTAGACGGCGTTCGTGAGCTGCTCGAGGTAGACGACGTCGGGGATGTCGTCCTCGGGGAAGCGCAGCAGCGTGATCGGGCCGCCCGCCGCGGCGTGGCCGCCGGCGCTGAACGGCATGACCTCGACGGTGACGTTCGGCAGCTCGGCGACCTCGAGGAGGTGGCGGAGCTGGGCGCGCATGACGTCCGCGCCGCCGATCGGACGGCGCAGCGCGGCCTCGTCGATCACCGCCCAGAGCTTCGGCGGGTTCGGCCGGTGGAGCAGGAGCCGCTGCCGTTTCATCCGCAGCGCGACACGCCGGTCGATGACGGCCTCGGACTGCTCGCGGTGCGCGAGGCGGATGACCGCGCGGGCGTACTCCGGCGTCTGCAGCAGACCCGGGATGAACTGCACCTCGTACGTGCGGATGACGCTGGCGGCCTGCTCCAGCCCGAGGTAGTCCTCGAACCAGCGCGGGACCACGTCGGCGTACTCCCGCCACCACGGCGGTTCGGTGGCCAGCTCGGCGAGTTCGAGCAGGGTCGCGCGCTCGGCGCCGCCGTCCACGCCGTACAGCGTCAGCAGCTCGGAGACGTCACGCTGCTTGAAACCCCGCCGCCCGAGCTCCAGGCGGCTGATCTTGGAGTGGGACGCCTGGATGGCCGCGCCGGCGCTCTGACAGGTGAGGCCGCGCGCCTCGCGCAGCCTGCGGAGCTGGGCGCCGACGAGCATCCGCAGCACCGTCGGACCGGCCTGGCGGTAGGCCAGCAGAGCGCTGTCGGCCACGCCACCAGCGAGGGGGCCAGTGACCATGCCGTTTACTCTCCGCTCCACAGTCGTCGCCGACACTGATCGCGTTCGAAGCCTCTCACGATAGCCTCGGCGGTGCGAACCGGATTGGACGGTTTGCCCTACGGCATCCCTCCAGCGGCATCGAGGAAAGGTCTTCCCCGTGACCGACGACGCGCACGCATCCGATCGACAGCCCTCCGGAGCCGACCACGGACTCCCCGAACCCGACCGGCCGGCCTCACCGGAGATCGACACGACCGTGCCCCACTCGGCGCGGATCTGGAACTACTGGCTCGGCGGGAAGGACAATTACCCCGTCGACCGGCAGGCCGGTGACGAGTTCACCGAGGTCTTCCCGGGCATCGTCGACGCCGCCCGCGCCGTCCGGCACTTCCTCGCCCGCGCGGTGCGCCATCTGGCGGAAGAGGCCGGAATCCGGCAGTTCCTCGACATCGGCACGGGCCTGCCGACCGTCGACAACACCCATGAGATCGCCCAGCGCGTCGCCCTGGAGTCGCGGATCGTCTACGTCGACAACGACCCGCTCGTCCTGGCGCACGCCCGCGCCCTCCTGACCAGCACCGCCGAGGGGGCCACCGACTACATCGACGCGGACGTGCGCGACCCCGACCGCATCCTCGAGGCCGCCGCCCGGACCCTCGACCTCGGCCGCCCGGTCGGGCTGATGCTGATGGGGATCATGGGCCACATCGACGATCGGGAGGACCCGTACGCGATCGTGCGCCGGCTGCTGGCCGCCCTGCCGTCCGGCAGCCACCTGGTGCTGAGCGACGGCACCGACACCGATCCCGAGCGCCGGGAGGCGCACCAGCGGTACAACCGCGGCGGCGCGGTGCCGTACCACCTGCGCTCTCCCGAGAACATCACCCGCTTCTTCGACGACCTGGAACTCCTGGAACCCGGCGTGGTCCCGGTCTCCCAGTGGCGCCCCGAACACAGCCCCTTCGGCCTCCCACCCCGAGTCGAGACGCTGGGCGGCATGGCCCGCAAACCCTGATCGCCCAACGCCCGGCGCGGACGCCCGGCCCCGACCGATCTCGAGGGTCAGGGTTCGGTGCCCCGGCGCCAGGCTCTGTCGTCGAAGAGGCTCTGGCGGTGCCGTCGGCGGCGGCGACGGTGGGGCCGGGATCGGGCACGCCTGCGTCGTGGGCGCCGGCCGGCCGGTGGCCTATGAGCAGGGCCGTGGTCGTGCCGGCGATCGCCGCTGCGGCGACCACGGCACCGGCGGCGGCCCAGTACGGCTTTGCCGGACATCCACTCCGAGAGTGTCGCGACGGCCGGCTTGACCGGGGGCCGCCGCTGCCGGGCCAGGTCCACCAGCCGACGGTAGGACGGCCGTCCGGCCGCCCTCGTGCAACCGCCGCAGCTCGCCGGAGAGCCGGGTCGGCGCCTCCCCCATTCCGCGCCCCCTCTGTGTGACCATTCGGATGCGGACAGTTCCCGAACGTCATGGTGCAGCGCTGCTGAGCAGGCCGGACACTGTTCGCCCGAACAGGCGCCGGTGGCCGGACCACTACCGGCGCGGGCTGAATCGGAGCCGTCCGACCTCGAACCGAAGGGACGCACGATGCGCATCACGATCAGTGGCGCGGCAGCCGCCGCCGCAGTGACACTGCTCCTCACGACCCCGAGTACCGCCCTGGCCACGGCGCCGGCCTTCGCCGGAGCGGCCGGCCTCGGCGCGCAGGCGGCACAGACCCGGGCGTGCGCCGACCACGGCCGCAACGACGGGCCGGCCGGCCCGACCGGTGGCAGTCCCCAGGAAAGGATCGAACGGGTGGTCGCCGCCGCGGCGTCGATGACCGGCAGGGGCCTGTCCTACTCCTGGGGCGCCGGCGGAAAAGGCGGCCCGGCCTGCGGAATCGCCGACGCGAGCCCGGGCGGCCACCACGACTACAACGTCCTCGGCTTCGACTGCTCCGGTCTGACCCTCTACGCCTTCTGGAAAGGCACCGGCATCGACATCGGCAGCAGCTCTTCAGCGCAGTACCGCAACGGCACCAAGATCCCGCGCGGCCAGATGCGGCGAGGCGACCTGATCTTCTGGAAGACCCACGCCGAGCACATCGTCCACGTCGCCCTGTATCTCGGAAACAACAAGATCATCGAGGCGGCGCCACCGCGTGGCACGAAGAGCGTCCACGTCACCGACCTGTACTCCAGCGGAGGCGGCGACGTGATGACCGACCACGCCGTCCGCTACATCGGCTGACCGGTATGGCGGTGTCGGTCGTACGGAAGGCTCGGGAAAGGTCTGCCCCCCAGTGGAGATCTGGGCGCTTTGCCCCTTCTCGAATCGCGTTTCCCGAGCATTCCGTACGCCGCGGCCAGGGCCGCAGTGACGGTGCGGTGGGCCGCGAGTTTGATCGCGACGCCGGCCGTACGGCGCGGCCGCGTTCCCCTCGCCGTGCGGCCCCCGGTCACCCGCCACCGCCCCGGCGACCGATGACGGCCGGTCCCCGGTTGGTTCGGGATTGGGGGGCTACGATGAGCCGACCTTGCGCTTCGTCCCGGAGCGTGCGTCGGTCAGGAGGGCCGTCGTGGAGGTCGGGCTCGGCTATGTGCTGGGTGTCGCCAGCGTCTTGGTCTTCCTGCTCGTCGTCCGGGTGACGCGCACTCCGTCACCGCCGGAGCTGACAGCCGTCGCCCGGGATGGGCGCATGAGCAAGCGGGATCGGCGGATCGCGGAACTCGCCGAGGTCGTCACCGAGCTGGGCGAAGAGATCGCCCAGCTCACCTTCGATCCGGCCGCGCCGGACGTACGGCCGGAGTCGCTGGCCGACTATCGGCGGGCGCTCGACTCCTACGGTAACGCCAGGGCCGCGCTCGACACCCATGACGCCGAGCGGGTCCGGCAGGAGCTGACCTACGCCAGGAACGCCCTCGTCCGGCTCGACGCCCGCGCCCACGGGCTGCCGGTGCCCATCGACGTCTCGCGCGCCGCGCGCGACCGCGGCGAGCCGCCTGCTCCGCAGCCGTTCCAGAAGGAGCGGTTCTCCTACTCCGGGAGCAACGAGCGGACCTACCTGATCCCGATCGACTGGCCCGAGCCAGGCCAGGGAGCGATCATGGAGGTGACCAGGCACGGTACCGGATTCACCCACTTCGACGCCGTGCTCGTCCCGGCGGAGGAGGCCAAGCCGAAGACCGTCGACCTCCACCAGATGGGGGGCGGCGGGCGCGCTCGCCTCTACCTCGCCACCACCCCGGACAGGTACGACGCTCCCACGCACCTGCGGATCGCGCCGTCCGACATCCGACCGGGCACCGGGTCATGGACGGTCCGGCTACGCCCGCTCAGCGAGGCCGTGGAACTGCCGCGCGAGTACCAGGGAACCGGCGCGGAGGTGCTCGTCCACCGGTCGAACGCGCCGGCCGTTCTCGGCATCCACATCGACACCTCGCAATCGTGGAGGGTCGAATACCGCTGTCTCAAGAAGCACCGCCGCCGAGAGTGGTGCAGGTTCAGCAGGAGGCCCGAAAGCCTGCTCTACAGCTACTCGGACGAGAACCTCAAAAGCGCCCGGTTCTGTGGGCCCGGATTGATTCTCGTAAGGGCCGCCGAGTCCGCGCGGTGGTCGTTGTCCGTCACGCCCGAGCAGCCCGCGGACGGTCTGCTGTCCGATCTTCGCAAGCGCCTCGGGAGCTGATGGCAAGGGCGGCGCTACCGGCCTTGCCAGGCTTTCACTGGCGTCCACTGGGGCTAGAGCGCAGCGAACGCCAATGATCGACCATGCCGTTTCAACGGCGCGGACGGCGGGTCAGGGTTTGCGGCCGATGCCGCCGTACAGGGCGACGTCCTCCTCGGGGGTCAGTGGCGACACCTCCGGCCGCCACAGCGGGCACGACACCACCCCGGGCTCGATGGGTTCGAGGCCGTCGAGGAAACCGGCGAGCTGCCGCGGGCTGCGCAGGTGGTACGGGACCGCGCCGGTGGCGTTGTACTGGCGGAGCGCCTCCCGGTAGGCCGGGTCCGTGTCGACGCCGTCGCGGATCGCGAGGAAGCTGCCGGGCGGCAGCGGGTCGAGCAGGCGACGTACGATCGACCGCGCCTCGTCGTAGTCCTCCACGTGGGCGAGGATCCCCATGAGGATCACCGCGACGGGCCGGTCGAAGTCGAGGGTCCGGGCCGCCTCCGCCAGGATCTTCTCCGGCTCGCGCACGTCGGCGTGGATGTACTCCGTCGCGCCCTCGGGAAGTCCGGTCAGCAGCGCCTCGGCGTGCGCGAGGACGAGCGGGTCGTTGTCCACATAGACGACCCGCGCGTCGGGAGCCACCCGCTGTGCGACCTCGTGGGTGTTGTCCACGGTCGGCAGGCCGGTCCCGATGTCCAGGAACTGCCGGACGCCGGCCTCTTCGGCGAGGTACCGGACCACGCGGCCGAGGAAGTAGCGGCCGATCCGCGCCAGGTCGACGATCTGCGGGAACAGCTCACGGACGCGGTCCCCGGCCTCCCGGTCCACCGGATAGTTGTCCTTGCCGCCCAGCCAGTAGCCGAAGATCCTGGCCGAGTGCGGCACCGAGGTGTCGATCTTGGGGCGCTCGGCCGGTGGGGACAGTTCATCAGACATCGGCTCAACTCCTGCCAAAACGGTTAACCCCAACGTTGCGAACGTAACCCACGCACCACTTTTCACTCCTCCATCGGCACGGGGCGGCCACAGGTGGCCGGAGGCGGTCGCCGGACCGGCGCGCTCCGACCGCGAATCGTCCGGCCGTCGCCGGGCACAGCGGACGGTTTCCAGACCCACCGGATCGTCAAGGGGTGGGGTACCGGCAACATGTTCCGTGGCAACAAGATCGACTTGGCGGGCGGCAACGGTGTCGGCATCAACGACACGGCCGGCGGCAACACGATCCTCTGCGACAACAAGGTGAGCGGCGGTCGGCTCACCAAGGACGGCACGTGCGTCAACAAGTGAATCAAGGAGACAACTGCATGAACCCGAAGCCGACCGAGCTACCCCGGCTCACCGTGATCGGCACCGGTTACCTGGGGGCCACCCACGCGGTCTGCATGGCCGCCCTGGGGTACGAGGTCCTCGGCGTGGACGTCGACGAGAAGAAGATCGCCAAGCTGGCCTCCGGCGAGGTGCCCTTCTTCGAACCCGGCCTGCCCGAGCTCCTCACGAAGGCGCTCGACTCCGGGCGCCTCCGGTTCGGCACGTCGTTCGAGGAGGCGGCGGCGTTCGGCGACGTCCACTTCATCTGCGTCGGCACCCCGCAGCAGCCGGGTTCCGACGCCGCCGACCTGACCTACGTCGAGTCGGCCGTCCGCGAGCTCGCCCCGCATCTGGAGCGCCGCGCCCTCGTCGTCGGCAAGTCGACGGTGCCGGTCGGCACCGCGTACCGCCTCACCCACCTCGTGCAGGAGCTCGCGCCCGCCGGCACGGAGGTCGAGCTGGCGTGGAACCCGGAGTTCCTGCGCGAGGGCTTCGCCGTCGAGGACACGATGCGCCCCGACCGGCTCGTCTTCGGCGTCGCCACCGACTGGGCGAACGAGCGGCTGCGCGCGGCGTTCGCCCCGATCCTGGACCTGGGCACGCCCGTCGTCCGCACCGACCTGGCCACCGCCGAGCTGGTGAAGGTCGCGGCGAACTCCTTCCTCGCCACCAAGATCTCCTACATCAACGCGATGGCCGAGGTCTGCGAGGCGGTCGGCGCCGACATCAAGGACCTGGCCGACTCGCTCGCCCTCGACGACCGCATCGGCGGGAAGTTCCTGCGCCCCGGCCTCGGCTTCGGCGGCGGCTGCCTGCCCAAGGACATCCGCGCCTTCGCGCACCGGGCCGAGGAGATCGGCGTGGGCCAGGCCGTGTCGTTCCTGCGCGAGGTCGACGCCATCAACCGCCGCCGCCGCGCCCGTACGGTCGACCTGGTGCGCGAACTGCTCGGCGGCCGGCTCGCCGGGGCGAACATCGCGGCGTGGGGGGCGGCGTTCAAACCGAACTCCGACGACATCCGCGACGCGCCCGCCCTCGACGTGGCCCGCACCATGCACGGGCTGGGCGGTTACGTACGGGTGTTCGACCCGGCCGCGCTGGACAACGCCCGCCGCGCCTACCCGGAGCTCCGCTACGGCGACAGCGCCCTGGACGTCGCGCGCGACGCCGACGTCGTGGTGCTGCTGACCGAGTGGGCCGAGTTCCGCGAGGTCGACCCCGCCGCGCTCGGCGAGGTCGTCCGGCACAAGCGGATCGTCGACGGCCGGCACGCCCTGGACGCCGACGTCTGGCGCGCCGCGGGCTGGGAGTACCGCGCCCTCGGCCGCAACTGACCCCCGTGGCGGCGCGGCCGGTGAGCCGGCCGCGCCGCGCTTTCTTCAGCGGAAGGCGTCGGCGTGCTCCGCGGCCCACTGGCGGAACGTCAGCGCGGGCGTGCCGGTGAGCTCCCCGACCGTGGCGGTCACCTCGGCGGGCCGGTCGTCGGGCCCGCTCAGCAGGGCGTCCACCAGCGCGGGCGGCCAGCCGTCGCCCAGCATCGACGCCCGCGCCGCCTCCGCCGTGGTCTGCTCGAAGCGCAGCGTACGGCCGACGGCCTCGCCGATGATCCGGACCCGGTCGGCCGTGGTCAGCGCCTCCGGACCGGTCAGGACGTACTTGGCGCCGTCGTGGCCGTCCTCGGTCAGCACACGGGCCGCCACGGCCGCGATGTCGGCCTCATGGATGATCGCCTTCTCGCCGGCGAAGGGATAGCGGACGACGTCCCCGGTACGGACCTGCTCGGCCCAGCCGAGCGTGTTGGCCGCGAACGTCCCGGCCCGGAGGAAGGTCCAGCCCAGGCCGCTCTGCTCGATGGCGCGCTCCAGGTCGGCATGGAACTGGTTGATCAGGTCGGCCTGCCGCTCGGCCCGGTCGTCCACGCCGAGGGAGGACAGGTAGACGACGCGGCGGGCTCGTCGCTTGATGGCGTCGAGCACGGCGGGCGCGCCCTCGGCGTCGAGGAACGGCCAGACCAGGAACACCGAGTCGACGCCCTCGAGGGCCGCCTCCAGGCTCTCCGGCCGCCCCAGGTCCCCCGCCACGGTCTCCACCCCGGCGGGCAGCCCGGCCGCCTCCGGGTCACGGGTCAGCGCACGGACGCGGACACCCGACGCCGAGAGACGAGTGACGAGATGCCGGCCCACGTTGCCGGTCGCCCCGGTGATCAGAATCATCTGGCTCCCCCTCTTACGCGAATCTTCTCGACGGGGACCATACGACCTAAACCAAAGTTGAGGTCAACCGAACGTGCGGCGGCGTCCGCCGGGGACGGTCCCCGGCGGACGCCGCGCGGCGCGTCAGCCGGTGACGCGGGTCGTGCGGTACGCCGGATCGGCGGCGATCTCGGCGTCGGCGAACCGGTCCTGGACCCACCGCTTGGCCGAGAACAGGCGGGTCTGGTCGGTGTGGTGCGGCGAGCTCGGGTTCGCCGACTCGGAGTAGGTGAGGATCGTCGACGCCCGTGGTCCGGCCGGCGTGAGGGACACGGCCATGATGAAGCTCGAGCCGGAGGTCACGTCGGAGTAGGTGCCGTCGGCCTGGAGCGGCAGGCTCGCGGGATAGATGGCGTTGAAGCAGCCCTCGGCGCCCGGGCAGCCGGGGATCGCGATCCCGGCGTACCGCTGCGCGGCGCCCAGCGGCTCGTCCAGCGGCACCTTCAGCGCCGTCATCCGCTGGACGGTGTCGGCGACGGCACGGCCGACGCCCGGATCGGCGGTGTTCAGGTCGCGCGGCGTGGTCACCGGGTGCGCGGGGTCGAACGGCGTGCGGAACAGCCGTGACGCCGCCGCGGCGAAGAAGAACGCCCGCCACAGGACGGCGCCCTTGCTGCCGGTGTCGGTACGCAGGTCCCAGGCCGCCAGGACCCGGCACGCGGAGCGTACGTCCACCGACGTTCCGTCGGTCGCGGTCAGCGTCGGATGCGCGCGGCAGTAGGCCACGAGCTGGTCGCGCAGCAGCTCGGCGCTCAGGTCGCGGTCGCCGAGCATGGTCCGCCGAAGGCTCGCCAGGTCGAAGCCGCGCGGTCCGAGCCCGTCCGTTCCGGCGAGCCGCTGCTTCACCATGTCCAGGCCGAGCCGGGTCCGCAGCGACCGCTCGGTGCCCGTGTCCCCGAAGATCCGCGGGAACCCGGTCAGCGGCGCGTCCGGGTTGGTCAGCCAGGGGCTGTTGTTCGAGTTGGTCACATAGTCCGTACGGGACAGGCGCGGCGTACGAGAAGGCCCGAAGATGCCCGGCTCGATCGCGTCCGGGTCACTGCCCCACGCGCAGCGGGACGTCGACCCGTCCAGCGCGAGCTCCGGGCCGTCGACCGCGCAGCTCTTCAGCTGGTCGTCGGTGACGTGCGGGGCGACCGACGCGTCGGCGTAGTACGCCTGCCCGGTCGAGTCCGCCGCGATCGTGTTGGTGAACGGGACGCCCTGGTAAGTGTCCTGCGCCTTGCGCAACTGCGCGACGCTGTCGGCCTGGTCCATCGCGAGCCAGGTGTTCATCGCCCGTACGTTGCGCGCGTTGACGTCCCGGATCGCGTACGCGTTCGTGGTCGTCCAGCCGTCCGCGACCACGGGCCCGTACCGCGAGTCGTACAGCGTCCGGCTCACGCTGCCGAGTCGGCCGTCCTTGCCGCGCACCTGGACCGTCACGGTCCGCTTGGTCATCGCCTCGCGGTGCCCGTCCACGACGTACGAAGTTGGGTCCCCGGGCACGAGCGTCAGCCGGTAGAACGTGGCCCGCGCGGCCGTGGAGACGGTGTGGCTCCAGGCGAGATGCTCGGTGTGCCCGATCTCGACGAGCGGCGTCCCGTACAGGGCGACGCCGCTGACGTTCAGCCGGCCGGGGATCGTGAGCTGCACCTGGTAGAACCGTCCGACGCCCGCCCACGGGAAGTGCGGGTTGGCCAGCACCATGCCGCCCGTGCCGCCGCGCGTCGCGCCCCGGCCCAGCCCGTACGCGTTGCTGCCGGCGTCCGCCTTCGGCAGCACGGGCGGCTTCGTCCTTACCGCCTTGCCCGCCGTGGGCGGCGCGGCGTCGACGATCGGGTCGATGGCCTGCTCGACGCCCTCGATCTGCGTGACCTGGTACATGTCCCGGTAGACGTCCAGCTCCGTCATCGGCCGCACCCACGCGGCACCCCGGCAGGTGGAGTCGGGGAGCCGGGAGACGCCGGTGTCGCGAAGGTAGCGGTTGTAGCCCGCGACGTAGCCGCGGACGATGTCCCGCACCTCCCGCGTCGGCCCGAGCGGCGCGGGCTGCGCGATGAGCCGGCGTACGGTGCCGGACCGCAGCTCGGCCTGCTGGTACACGTCGCTGGCGAGGTTCGACGTGCTCACCAGCGGATCGTCGGTCGCGGCGTCCGGCCCGAAGTACCGCGACCGCTCCCCGGCCAGCGTGACCAGGTGCGACGCCATGACGCACAGGTTGTCCTGGGCGAACGCGTACCCTTCCCCGAACCCGAGACCGGCGTAGTCGGCCGCCTTGACGTGCGGGATCCCGTACGCCGTCCGCCGGATCTCGGCCCGGTAGGGCCCGGTGGGCGCGGCCCCCGCCGGTACGACGACGGCCAGGGGGAGTGCGGTGAGCGATGCCACCGCGCATGTGACGAGCTTCCATCTCATGGAGATCACCTCGGGCTCATGATCCGGCCCGGTTGATCCTTTTACATCGCCCCTGCGGCGGGTTCCGCGTTCCCCCGAACGGATGACGCCGCCCACCCGTCCACCCCAAGGTCGTACACCCCTGTGGCGGCACTGGGCCGCGGCCGGCCGAACGCCTGCGATCGCCGGGGCGATCGGAGGCGTTCGGCCGGCCCTTGCCCGCTAGCCGCGGTGCGGTGTCTCGTTGGTCCAGCCCGCGAACAGCACGACGGTGCTGTGCAGCACGGTGCCGGGTCGCATGCCCTTGTCCACCCCGCCGGCCTGGACGACCACGTTCTGGTCGCCGATGATCTGGTACGTCTTCGGATCGAGGATGACCTCATAGTCGTAGACGGTCCCGCTGCCGTCCCGCATCGTGCTGCGCGCGGCGAGCCCGATGCCGTCGCGGCCACGGGCATCCTGGACATGGGGCAGCAGCCGGATCCCGGGGACCTCCGCGAGAGTCCGGAAGAAGGCCGCCCGCGCCTTCGGCGACAGCGGGATCTCCGTCAGGATCGACTGGCCGTTGAAGAGCGAGTCGAACGCTCCGGCGACCGCGGTCGGGTCCGCGGCGACGGCGAGCTGCTTCCTGAGCTTGGCGGGATCGGTCGCGATCTTCTCCATCTCCGCACTGTTCTGCACGGGCGTGTCGTGGTCGGGCTGCCACTGACCGCCCGCCGCCGTCAGCCGTCGCATGACGTCGTTCGACGGCACGGTCCAGTGGCTGGGCGACCCGGCCCGCTTCCATGCCTCGCGGTCGGACGGGGTGACCGGCCGGGTGCCGAGCTCACGCTCCCACATCACGCTCTTGTCGCGGCCCGTCCGGGAATGCCACTCGTCGGTCTCCGCGAAGGGAGCGATCTGGTAGCCGCCGCCGGCCGGACCGACGTGGTACGCCTGGCCGTCGATGGTGTGAGTACGCCAGTAGCGGCCGATCGGTTCCTGCGCCGCCTTCTCCGCCGCCGTGAGCAGGATGGCGCGGGCCGGAAACACCCGTGGCGGGCCGGTGGGCGTACGACTCGGCGTCGGTGGCCCGGCGAGCCCCACGACGAGCGCGGCGGCCGCCGCGACCGCGGTCAGGCCGAGTCCGGCGAAGCCCACGCGCGGGCGCAGCCATGCTCGTGAGCGTCGTGTGTCCGGCTTCCGGTGGGCGTTGCGGAGCCGCTCCCGGCCGTCGGCCACCACATCGGCCGACGGCTCGTTCTCCGTCAACGCCAGTTGGAGCATCTGCAGGTCATCCATTGAGTCGTCCTTCCTGCCCTAGAGCCGCGCGTACCTTCTTACGAGCCCGGCTCAGCCGGGACCCGACCGTGCCGTACGGGATACCGAGCGCCTGCGCGACCTCGTCGTGTGACAGGGCACCGAGCCCGACGAGCAGCAGGACGTCCCGATCTCCGGTCGACAGGCCGGCCAGTGCCTTGGCGATCTGCGGCCGGAGCCTCGCCGCGTCGGCCTGGTCGATCACCCGGCTCTCGTGGCTGTCGGTGTGATCGTCGGGTGTCGCGCGGGCCATGGCGCGATAGCGGCGGACCTCCTTGCGGCGATGCTGAGCGACCAGGTTCGTCGCGATGCCGAGCAGCCAGGCCCGCGCGACACCGCGGGCGACGTCGAAACTGTCGCGTTTACGGAAGGCGATGACGAAGGTGTCCGCGGCGATGTCGTCGGCCGCGTCGGGGCCGAGCCGGCCTGCGACGTAGCGATAGACGTCATGGAAGTACCGGTCGTACAGGTCGGTGAAGCCGGTCGTGTCCGCCGTGGCCGGCTCGGGCGACTCGCGGGTCCGGGCCGGTGCGCTCACGTCACGCGCGCTGTCATGGGGGGAACCTCCGGGTTGGTCGGTCATCACCGGTTCTTCGCCGAAGCCCACCGGCGCTTTCACGGACGGCCCTCACCGACGGCCTCCACCACGGCACCGACCGTGCGCCCGCAGCGGCATCACGGTCGCCCGCCCGGGATCTGACGAAAAAGACCGTGAAAGCGATCCGAGACACCGGCGAAGAAGCAGTGACGAACGAACCACCGACACGGAGGACACAGATGAAGAGCACGTTCACGCGCCGGACGACCGGGCTGCTCGCCGCGACCGCGATCGCGGGCGGTGCCGCCATGACGACCACGCTGGGCGCGTCGGCGCAGGCCAGGGACACGGCGACGGCGATCGGCTCGAGCTCCGACCGCGCCGCCTGCACCGAGGCGCACGGCAAGCTTCAGCCGCGTCTGGCCGCTTCGTACAAGATCACGGGCGGGGACGAGGACGTGCACGGCGTCCCCGGCGGGACACTGCAGGTCCTGGTCTCCGACCGGTGCCGGACCATCTGGGTCAAGACGGTGAAGCTCAAGAAGTACGCCACGCGGCCGGAAACCACCGTCGCAAAGATCTCCTTCATCGACGCCCCGCACCACCGGCTGACCAAGCGCGTCGAGAAGACGACGCGCAACAGTGTGGAGACGCCTGCGGCGCACAACCCCAGCACTCGCTCCGGCGTATTCCACGTCGAAGGCGGATTCGTGGGCCCCTACCAGTTCGACTCGGTGCACACCTACCGCTACTGACGACGCAACGTCCTCGACGGATGGATCATTACGCGCTCCGGATGACTTTTCTGACGTAGACCATCGCCGAAGTCATCGATAGCGGCCCTGGGGGCTCGGCAAAGACTCATCGTCGAGCCCCCGGCCCTCCGACACCACCGAGGAGATGCACGCCGGGCGCCAGAAAGAGCGGAGGACGACCTCACGGATCCGGGCACCAGCGAGAGAGTCGTCAGGGGTTTCCGCTCTGCGCTTCGAGCTTCGCACGTAGCCGGGCTAGGGCCTGTCCGGTAGATCTTGGCGTTCGGCTGAGGTCGATCTTGTGTCGGGCTTTG
>NZ_BAABHJ010000009.1:0-99346 GCF_039542035.1 Actinoallomurus liliacearum
GGCGGCGACGTCCTCGTCGGGCGCGGTCGCCGCCGCGGCGCGATGGCGCGCCCGGCAGTCGTGGGCGGCCGCCGCGGCGGCGAGGGCCCGGTGCGCGGTGACGCGGCGGGCGAGCGAGGTGCCCTGGTAGGCGGCGGCGCGGACCAGCGGATGCCGGAAGGAGACGGAGGTGCCGGTCACCTCCACCAGCCGCGCCTGCTCGGCCGGTTCGAGGTCGTCGAGGGACACGTCCAGGGTCGTCGCCGCGCCGAGCAGCGTCGGCAGGTGACCGCGCGCCTCGGCGGCGGCGACGAGCATCATCAGCCGGGTCCGCTCGGGCAGCCCGCCGATCTGGGCGCGGAAGGCCGCGAGGACCCGGTCGGTCACCGGCAGCGGCCCGTGCCCGCCGTCGTGCCGCCGCCCGGTGGCCCCCAGTTCCAGGAGCGCGAGCGGGTTGCCGTCGGCCTCGGCCATGACCCGGTCCCGACGGTCAGGGGGCAGCCGCCGGCCGGCGAGGACCCGCGCGGCGTCGGCGCGGTCCAGCCGGGTCAGCTCGATCTCGGGCAGGCCGTGCCCCGCGAACCCGTCGTCGCGGGCGGCGAAGACCATGACGACGCCCTCCGCCGACAGCCGGCGGGCCGCGAACAGCAGCGCGTCCACGCTCGCCGGGTCGATCCACTGCACGTCGTCGACCAGGCACAGCACGGGCGCCTCGTCGGCGAGGTCGGCCAGCAGCGTGAGGAGGGCCAGCCCGGTGAGGAAGCGGTCGCCCCGGCCGGGGCCGCCGGAGCCGAAGACCGTGCGCAGCGCGTCCGCCTGCGGGTCCGGCAGGCCCGACAGGCGTTCCTGCACGGGCCACAGGAGCTGAAGGAGCCCGGCGTACGCCAGGTCCCGCTCGGCCTCGACGCCCGTGGCGCGCAGCACCCGCGGCGAGGACGCCGCGCCGGCCGCGTCCGGACCGGCGTTCTCCCCGGCCGCCTGGTCGCGCGGTCCCGACGCCACGTCGGCGGCGTGGCCGAGCAGCGCGGACTTGCCGATCCCGGCCTCGCCGCGCAGCACGAGGGAGCCGCTCCGGCGCCGGGTACGCGCGTCGTCGACCAGTCGTGTCAGCCGTTCGCGTTCGGCGTCCCGCCCGTACAACACGTCCACAAACCTACGTGGCCCAGTACCGAAACGTTACTGATTCGCCCTCCGGTCACCGGCTTCTAGCGTTCCCACCAGCGATTCCACGAAGGAGAACATGCGATGAGGGAACTGTTCGAGCCGGTCACCGCCGGCGTGCTGGAGCTGCCCAGCCGCCTCGTGATGGCGCCGATGACGCGCAGCCGCGCGTACGGCGGTCTCGTCACCGAACTGACCGCGGAGTACTACGCGCAGCGGGCGAGCGCCGGACTGATCGTCACGGAGGGCACGCAGCCGAGCGTGATCGGCCAGGGCTACCTCAACACGCCGGGCCTGCACTCCCCCGAGCAGGTGGCGGCCTGGCGGAAGGTGACCGACGCCGTCCATGAGAAGGGCGGCCGGATCGTCGTCCAGCTCATGCACTCCGGCCGGATCGGTCACCCGGTCCTGTACCCGGACGGCGCGCTCCCGCTGGCGCCCTCGGCGATCGCCTCCGGGCAGAAGCTGTTCACCCCCGAGGGCATGCTCGACCACCCGACGCCCCGGGAGATGACCGTGGAGGACATCGCCCGGACGATCGAGGACCACGCGTCCGCCGCGCGCAACGCGCTGGACGCCGGGTTCGACGGCGTCGAGCTGCACGGGGCCAACGGCTACCTGATCCATCAGTTCCTCGCCGACGGCAGCAACCGGCGGACCGACGCGTACGGCGGTTCGGTGGCGGGCCGGATCCGGTTCGCGGTGGAGGTGGCCGAGGCGGTCGCGGACGCGATCGGGCCCGAGCGGGTCGGGATCCGGGTCTCCCCCGGCGCCCCGGTGAACGGCATCACCGAGTCCGACACCGGCGAGCTGTACCCGGCGCTCGCCGGCGCGCTGGCGCCGCTGGGCCTCGCCTACGTGCACGTGATGGAGACCGGCGACCGGGAGCCGACGCGCGCGATCCGGGCCGCGTGGCCGGGCGCGCTGATCCTCAACCCGCATCCGTCGCCGGAGCCGCTCCCGGCGACCGCCGAGGCCGGCGTCGACGCGCTGCGGGAGGGGCTGGCCGACGCGATCGCGTACGCCCGGCTGTGGCTCGCCAACCCGGACCTGCCGGCGCGGATCGAGGCGGGCGGCCCGTACAACGAGGCGGACATGGCGACCTTCTACGGCGGCGACCACCGCGGCTACACCGACTACCCCGTGCTCGGCGCCTGACCGCCTCCGGCCGGTGACGACCGTGGCGACCACGCCCCGCGGACGCGCCGGTGACCGCCGTGGCGGCCACGGCCCTCCGGCGCTCGGCGCCTGACGCCTCCGGGCCGGTGACCGGCGTGGGGACCACGGCCGTCCGGTGCCCGAGGCGGGCCCATCCTCATGCGATCCCGGAGGCCACGCAGTACAGTGCGCCGGAGGACCAGTGCCTGAGGCGGAGGATGCGCGCGGTGACCACCGAGCTCCCGGACGAGCCCGCACCGACGCCGTACGTCGCGCGGTACCGGCGTGTCCCGCCGATCCTCATGATCGTGGCCGGGGCGTTCGCCTTCGGAAAGGCGATCCGCTGGATCGCCGGCGCGGCGCACGGCGGGCACCCGGACCGCGTGCCCCCGCCCATGGCGCTGGCGGTCGCGTCGATCCTGCTGACCGCCGCCGGGGCGGTGCGGCTGGCGCGGGCCCGGCGCACCGGCGGGATCGCCTTCGCCGTCGACGCGGACGGGATCTTCCTGGCCGCGTCACGGGACGGCGGGCGCCGGTTCGCCTGGGACGAGGTGAGCGCGCTCGTGCTGTTCTCCCGGCGTACGGACTTCGTCCACGGCGCGGTCCGGTGCGTCGGGCTCCGGGTGCACCCCACCGCTCCGGGCTCCCCCGAACGGCACCTCGCCGAGCTCGACGAGGCGGTCTCCCGGCACGACCTTCCGCTGGGCGTCTGGGCCCGCCTCCGCCGGCTCGACCGGCGGCCGACGCGCGAGGGACTGGTGCTCGCCGTCAGCTTCCACGCCGAGGCCCGTGGCTGGCGGTACCACTCCGCCCGGCTGGCCCGGGCCATGCGCGCGCACGCGCCCGGGGTCCCCGTCGTCCGTGAGCCGTCCGAGCGGTACTACGACCTGGTCGGCTGGCGGGCCGACCAGGATGAGCTGCGCCGGATCCTTCAGGACGCCGAGCTGGGCCACTGGTGCTGAGCGGCGCGCCGGCACCGGCTCACGCGCCACCGGGGCCGGCGCGCCGGCATCGCTGCCGCGCGCCTCAGATGCGCCTGTCCCGGCCGGTCCAGTAGGGATCGCGGACGAGCCGCTTGTAGAGCTTGCCGGTGGGCGTGCGCGGCAGGGCGTCGACGAAGTCGACCGAGCGGGGGGCCTTGTAGCGGGCCAGTGAGGCGCGGCAGTGCGCGATCAGCTCCTCGGCCAGCGCGGGCGAGGGCGCGTGGCCCTCCTCCAGCTCGACCGCCGCCTTGACCTGCTCGCCGTACTCCTCGTCGGGCACGCCGAAGACCGCGACGTCGCGTACCGCCGGGTGGGTGATGAGCACGCCCTCGATCTCGGCCGGGTAGATGTTGACCCCGCCACTGATGATCATGTCGATGACCCGGTCGGCGAGGAACAGGTATCCGTCCTCGTCCAGGTGGCCGATGTCGCCGGTGGTGAACAGCCCGTCGCGGTGGATCGACGCGGTCTTCTCGGGGTCGCCCCAGTACTCGACGTCGTCGCCGCTCGCGTAGCGGAACCACAGCTGCCCGGGTTCGCCGGGCTTGGACGGGGTGCCGTCCGGGCGCAGCACGTGGGTCTCCACCGAGGGCAGCGGCCGCCCGACCGTGCCCGGCCGTGCCAGCCACTCTTCGGACGTGACGACGGTGTTGATGGACGCCTCGGTCGACCCGTAGTACTCGTACACGACCGGGCCGAGCCACTCGATCATCCGGTGCTTCACCTCGGGCGCGCACGGCGCGGCGCCGTGCCACACGGCGGCGAGGCTGGACAGGTCGTACGCGCGGCGGGTCTGCTCGTCGAGGCGGAGCAGCCGGACGAACTGGGTCGGCACGAGGTGCGTGTTGGTGATCCGGTAGCGCTCGACGAGCCGCAGCGTCTCCTCCGGGTCGAAGCCCTGCCGCATGACGAGCGAGCGCCCGGCGCACAGCAGGACGTAGGAGAAGAGCCACTGTGCCGAGTGGTAGACCGGGCCGACCAGCAGCGATCGGCCGCCTTCGGGGATGTGGAGGGCCTGGGCGTACGTGGGGGCGACCATCGCCATCGTGTCGATCGGCGCGCCGGCGCGCACCAGCTTGCGGCTGACCCCCTTCGGACGGCCCGTGGTGCCCGATGTGTAGATCATCGGCCAGCCGAGGACCTGGTCCTCCGGCTCCCCGTCCGGGCCGGCGGCCAGAACGTCCTCGTACGGCCGGAAGCCCGGGATCTCGCCCAGGCCGATCCTGGCGGGCGGACCCGCCTCCGCCGTGGCGGCCACGGCGATCTCGGCGAACCGCTCCTCGGAGAAGATCGCCTTCGCGCCGGAGTCGGCGAGCACGTACGCCAGCTCGTCCGCGCTCCAGTGCCAGTTGACGAGGACGTACCGCAGGCCGATGTGGGTGGCCGCCGCCATGATCTCGACGTGTTCCCGCCGGTTCCCCGAGTGGATCGCGATGACGTCGCCCGTGGTCAGGCCGAGGCCGCGCAGCGCTCCCGCGAGCCGGTCGACCCGCGCCTCCAACTCCCGCCAGGTGGTCGTGCCGCGCTCGTCGACGACGGCGGGCTCGTCCGGCCGGGCCTGGGCGTACGGGCGGAGAAGTCGAGCCATGAGGACCTCCGATCAGTCGGTCTGGGCACCCGCCATGCGCAGCGCCAGCTCCACGTAGCGGGCCTGAAGCTCGGCGGCGCCGGGCCGCCGCCGGTCGCGGAACCACTCGCTGATGTGCACGCACATGTCGAGGATCGGGACCGCGGTGAGGACGGCGGCGGCCCGGCCGTCGCCGCCGACCAGCCGGAACACGCCCTTCTCGTGCCCGGCGAGCAGGACGTCGACGACGCGGTCGCGCAACCGCCGGCGGATGGTCACGATCTCGTCGTACCACGCGCCGCCGAGCAGCCGGTACTCCCGGTTGGCGACCCGCGCCGTCTCCCGGTGGTCCGCGTGCCGCCGGACGTACACCGCGACGATCGCCCGCAGCTCTTCGAGGGGGTTCCCCGCGACGGCCTCCAGCGCCGCGGTCACCTCGTCCTCCAGCCGCAGGTGGATGTCGCGGACGAGGACGTACAGCAGCTCGTCCTTCGACCCGAAGTGGTTGTAGAGCGCGCCGGGCGTCAGGTCGCACGCCTCGGTGATCTGCCGTACCGGGGTCGCGAGCGCGCCCTGGCGGTAGAACAGCTCGACCGCGGCCGCGGCGAGCCGGCGCTGGACGCGCGACCCTCCGAGCGGCAGGTCCGATTCGGTCACCGGCTTCGCTCCTCCTCTTGACTGCCGCCCGACCCGAGCGTACTAATGGGTTCCATTCTGTGAATGAACGCTCATTTACCAGGATGACACGGCCCAGGATGACCCAGGTCGTCCGGGTCCTCGGGGGCGGGGTGCCACGTGCGCTCCGGAGCGTCCGCCCACATCGAACCCCGCAGGAAACGAGGTGGCGATGGCCCCCACCGACCCGACGACGTCCCCCTCCGACGGCCTCTCACTCGACCGGCTGTGGAGACGCGGCCTGGACCGTTATCCGGACACCGCGGCGCGCTACCGCTATCTGGCCGTGGCGGTGTTCGTCACGATCGTCCTGTACTACGAGCTGTACGTCGCGGGCGGCGTCGCGCCGCTGATGCTCGCGCACTTCAAGATGTCGTTCATCTACTACGTGAACATCCTGGTGGTGTCCAACCTGGTCGGCGCTTTCGGGTCGCTGGCCGCGGGCATCGCCGACCGGTGGGGCCGCGCCAACCTCGTGACGTACGGGCTGCTGGCCACGGGCGTCCTGGCGATCCTGACGCCGTTCGCCCCGAACAAGGCGACCTTCGCCGTCTTCGCCATCCTGTCCGGGCTGGTCGAGGGGATGTGCCTGGTGGCGACGCCCGCCCTCGTCCGTGACTTCTCACCGCAGATCGGCCGCGCCTCGGCGATGGGCTTCTGGACCCTGGGCCCGGTGATCGGGAGCCTGGTCGTCAGCTTCGTGGCCAACCGCACCCTGCCGCACTTCGACGAGTCCTGGTCCAGCCAGTACTACATCGTCGGTGTCGTCGGACTCGTGGCGTTCGCCGTCGCCCTGGTCGGGCTGCGGGAGCTGCGGCCGGGGCTCCGGGACCAGGTCATGGTGAGCATGGCGGACCGCGCGCTGGTCGAGGCCCGGGCCGAGACCGCCGAGCGCGAGGCCGACCTCCGCAACCCCTGGCGGCAGATGCTGCGGCTGAACATCCTCGCCCCGGCCCTCGGCGTCAGCGTGTTCCTGCTGATCTACTACACCGCGGTCGCGTTCTTCACCATCTACCTGACCTCGAACTTCGGCCTCACCACCGCGAAGGCCAACGGCGTCAACAGCTGGTACTGGGCGATGAACGCGATCTCCCTCGTCATCGTCGGCGTGGTGTCGGACCGGCTGCGGGTGCGCAAGCCCTTCATGGTGGGCGGCACGATCCTCGCGGTCGTGATGACGTACGTGTTCCTGACGCGCACCACCCATCCGCACACGAGCGCGTCCACCCTGATCTGGATCATCAGCCTGCTCGCCGTCGGCCTCGGAGTGGCGTACACGCCCTGGATGGCGGCGTTCACCGAGACGGTCGAGCGGCGGAACCCCGCGCTGACCGCCACCGGCCTGGCCGTCTGGGGCTGGATCCTGCGGATCGTCGTCTGCGTCGCCTACTTCACCCTCCCGTACGTGGTCGGCGCCATGGACACGCTGACCCAGGCGCCCGAGGTGCTCGCCGCGGCGAAGAAGGTGCCGCCCGGCACGCCCCCGCCGCCCGCGCTGCTGCAGGAGCTCGGCAAGATCAAGAAGGCGGCGGCCGACGCGCCGCACCAGTGGCAGCACTGGTGGTGGGTCTGCATCGCCGCCGAAGTGGCCTTCGTCTTCCTCATGCTGCCGCTGGCGGGCCGGTGGAGCCCGAAGGCGGCCCGCGCCGACGCCGAGACGCACGAGCGGGAGGTGGCCAGGCTCACGGGCTCCGCGGAATGACCGACGGAACCATCGAGGCCGCCGGCACGTCCGTACTCCTGATGCTCAACAACGATCAGCGAGACCGGGCGGCCGGCGTGCTCCTCGGCGCGGCCTGCGGGGACGCGCTCGGCGTGCCGTACGAGTTCGCCGAGCCCCTGCCGGGGACCGCCGTTCCCGAGATGGTCGGCGGCGGGCTGGGCCCCTACGCGCCCGGTGAGTACAGCGACGACACCCAGATGCAGGTCTGCGTGGCCGAGGTCGCCGCGACAGCGGGCGACCTGCGCTCGGAGGAGGCGCTCGACGGCATCGCCGAGCGCTTCCTGCGGTGGTCCCTCGAGGGCGCGAGCGACGTGGGCCTGCAGACCTCCGGGGTGCTGGCGGCCACCGCCCGCGCCGGCGGCCTGGCGCGGTCGATGCGGGAGGCGTCGGCCGACCTGCACCGCAAGACGGGGCGCACGGCCGGGAACGGCTCGCTCATGCGGACCGGGATCGTGGCCCTCCCCTACCTGGCCGACCCGGTGGGGATGGCGGAGGCCGCGCGGCTGGTCAGCTCGCTCACCCACTTCGACGACCTGGCGGGGGACGCCTGCGTGCTGTGGTGCTCGGGCGTACGGCGCGCGGTGCTGGACGCGACGTTCGACGGCGTCCGGGAGGGCCTGGACCTGCTGCCCGCCGAGCGGCGGCACCACTGGGCGGCCTGGCTCCGGGACGCCGAGACCGGTCCGCCGGGGCGGTTCAGCCCGAACGGCTTCGTCGTGCCCGCGCTGCAGGCCGCCTGGTCGGCGATCACCCACACCGCGAACCTCTCGGACGGCCTCGTCGCCGCCGTCCGCGTGGGCAACGACACCGACACGGTCGCGGCGATCGCCGGGGCGCTGCTGGGCGCGCGCTACGGCCTGTCCGCCGTGCCCGACGAATGGCGCGCGCGGGTGCACGGCTGGCCGGGTCTGCGCGCCGACGACCTGGTGAGCCTGGCCCGCCGCGCGGCCGAACCGACCGCGGGCCGGGTCCGCTAGCCCGCCGCGTCCTCCCCCGGCTCGCCCGCGCCGCCCGGACGCGCGCGCCGTGGTCCGTTCTGGTGCGACTCGTCATGGCGGCGGGCGAGGCGCAGGGCGTACTCGCGCGGCGACACCCCGAGCCGCCAGGTGCACACCGCACAGGCCAGGTGGTCATTGGTGGTCTGTTCGTCGTGGACGATGTCGACCACGCCGATCCGCAGGTTCTCCACGGCCCGCACCGTACACGGAGCGTGACAGGACGCTCCACTTCCGTGACGCGCGTGTCAGCGGGCCGGCGGCAGGTCAGCGGACGAGGACGCGCACCTCCACGCAGTTGCCCTCGGGGGTGCTCTTGGAGCTCTTTCGCCACAGGTCGTCGGTGCGCATCACAGGCCCTCCAGGATCGTGCCGATGAGATCGATGGACTCGTCGGGGGTGGCGCTGACGACGCTGAGGCGGTCCATGGCGAGGGTGTACCGGTCGACGTCCTCGCGTTTATCGAGGTAGAGCGCGTTGCCGAGCTGCTCGACGTAGACCACGTCGGTCAGCTGCGGGTCGGCGAACCGCAGGATGGTGAACCCGCCGGGCGCGGCGTGCAGCGCGCCGGCCTCGAAGGGTGTGACCTGGAGCGTGAGGCCCGGCTGCTTCGCCACGGTCATGAGGTACTCCAGCTGCCCGCGCAGCACCTCGGGACCGCCGACGGGACGGCGCAGCGCCACCTCGTCGATCACCGCCCACAGCCGCAGCACACCGTCACGGAAGCGCCGCTGCCGCGTGGCCCGCAGCGAGACCCTGCGCTCCACGTCCTCCGGCGGGAAGTCGCCGAGGGAGATGACGGCCGCGGCGTACTCCTCGGTCTGCAGCAGGCCGGGGATGAACTGCGGCTCGTAGGTGCGGATGCGGGCCGCCGCCTGCTCCAGCCCGACGTAGGGCTGGAACCAGGAGGGCAGGATGTCGCCGTAGCTGTGCCACCAGCCGGGCTGGTTGGCCCGGCGGGCGAGGGTCAGCAGCTGGTCCCGCTCCTCCTCGGCGGTGATGCCGTACAGCGACAGCAGGATCGCGACGTCCGCCTCCTTGAAGCCGCTGCGGCCGAGCTCCATCCGGCTGATCTTCGACTCGGACCCGCCGATGGCCCTGGCGGCCTCGACCGAAGCGACCCCGGCCTTGTCCCGGAGCCGGCGCAACTCGGATCCGAGAAGGATGCGGAGCGCGGTGGGGCCGCTCGCTCCCGCGTTCGCCATGACCTCGACCTCCTTCGCGGCGGGCCTCCGAGTCTTCCACGACCGGCCGGAGACCGCCGCGATGCAATCCCACTTCACGATGGGCTTGCATCGTCAGCGTCGTGGCGCAATGCTATCCCATAGCTGGATGCAATCCCATTGTCAGCCGTGGCCAGGCATGTGATGGTGATGTGGGCGATCCTGTGGCCGCCCAGCGATCGTTCGTGTCCGGCGGCAGGTTCCCGGATCCAGCCGCCGGACACGAGCGTTCGTGGAAGAATCGACCGCCTCCGACATCCCGGCGATGAGGCTTCTCGTGACGGACTACGACCGGCAGAACGAGTTCCGGCCTGAAATCCCCAGCCCGGCGCGGGTGTACAACTACATCCTCGGCGGCAAGGACCACTATCCCGCCGACCGCGTCGTGGCGGAGAACACCATTGCGGCCCTGCCGAGCGCGCGCGACGCCGCCCGGGAGAACCGCGGGTTCCTGCGCCGCGCGGCCCGGTTCCTCGCGGCCGAGGCGGGCGTCCGGCAGTTCCTCGACATCGGCACCGGCCTGCCGTCGTACGGCCAGGTCCACGAGGTCGTCCAGGAGATCGCCCCGGAGTCCCGGGTCGTGTACGTCGACAACGACCCGGTCGTGCTCGCCCACGGGCGGGACATGCTGCACGGGATCGACGGCACGGCGATCGTGCGCCACGACCTGCGCGACCCCGAGGGCATCCTGGCCGATCCCGCGCTGCGCCGGCTGCTGGACCTCGACCGGCCCGTCGGTCTCATGCTGGTCGCGGTCCTGCACTTCATCTCCGCCGCCGAGGAGCCGTACGAGCTGGTCCGCCGCCTCCTGAAGCCGCTCCCGGCGGGCAGCCACCTGGTGATCTCCCACGCCACCGACGATGGGGACGACGACGTGGAGGCCGCCCTGGAGGAGAACTACAAGACCTCCAGCTCGGCCCATGTCCGGACCCGCGCGCAGGTCGAGGCGTTCTTCGCCGGCCTCGACCTGATCGACCCCGGCGTGGTGTGGACTCCGCTGTGGCGCCCCGACGAGGCGTCGAGCCCGCTCAGCGACGACCCGTCCCGGAGCGTCTGCTGGGCGGGAGTCGCCCGCAAACCCTGAAGCCGCTCACCTGAGGGGACTTTTCTAGAACGGCATTCGGATCGTAGGCTCCGCTCCGGAGGTGCCGATGAAGAGTCTGGATGAGGTCAGGGCCGAGCTGACCGCGCCGGGGCAGCTGTTCGAGATGGACGAGGTCGACATCCACGGCGTGCGGACGCGCGTCTGGAAGTACGCTTCCCCGTCGTTGCGGGCCGTCCTCGAGAACAGCCGGGGGCACGGCGACAAACCGTACGTCGTCTACGAGGACGAGCGCCTGACCTTCGAGGAGCACTTCCGGCACGCCGCGACGTTCGCGCGCCGGCTGACCGAACGGTACGGCGTGCGGAAGGGCGACCGGGTCGCCATCGCGATGCGCAACCGCCCCGAATGGTTCGTCGCCTTCTGGGGCGCCGCGGCCGTCGGCGCCGTCGTCGTCCCGCTGAACGCCTGGTGGACGGGTCCCGAGCTGGAGTACGGGCTGCGGGACAGCGGCGCGAAGGTCCTGGTGGCCGACGAGCAGCGCCTCGACCGGCTCACCGACGTCCTGCCCGGACTCGGCGTCGCCACGATCGTCGTACGGGCCCAGGGGACGCCGCCGCCGGGCGCGGAGGCGTACGAGTCGGTGCTCGGCGACGTCACCGAGACCGCCCTTCCGGACGCCGACATCGAGCCGGAGGACGACGCGACGATCTTCTACACCTCCGGTACGACGGGCCGGCCGAAGGGCGCGCTCGGGACGCAGCGCAACATCACCGGCAACACCCTGAGCCTGGCGTACGCCATGCTGGGCGCCGGCCTGCAGGCGGGCAACCCGATCGAGGAGCTGGCCAATCCGGGGCGGCGCATCACGCTGACGAGCCTGCCGCTCTTCCACGCGACCGGCTGCCACACGGTCCTCGTGGCCAGCGCGGTCCTGGGCGGCTGCATCGTCCTGATGCACAAGTGGGACGCCGAACGCGCGCTCCAGCTCATCGAACGCGAGCGGGTCACGGCGTTCGGCGGGGTGCCGACGATGGCCTGGCAGCTGCTGACCTCCCCCGAGTTCGACAAGTACGACACCTCGAGCCTCGCGTCGGTGTCCTACGGGGGCTCGCCCGCTCCGCCCGCCCTGCTGGAGAGGATCAAGGAGGTGCTCCCGGAGCGGGTCCCGAGCAACGGGTACGGCCTGACCGAGACGTCGGCGGTGACCACGTACAACAGCGGGATCAACTACCTGACCCATCCCGACAGCATCGGCCCGGCGGTCCCGGTGTGCGACGTGAAGGTCGTGGACCCTGCGGGCGCGGACCTGCCCACCGATGAGATCGGCGAGCTCCTCGTCCGGGGACCGAACGTCATCAAGGGTTACTGGAACGACCCCGAGGCGACCGCGCAGGCGTTCCGCGACGGCTGGTTCCACACGGGGGACCTGGCGCGCATCGACGCGGACGGCTTCGTCTACATCGTCGACCGGGCCAAGGACATGCTGATCCGCGGCGGGGAGAACGTCTACTGCGCCGAGGTCGAGTCGGCGATGTACGACCATCCGGCGATCGCCGAGGCCGCCGTGATCGGGGTGCCGCACGAGGCGCTGGGCGAGGAGGTCGGCGCGGTCGTCTGCCTCCGCCCGGGACTGACGGTGACGCCGGAGGAGCTGCAGGAGTTCCTCCGCGAACGCATCGCCGCGTTCAAGGTCCCGACCCACCTCTGGTTCCGCGAGGGCGAACTGCCCCGCAACCCGGCCGGCAAGATCCTGAAGACGCGGCTCCGCACGGAGCTGATCGGCTGAGGCGCGTCCCCGTCGCCGGGGGACGGGACCGGACGGTCCCGTCCCCCGGCGACGGTCGGATCAGCGACGGCAGTGCGCGGTCCGCGGCGCGCGCGGCTGGAACGGCAGGAAGCGGTCGGCGCGGTGCGGACGCGCCGGGATCTCGGTCGCCTCGAGGGCCAGCATCCGGTCGAAGCGGAAGGCACGGATGTGCCGCCGCAGCCGGCACCAGCCGACGAGATACCAGTGGTCGCGGTGCACGAGGCAGGTCACCGGCTCCACCTCGCGGACCGTCACGTTGCCCCTGGCGTCGGCGTAGTGGAGGCGGACGACGAGCCGCGCGGTGATCGCGCCCGCCGCGGTCCGGGCCCGGTGCGCCGTCGCCGGGTCGAGCGGGCGGGCCAGGGTGTCGAGGGTCGTGCCGGCGGTCTCGGCCGGGTCGAGATCGTCGAAGAGGCGGCGCAGGGCCCGGCGGGCCGTGGCGGACTGCGGACCGGCGCCCAGGTGGGCGAGCGAGAGGGCGAGGGCCGCCACCTCGGGGGCCGGAAGTGGAGGACGGGTACGGCTTGCGAGCGTCGCGTTCTCGGCCATGGTTCGATCATACGTTCGAACACTGACATTTTCGAGGGCCGTTCCCCGCTTCTCCCCCGCTCCGGGAAAGGGGCGACTAAGATCGCCAACTGCCCGGCGCCGGCGAGACGCGGCACCGACGGCAGGTCCGTTCGTCAACGAGTACGTCCCCTCCAGCCAAGGGCGTGAGGCCGGTGTTCAACGCCAGCACCCATCTCGTCGACCGGCATGTCGAGGCCGGCGACGGCGACCGGATCGCCGTCACCGGGCCGGGCGGCGCCCTCACCTACGCGGACCTGCTGGGCCGGATCCGGCGCACCGCCGCCGGGCTGCGCGAACTCGGCGTACGGCCCGAAGAGCGGGTCATGCTCTCCATGGCCGACGGCCCGGACCTGCTCACGCTGATCCTCGCGACGATGCGCGTCGGCGCCGTGCCGGTCCCGGTGTCCACGATGCTGACCGCCAAGGACCTCGCCGGGCTCCTGCGCGACTCGCGGGCGCGGGTGCTGGCCGCCAGCCCGGAGTTCGCCGCGTCCGCCGAGGAGGCCGCGCAGTCCGCGCCCGAGCTGGCCGCGTTCCTGCTGAGCGGGCCCGGCGCGCCGACGCCGCCCGCCTGGGCGGAGGGTCACCGGCTGGACGCCGTCGTCGGCGACGAGGGGAACGGCGACCCGTACGACACCCACCCCGACTCCAGCGCCCTGTGGCTCTACACCTCCGGGACGACCGGCCTGCCGAAGGCCGCCGTGCACCGGCACGCCTCGATCCGGTCGGTCGCCGAGACGTACGGCGCCCAGGTGCTCGGGATCGGGCCGGAGGACCGGTGCCTGTCGGTGCCGAAGCTCTTCTTCGCGTACGGCATCGGCAACTCCTGCTTCTTCCCGCTCTCGGCCGGCGCGTCGACCGTGCTCGAGCCGGGCCGCCCGACGCCGGCGCTGATCGCGGAGCGCGTCCAGCGGGACCGGCCGACGCTGTTCTTCGCCGTGCCGACCTTCTATGCCGCGCTGCTCGCCGCGGAGCTGCCCGCGGAGACGTTCGCGCCGGTCCGTACGGCGGTGTCGGCGGGCGAGCCGCTGCCGGCGCCCATCTTCCGGCGGTTCGCCGAGCGGTACGGCGTGGAGATCCTGGACGGCATCGGCGCCACCGAGGCGCTGCACATCTTCATCTCCAACCGCGCGGGCCAGGTGCGGCCGGGCACCAGCGGCGTGCCGGTCCCCGGGTACGACCTGCGCGTCGTCGACGACGCCGGCGCCGACGTGCCGCGCGGCACCCCCGGGAACCTGATGGTGCGCGGCGACTCGATCGCCACGGGCTACTGGTGCCGTACGGCGGTGACCCGGAAGGTGTTCCAGGGTGAGTGGCTGCGCACCGGAGACACGTACGTCGTCGAGGAGGACGGTGCCTACCGGTTCCTCGGCCGCTCCGACGACATGATCAAGGCCGGGGGGATCTGGGTGTCCCCGAGCGAGGTCGAGGCCCGGCTGCTGGAGCACTCCGGCGTCGCCCAGGCGGCGGTTGTGGCGCTGCCGGACGGCGACGAGCTGGACAAGCCCGTCGCCGCCGTCGTACGCGCGCCCGGGTCCGCCGTCACCGCCGAGGAGGTCGTCGCGTTCTGCCGGGACGGGCTCGCGTCCTTCAAGCGGCCGCGCGCGGTGCACTTCGTCGAGTCGCTGCCGACGACGGCGACCGGGAAGGTCCAGCGGTACCTCGTCCGCGAACGCCTCGGCCGGGCCGGTGTCAACCCGGCGGCTCCGGAGGAGGGCGGACGTGACCTCCTGGACGAGACCCGGTCCTGACCCGCACGCCCGGCCGGCCGGCGACGCACGCCAGGGCCTGTCTCGAAGTCCGCGCCGCACAGGGGACGGCGGGGCGTTGAGACGGATCCTAAGTGGCGGTGACGTAGACCTCGACGACGCCGCGCGCCTCGCGGACGGCGAGCCGGGGCAGCGCGGATATCGGCGCGGCGAGCCGGTGGTGGAGAACCTTGCCGTCGAGGGCGAAGAGCGCCCGATGGCAGGGGCAGCGCAGCCGCGCGCCGCCCTCGACGTGCAGGCGGCACCCCTGGTGCGTGCACACGCCGGAGACCGCCCGCAGCCGACCGGCCCGGCGGGCCACGAAGCCGGTGACGCTGCCGGCGTCGAAGGGGACCACCGCGCCCTCCGTGAGCTCGGCCGCCGCCGCCACCGTATGCCACCTGCCGTTGAGTGGCTGCAACGTCCCGTCGCCCGCGAACGTCGGACCGCGGGTGAGGCCGCGGTCGATCGTCACCCCCGCCACGGCACCGGCCCCCGCCAGCGCGCCGCCCAGGACCAGCCGACGGCGGACCGGCAGCGGCGGTCGGGCCCGCTCCGGCTCCGCCAGTCGACGGTGCAGGTCGGCGACGAACTCCTCGCGCGGCGCGTCCGATCCCGGACGGGCGGCCCGCAGCTCGATGGCCAGGCGTAGCGCGTCCGCGTCCGCCTCGTCGACCGGGAAGGGATGCGGGCGGCGGCCCTTGATCAGATCCTCGACGTATCGCCGTAGGCCCTTCATCGTCACCTCCCCCTCCTGTCTTCCGGGGGTTCTTCCCGGACGATCTCTGCGGCTAGCCTGAGCGCCCGATGCTGGAGGACCTTGACGTTCCCGGCGCTGGTCCGCAGTTCGCGGGCCGCGTCGCGAATCGAGTAGGACCGCAGGAAGCGCAGTTCCAGGACGCGCCGGTACCGGTCGGGCAGCGCCGCCAGGATCCGCTCGACGCGTTCCGGCGCACGACCGGTCTCGGGCGGCCGGCCGAAGTCGGCCGCCACGCGCTCCAGGTCGATGCCGGTGATCTCACGCCCCAGCGTGCGCCGCCAGTGCGCCGCCAGCACCGTACGGGCGGTGACGCGCAGGTACGCGCGGACCTCACCCACGCTCGCGGAGGTGCGCAGCGGTCGCAGCGCGGTGAGGAAGACCTCGGCGGTGAGGTCCTCGGCGTCGGGCCGGTTGCCGACCTTGGCGAACATCAACCGGTAGATCCGCTGCACATTGTCGAGGTAGATGGCCTCCCAGCCGGTGTAGGCCTCCCCCTCCACCAGACGCAGCGGCGGGCGGTGCTCAGCGGGAATCTCGGCGTCCGGCCCCGGGCGTTCGCGTCGGCCCGGGATCCAGCGGTCCATGACCAGTCCCCTTCACCATGGTCGCACGGTGGCGAGGCCGGGGACTCAACCGAGCCTCTTGTCCCGGATCGCCAGGGCGTGCCGGCCGCGCACGTAGCCGACCTCGCGGATGCCGAGCGCGTGCCGCAAGCGTCCGGCCGGCAGGGTGACCGGGGCGGGTGCCGGGCCGTCGCCCGGATGTGGCAGCGGATACGCGGTGGTCGTGGCGCTGTGGAACGTGACGTTGCCCTCCGTCTTGGTGAAGAGCTGGTGGATGTGGCCGTTGAGGCAGGTCACCGAGGCGAACCGCCGCAGGAGGGCGAGGGCCCGTACGGAGTCGTCGGTCGCCCACCCCCACTTGGGATACAGCGCGAACATCGGGATGTGGCTGAGCACGACGATCGGCGTATCGCTGGACAGCCCGGCCACGTCCTTGCGGATGAAGTCGAGCTGCTCGGTGCCCAGATGCCCGAGCTTGTTCATGTGCAGCGTGTTCACCAGCGCGATGAAGTGCACGCCGTGCAGGTCGAAGCTGTACCAGCCGTCGCCGCGCGTCCCGGCGCCGAAGGCCCTGCGGTACTTCTGGCCTGCGTCGTCGATGGAGTCGTGCTCGCCCGGAATCGTGAAGACGTGTCCCGTCTTCAGCGTCGTCATCATCTGCTTGACCTGGTCGAACTGCCCTGGCGCGGCCAGGTGGGTCAGGTCTCCGGTGTGGAAGACGAAGTCGGGCCGGTGCGGCAGCGCGTTGACCTGGTGCAGCGCGTCGGCGAACGAGTCGGTCACATCCGTGTTCGCCGGTCCGTGGAAGCCGATGTGGCTGTCGCTGATCTGCACGAACCGCAGCGCGGCGTTCGCGGGCAGGACGTCGCCCCCTCCGGCGACGTGGCTGACCACCTCGCCGCCGGCGACCGCGAGGACGACCACGCCCCCGAACCACGCGCTGTGCCGCAGCAACTGGCGGCGTGTCATGCCGGTGGGATCATTCTCGGCGGTCACGGCGTCACCACCACCGTTCCGCGCATGAACGGGTGGATCGAGCAGACGTACGGGTAGCTTCCGGGCTTGGTGAACCGGTAGCGGAACACGCCGCCCGGCGTCAGCGCTGCGGAGTGGAACGCTCCGCCGTTCGCCACCACCGTGTGCGGCTCCTCGTCCTTGTTCGTCCAGGTCACCGTGGTGCCGGCCTTGACGGACACCGACGCCGGCGCGAACGCGAAGCCCTTGATCGACACAGAGTTCGCGGCGACCGGTGCGGCGGCGGGCGCGGCGCCGGAGCCGGAGCCGCCGTGCATCCGCATCCCCGGCATGGCCCCTGCCGGGGCGTTGGCCCGGGGCGCGGATCGGGCCGCCGGTGAGCTCATGGTGTCCTGCCCCCAACCGCAGGCGGCCGGCAGGAGCATCCCGCCGACGGCGATGAGCGCCGCGGGCCATGGCCGCCCACGAGCGAGAGATATGCGGTTCATCGGTATTCCCCCCGTTCCGCGTGGGCGGCGGTGATCTCCGCCCTGCGGACGTCGTCCTATATCCGCACTTCGCGGACCTTCCCCCTGAGATAGGCCGGGGGGTTACACCGAGCGTCCGAGCCGCCTCCGCGGCGGATCTACCGGCTGTAACCCGTGCGCCTATCTCTTGTCGAAGGCGCTCTCTTGGAAAGGCGCCCACCAGCTTGGAGGTATGCCATGTGCCGCCACCGACCGCACTGCCCACCGGCCTACGCCACCGACCGGGACGCCGCGCACACCGTCGCCTCCCACCCCGAGCAGGGATGGAGCCTGCTGTGCAACGGCGTCGTCGTCTTCGACGACACCGGAGAGCTCCTGCCGGACGGCGAAGTGATCGCACCGCACCGGCACACGGACGCTCACTGTGGCTCCGTACCGGACCCCAAGTCGCCGCGGGCCCGTCCGAGACGGTCGTCCGGACGCCGCGCCCGCCGGTGAGGAGGTGCGGCATGAGCACCCGGCCGATCAGCGATCACGGTCTCCTGTCGGACTGCCGCTCGGCCGCCCTGGTCACCTCGGACGGCTCGGTGGACTGGCTGTGCTCACCTCGCTTCGACAGTCCGGCGATCTTCGCCAGGCTGCTGGACGAGCAGGCCGGGCACTGGTCCATCCGCCCGTCCGCTCCCGCGCAGGTCGCTCGCCGGTACCTCGACGACACCCTTGTCCTGGAGACGACCTTCCGTACCCGGGGCGGCACGGTCGTCCTGGTCGACGCGCTCGCCCTGGGCGGCCGCGAGCGCGGGCACGGGCTGGGCGCGTCCTCGCCCGGTGTCCTGCTCCGCGAGGCGACCTGCGTCCAGGGACGGGTCGACCTCGAGGTCTGCTACGCGCCCCGCCCCGAGTTCGGGCTGATCCATCCCCGCCTGGAGCATTCGCGCGGTGTGCTGATCGCTCGCGGCGGCGCTCAGGTGCTCACCCTGTCGACGCCCGTCGACCTTCGGGTGAGCGGCTCGACGGCGCACGCCACGGTCACGCTGAGAGCCGGGGAACGTCTCTCGATGGCCCTGCACGCCGCCCCCTGCTGGCAGGCCGAACCGATGTGCTGGACTCCGCGGCTCGTCCACCGCCGCATCAAGGACACGATCTCCGGCTGGCGCTCCTGGTCCCGGGCGCACACGGGCTACGAGGGACCGTGGCAGGACGAGGTGGGGCACAGCGGGCGGGTGCTGCGCGCACTGACGTTCGCCCCCACCGGGGCGATCGTCGCCGCCGCCACCACGTCCCTGCCCGAATGCGTCGGCGGAGGGCGCAACTGGGACTACCGCTACACGTGGATCCGGGACGCCAGCCTCACCGTGCAGGCCCTCACCACCGCCTCGTCGTGCGAGAGAGAACAGGCGGCGTTCTTCACCTTCCTCGCCCGCGCCGCCGCCACCCAGCTCGACCGTGGCGTCGACCTGCAGATCATGTACGGCATCGGCGGCGAATGCGACCTGTCGGAGCGGCCGCTGCCCCACCTGACCGGATGGCGTGACAGCGCCCCGGTGCGCATCGGCAACGACGCGTGGCGCCAGCGCCAGCTCGACGTCTACGGCGAGATGCTCGACGCGGCGCACCACCTGTCCGGTGACACGGCGGAGAACGGCCTTGATCCGATCGCCCGCGGTTTCCTGCGCGACGCGGCCGAGACCGCCGCCCGCCGCTGGCGCGAACCGGACCGCGGGATCTGGGAGGTCCGCGGGCCGAACCGGCACTTCCTGCATTCGAAGCTCATGTGCTGGGTCGCGCTGGACCGCGCCATCGCCCTGGCGCCCGCGCTGCGGGCGACCGGCCGCGTCGAGGACTGGAGACGGGTCCGCGCGCAGATCCGGAACGCGATCCTGACGGAGGGCTGGAATCCGCAGACCGGCGCGTTCACCCAGGCGTTCGGCGGCACCGAGCTCGACGCGTCCGCGCTGACCATCCCGATCGTCGGATTCCTCCCTGGTGACGACCCGCGGGTCCGGTCCACCGTGGCGGCGATCGCCGGGCGCCTCACCGACGAACGGGGCCTGGTCCGCCGCTACACCGGGCCCGACGGGATGCCCGGCGGAGAAGGCTCATTCCTCCTGTGCACGTTCTGGCTCGCGCAGGCACTCGCCCTCACCGGGCAGCGCACGCCCGCCGAGCGCGTCTTCCGGACCGCCGCGTCGCAGGCCAACGACGTCGGCCTCCTCGCCGAAGAGGTGGACACCTCGACGGGAGAGCCGCTCGGCAACTTCCCCCAGGCGTTCAGCCACGTCGGCCTGATCAACGCCGCACGCGCCATTCGCGACACCGATGGTGGACGACTCCACGGTCACCGCGGGCCCGCGTACCGGTGGCCGTGCCGCCTCGCGGCCGCACGCCGCGGGCTCCACGGCGGGAGCGGGCGAGACGACGCGCCGGCGATGTCCGAGCGTTCGAGCCGGCGCGAGAGGCCGCCGTCGCGGGAACGCGTCCGGTCAGCCGGCGGCGAGCTCGCGCCAGCGCCGCTGGGCGACGGGGTGCCACTCGGCGTACCGGGCCGCGAACAGCCCGCGGGCCTGGGCCCCGATCCAGCCGGCCGGCAGCAGGGCGGAGGGCAGCCGCGGGTCCAGGAAGGGGAAGCGCCGCCACTCGTGCACGAGCCGCGCCTGCGCCAGCATGATCGCCTCAGGTGAGGCGGGACGCAGCGCGTCGAACTCGTCGATGAACGCCCCGTACTCGGCGGCGACCCCGTCCAGATCCCAGGCCCGCTCGACCATCGCGTGCTCGCTGCCGACCCCGGCGAACCGCGCGGTGAACGACATCGCGCCGGCCTGCAGCCCGAGGCCCTCGATGACCGACCGCGCCTCGGTCTCCCGCGCCGACGACGGCGCGATCCACATCCCCGGTCCGGGCGATCCGAAGCCGGCCCAGCTCAGCTTCGTACGGAGCTGGTGACGGAGGCGGCGCTTGGACTCGGGGACGGAGACGTAGACGATGAGCCAGACGCCGTCCCAGGCGGCGGCTTCGGCGCCGAAGCCGTAGATGCGCTCCCCGCCCTCCGTGAGCAGTCGCCGCCCGGGCGGGGTGAGGGACCAGCGGACGCTCCGCCCGACCCGCTCGGAGGTGAGCCAGCCGTCGGCGGCCGTACGGGCCAGCGCCTGCCGGGCGGACTTCTCCTCGACGCCGAACTCGTCGAGGACCTCGACAAGGGTCGAGGTCCAGACCGGCTCCTCGTACCGCAGGACGAACTCCCCGAGTAGGGTCAACAGCAGCGAACGGGCGCTCGTCTCGCTCAGGGCGTGCCGTCGGGTCAGCGTGGGTCTCGGGGCGGTCACCCATAAATTCTACATAAATCAACGTCAAAATCGGTGTTTCGTCGAACATGAACCACCCCGACAACGCCGCGGACATCGGCGCCCGGCCGGCGCGGCGTTCCTCGTTGCCCTCGCCGCTCCTCGTCACCGTTCGCGCGGCCGCACCGGTGCCTCCGTGAGGAGGCGGGCGGGGTCGGTCATGACGCGTTCGATGACGAGCGCGGCGGCGCCCAGGGCGGCGGCGTCGCCGCCCAGCCGGGAGACGGTCAGGCGGGGAGGCGTGTGCCGTACGACGCCGGTGCCGCCGCCGAGCGCCTCCTCGACGGCGGGGGACGCCCACGGGGCGAGCGCGGAGAAGATCCCGCCGAGCACGATGCCGTCCGGGTCGAACAGGTTGACCGCGGCGGAGAGGGCCTGCCCCAGGGCCTCTCCCGCCCGGCGCACCGCGGCCAGCGCCGCTTCGTCACCGTCGCGCAGGAGGGCGATCAGCGCGGCGAGCGGGCCGTCGGGCCCGGCGGTCGACGTCCCGGTGACGTCGGGGATGCCCGCCGCGCGCAGGATCGCCTCCTGGCCCGCGACCTGTTCCAGGCAGCCCCGGCCGCCGCACGCGCACGGCGGGCCGGCGGGGTCGACGACGACGTGGCCGAGTTCGCCGGCGAACCCGTGGGCGCCGCGGAACACCCGGCCGTCGACGACGATGCCCGCGCCGACCCCGATCTCGCCGGAGACGTGGACGTACGAGCCGAGCTCCCGGCCGTCGCCGAACCACAGCTCGCCGAGGGCGGCGAGGTTCGCCTCGTTGTCCTGGTCGGCGGGCAGCGCGAGCGGTGGCAGGCCGGCGGCGAGGAGGTCGCCGGCCGCGACGTCGCGCCAGCCGAGGTTGGGGGCGGTCCGCACGCGGCCGCCGGCCCGGTCCAGCGTGCCCGGCAGCGCGACGACCGCGCCGGCGACCGTCAGGCCCTGGTCCGCCGCCGCGGCGATCGCCCGCTCGGCCAGATCCGTCAGCGCGCCGATGACCTGCTCGGGCGCGCGCCCCCGGTTGTCGGCGGCGACGATGTGCCGGTGCCGGATCCGCCGTCCGAGGTCGAGCACGCAGGCGGCCAGGTAGTCGACGTTGACCTCCAGGCCGAGCCCGGCGACGCGGTCGCCGTTGATCGACACGGCCGTCGCGGGACGTCCGCGCTCACCGTCGCGTACGGGTCCGTCCTCGCGGATCAGGCCGGCGTCCTTCAACGCCGCGACGAGACTGGATACGGTGGTCTTGGTGAAGCCGGTGACGTCGGCGAGACGGGCGCGGCTGACCGGCTGCCGACGGGAGATCTCGCCCAGCACCACGGCCAGGTTACGGGCCCGCATGGTGCCGTGCCGGACTGGCGTGACCTCATTTCGCATGGTCACAGACTAATCGTGCAACCTCTCCCCTGTTGACACCTGGCACCTGCGGGTTTTAATTAGTCCAGAGCCTGAACGAAATGAGGAGACGCGATGTTCGAACCCACCCCTGAGGACAAGTTCACCTTCGGGCTGTGGACCGTCGGCTGGCAGGCGCGCGACCCGTTCGGTGACGCGACCCGGCCCCCGCTCGACCCGGTGGAGTCGGTGCACCGGCTCGCGGAGCTCGGCGCCTACGGGGTGACGTTCCACGACGACGACCTCCTCGCCGTCGAGCCGGACCGGGACAAGGCGGTCGCGGCGTTCCGTAAGGCGCTCGACGAGACCGGCCTCAAGGTCCCGATGGCGACGACGAACCTGTTCACCCACCCGGTGTTCAAGGACGGCGCGTTCACCTCGAACGACCGCGACATCCGCCGGTACGCCCTCCGCAAGGTGATGCGCAACCTCGACCTGGCCGCCGAGCTGGGCGCCAAGACGTACGTCTTCTGGGGCGGTCGCGAGGGCGCCGAGTCCGACGGCGCCAAGGACGTGCGGGTCGCGCTGGACCGGTTCCGCGAGGCCATCGACACCCTCGCCTCGTACGTCACCGACAAGGGCTACGGCATCCGGTTCGCGCTCGAGCCGAAGCCGAACGAGCCGCGCGGCGACATCCTGCTGCCCACGATCGGCCACGCGCTCGCGTTCATCGGCTCGCTCGAGCACGCCGACATGGTCGGCCTCAACCCCGAGGTCGGGCACGAGCAGATGGCCGGGATGAACTTCGTCCACGGCATCGCCCAAGCGCTGTGGCACGGCAAGCTCTTCCACATCGACCTGAACGGCCAGCACGGCCCGAAGTACGACCAGGACCTGGTCTTCGGCCACGGCGACCTGAAGAGCGCGTTCTTCCTCGTCGACCTGCTGGAGAACGGCGGGTACGACGGGCCGCGCCACTTCGACTACAAGCCGACCCGCACCGAGGACATCTCCGGCGTGTGGGCCTCGGCCGCCGCGAACATGCGCACGTACCTCATCCTCAAGGAGCGCGCGCGGGCGTTCCGCGCCGACCCGGAGGTGCAGGAGGCCCTCACCGCCTCGCGGACCGACCAGCTCGCGGTGCCGACGCTCGCGGCCGACGAGACGTACGACTCGCTGGCCCAGGACGACTTCGACCTGGAGGCCGCCGCCGAGCGGGGCTACCACTACGAGCGTCTCGACCAGCTCGCCGTCGAGCACATCCTCGGCGCCCGGTGACGCTCGTCGCGGGGGTCGACTCGTCGACCCAGTCCTGCAAGGTCGTCGTCGCCGACGCCGAGACCGGCGCGGTCGTCCGCGCCGGTCAGGCGCCGCACCCGGATGGCACCGAGGCCGACCCCGCCGCCTGGTGGGACGCCCTCGGCCGTGCCATCGAGTCGGCGGGCGGCCTGGACGACGTCGCCGCGATCGGCGTCGCGGCCCAGCAGCACGGCATGGTCTGCCTGTCGGAGGCCGGCGAGGTCGTCCGGCCGGCGCTGCTGTGGAACGACACCCGCTCGGCCGACGCCGCCCGCGACCTCGTCGAGGAGTTCGGCGGCCCCGCGAAGTGGGCCGACGCGGTCGGCAGCGTGCCGGTCGCGTCGTTCACGGTGACCAAGCTGCGCTGGCTGGCCCGGCACGAGCCGGACGCCGCCGCCCGTACGGCGTCGGTGTGCCTGCCGCACGACTACCTGACGTGGCGGCTGACCGGCGAGTTCGTCACCGACCGGGGCGACGCGTCCGGCACCGGCTACTGGTCCCCCGCCACCGGGGAGTACCGGCCGGACCTCCTGGAACTGGCGTTCGGGCGGGTCCCGGAACTGCCGCGCGTCCTCGGCCCGGCCGAGGCCGCCGGCCGTACGCCGTCCGGCGCGCTGGTGTCGGCGGGGACCGGTGACAACATGGGCGCGGCGCTCGGGCTGGGCCTGCGGCCCGGCGACGTCGTGGTGTCCCTCGGCACCTCCGGGACGGTGTTCACCGCGGCGGAGGGGTCGTCCGCCGACCCGGCCGGGGACGTCGCCGGCTTCGCCGACGCGACGGGCCGGTTCCTGCCGCTCGTCTGCACGCTGAACGCCGCCCGGGTGCTCGACGCCGCCGCGGCCCTGCTCGGCGTCGACCACCAGGAGGTCTCCCGGCTGGCGCTGTCCGCACCACCTGGCGCGGACGGTCTCGTCCTCGTGCCGTACCTGGAGGGCGAGCGCACGCCGAACCGGCCGGACGCCACCGGCTCGGTGCACGGCCTGCGCCTGGCCACGTCGACGCCGGCGCACCTGGCCCGCGCGGCGATCGAGGGCATGCTGTGCGGCCTCGCCGACGGGCTGGACGCGCTCCTGGCCCAGGGGGCGCGGGCCGACCGGGTGCTGCTGATCGGCGGTGCCGCCCGCTCGGAGGCCGTCCGCCGCATCGCGCCGACCGTCTTCGGCCGGCCGGTGCTGGTGCCGCCCACCGGCGAGTACGTCGCCGAGGGCGCGGCCGCCCAGGCCGCCTGGGCGCTGTCCGGCGCGGCCGAGCCGCCGCGCTGGGAGCGGGAAGGCCTGGCGACGTACGAGGCCGACGCGGTCCCGGCCATCCGCGAGCGGTACGCCGAAGCCCGCGACCACATCCTGTCCCGCTGAACCCTGCCGGCGATCCCTGTTCGCGAGCGCCGTTCGCGGCGGCGGCCCCCTCCCGGGACCGCCGCCGCGGGGGAACCGTCCACGATGACGCCGGTGACGCTCACCGTGCGTCTCCGCCCGGGGCCGCGGCCACAGGGGGCGACGGTAGTTCGCCATCTGCTATTACGTTAGCTAACTATCTTTCGTCGAATAGGATTCGATCCCATGACGGGAGAGGCCGGCGCGGAGCACCGGGACGCGATCGACGCGATCATCGAGCAATGGCGGCGGGAACGCCCCGATCTGGACCTTTCGGCGATGGATGTCCTCGGTCGCCTGGCGATGGTCACCCGTGCGGTGGAGGGCCGGGTGGAGGACGTGCTGACACGCCACGGCCTCGGACGCGGGGAGTTCGACGTCCTCGCCGCGCTGCGCCGTTCCGGATCGCCCTACACCCTGATCCCGTCGGAACTGTCCGCGACCCTGATGATGTCGCGGGCGGGAATGACCAGCCGGCTGGACCGCCTGGAGGCCGCCGGCCTGGTCTCGCGGAGTCTCGACCAGGCCGACCGCCGCAGCTTCCGCGTCACGCTGACCGACGAAGGCCGGGAGATCATCGACAGCACGCTCACCGACCACGCGGCCACCCTGAAGCGCCTGGTCTCCGGCCTCGCGCCCGAGGACGTCGCCACGATGACCCGCATCCTCCGGACCCTGCTGGACACCGTCGCCTGATCGGGGGCCGCCGCCCTACCTGCCGGGCGGGATCAGGCCCGCGTCGCGGGCGAGGATGGCGGCCTGGACGCGGTTGTCCAGGCCGAGGCGGGTGAGGATGCGGTTGACGCGGCTCTTCACGTTGGCCTGCGTCAGGCCGAGCGCGTCCGCGATCTGAAGGTTCGACAGCCCGCGGGCGACCAGGATGAGCACCTCCCGCTCGCGTTCGGTGAGCGCGTCGATGGGTTCGCGGCGGTCTGACGCGGGGGCCGGCGTGCCGGGCAGGAGACCGGCGGGCAGTGCGGCGAACGCGTCGATGAGCCGGTGCGTGACGCTCGGGGCCAGCATCGCCTCACCGCCGGCGACGACGCGGATCGCGTGCGCGAGCTGGTCGGGCGGGCTGTTCTTCAGGAGGAATCCGGAGGCGCCGGCGCGCAGGGCCGCGTGCACGTACTCGTCCAGGTCGAAGGTCGTGAGCACGAGGACCCGCGGCGGCGCGTCCTCGTGCGGCCATTCGGCGCGGATGCGGCCGGTGGCCTCCACCCCGGTCGTCCCGGGCATGCGCACGTCCATGACCACGACGTCGGGCCGCAGCCGGGACGCGGCGTCGACCGCCTGGTCCCCATCGGCGGCCTCCCCGACGACGCACAGGTCCTCGCGGCGGTCGATGACGGCCCGCAGCGCCGCCCGGACCATCTCCTGATCGTCGGCGAGCAGCACCCGGATCGTCATCGAACCCCCTGGAGTGGAAGCGCGGCGTGGACCCGCCACCCGCCGTGCGGGCGCGGACCGGCGTGGAGGGTCCCGTCGAACGCCGTGACGCGTTCGCGGATGCCCAGCAGCCCGCGGCCGGACCCCGGGACGGACCGGTGGTCCGCGGCGGCCGGGCCGTTCTCGACCTCGATCGTCAGGCCGCCGTCGCCGAGGCGCACGGCGACCCGGACGCCGACGGGACCGGCGTGCCGGAAGACGTTGGTCAGCGCCTCCTGCAGGATCCGGTACGCCGAGACCTGGATCGCGGCCGGCAGCGCGTCGGTCGATGGGTCGAGCGCCGCCGTGACGCGGCAGCCGGCCGCCTCCGCGGCCTCGATGAGGCGGTCGACGTGGCGGAGGGACGGTTCGGGACCGGCGTCCTCGGGTCCGGCGGCGAGCAGGCCGAGGATGCGGCGCATCTCGACCAGCGCGGTGTCGGCCGTCTCGGCGATGCGCGCCACGCCCCGCCGGCCGAGCCGCGGGTCGTCCTGGAGAACCTCCTCCGTCGAGCGTGCCTGCACGGCGATCGCGCTGACGTGGTGCGCGACGACGTCGTGCAGGTCACGGGCGATGCGCGCCCGCTCCGTGACGACGGCCTGACGCGCGTTGATCTCCTGCTGGGCGCGAAGCCGGTCGTTGAGGTCCCGGAGCCTGCGGGCGTCGAGGTCGATCCGCCGCGCGCCGTACCCCAGGAGCCAGGCGACGAGGAAGTACGCGACGAAGGCCGTCGCGGTGGTCGGTTCGAGGGAGTCGAGGCGGGGCGGCCCGGACCGGCCGCTGAGGGCGTCCGTCGCCACCGCGACGGCGAGGGACGGCAGCACCCACGCCAGGCTGCCCCGCGCCGAGGTCCGGCGGGCGAGCGCGAACACCCCGAAGATCAGGAAGTACGGGCCCGGCGTCTTCCCCGGCACCGGGTCGGCCACCTCGAAGATCGCGAAGGCGACCGTCATCGCCGTCAGCACCAGGCGTGGACGGCGCCGTCGCCAGAAGAGCGGAACGGTCTGCAGCCCCCACAACGCCAGGCCCGCCGCGCTCGGCGTCGGCGTCCGGGCCGACAACGTCACCACGTCGAACGTGGTGAGCCCGCCGCCCAGCGCCAGGTCGGTCAGCCACGGCCTGCCGGTGAGCCATCCGCGTGCCCGGCGCACGCCGGCCGTCATATAAGTCGTCATCTCTGCCGGCAACGGTATGCCGTTCACGAGCTCACGTGCTCGTCCTCGCGGCCGCATCCAAAGTTGCGCGGACCGTCGAGGAATCGGCGAAGAGGACGAGGCGGCACACGGACCGGCGCTCATAGCGTTTTCGGCGCGGCCGGAGAACGGCGCTCCCGCACCCATGCGGACGATTCCTCCCGAGAACAGGAAACGAGAAATGGACGATGCCCGGCGTACGACGCCGACGTGGGCGCGGTACGCGCTCTTGGTCCTCGGCACCGCGGCGATGCTGTTCGCGGTCGGCGGCCGGTGGGACATCCCCGTCGCGGCGTGGATCTTCCCGGTGCTCCTGCTGCGCTTCGCCCGCACCGGCCGCGCGTGGTCGGCGGCCCTGTGGATCCTGCTCGCGAACATCGCCGCGGCCATGTTCTGGGTCTACGAGTCGGCGATGGGCTTCAACGTCGTCATCATCGCCGGAGCGGTCGGCCTGAGCGCGCTGCAGACGCTGCCGTTCCTGCTGGACCGGCTGCTCGTCGGGCGGCTGCGCCCGTGGATGTCGGTGCTGACGTTCCCCGCGGCGGTCGCCGGATCGGAGTTCCTCATCACGCTGCTGTCGCCGTTCGGCACCGCGTACGGTTCGCTCACCGTCACCCAGTACGGCGACCTGCCGCTGCTGCAGGTCACCTCGATCACCGGGTCGTACGGCGTCGGCTTCCTGATCGCGTGGTCCGCGAGTGTCATCGCCCGGTTCTGGGAACGGCCCTCGTGGCGGTCGGCCCGCGGCGGCGGCGTGTACGTGGCCGTGCTGACCGCCGTCGTCCTCGGCGGCGGCGCGCGGCTCGCGTTCTCGCCCGGCGGCGGGGCGACGGTCCGGATCGCCGGGGTCAGTCCCGGCCGGGAGGTGACCGAGGCCCTGCATGCGGCGCTCGGTCGGGTCCCCGGTGGCCGCCGCGAGGTCGCCGCCGCCCCGCCCTCGGCGCTCCGGCCCGCGATGACCGCGGTGGAGGACGACCTGCTGGCGACCACCCGCCGCGAGGCCGAGGCGGGAGCCAAGATCGTGGTCTGGCCCGAAGAAGGCGTCAAGACGCTGGAGCCGGACGAGCCCGCCGCCATCACGCGGGCGAGGCAGGAGGCGCGAAGGTCGGGCGTCTACCTGGAGATCGGTCTCGGCGTGTACAGCACGGCCGCCCCGGCCTACGGGCGCGACGAGACCGTCTTCATAGGCCCGGACGGGCGGGTGCTGTGGACGTACCAGAAGGCCCATCCCATTCCCGGCTCGGAGACGTTCACCCCGGGAGACGGACGCGTCCCGGTCGTCGACACGCCGTACGGCCGGATCGCGAACGTCATCTGCTACGACGCGGACTTCCCCGACCTGATGCGGGTACGGGCCGACATCATGCTCGTTCCCGCGCACGACTGGCGGGAGTACGGCCGGGCGCACACCGAGAAGGCCGCGCTGCGCGCGATCGAAGGCGGCTACGCGCTGGTGCGCCAGGACTCCGAGGGCCTGTCCGCCGTCTTCGACGACCAGGGCCGCGTCCTCGCCGCCACCGACTACTTCACGACCGACCGTCAGACCATGGTGGCCTACGTGCCGACGCGCGGCGTCACGACCGTGTACGACCTGGTCGGCGACGCCTTCGCCTGGCTCTGTCTCCTCGCCGTCGCCGCGCTGACGGTCCTCGGGCTGGTCCGCCCGGCAAAGCGGAGGTAACCATCTGCACCAAGAGTCGGCGCAGCGCTATCCCCGGCCGATCAACGGGTATGTAGCAGAGCGCACCGGATGTCCGGACACGAAGCGTTCTGCCGTGCACAACGGCTGACTCCGCAGCGGCGTTCTGTCTCAGCGTGTCTGCGAAAGGAAGGGATTATGAGAGCGAAGACCGCATGCCGCCCCCTTGTCCTTCTCGGCCTCGGCCTCTTCGCAGCTCTGGGCACGTCGATGAACACTGATGCGGAAGCGGAAAGAATCTACCGTAGCGCGCCGGCCTTCGCTCCGCTCGGCGACGACAACCATATTGCGAACGGTCACCATAACCTCAGCTCCATTACCATCCGAAGCCCTACGCACCTCCGCGGGATACAGCAGGTCGCCGACGCGAACGTCCATTCGAAGATGGCCCGCAACAATGCCATCTGCAGGAAGAAGCGTTTCTGTAAGATCCATCAGCGAGCGTTCGTCATCGCCCACTGAACCGGGCCTCGGAGAGCACTGGCGTCGCCAGAGCATCTGAGAGGGCGTCACCTCACTCCCCCGGGCGTATCGGCGAAGCGGTCCGTGGCCGCCACGATGGCGTCGGTCATGCCGCCCCCGCCGTGTCCGGCGTCGTCGACGACGACCAGCTCGCCGTCCGGCCAGGCGCGGGACAGTTCCCAGGCCGTCTGGAGCGGGCTGCTGGCGTCGAGGCGGCCGTGGATCAGCGCGCCGGGGATTCCGGCGAGGCGTCGCGCGTCGCGGAGCAGGACATCGTCGTCGAGGAACGCGGCATGCCGCCAATAGTGGGTCACCAGCCGGGCGAAGCACATCCGGAAGGCCGGGTCCTCGTACCGTGGGTCGGGGCGGTGATCCGGCCGAACGGCCACGTGCGAGTCCTCCCACGCGCACCAGTCACGCGCGGCCCGCTCGCGGACGGCGGGGTCGGGATCGTGCAACAGCCGGCTGTACGCCTCGACGAGGCTGCCGTCCCGGTCGGCGGCCGGCACGCCCTCGCGGAACCGCGCCCACTGCTCCGGGAAGAGCCGGCCGACGTCGCGGGTGATCCACTCGACCTCCCAGCGCCGTGTCATGACCACCGCGAACAGGACGAGTTCGCTGACCCGGCCGGGATGCCGTACGGCGTAGGCGAGCCCGAGGGTGGACCCCCAGGAACCGCCGAGCACCAGCCACCGGTCGATCGCCAGGTGCCGGCGCAGGAGTTCGATGTCGGCGATCAGATGGTCGGTCGTGTTGGCGCTCAGGTCGACGACCGGGGCGCTCGCGTGCGGCGTGCTGCGACCGCAGCCACGCTGGTCGAACAGCACGACCCGGTAGACGTCGGGATCGAAGCACCTCCGCCACCACGGCCCGCACCCCGAGCCCGGCCCGCCGTGCAGCGCGACGGCCGGCCTGCCGTCCGGATTGCCGCAGACCTCCCAGTAGACGCGCTGCCCGTCGCCGACGTCCAGCATGCCGTGGTCGTACGGCTCGATCTCCGGATAGAGCACGCATCGTCCTCTCAGGGCGCGGAGGCGCCCGGGTCGTCCGCCTTCGCCGCGGTGACGAGCCGGGTGCCCATCCAGGGACCGCCCCACCACATCCGCCAGCCGAGCGGACGCGTCTCGACGTCGGCCGCGCCCAGCTCCGTGAGCCGTCGCCGGTAGTCGGCGGCCGCGACGATGTCCGCGATGAACAGCCTGCCGCCCGGGCGGAGAACCCGTACCGCCTCGTCGATCGCCCGCGCGCGGCCCTCGGCGGACTTGATGTTGTGCACGGCGACGTTCGAGACGACCACGTCGAACTCGCCGTCGCCGAACGGCAGCTCCGTCATGTCCCCGGTGCGCAGCTCGACCCGGTCACGGACGCCCTCCGCGACGCTGTTGCGCTCGGTCACGTCCATGGCGTTGCCCGACTGGTCGACCGTACGCCACAGGTCGACGCCGACCGCCCGGCCGGTCGTGAGCCGCTCCGCGGCCATGAGCAGGACGGCGCCCCGCCCGCAGCCGAGGTCGAGCAGCCGCTCGTCGCCGCGCAGCGCGACCTCGTCGAGGATCTCCGACCACACCTGGAACTTGCCGCGCCGCGTCGCGTTCAGGTACAGCGCGAAGCCGACGGCCATCACGGCCGCGAGGACATAGCACACCGCGGCGAGCGGCGCGCCGAACCCGATGCCCACGCCGATGCCGGCGAACACGAGGCCCACCGCGCCGCACGCCAGGCCGAAGAGGACGTACGGCGCGTCCACGCCGTAAGAGCCCCGCCGGGCGGCTCTGGTCACGCCCCCTCCTCCGCACGATGCCGCCCCGACTGTAACCGATCAAGAACGGCCGAGCCGCCCGACGACCGAGCCGACCACGATCCCGATGAGGCCGGGCTCCTTCGCGCACGGCCGGGACCGGCGCGGCGGCGCCGGGTACCGACCTGCGCGGCGGGGACCTGGGCAGTGGCCGCGCGGCTGTAGCACAATGCCGGTCATGCCGAATTGAAGAGGGCCGGATCCGCAGCGCTGGCTCAAGGTCGACCTGTCGAATTTCGTCCAGAACGGCGACCGCTGGGTCTGCGCCGCCTGCCGCACGGCCGTGCGTTCGTACGTGTACCGCTGCCACCCGCCCGAGTCGACGAGCCGCGAACGCTGCATCTCCCTGTCCTGGTGCTCCGGCTGCCGGATCTACACCGGAACGATGGTCCACGTACCACGCAAGGAGGCCCTCCCCGACGCCCTGGCGGCTCTTCCCCTGGATGAGCAGGACCGGCTGAGACGAAGCGAGGTCCGCCTGATCTCCTACCTGGATCGCCGTACGGGCGACGAAACGCCGTGATCACTGGCGGTCGCCGCCCATAGAAAGCAGTGAACGCCAGTGATCATCGACCCGCCGGCTCAGGCACGACGGCAGCCGGCGGGCGGGCGTACGGAATGCTCGGCGATAGCAACCCCAAGTCAGGACGAAGGCCCCGTAACGGCATGCCACTGACGCCCTTCACCGAGCGTTCCGCCCGGCCGGAGACTCAGTGCTTCGCCGCGTCGCAGGTCTGCGTCTTGCTCCCGGAGGTCACGGTGACCTGCGGGTAACCGGCGTGCGTAATCGCCGGGAACCGCAGATCCTTCGTCTGCGTGCCCTGGGCCATGGTGAACTGCTTGTGCGCCTCGGGCGGCGGCTCGGACTTGTCCGTCATCGACAGGTCGACGCTGATGTTCGCCGGTCCGGGGTACTCCACGTGGACGCGCGTGCCGGATCTCGCCGGGGTGTACCAGGATTTCAGGCACGTACCGAACACGTGGGTGACACCGCTGGACGAGTCGACCGGCCCGGAGAAACCAGGGATGTTGGCCTTGGTCGCCGATTCGGCCGCGGCGGTCGATTTCGGCGACTTCGTTCCCGCAGCACCGGTCGAGGTCGCCGGGTGAGAGCCGCTCGAACAGGCCGACGTCACCGCGAGCGCGGCGACGGTCATGATCATAAAACGACGCATGCACGTAATCATCGTGCAGACGGACCCCCGAACGATCCCGAACGACCCGATGGAGGGTCCCCCTTTGCGAAACCGCGCTCATCGCGGCTCTCCACAGACCATCGATCGACCTCGGCCTCAGGCCCCGCGGTGATCACTGGCGGTCGCTGCGCATAGACCGCAGTGAACGCCAGTGATCACTGCGGGGCCACCCCGAAACGCGACGTTGTCCTCCTCTACCAGGGCCGTTAGGGTCGACGGTGTGACTGCCGGGTCGGCCATGGGCCACACACGAGTGAGGCGCCCGGCCTCCGCGTGACCGCACGGCGGGCACGCGGCCCGCCCATCCCTCTCCCCCGCCTTGACCTGCGGCGCCCGCGCGTCGCCGATTCCAGCGAACGAGGAGAGGCATCACCCATGACCCAACAGCACATCACCACGGTTCAGCTGAACCACACCGCGATCTACGCCACGGACAAGCGAACATCGGCGGAGTTCATCGCCGAGATCCTCGGGCTGGAGGTCGGCGCGCCGTTCGGGCCGTTCCTGCCCGTCGACCTCGGCAACGGCGTCACGCTCGACTATCTCGATAAGCGGGACGAGCCGGTCCAGTCACAGCACTACGCGTTCCTCGTCCCCGACGAGCGATTCGACGACATGATCGCCCGCCTCGAGGCCGCCCGCGTCACCTACTACGCCGACCCCCACCACACCGAACCGGGGAAGACGAACAACCTCTTCGGCGGCCGCGGCGCCTACTTCGAAGACCCGGACGGCCACAACATGGAGATCCTGACCCGCCCCTACATCCGTCCTTAGGAATCGACCGGTCGTCTCTGCCGAGGCAATCTCCTGGCCTCCTCGCCAGCGAGCCGACGAGGAGGCAAGGAGGCCGGGAGCCTGAGCCGACTACTCGGCCGTCTTCTCAGTTACGGCAACCTCGACACAGGCACCGCCGTTCTGCGCGCTGCGCCGGGACTTACGCCAGTCAGTGATCAAGCTCATGGCCGCTCCTCTGGCGCTTCGCTTGGCTACTTGGCTGCCTTCTCCGCCAGGGCGACCTCTACGCAGGCACCGCCGTTCTCTCCGCTGCGCCGGGACTTACGCCAGTCAGTAATCAGACCCATCGTTCCTCCGCCGTTCTGCGAATGAAATCGATCGACTCGTGCTGTGGCATGGCGAACGACCGCACGGACTCCCAGGCACGCGAAAGGATCGAGACATCCTCCTGAGTGGAGGTCACCAGTCCGCGCACCGCCGTCTCCAGATACGCCACGTCGCGCCCGTCTACGGTCGCGAGAATGTACGCCCCCAGCGATCGGGGATTCACGTCCGAGCGTACAACTTGGATCGTGAGATGAGAGCCTGCGGAGTCGGCAAGATGCATTAACTGGCCATGCATGACCTTGGGCCCTCCGCGTCCTCGATATAGCACTGTTTCATCAAGGACGAAGTGCAGCATCGGAGGCTTCGGAGAATCCCTGGTCAGAAGCTGTTGACGGTCCATCCGTGCGGCCACCGCCGCCTCGTCTCCTCCCAGCAGGACGGCGGCGTACTCCTCGGTCTGAAGCAGCCCGGGAATGATCGACAGCTCGACCCAGCGGAGGACGTCCGCTGTCGTCTCGACGTCGCGCCACTCTCGGAACCACTGGGGTGTCGGGTCGATGTCGAGTTGCCGGCAGACCTCCAGGAGGACGCCCGCGGGGATGTGCAGTGCCCTCTCGATGGCGGCGACCTGGTCGGCCTTCGGGAGGAGCCGCCCGGTCTCCAGCGCGCTCACCCATGGCTCGCTGTAGCCGAGGAGCTCGCCCAGCTCCCGCTGGCGGAGTCCGGCGGCGTCGCGGTACCGCCGCATCTGGCGCCCGAGAGTGATCAGTGCCGGGCTCGGCATCCTGCCCATTTTTGTCCCCTTTCGCCGGACCATAACGCGCAATATCTTGCGCGGCCCCCTCGTGGCCTGGCCGTGACAAGCGCTTCAAGGTGTTCCGATCATAAGTGGCCGATGGCGATTCTGGACGCGATTCGAGAAAGGGGAACGCGAATGGAAGAGCACAAGGCGGAGCAGATATACGCCTACGCGAAGTGGCTGACGCAGGCCTGCCAACTGGCCGGCCTCAACGCGGAACTGTACGGGCACACGGTTCTGATCATCGCGGCCGATCACCACCTGTCCGAGCAGGTCACGTGTCGGCCGGACGAGGACGGCGCCCTCCGGTGGTACTGGTCATGGGGCAAGCCGATCTCCCATCTCCGTGACGGGAATCGGATCCTCACCGCCGACGAGGTCGACGATCTCGTCACGGCGATCAAGAACGTCGTCTCCATTCAGGTCCGTCGGCGATGACGCCCGAAGAAGAGCTCCTTCGCTCACTGTCCCGGCTACGTACGTCCATCGATTCATTGACCGATCGAACGCCCTCGACGGCCGCCGAGTTGTTGCAACTCGACGGACTCATCCGCAAGTATCCGGCCGCCGCCGCCATGAGCCTGAGATTCGCGCAGCGAATACCCGTCGAGCTGCCGGCGCCGCCCGGCTGGTCGGCGGCCTCGAACCTCAACGGCATCCCGCTGTGGGAGTGGCACGGCGGTCCCGTCCACGTGGCGACCGCCGACCTCGACCAACTGCGTTTCCTCGGCGCGATGCTCTCTCGATTCGACCGGATGACAGCCGAAGAACTGCACGCGCACCTCGGAGAATGACCTACACCTGTCCGGTGGATCATGCGCTCGGCGACTTGGGGCCATCGTCATCGGCGGTACGGCCGCCCGGATCACCGTGGGTAGCGGCCGACCACCCGGGGTAGGTTCGCCGACGAGAGCGATCTGTCCGCGACCGGGGGCGCGCATGGATTTCGGGCTCAACCTTCCCTCGTACGGGTCGGGGGCGTCGCCCGAGGCGGTGGTCCGGGTGGCGGAGCAGGCCGAGCGGATCGGGCTGGGCGCGGTCTGGACGTTCGAGCGGCTGCTGCGCCCCGTGGAGCCGGTCTCGTACGGCGGGTTCGCACCGCCGGCGCCGCTGCCCGAGGCGTACGCCACGGTCTACGACCCGCTGGAGACGCTGAGCTTCGTCGCGGCGCGGACGAGCCGGATCCGGCTGGGCACCAGCGTGATCGCCGCCCCGTTGCATCCGCCGGTCGTGCTGGCGCGGCGGCTGGCGACCCTGGACGTGCTGAGCGGCGGGCGGCTGGTCGTCGGTCTCGGGCAGGGGTGGATGGCGCACGAGTTCGCGGTGGCCGGTGTGCCGCGGGAGCGGCGCGGCGCGCGGTTCGCGGAGCACCTCGTGGCGATGCGGGCGGTGTGGGGACCGGACCCCGTACGGTTCGAGGGAGAGTTCTACGAGATCCCCGAGTCGCAGATCGGTCCGAAGCCCGTGCGGCCGGGCGGACCGGCGCTCCTCGCCGGTGCCGTCGCCCGAGCCGCGGTCGAACGCGCCGCGCGGCTGGGGCTCGGGCTCAATCCGGTGGTCATGGCGTGGGAGCAGCTCGAGGAGACGGTGTCGGTGTTCCGGCGGGCGGCGGAGCGTGCCGGGCGGGACCCGGAGTCCCTGCCCATCGTCGTCCGGGTCAACGGCTCCATCACCGCGAAGCCGCGCGCGGGGCGGACGCCGCTGACCGGGTCGGTGGAGCAGGTGCTCGACGACCTCCCGCGCGTACGGGCGCTGGGCGCCGCGCACGTGCTGTGGGCGATGCGGACGCCTCCGGACGAGCAGCTCGCGGTGCTGGAGCAGCTGACGGCCCGGGCGCCGACGTGAGGACCGGCGCCCGGACCTCGGCGTCAACGCCGGCCGGCGCCGACCGCGACGGCCATCGCCTCGACCGCCCGCGCGGCCTGTTCGACGGTGTGGCGGCCCAGACCGCAGGCCGTGGCGACCGCGTACGCCTCGCGGCCGGCGGCGGCCTCGATCAGCCGCAGGCTCTCGGCGCTACCCTCCGGATCGGTCGCGGCGGCGATGCCGGCGATGATCCGCCACTCCGGGTCGAGCCGCCGCAGCGGCCGGTAGAACTCCTCGGTGCGCGGCGAGGGATGCGCGCCGTACGCCGCGGGGATGTGCACCGGCGGCAGTGGCCGGCCGGCGCGGCGCAGGGCGGGGGCCAGGAAGTTGAGGTACTTCACGGCCGGGCCGAGGTCGCGCGGCGCGACGAGCTCGGTGTTCGCCAGGTTGCCGTAGCACAGGTGCAGGATCACGTCCGCGTCGGCGGGGAGGCGGCCGAGCAGGCCGGCGACCTGGCGGGCGAGCAGGCGCGCGGCGAAGGACCGGCCGCCGGGCAGCCGTTTCGCCATGTCCATACCGACCAGGACGGAGGGCGTCTCCAGTTGCCAGACGACGTCCTGGCCCGTCACCGCGTTGAACGCGGTCACCTCGTCGACGACCGCCTGGGTGAACACCGAGAGGTACCGCAGGGACAGCCACGGCCGGCCCTCGAACACGAAGATCGCCAGGTCGAGCGGATTGGGCAGACTGAGCTGCAGGCGGACGTCGGCGAGTTCGGGGCGTTCGGCGCGCAGCGCGCGGAACTCCTCCAGCATCTCGCGCAGCGCGTCCTCCCGGGCCATCGCCACGTCCGCGGGCTGGAGCTTGTGGCCGCGCCGGACGCCGTACCGGCGCATGTCCTTGTAACCGGTGTACTCGCCGGGCCGGTCGACCTCGAACGCCGGACGCTCGGCGAGGGTGCGCAGGTAGGCGACGATCCAGTTGGGGTCGAGGTCGCAGGGCAGCGTGGTCAGCCGGTGATCGCCGACCTGACGAGTGATCCACTCCATGGCCTCGCGAGGGGTGCCGCACACGTCCGGCGGCAGACTTCCAACAAAGTGCATGTGACGCGACATAGCGTCACATTTACCTCCAAGATCACTTCTTGGCAATTACCGGCCATGACCGGATCGTGACACTAAGGCGCATTAGGTGAGCGTTCCCTCAGGGAACTCGGTTAGGGTCGTCCTGTGACCCGGATCCGGCTCTCCGATATGGCCTGCTCCATCGCACGCGCCACCGACCTGTTCGGTGACGCGTGGACCGCGCTGATCATGCGCGACGTCATCACCGGCGTAACCCGTTTCGAGGACCTCACGAACGACCTCGGCATCTCCCGCAAAATCCTGGCCGCCCGGCTGACCCGTCTCGTCGAGGAGGGAGTCCTCGTCCGCGAGCGCTACCAGGACCACCCGCCGCGCGACGACTACCGTGCGACGCAGAAGGGCGAGGAGCTGTACCCCGTGCTGCTCGCCCTGATGAACTGGGGCGACCGCTGGTACGCCGGTCCGACCGGGCCGCCCGCCCGCATCCGCCACCTCGACTGCGGCCAGGACACCCACGCGGTGACCGCCTGCGCGCACTGCGGCGGGCCGCTCACGGTGCACAACACGACGCAGCTTCCCGGACCGGGTGAGTGCGTCGGCCCCGGCACGCGGGTCATCGGCCCGCTCATCGCCGGCCGGGAGGCCGACGACGCCGTCAGCCCGCAGCCGGAGTGACCGGGCCGGGGGCCGGCGGCTGTGGCGTCGGCGCGAGCTGAAGGCCGCCGGATCTCGACGCCACGAGCGTCGCCGTGTACGCGTCTTCGCAGGGGCCCGGGTGGGACGGATCTCGCCTGACGCGGACCCGGCGGGCGCCGGCGAAGATGAGGCGGTTCCCGGTGCGGTAGACGCGCAGTGCGACGGGCACGGTGACGGGTCTCGTCAGGTCCGGGGCCGCCACGACCACCCTCAGGTCGCCGGTCACGGGCAGGTCGAAGGACGTCCGGCACCTCTTGTCGACGCACGCCCACACGCTCACCGTGCCGCCGGTCCCCGCCGGCAGATCCGCCTTGACGATGAAGACGACGGTCGAGGGGCGGAGGATCGCGGCGCAGTTCGTGCCCGTGCCGCAGCCGGTCGCCGCGAGCATGAGGCACCAGACGAGCGTCGTGAGCCGCATACCGGGAGGACGCCCCGCGTGGCGGATCCGGTTTCCCGATGGCCGGGAACGGACACCGCCGGTCGCCTCTGAAGAAGCTCTGAGATTCGCGAGCCCATCCTTGCCGCGTCCGACCCCTGATCGAACGGCTGAGGTGCGTGGTGAAGGACTACCTGGTGATCGGAGCGGGACCGGCCGGGCTGCAGCTCGGATATCTGCTGGAGCGGGCGGGCCGTGACTATCTCATCCTCGAGGCCGGGCCGACTCCCGGCCACTTCTTCAGGACGTTCCCCCGGCACCGGACGCTGATCTCGAACAACAAGCGGCACACCGGGTGGACCGACCCGGAGCTGAACCTGCGGATGGACTGGAACTCGCTGCTGTCCGACGACCCGGAGCTGCTGTTCACCCGGTACAGCGAGCGGTACTTCCCGCCCGCCGACGAGATGGTGCGCTACCTGAGCGACTTCGCCGAGGCGACGAAGCTGAAGATCGGCTGCGACAGCCGGGTCGTCCACGTCACCCGCGACGACGAGGGCTTCGAGGTGCGGACCGAGAGCGGTGACGTGCACCGCGCCCGGCGGGTGGTCGCCGCGACCGGTCCCTCGCAGCCGTACGTCCCGCCGATCCCCGGCATCGAGACCGCCGAGCTCTACACGGAGGTGTCGGTGGACCCGGCGGACTTCACCGACCAGCGGGTGCTGATCATCGGGAAGGGCAACTCGGCGTTCGAGACCGCGGACAACCTCATCGAGAAGGCCGCGGTGATCCACGTCGCGGGGCCGAGTTCCGTACGGCTGGCGTGGCAGACGCACTTCGTCGGGCACCTGCGCGCGGTCAACAACAACTTCCTCGACACGTACCAGCTCAAGGCGCAGAACGCGATCCTCGACGGGAGCGTCAAGAAGATCGAGAAGCGGGACGACGGCTACCTCGTCACCGTTAGCTTCGCCCGCGCGAACGAGGTCACCAAGGACGTGCCGTACGACCGCGTCATCGTGTGCACCGGCTTCCGCTTCGACGCCTCCATCTTCGATGAGTCGTGCCGGCCGGAGCTGACGATCCGCGACCGGTTCCCCGCCCTGACGACGGCGTGGGAGTCGGTGAACGTCCCCGGGCTGTACTTCGGCGGGACGATCACCCAGTCCCGGGATTTCAAGAAGGGGACGAGCGGGTTCATCCACGGGTTCCGGTACGGCGTGCGCGCCCTGCACCGGATCCTGGAGAGCAGGTACGAAGGCGTGGAGTGGCCGCAGCGGGACCTGCCCGGCACGCCCGAGGCGCTCGCCGACGCGGTGCTCGAACGGGTCAACCGCACGTCGGCGCTGTGGCAGCAGTTCGGGTTCCTGGCCGACGTGATCGCGGTCGACGGCGAGGGCGCGCGGTACCTGGAGGAGATGCCGTTCGACCACGTCGACCTGCCCGACCACTACCGGATCACACTGGACTACGGGCCGGACCACGACAAGCACGACCCGTTCGACATCTCGGTGCGCCGCATCGCGCAGAGCGACTCTGGCCGGGCGGACGAGGGCCACTACCTCCACCCGATCGTGCGGCACTACCGGGGCGGAGAGCTCGTCGCCACGCATCACATCACCGAGAACCTCGAGAACGAGTGGAACTCCCCGGACACGCACCGGGAACCGCTGCGGGCCTTCTTCGCGGCCCAGGCCGCGGCCGTGCCGGCCTGAGGGAGGACCCGGTGCGGACCCTGCGCGAGTACGAGGCGGTGGCGCGCGAGCGTCTCGACCCCGTGCACTACGACTACTTCGCGGGCGGCGCGGGCGACGAGGTCACCCTGCGGGCGAACGAGGAGGCGCTGGCCCGCCTGGCGCTCGTCCCCCGCGTCCTGCGCGGCGGCGCGCGGCGGGAGCTCGGCGTGACCCTGCTCGGCACGGCCGCGTCGATGCCGGTGCTGGTGGCGCCGACGGCCTTCCACCGCCTCGCCGCTCCCGACGGCGAGCGCGCCACGGTGCGGGCGGTGGCCGCCGCCGACACGATCATGATCGTGAGCATGGCCTCGACCGTGGCGGTGGAGGCCATCGCGGCCGAGGCGCCAGGCGCGAAGCTGTGGTTCCAGCTCTACATCCAGCCCGACCTCGGCTTCACGGAGGCGATCGTCCGGCGGGCGGAGGCGGCGGGCTGCGGGGCCCTCGTCGTGACCGTCGACTCCCCCGCCCTGGGGCGGCGCGAACGCGACGACCGCAACGGCTTCCACGACCTGCCGGACGGCCTGTACTGCGAGAACCTCCGGTTCGGCGACTCCCCCGGCCACGTCCGGCAGATCGCGATGTCACCGGAGATCTCCTGGGACCACGTCGCGTGGCTGCGGGACGTCACCGACCTGCCGGTCGTGCTCAAGGGCGTCCTGCACCCCGAAGACGCCCGGCTCGCCGCCGACGCCGGCGTCGCCGGGCTCATGGTGTCCAACCACGGCGGCCGCCAGCTCGACACGGTGCCCGCCACGATCGACGTCCTCCCGGACGTCGTGGCCGCCGCGGGCGGCCTGCCCGTGCTGATGGACGGCGGGATCCGGCGCGGCACCGACGTGCTGAAGGCCATCGCCCTCGGCGCGAGCGCGGTGGCGATCGGCCGCCCGGTCGTCTGGGGCCTGGCCGCCGAGGGCGAGCAGGGCGTCAAGGGCGTGCTGGAGCGGGTCCGCGACGAGGTCGACCACGCCCTCGTCCAGTGCGGGTGCGCGTCGGTCCGTGACCTCGACCGGACGTTCGTCCGATGACGGTCGTGGTCCTGGCCGTGGGCGCGGCCGCCCTCCTGCTGAGCCTGCCGTACTGGCTGCCCGGCCGGGTCGTCGCGCTCCGCGTGTGGATCTTCAACCGGGTCAACGGCGACGAGGGCATCCCGGTGCCCGGCCCGCTGGTGGACGTGTCCCGGTTCAAGCAGGTGTACGCCGATCCGGCGGCGGACGGCCGCAGCAGGGGCGCGGCCCTGTCCGACCTGTTCTGGTACTGGCTGGCGCCCGGCCCGCACATCCACCAGGAGCACCTCGAACCCGGGCCGCGCTACGACGAGGTCGCCCGGACGACGCGCGCGATCCTGGCCATGCCGACCGCGCGGGCGGAGGAGCTCACCGTCCGGTGCGTCGAGCGGGGACTGCGCGGGATCGACGGCACGACGACCGTACGGCTCCGTAACCTGATGATGCCGATCTGGGCGGAGTTCTACTACGAGGTGGTCTTCGGCGAGCCGTGCCCGCCGGAGGCGCGCGACCTCGTCGTCGCCAACGCCGACGACGTGGTGACCGCGCTGAAGTGCTGCGGGCTGCGGCACATGGACCGGCGGGTCCGGCTCACCGACCACCTGGAACGCCGCCTCGCCGACGTACGGCATCCGCTGCCGGTGGGGCTCTCGGCACGGGAGCGGGCGCTGTACCTGCAGGGCACCTTCTTCAACACCGCGGTCGTGCAGACGTCGGAGGCCATGACCCACCTGCTGATGGTGCTGGCGGGCCACCCGGACGTGCAGGAACGGCTGCGCGATGCCGACGACCGGTACGTCCAGCGGGTGATCGACGAGACGCTCCGGCTGTACCCGCTGTTCGGCGTCGCGCACCGCGTCACCTCGGGCGAGATCCGGGTCGACGACCACACGACGATCCCGGCGGGGTCGGTGCTTCTCTTCTCCTATCCGGAGTTCCATCGCGCCCGGTTCGAGGACCCCGACGAGTTCCGTCCCGAGCGCTGGGAGACGCTGGCGGCGCGGGACGCCGACCACATCCCGTTCGGGATCGCCGCGAACCGCCCCTGCCCGGCCTGGCACCTGACCCCGATCACGATGCGGGTCGCGGCGCGCGAGGTGGTCCGGCGGTTCGCGCTGCGGACGTCCGCCGCGCACACCCGGTCCGCGCCGAACCGGGGCCCCTGCCTGCTGATCCCCCGCGGCGCGGCCGTCTCCGGCGTACGGCCCGCGGCGCGGCTGGCGGTCATGCGCGTCCGGGATCGCTGGGAGGACGTCTGGCGCAGCGTCGTCCAGCTCGTCCTCGGCGGCTACATGGTGTGGGACGCCCGCCGGCAACGGCTGTGCGAGCGTCATTTCGCGGCCGTTGAGGCGGCCTGTCCCGGCACCGGGAGGTCACGGTGAAACGACACGCGTTCTGGATCGGCGCCCTGCTGGTCACGGCCGGGGTTCTCATGCACGTCCCCGACTACGTGACGGCCCGGCACGACCACTACATGATGGCCGGGATGCCGATGGGCCGGACGATGTCGCTCGGCATGACGCTGATCGTGATCGGCCTCGCCCTGTGCACGTGGTGCCTGCTGCCCGGGCGGGAGGAGCGGGCCGCCCGGGCGCGGCGCGCCTCGGCCGTGCCGTACGCCGCGCTCGACGAGGCGCCGCTGTCGCGCGCGCACTGGCTGCTCGTGGTCGTGCTCACGGTCGGCCTGGTCGTCGACACGATGAAGCCGGCCTCGCTCGGCTTCGTGGTGCCCGGCATGTCGATGGAGTACGGGATCAGCACGCGGGAGGCGGCGACGCTGCCCTTCGTCGCCATCATCGGGACCGTCATCGGGTCCGTGCTGTGGGGGTTCCTCGCCGACGTCTTCGGCCGCCGGTCGACGATCCTGCTGTCCTCGATCATCTACATCGCCACCTCGATCTGCGGCTTCATGCCCAGCCTCGGCTGGAACCTCGTCATGTGCTTCTTCATGGGGGCGGCGGCGGGCGGCATGCTGCCCACCGTGTACTCGCTGATGGCGGAGTCGATCCCGGCCCGGCGGCGCGGCGGGCTGATCGTGCTGCAGAGCGGGCTGGGCGCGGCGCTGGGGTACCTCGTGGCCAGCGGCGCGTCCACCCTGCTGATCCCGCACTTCGGCTGGCGGATCCTGTGGGTGCTGAACGCGCCGACCGGCGCGCTGCTGCTCCTGCTGAGCCACTGGATCCCCGAGTCGCCGCGGTTCCTGCTGACGATGGGCCGGGAGGAGGAGGCGGCCCGGGTGATGGCGCGATACGGGATCACGACCCGCGCGTCCGGTCCCGCGCCCGTGACCCCGCCCGCCTGGTCGTCGTTCCGGTCCCGGCTGCGCGCGCTCGTGGTGCCGCCGTTCCGCCGCCGCACGGCCACCATCACCCTGTACGGCCTGGGCTGGGGCATCGTGAACTGGGGCTTCATCACGTTCCTGCCGACGTTCCTGGGCGATGGCGGCAAACACTCGGCGGGCGGGCTGTTGTTCTTCTCCTCCCTGTTCGCGGTGCCGAACACCGTGCTGGCCGCCTACCTGTACGGGCGGTGGGGCAGCCGCCGGACCATGTTCTGCTACGCCGCGATCACCGGCGGGGTGCTCGTGCTGTTCCCGGTGCTCGGCGTGGACGCGGACCGCGGCCGGGCGCTCCTCCTCGTCCTGCTGGTCACGCTGCTGGCCGGGGCCGGCGGCATGATCGCGCTGCTGTCGCCGTACTCCACCGAGGTCTATCCGACCGCCCTGCGCGCGGGCGGCAGCGGTCTGGCCGCGGCCGCGGGCAAGATCGGCGGCATGCTCGGCCCGCTGCTGCTCACCTCGGCGCCCGAGCTGCCCACGATGGCGCTCGTCGTCGCGGTTCCCGTCGGCGCGGCGGCGCTGGTGCTGCGGCTCACCGGGATGGAGACCGCGGGGCGGCCACTGGTGGAGGCGGAGACGGGTTGACCTCGGCATGCTCGACGCGGGGGAACGCGGGCTCGGCGCGGGGGGCCGCGGGCAGGCGTACGGTGAAGGCCGCGCCCGCGCCGGGCCGTCCGTCCACCTCGATCGTGCCGCCGTGGCCGTCGACCACCTCGCGGACGAGGGCCAGCCCGAGGCCGAACCTGCGGCCCGTGCCGTGCTCCCCGCGGGCGAACCGGGTGAACAGCCGCTCGGCGTCTCCGGGGTCGAGTCCGACGCCGTCGTCGCGGACCTCCAGCGCGACCACGCTCTCGCTCCGGGTCAGCGTCACCGTGATCCGCCCGCCCGGGGCGATGTGACCGAAGGCGTTGTCGATCAGCGAGGTGACCACTCGCCGCAGCGCCGGCTCCACGCCACGGACGGCGTACGGCCCCGCGTCCCGGCGCCGGACCTCGACGGTGGCCCGGCGGGCCTCGGCGCGGGCGCTCTCGGCGGTGACCAGGTCGTCGGCGAGGACTCCGAGGTCCACCGCGCCGAACGGTCGCCGGCTCTGCCGGAGCTGCGCCGACAGGAGCAGGTCGTCGATGACCTCGCCGAGCTGGCGGGTGCCGGTGACCATGCGCCGCAGCTCGGTGGCCAGGTCCGCCGGGTCGCCGCCGGAACGCAGCCGGCGCTCCATGAGCTGCGCGCGCGTGTGCAGCTGGGTCAGCGGCGTGCGCAGCTCATGGCTCGCGTCGGCGACGAACCGGCGCTGGCGGGCGAGGGCCTCGCCCAGCGGCGCGATCGCCCGGCGGGAGAGCAACTGGCCCACGACCAGCGCCGCCGCCAGCCCGGCGGCCTCGGCCGCGGCGAGCGCGCCGTAGAGCCGGCGGCGCTCCTCCACCTGGTAGCGCAGGTCGATGGCCGCCTGCCGGACCACGCCTCCGCGGGCCGCCGTCCGTACGACATAGGCCCGGCCGCCGACCGTGGCCCGTCCGACCCTGGTGCGGTGGTCGGCCGCGACGCGGCGCAGCACCGAGCGCACGGGCAGGTCCGCGGGCGCGCCGGGTGAGGTGGTCAGGGCGTTCCCGCGCAGCTCGAACAGCCAGATGCAGGGCGGCGGGTGGGCGATGTCGGCCTGGGCGACCGCGAGGGCGAGGTCACGTCGCGCGGAGGACTCCTGGCCCTCGATCGTCACGCAGTAGACGAGCATGCCGACGAGCGCCACGACGAGGGTCACGGCCCCGGCCACCTGCGCGGTGATGACGGCGCGGGCCCGGACCAGCAGTCGCCGTTCGAGGTCCGGGGATCTGGTCACGGCGCCGCTCCCGGTCGTGCGGTCAAAGCTCGCCCGCCCGGTAGCCCACGCCTCGTACGGTGCGGACGACCGTCCGGCCGAGCTTGGTGCGCAGGTAGTACACGTAGGTGTCGACGATGGACTCGGCCGGTGCCGCGTCGAAGACGCGCTCGCGCAGCGCGGCGCGGGTGTGCACCTGGTCGGGGCGGCTCGTCAGCACGCGCAGCAGCTCGTACTCCCGTCCCGACAGCGTCACCTGAGCGCCGTCCGGGAGGGTCACCACTCTGGTCGCGAGGTCGAACCGGCCGGCGCCCAGCGGCAGGACCTGGGCGGTGTCCCGGTTGCGGCGGCGCAGCGCGCGTACCCGTGCCAGCAGCTCGTCGACCTCGAACGGCTTGACGAGGTAGTCCTCGGCGCCCGCGTCGAGGCCGGCGACCCGGTCGGCGACGGCGCCGAGCGCGGTGAGCACGAGCACTGGGGTGACGACCGCCCGGCGGCGCAGCCGGACCAGCAGGTCCAGGCCGTCGATCGCGGGGAGGCCCCGGTCGATGATCATCGCGTCGTACGGCCGGCTCAGGCCGAGGTGCAGGCCCCGCTGGCCGTCGGGTGCGACGTCGACGGAGTAGCCCTCTTCGGCGAACAGCCGGCCCAGCATCTCGCTGAGCTCGTCGTCGTCCTCGACGAGCAGGAGGCGGGCCCGTGACGCGGCGCGCGGCTCGGCCTCGGCGATCACTGACAGCATTTGTCATCCCAGCGAGGATCTTGGTCAGGGCTCGGGAGAACCGTAGATCCTGCCGGGTCACCGCCACAAGGGACGGACCCGTCCATCTCGGTCTTCACCGCAAAGGCGCCTGCCATCGCCTGGCAACCCCGCGAACAGCGTGAAACCGGCATTTCCGCTGTGAGTAACCATGAGCGTTGCCGGATCGTGCCCTTTCATCGCATTGACGAGCCCTTTACCCGCGCTTTAAGCTCCGCCACAATTTGCCCCCATACCCCAAAGGCGGTGTGCCGTGCGCACGTGGCGCAGACACGCAAGAGCCAATCGGCTGATCGCAGTGATGTCGGCGGGAGCGCTGTTCGCACTCGGAGAGGGCGCGGTCGCGGCCGCCCAGCCGGCGGCCGCCCGCTCCGGCGAGCCGCGCGTCCAGACGGAACACCACGGGGTCGGCGACCGTGACGCCCGTCCGGGCGGCCGTGCCCCGTCCGGCGCGCAGCGCGACCTGGCCCTGCGGCAGCACGTCGCCGCCCGCTGGAACCGGATGGGCACGCCCGCCGGCCTGGCTCCGCAGGGGACCACGGCCCTGGCGACCGGCCTGCCCCCCGACCCGGTGACGGCCGCGCGGACCTACCTGACGCAGCACCGCGACCTGCTCGGCCTGTCGCAGCGGGCGGTCGACTCCCTCGAGGTCGTGGCGAAGAACCCGATCGGCTCCGGCGCCGCCGTGCTGTTCCGCCAGCGGTTCGGCGACCTGCCGGCCGGTCATGACGGTCTCGCGGTGGTCGGCGTCGCCGACGGCAGGGTCTACCAGGTGAGCTCGACGCTCGCGCCGGACGTCGCGGCGCCGGCGCCGGCGACGCTCACCGAGAAGGACGCCGTGCGGACCGCGGCCCGCGACGTGCGCCTCGACGCCGGAACCGTGACCGCTCGGGGAACCGCCGGCGACTGGCGGCGGTACGCGGCCGCCGGGCTGAACGGCACGCAGAGCGTCAAGCTCGTCGCGGTGCCGATGCCGGCCGGCGGCGCGCGCGCCGCCTACGAGGTGTCGGTCAACGACGACGCGCCCGACGGCGTGCGGTCCTACACCAGCTACGTCGACGCCCGTACCGGCGAGGTCCTCATCCGTCAGGACAACGTGGACGACGAGACCGACGACCCGCGATGGAACGCCTTCCCGGCGAATCCGCCGGCCGACTACCGCACGAAGGACACCCGCGAGACCTGGTGCCTGACGAAGGCGGCCGGCTGCGACCGCGTCGTCGCGAACCCCGCCTCCCCGCTCGCCTGGGACGTCGACCCGGGAGCCGGCGGCACCGCCTCCACCCAGACGACGCGCGGCAACAACGAGTGGGCCGCCGAGGCGTGGAACAACGCCACCGGCACGGGGTTCAACCCGAACGGCTTCGCCACGCCGCGCCCGGACCGGCGGTACACCTACCCCTGGACCAACCAGTGGTACGCCCAGAAGTGCGCGCCCGGCGTCTTCGACAGCCCGCAGCGGGGTGACATCGACGCGGCGGACACCAACCTGCTGGCCATGCACAACCGCATGCACGACTTCTCCTACAACCTGGGCTTCACCGAGAACGCCTGGAACCTGCAGGACGACAACTTCGGCAAGGGCGGGCTCGGCGGCGACCCCGAGCACGGCAACGCCCAGTCCGGCGCGCGGGTCGCCACCAGCCTGATCCGGGACAACGCCAACCAGGCCACGCCGCCCGACGGCACCCCGCCGACCACGAACATGTACCTGTGGCAGTCGATCGCCGGCTCGTTCTACAGTCCCTGCGTCGACGGCGACTACGACATGTCGGTCATCGGCCACGAGTACACCCACGCGATCTCCAACCGGATGGTGGCGGGCCCGGACAACCGCCTCAGCGGCTACCAGGCCAACTCGATGGGCGAGTCCTGGTCCGACCTGGTCGCGATGGAGTACCTCGCCGCGAACGGCCTGGTGCCCGCCGGGCAGAAGGAGTCCGTCACCGGCCAGTACGTGACCGGCAACCCGGTGCGCGGCATCCGCGACTACGACCTGGCGAAGAACCCGCTCAACTACGGCGACCTCGGCTTCGACCTGACCGGTCCCGAGGTCCACGCGGACGGTGAGATCTGGAACGCCGTCAACTACGACATCCGGCAGGCGTTCATCGACCGCTACGGCAAGGGCACCAGCGCTTCGCGCAAGGCCTGCGCCGAGGGACGCACCCCGGTCACCGCCTGCCCGGGCGACCGGCGCTGGATCCAGCTCGTCTTCGACGCGTGGCTGCTGATGGCCCGGGGCGACGTCACGATGCTCGACGCCCGTGACGCGATGCTCGCCGCCGACCAGATGCGGTTCGGCGGCGCGAACCAGACCCTGCTCTGGAACGCCTTCGCGGCGCGCGGCATGGGCTCCGGCGCCGCCAGCAACACCAACGCCGACGCGGACGCGACGCCGGGCTTCGCCTCGCCGAGCGCGCGCAACGCCACCGTGCGGTTCGAGGCCGTCGACGAGACCGGCAGGCCGGTGCCGGGCGCCCGTTTCTTCCTGGGCGACTACCAGGCCCGCGCGGTCCCGGTCGCCGACACGGACGCCGCCACCGACCGGCCGGACACCGCGGCCATGGTGGCGGGCCGGTACCACGTCATCGCCCAGGCGCCCGGCCACGGCATGGCGCGGATCACCGAGCGGGTGACGCCGGGCTCGCACCGCACCGTACGGGTACGGCTGCCGCGCAACCTCGCCGCGGCGGCGAACGGCGCCACGGCGACCGGCGACGGCGTCGACCTCGGCGCCCTCATCGACGACGACGAGGGCACCACGTGGGCCTCGCTCGCCGCGGCCGGAACCCCGGTGGCGGGCCGCGCGGTCACCGTGCGCCTCGCCGGCGACAAGCCACAGCAGGTGCGGCGCGTCCAGGTCAGCGCGCTGCTGCGGCCGGCCGACGCCAAGGACCCGGGCGGCGACACCGGCACCCAGAACCGGTTCACCGCGCTGCGGTCGTTCAAGGTCCTGGCCTGCACCGCGTCGGCGACCGTCGACTGCTCGAACCCCGCCGACTACCGCACCGTCTACACGAGCGCGAAGGACGCCTTCCCGTCCGTGCGGCCCCGCCCGGTCGCGCCCGACCTGACCATGCGGTCCTTCACCATCCCGCGGACCACCGCCACGCACCTGCGCCTCGAGGTCGCCGCCTCGCAGTGCACCGGTGGACCGGAATACGCGGGACAGCAGACGAACGACCCGAACGTCCCGACCGACTGCACGACCGGAAGCGCGATCTCCGGTCAGGTCAGGGCGGCCGACTTCCAGGTCTTCGCCCGCTGATCCGGCCGCCGGCGGGCCCGCCCTCGGCGGCGGGCCCGCCGGCCCGCGCCATCGCCGGTGGGCCCGCCGCCGTCAGGCCGGGAGATCTGCCGGAGGCGCGGGGTCCGCGTCCAGGGTCGCCAGCGCCTGCCGGACCCGCCCGCCGGACATCGCCAGCGCGGCCCGGCACTCATCCGGCGTCACCGCCGTGCGCCGCCGCGCGAGCAGGTAGACCAGCGCGGTCTTCAGGTCGCCGCAGAGATCGATCGCGGCCGCGCATTCGGCGTCGTCCGCCCCGGTGGCCTGCACGAGCAACTCCATTGACCGGCCGCGGAGCTTGGCGTTCGTCGCCCGCATGTCGACCATGAGGTTGCCGTAGGTGTGCCCCAGCCGCACCATCAGCGCGGTCGAGAACGTGTTCAGGATGAGCTTCTGCGCGGTGCCCGCCTTGAGCCGGGTGGAGCCCGTGATCGCCTCCGGGCCGGTGTCCGCGACGAGCAGGTAGTCCGCGAGCTCCCCCAGTGGGGCGTTCGGGTTCGAGGTGATGAGCGCCGTGGCCGCCCCCGCGGCGCGAGCCGCCGTCAGCGCCGCCCCGACGTAGGGGGTGCGGCCGGAGGCGGCCAGGCCGATCACCACGTCCGCCCCGGTGACCTCGGTGGCGTCGGCTCCGTCGTCGTTGTCCTCGGCGTTCTCGACGGCGCGTACCAACGCCGTGGCGCCGCCGGCCTGATGGGCGATGACCACGTCGTCGGGCAGCCCGAACGTCGGGAGCAGTTCGGCCGCGTCGAGCACGCCGAGCCGTCCGGACGTCCCCGCGCCGAAGTAGTGCACCCGGCCGCCGCCGGCGACCCGCGCCGCGGCGTCGTCCACCAGCGCGGCCAGCCGGGGCAGCACCACGGCGACCGCGTCGGGTACGGTGCGGTCCTCCTCGTGGAGCAGGCGGACGAGCTCAAGCGTCGGCACGGCGTCGAGTTCGGCGGTCCGGGCGTTGACCTGCTCGGTCGGGGACACGACCCGGATTCCGGAGTGGTTCACGAACGGCCTTCCTGTCTGGGACTCTTTCAGCGGGCCTCGCTACCGTGCGGTCGGGGCGTTGCCCGAAGTGGAACGGCGGGTGACGACGGCCTCCCGGGTCGCCTCGAGCGCGGCGATGGCCTGGTCGTAGCGGCGCTGGGCGACCGCGGTGAACAGCACGTCGACCACGCACAAGGCCGCGATTCGGGACGCTGTCGCTCCCGAGCGGAAGGTCGTCTCCCGATCCACCGTGGTCAATAAAACGTCCGCCGCGGCGGCGAGCGGTGAGTTCGGTACGCCGGTCAGCGCGACCGTCATGGCGCCGCGTGCGCTCGCCTCGCGGATGACATCGACGACGTCCGGGGTCGTACCGGTGTGCGACACGCCGATCGCGACATCGGCCGGACCGAGCAGCGCGGCGGCGGTCAGGGCCGCGTGGGTGTCGTGCCAGACGTACGCGATGAGCCCGATCCGGTGCAGTTTCTGCTGCAGGTCGAGTGCGACGACGGCGCTCGCCCCCACGCCGACGATGTCGACCCGGCGCGCGCCCGCGGTGAGCACGACCGCCTCGGCGAGTGCCGCCCGGTCGAGGTTACGCGCCGTGTCGGCGATCGCCTGCTGGTCGGTGAAGGTGACGGTGTCGATGATCGAGTCGAGGTCGTCGTCGCGGCTGATGTCGCTTCCGATACGGCGGTTCGCCGCCCGCTCCTGCTCGCGTCCCGACTCCGCCGCGAGGGTGATCCGGAGCTCGCGGTACCCGCGCAGCCCGAGTTCCTGGCACAGTCGCAGCACCGTGCTCTCCGACGTCTGCGCGGCCCGCGCGAGTTCGGAGATGGTCTGGGTGGCGGCGTGCGCCGGCGCGCGCAGGATGTAGGCGGCGACCCGCCGTTTCGACGGCACCAGCGTCGGCTGGAGTCCTCGCAGTCTGGTCAGGACGTCCTGCTGGTGATCCTGAGGGTGGTCGGCGGCCGCGTTCACCGGTCCGTCCCCTCAGCCGTCGCCTCGCTGCTCGTGACGTGGCAGGCCAGCCGATGCCAGCCGGATTCCGGCAGCATGAGCGGTTCGACACTGCGGCAGCGGTCCTCGACCAGCGGGCATCGCGGGTGGAAGCGGCATCCCGATGGCGGGTTCGCGGCGTCCGGGACCTCCCCGGTCACGACCAGGTCGGCCGGCGGAGCGTCGAGCCGCGGGTCGGCGATCGGCACCGCCGCCTGCAGCGCGCGCGTGTACGGGTGTCCGGGAGTGTCGGAGACGGCGTCCCACGGCCCGTACTCGACGATCTTGCCGAGGTACATCACCGCGACCTGGTCGGCGAGATGGCGCACCATGCCGAGGTCGTGAGAGATGAACACGAAGGTCAGTCCCAGCTCGGTACGCAGCCGGGCCAGCAGGTTGATGATCTCCGCGCGGACCGACACGTCCAGCGCCGACACGGGTTCGTCCAGCACGAGGACCTGCGGATCGACGGCGAGCGCGCGGGCGATGCCGATGCGTTGCCGCTGCCCGCCGGAGAGCTGGTGGGGGTACCGGTCCGCGGTCGCCGGCGACAGCCCGACCGTCTCGAGCAGTTCGCCGACCCGCGCCGTACCGGACGGCAGCCGGTGCACCGTCAGGACCTCGGCCAGCGCGGTGCCGATCCGCTGCCGCGGATCGAGGGAGGCGTACGGGTCCTGGAAGACGAGCTGGATGACGCGCCGCAGTTCCCGCAGTTCCCGCCGCTTGGCGAGGTCGATCCGGCGGCCCAGGATCTCGACGCTTCCGGAGTCCGGCCGTTCGAGCCGGGTCAGCAGCCGCGCGAGCGTCGACTTCCCGCAGCCGCTCTCCCCGACGACGCCGAGCACCTGACCGCGCTCGACGCGCACACTCACGTTGTCGAGTGCGTGGACCTCGCCGCGCCCCGGGGTCCGGTAGCGCTTGACGACGTCGCGGACCTCGATCGCGATCTCACCGGAGGAGTTCCCTCCACCGGGCGTCGGCTTGTCAGGCACGGGTGGTCACCCCCGCGGACGGTGCGCGCCATTCCCCGCGCGGCACCCAGCATGCGGCTCGGGAGCCGGCACGGTCGATCAATGGAGGTTCCTCCGTGTCGCAACGGTCCTGTCGCTCCGGGCAGCGCGGCGCGAACGGGCAGCCCGGCGGGAGCGCGGACAGCGCGATCGGGCTGCCGCCGATCTGCGGCAACGGCGCCTGGTGCGGATCTTCCGGTGTCGGCAGCGAGCGCAGGAGACCGTCGGTGTAGGGGTGGTGAGGGGTGGCGAACAACTCGCGCGTACGGGCCACTTCGGCGACCCGGCCGGCGTACACGACGGCGACCCGGTCGGCGATCCGCGCCACCACGCCGAGGTCGTGGGTGATCCAGACGACGGCGAGCCCGTACTCGTCCCGCAGCCTGGCGACAAGCTGAAGGATCTGCTGCTGGATCGTCACGTCCAGCGCCGTGGTCGGCTCGTCGGCGATGAGCACCTTGGGCCGGGGCGCGATCGCGCACGCGATCAGCACCCGCTGCCGCATGCCGCCGGAGAGCTGGTGCGGGTAGAGCCGCATCAGCGCCCGCGGCGACGGCAGGCCGACCTCGCCGAGCACGGTCACCGCCCGATCGTGGGCGGCCTCCTTCGACCAGCCGTGCGCCCGCAGCCCCTCGGTCACCTGTTTGCCGATGCGCATCATCGGGTTCAAGGACGTCATCGGGTCCTGGTAGACCATGCCGATCTCAGCGCCGCGAACGGCACGGCGCTCGGCCTCGTGCAGCGCCACCAGGTCCCGGCCCTCCAGGAGCACCTGACCGCTGGTGACGGAGGCGCCGGTCGGCAGCAGGCCGGCGATGCTCAGGGCGGTGAAGGACTTGCCCGAACCGGACTCGCCCACGACCGCCAGGGTCTCGCCGCGGTCGACTTCGAGGTCGACGCCCCGCAGGATCTCCAGCGGCCCGGACGGAGTACGGATCGCGGTGTGCAGACCGCGTACCGCCAGCATCGGTTCGCTCATGAGCGGGAGTCCCTTCGCGGATCGAGAGCGCTGCGCAGGCCGTCGCCGAGGAGATTGAGCGCGATGACCGCGACGACGATCGCGAGCGCCGGGAAGGTCAGCGTCCACCACGCGTCCGCGACGGTGTTGCGGGCCTCGGAGACCATCAGGCCGAGGCTGGGCGTCGGCGGCCGGGTTCCCAGACCGAGGAACGACAGCGCGGACTCGGTGAGGATCGCCCAGGACAGCGCCAGCGTCACCTGCACGATGATCGGCGCGCTGACGTTCGGCAGTACGTGGCGGAGAAGGATCCGCGGCAGTGGCGTGCCGAGCACCCGCTGCGCCTTGACGTACTCCGAGGCGCCGACGGCGAGCGTCGGACCCCGCGACACGCGGGCGAAGATCGGCGTGTAGACGACGGCGATCGCGATCGCGGTGTTCTGCCACCCGCTGCCCAGGGCGCTGACGACCGCGAGCGCCAGCAGGATCGCGGGGAACGCGAAGAGGATGTCGACGAAGCGGCTGACGACCTGGTCCACCCAGCCGCGGAAGAACCCGGCGCTGATGCCGAGGATCGAGCCGAGCACGGCCGCCACCGCCACCGAGACGACCGCGACCCGCAGTGACGTCCAGATCCCGACGGCGGCCCGTGCGGCGATGTCCCGGCCGAACTGGTCCGTACCGAACCAGTACCGGCCTGAGGGGCCCTGGAGCCGGGCCGCCGGGTGCTGCGCGATCGGGTCGTTCGGCAGCACCCCGAGCGCGCCGAGCACGGCGATGACGACGAGCAGCAGGATGACGGCGAGGCCGATCCGCCCGTTGCGGTCCCGCCAGACCCGGGCGAGCAGCCGGGACCGTCCGGGCGCGGCGGGGGCGGAGCCGACGGGCTCGGCCACCGTGGTGGGGAGAGAACTCATGCCGCACGCGTCCGTGGGTCGATGATCCGGTAGAGCAGGTCCACGAGCAGGTTGACGAGGACGAACAGCACCGCGATGACCAGCACCGTGCCCTGCACCACCGGGTAGTCCCGGTTGGAGATGGCGGTGAACAGCAGGCGTCCCATCCCGGGCAGCGCGAAGATCTGTTCGATGATCACGGTGCCGCCGAGCAGGTAGCCGAACTGGATGCCGGTCAGCGTGACGATCGGGATCGTGGCGTTACGCAGGATGTGCGAGTTCCGGACCCGGCCCGGCGACAGCCCCTTGCCCCGTGCGGTGCGCACGTAGTCGGCCTCGGCCATCTCGACGTACTCCGATCGGGTCGTGCGCATCACGTTGGCCGCGAACGCGACCGCGAGCACGAGCGACGGGTAGAGGACCTGGCTCATGTTCCCCCCGACGGAGCGGGTCAGCGGCACGAACGTGCCGGTGTCGGGGAAGTAGTGGAAGGCCTGAGCCAGGAACGTCACCATGGCGGTGCCGAGCACGAACTCGGGGATGGCCAGGCCGACCAGCGACGCGCCCTGGGTGAGGGAGTCGGAGGCCCGTCCCGGCCGGCTGCCGGCGAGCACGCCGAGCACCACGCCGAAGGCGGTGCCGATCAGCGCCGACAGCACGGCGAGCTCGACCGTCACCGGCAGCGCCGAGGCCACCAGGCCGGTGACGGACCGGCCGCTGGTCAGCGACAGGCCCAGGTCACCGCGCGCGACACCCGAGATCCACGTCCAGAGCTGGGAGAACCAGGACTGGTCGATCCCGTAGAAGTGCTCGAGCGAGGCACGCTGCGCGGGGGTCAGCGTGCCCGACTCGATGCCGAGGGAGGCGGTGATCGCGTTTCCCGGGATGGTGCGCAGGACGACGAAGACGACCACCGTCACCCCCAGCAGGGTGATCAGCGCGCCCAGGAGCCGGGCCCCCAGCCATCGCAGGTTCAGCATCGGCTCGCCGCTCTCAGGACGCGCTGGTCAGCGAGCTGAGCAACTCGTCCGGCCGCGGCGTGAACCCGTGGACGCCCGAGCCGACCAGGTAGTAGTCGTCCGAGCGGAACATCCAGACCCACGGGGACTCGGCCAGCAGCTCCTTCTGGAGGTTGCGGAAGGTCTCCTGCCGCTTGCCGTCGTCACTGGTGGAGTTGCCCTGGTTGAGCAGGTCGGACAGCGTCGAGGAGTCCAGGCCCGCCGGCTTGGCGAGGCTGCCGCCGGAGGTGTAGTAGCGCCCGTACATCAGGAACGGATCGTACGAGCCGCCGTTCAGCGCGACGGCGGCGTCGTAGTCCGCCGCGAGCCACGCCGACACGTACGGCCCGGTGGAGAGCTGCTTCAGCTGGAGGTTCACGCCGATCTTGGAGAGCTGCGACTGGACGTTCTGGGCCTCGGCGTTGGCGGTGGCGTACTCGCCGGTCTCGACGATGGTGGTGAGGGTGAAGCCCTTCGCGTAACCGGCCGCGGCCAGCATCGAGCGCGCCTTGGCCACGTCACCCGGCGTACAGGGCAGGCCGTCCGTCGCCGAGTAGGAGAACGCCGGGCTCGTGATGGGGCCGGTCACGGTGCCGTCGCCGTAGGCCGCCGTCTGCACCACCTGGTTGCGGTCGATGGCGCAGCTGATGGCCTGCCGCACCTGCTGGTTCTTCAGCGGGCCCTTCCGGCCGTTGAGCATCAGCACGTGGTACGCCAGGGCCGGCTGCTTGGCGAGCGCGTACTTGTCGGACTTGCCGGCCTGGCGGGCGACGCCGGGGTCGGAGAGCAGGCCGAGCTGGAACGCGCCGGCCTTCATGCCGGACAGGATCGACGACTCGTCCGGGATGACCCGGAACTCGAGTTTCTTGATCTTCGGCGAGCCGCCGTAGTACTTCGCGTTGCCGGTGAGGACCACCTGCTGGCCGGGGTTCCAGGCGTTCCAGGCGAACGCGCCCGTGCCGTTGGGCTTCTTGCCGACCGTCCCGGCGGAGATGTCCTTGGCCGACTCGATCGAGGAGTTCACCGACGCCAGCGAGTAGAGGAGCGACGCCGACGGCTTGGACAGGTGCAGCACCACCGTGGCGGCGTCCGGGGCGTCCACCTTCTCGATGGCGGTCAGGTTCGAGCGGGCGACCGCGCCGGTGCTCTGGTTCAGGATCCGCTCGATCGACGCCTTGACGTCGCCGGAGGTGAACGGCGAGCCGTCCTGCCAGGTCACGCCCGTGCGAAGGGTGAAGGTGACGGTCCGCCCGTCGGGCGAGATCTTCCACTGGGTCGCCAGGTCCGGCTGGATCTGACCGGTGGGGCTGGTCGCGACCAACCTGGAGTAGACGAGGCCCAGGGTCTGCTGCGTCTGGAACGCCGTCGCCAGGTGCGGGTCGAGCTTGTCGATGTCGCCCGTTCGCGCGACGACGAACGTCGAGGCGCCCGATGAGGACGAGGAGTTCTGCGAACCGCTGGGCGAGCAGGCGGCCAGTGCCGCGACGGCGGTCGCGGCGGCGGCGGTGACGGCGACGGAGGTGATCCAGTTCCGGATACCGCCACGACCGGGAGAGTTGGGGGGTGTCATACGAGCTCCTCCGAGCAACGGGTTGCCGCAGAGGTTAACGGTTGACCTTGATGACAGACAATAGGTGAACCATTAACCTGTGCCCGTGTCCGAAATCACCCACCTCACCGCGGACCCGCTGGTCACCGCCGTCACCGACCTGCTGAGCGAGTCTTCCGACGAGGGCGCCGCGCCGCCCGGGGCGCTCGTCGCCGTCGCCGAAGACGGCCGGATCCGCTACGCCGCCGGCGGTGTCGCACGGCGCGACGCGACCGGCCCGCCGGTCGAGATGGGCTGGGACACGAGGACCGACGCCGGGTCGGTCAGCAAGATCGTCGGCACGACGGCCGCGCTGATGGCGCTGGTGGACGCCGGCGAGATCACCTTGGACGCGCCGGTCGCGCGTCACCTCCCGGGACTCGACCGGCACGGCACCGTCCGCGACCTGCTCGAACACCGGGCCGGCCTGTGGGAATGGTGGCCGCTGTACCTGAAGGGCGCCCGCGGCGACGACGCCGTCTCACTCGCCGCCGGCCTGCCGCTCCGCTACCGGCCGGGCGAGGGGCGGCACTACTCGGACCTCGGGTTCATCCTGCTCGGCGCGCTGGTCGCGCGCGTCGGCGGCGACCTCGCGGCGACCGTGGACGACCTGGTGTTGCGACCTTTCGGGCTGACCGAAACGCGCTACGCCACGCCCGCGCCCGGCGGACCGGTGGCCGCGAGCTCGACCGGCGACACGATCGAACAAGGCATGATCACCTCCGGCGTCCCGTACCCGGTCGACGGCGCCGTCACCGACTTCGCCGGCTGGCGTGACCATGTGCTGGTCGGGGAGGTGAACGACGGCAACGCCTTCCACGCGTTCGGCGGAGTCGCCGGGCACGCCGGGCTGTTCACGACGGCCGCCGACCTCCTGCGGTTCGCGACGGGCCTGCTGAGCGGGCTGGACGGTGACGGGCCGATCCGGCGTGACACGGTCGCCGGGTTCCTCACCGCCGGCGCCGACCCTCACCAGGCGCTGGGATTCCGGGTCTGGGACCTTCCGTCGAGTCCCGCCTTCGGGCACACCGGCTTTCCCGGAGTCGCGTTCGCGGTCCTGCCCGAGCGCCGGGCCGCCGTCGCGATGATCACCAACCGGCTGCACGCGAGCGGCCCGCCCCGAGCGACCGAACCGATGTGGCTGCGGGTGCTCGCCGCCGCCGAGGCCCACCTGAGGAGGCCCCAATGGACCTGACCGTCATCGGCATGATGTGTGGCACGTCCTATGACGCGATCGACGCCGCCGCCGCCGACTTCTCGCTGACCGGTGAGGAGATCGTCTGCCGTCCGCGCGGGCTGTACAGCGAACCCGTTCCGGACGGGCTTCGTGCCCGGATCGCGGCCGCCCTGCCACCGCACCCCACCACCATGGAAGAGGTGTGCCGGCTCGACACCGAGCTGGGCCGGCTGTTCGGCTCGGTCGCGACGACGGCCAACGAACGCCTCACCGGCGGTGGCGCCGACCTGATCGTCTCCCACGGGCAGACCGTCTTCCACTGGGTCGAGGGCACGCACGCGCTCGGCACGCTGCAACTGGGGGCCGCCGCCTGGATCGCCGAGGCGACCGGCGTGACCACCGTCTCCGACCTGCGTACCCGCGACCTGACGCGGGGCGGCCACGGCGCGCCGCTCGCCTCGACGCTGGACGCGCTGCTCGTGCTGTCGGACGAGGTACGGCGCGGCTCCCTCAACCTCGGCGGCATCGCCAACATCACCGTGCGCGACGCGGACGGAGACGTGATCGCGTACGACCTCGGCCCCGCGAACGCGCTGATGGACAGCGCCGTCACCGACGCCACGGCGGGTGCCGAGCGAATGGACGCCGGGGGCGCGCGGGCGGCACGGGGAACGGTGCACGCGGAGCTCCTCGACCGGCTGCTCGCCGAGCCGTACTACCGCGCCGAACCGCCCAAGTCGACCGGCAAGGAGCTCTTCCACGCCGACTACGTCCGTGACGCGGTCGGCGGGCTCGACATCGGAACCGACGACCTGCTCGCGACGCTCACGGAACTGACCGCACGACTCGTGGCCGACGCCTGCCGGACGTACGCGCTCGCCGAACTCGTCGTCGCGGGCGGTGGGGTGCGCAACCCGACCCTGATGCGGCGGATCACCGAGCTCTCGGCGCCGGCGCGCGTTCGGCCGATCGAGGACTTCGGCCTGTCGGCGCAGGCGAAGGAGGCGTACCTGTTCGGCCTGCTGGGCTACCTCTCCGTGCACGGGCTCGAGGGCACCATCGCGTCCGCGACCGGCGCGCGTACCGGCTCGATCCTGGGATCCCTGACACCGGGCGCGACGCCACTGCGGCTGCCGGAGCCCGCGACCGTGCGGCCGCGCCGGATGTGCGTCAAATGATCTCCTATCGGCGGGCGGTCACCGGCGACCTGTCCGGGATGGCCGAGGTGTTCGTGGCAGCGTGGCGGGCCGGGTACCGGGGCGTCGTGCCGGACGAGGTGATCGACGCCCTCGACGCCGGCACCGTCGCGACCGACCTGGCCACGGGGCTCAGCGCCTCAGGTCTGACGACCGTGCTCGCCGTCGACGCCGGCGGGCGGCCGGTGGGATTCGCCCGCTACGGCGACGACGCCGATCACCCCGGCGGGGGTTATCTGGCCGCCCTCTACGTCCATCCGGCCGCCTCGGGGGCGGGCGTGGGGCGCGGCCTGCTCGAGCACGCGATCGACGCGATGCCCGGCGTGGACGTCCGGCTGTGGGTGTTCGAGGACAACGACCGGGCGCGCACGCTCTACGAACGCGCCGGATTCCGTCCCGAGGGCGCGCGGCTGGTCGATCCGCGCTGGCGGGCGCCACAGGTGAGGTATCTCCGCCCGGCCCGGCCGGGCGCCGCCGTGCGCCGGTAGCCCGCCACCACGATCGGCGATCACGGGTTCCCTTACCGGACCCGCGGCCCTATCGTTTCGTGAAACAACTCAGTGCTGCCGGAGGCGTCGATGGCCGAGACGACCGCGTACCGGATCTGTCCCCTGTGCGAGGCCACCTGCGGCCTCGAGCTGACGATCGCGGACGGCCGGGTCACCGGCGCCCGCGGCGACCGCGCCGACGTCTTCAGCCACGGCTTCGTCTGCCCCAAGGGCGCGACCATCGGCGAGCTCGAGGACGACCCCGACCGGCTGCGCTCCCCCATGGTCCGCGACGGCGACGACTGGCGCGAGGTGGGCTGGGAGGAGGCGTTCGCGGCGGTACGCCGCGGCCTCGGCGAGGTCACCGGACGCCACGGCCGGCAGGCGCTCGCCCTCTACCTCGGCAACCCGAACGTCCACACCCTGGCGGGAGGCCTGTACGCCGGCCCGCTCGCCCGCGCGCTGGGCAGCACGAACCTCTACACCGCCAGCACGGTCGACCAGATGCCCAAGCACGTCTCCAGCGGCCTGCTGTTCGGCGACCCCCTGGCCATCCCGGTGCCGGACCTGGACCGCACCTCGTACCTGCTGGTCCTCGGCGCCAATCCGCTGGAGTCCAACGGCAGCCTGTGCACCGCCGCGGACTTCCCCGGAAAGCTGAAGGCGCTGCGCCGGCGCGGCGGCACCCTCGTCGTCGTCGACCCGCGCCGCACCCGGACCGCGCGCCTCGCCGACCGGCACCTGCCGATCCGGCCGGGCGCCGACGCGTACCTGCTCTTCGGCGTCGTGCGCACCCTGTTCACCGAGGGCCTGGTCGCCGACACCCCCGGGGTCGACGGCGTCGCGGACGTGGAACGGCTGAGCCGCGACTTCGCCCCCGAGGACGTCGCGGACGTCTGCGGGATCCCGGCCGAGGAGATCCGGCGGATCGCCCGCGAACTGGCCGCCGCCCCGAGCGCCGCCGTGTACGCCCGCATCGGCACCTGCACCGCCGAGTTCGGCACGCTCACCAACTGGCTGGTCGACGTCGTCAACGTCCTGACCGGCAACCTGGACCGGCCCGGTGGCGCGATGTTCCCCCTCGCCCCGCACCGCCGCCCCGGCATGGGCAGCGGGCGCGGGTTCCGGACCGGCCGCTGGCACAGCCGCGTCCGCGGCCTCCCCGAGGTACGCGGCGAGCTGCCCGCCACCACCCTGGCCGACGAGATCCACACGCCCGGCGAGGGGCGGGTGCGCGCCCTGATCACGGTGGCCGGCAACCCGGTGCTGTCCCTGCCCGGCGGCGAGCGCCTCGGCGACGCGCTCGACGACCTGGAGTTCATGGTCAGCGTCGACCCGTACCTGAACGAGACGACGCGGCACGCGCACGTGATCCTGCCGCCGCCCCCGCCGAGCCGGTCACCGCACTACGACCTGGCGTTCGGGGACCTCGCGGTGCGCAACACCGCGCGGTACTCCCCGCCCGCGGTCCCGCTCCGGGACGGCGAGCTCGAGGAGTGCGCGATCCTGTCCCGCCTCATCGGCATCGTGTCCGGACAGGACACCGACGTCGACGAGTCGGTCATCGCCCACCTGCTCGGCAAGGCGATCGCCGACCCGTCCTCGCCCGTTCACGGCCGGGATCCGGCGGAGCTGCTGCCGCGGCTGACCGGCGAGACCCCGGCGCTGCGCCGCCTCGACCTCATGCTGCGCCTCGGCGCGTACGGCGACGGGTTCGGCGCGGTGCCGGACGGCCTGTCCCTGCGCGCGCTGCGGAACGCGCCGCACGGCGTCGACCTCGGCCCGCTGCGGCCCCGGCTGCCCGAGGTGCTGCGGACGCCGTCCGGCCGGATCGAGCTGTGCCCGCCGCCGCTCGCCGAGGACGCCGTACGGCTCCGCGACGGCCTCGCCCGGCGGCGTACCGGCCTGGTCCTCATCGGCCGCCGCCACCTACGGTCCAACAACAGCTGGCTGCACAACGTGCCGGGCCTGGTCCGGGGCTCGAACCGCTGCACGCTGCAGGTCCACCCCGAGGACGCCGGCCGCCTCGGGCTGACGGACGCGGGAACGGCGAAGGTGACGGGCGCCGGCGGCACGATCGAGGCGGAGGTGGAGGTCACCGCCGAGATCATGCCCGGCGTCGTCAGCCTCCCCCACGGCTGGGGTCACGGCCGACCCGGCACGCGGATGGCCGTCGCCGCCGCGCACCCCGGCGTCAACGCCAACGCCCTCACCGACCCGCTCGCCCTCGACCCGCTGTCCGGCAACGCCGTGCTCAACGGAGTGCCGGTGGAGGTCCAGCCCGCCTGACGAGGCGCGGACCAGGGTGCGCCCCGCCGGACGAGGCGCCGGACGGGGTCGCCCCCGCCCGATGGCCGGGCGCGCGGCTCAGGCGACGAGCTCGGACTCCTCGTCCGCGCGGGCCGCGACCGGCCCGACGCCCGCCGAGGAGGCGGAGCCGGCCGTCTTCTCGTGCGGGAAGACCCACTTCTTCATCGCCCACCAGCGGAAGACCATGCCGAGCAGCGTTCCGATGATCATGCCGCTGAGGAAGTCGGAGATCTCCTGGCCGACGTGGCTGACGTTCGGGTACTGCAGGTTGAACGCGTAACGCGCCAGGTAGAGCGGGATGTCGTTGACAATGATGCCCAGGCCGCTCACGACGAAGAACAGCACCGCCTCGACGTGCCGCCTGCGGCCGCCGCGGGCCCGGAACGACCAGCCGCTGTTCATCAGGTACGACGCGATCGTCGCGACGATGATCGCGATGGTGAGCGCCGTCACCGGCTTGGTCCGCATGACCGTCAGCTTGAGCCCGTAGTTCACCCCGGCGGTCAGCAGGAAGCAGACACCGCCGGTGAAGGCGAACTTCACCAGCTCACGGTGCTTGACCAGCAGCGGGCGAAGTGGCGCGGGGACGCGGGAGAGCGTGATCCGGGTGAGCGACACCCGGGCAGTCTACGGGCCGGAGGACACTGGAGGGGCCCGACCCCGACATGTCCGATGGGTCACGCGGTATCCCCCATCCGGCCCGCGCGTTGTCATCGACCAGCTCACCGGACGCCGCCGACGAGCGCGCGGATCGCCACTAATTCGATGGATTCGCCGACCCGCCTCCCCTAGGGTCGTCGCGGCCCCGAGGTCGTCAGGTCGCCGGTAGGAGTGGATCATGCGAGTGCACTATCCCCGCACTCCCCACCTGCCCTGGTCTCCGGGAGTCGGGGCGGACGACGTGCGCGCCGCCGGCCTGTCCGGGCTCGCCGGCCGGGAGGTCGTGGTCACCGAGAAGCTCGACGGGGAGAACACGACGATGTACCCCGACGGGCTGCACGCCCGCTCGCTGGACAGCGCGCATCACCCGTCCCGCGCCTGGATCAAGGCGCTGCACGGCCGGATCGCGCGCCGGATCCCGGTGGGCGTGCGGGTCTGCGGGGAGAACCTCTACGCCCGCCACTCGATCGCCTACCAGGACCTGGAGAGCTGGTTCTACCTCTTCTCCGTGTGGGACGGCGACCACTGCCTGGACTGGGACCGCACCGTGCGCTTCGCCCGGCGGCTGGGCGTACCCGTACCGGCCGTGCTGTGGCGCGGCGTCTTCGACGAGCGCCGCCTGCGGGCGCTCCGCCTCGACACGCGGCGGCAGGAGGGCTACGTCGTACGGACCGTCGACGGCTTCCCCCGCGACGAGTTCGGCCACCGGGTCGCCAAGTGGGTACGGCCGGCGCACGTACGCACGGACGAGCACTGGATGCTCGGCCCCGTCGTCGAGAACGGCCTGAGCCCGGCCGCCGCGCTGTGGCAGGCGCGGTCCGGCGCGCTCCCCGGCGCGGCGGCCCTCCTCGACGCGGTGGGGATGACCATCGCCGACCTGACCGCCCCCGATACGTCCGCCCCCGATACGTCCGCGCCCGATGCCTCCGCCGCGTCGGCGGACGCCGCCGGAACGAGCCGGCGTACCGAGACGGCCGTCGAGCGCGCCGAGGCGATCGTCGCCGAGGTCTCCGCCCGCCTCGACCTGCTGGGGCGCTCCGGCGACGAACGGCTGACGGGCCTGCTGGCGGCCCTTCTTCACGGCGCCGGCCGGGTCCGGCTGATGCCCCGGCTGGTGGCGCCTCTCGGCGTGCCGCAGGCCCGCCGGGTCGCGGACCTGGTCGGCCTGCACCCCGGTCTGCACCGTCCCTTCCCGGACGAGGCGCGGCGCGTCGGTCTCACCCGGCTCGCGGCCATGGCCGACGTCGGTGTACTGCACGCCGTCGCCGCCGCGGTCCTGACCGGGCGCGACGACGCCGAGGCCGCCGAGGCCCGCGAGCAGGTCGGCTGGTCCGAACTGCACGCCGACGAGGCCGGGCTCCTCACCGAGTCGCCGCTGGAACCACTGCGGGCCGGTCTGCGCCAGGCCCTCGCCGACGTCGCGGGGACGGGCGCCGGCCGGGACGTCGCGGACCGCTGCTGGGCGGAGGCACGGGAGGCGTACGCGCTCGGCCGGATCGCCACGCCGGAGGAGGCCGTGACGCTCACCTGGCGATGGCGGTCGGGTGACTTTCCCCGGCTCGTCGTCATGACAGGGCCCGCGGGCAGCGGGAAGAGCACCTTCGCGCGCGCCCTTCCCGGCGTCGACGCGGTGGTCTCCCTCGACGACCTGCGCGAGGCCCGTGGCTCGCGCGCGGACCAGCGGGCCAACCCGCAGGTCCTCCGGGACGGTCTGCACCGGCTCGGCGCGCTCCTGGCGGACGGCGCGACCGTCGTCTGGGACGCCACCGCGCTGAACCGTCACCAGCGTTCGCTGGTGCGCGCCGTGGCCGACCGGTACGACGCGCTGACCACTCACGCGGTCCTGCTCGTCCCCGGCGACCTGCTGGCCCGGCGCAACGCGGAGCGCGCGAATCCGGTTCCGCCGGCCGTGCTCTCCGCGCAGCTCCGCCGCTTCTCTCCGCCCTATCCGGGTGAGGCGCACCGCACGTGGTACGCCGGCCCGGACGGACAGGTGGGCGACGTCGCCGGGGCCATCGACGACGAGATCCCGGCGGACACGAGGAGCGGCCATGCGGACCAGTGAGGAGATCTACCACCGGATCCGCTGGGATCCGCGGTTCGACGCCGCGCGGTTCCTGCTGGGGATCAATGTCCGAGGGGCTCCGCCCAAGCGTGTTCCGCTGCCCGCGTTCGTCCCCGGCGGCGACATCCCGTGGCACCGGATCCTGTTCGTCGAGGCCGACGGCGAGGTCGTCTGGGACCGCCGGTCGGGCGTGGACCGCGTCGACTCGTCACCGGCGGGGCGGGTGCGGGAGGCCCGCGGGCTCCGGGCTCCGTTCTTCACCGCCAGGACGCCGGTGGCGTGGGATCCCGGCGCGGGCTGGCGTCCCACCGAGCCACCCGCCCCCGTCGCCGGCCGGGGAGCGTCGGCGCGACCGGCGGCGGCCGCGAGCGGCCCCACAGCCTCCGCCGGTCCCGCGGCCGCCGTGGGTCCCGCAGCCGATGTGGGTCCCGCAGCCGCCGCCGGTCGCGCAGCCGGTGGGTCCGCGCCGGCCCGTCTCCGGGTGTTGACGTGGAACACCCTGTGGGACCGCTACGACGCCGACCGCATCGAGACCGCCCGCCGAAGGCCGCTGCTGCTGGCGGCCCTCGAGCGGGCCGACGCGGACGTCATCGCGCTGCAGGAGGCCGAGGCCCCGCTGCTCGACCTGCTGCTTCGTGCCCCGTGGGTGCGCGCCGGCTACACGCTGAGCACCGACCCGTCGGGGCCCGACGTCGACGAGATCGGGCTCCTCCTGCTCAGTCGCCTGCCCGTGCGCGAGGCGGGCCTGCACGTCCTCGGCCCGCACAAGGGGGTCGCGGCCGTCACCGTGGAGTCCGCCGTGGGCCCGGTCGTCGTGGCCGCGACCCATCTGACCAGCGACCACACCGAGAACGGCGCCGCCCGGCGGGAGGCCGAGCTGACGCGGCTCGCCGAACTGCCGGCGCATGTGGAGGGGGAGGTCGTCCTCCTCGGCGACTTCAACGACGGCGACGGCGGGCTGGCCGGCGTGCTCGGGGTGCGGGACGCCTGGACCGAGGTGCACGGCCCCGGCGATCAGACCGCGACCTTCGACCCGGTGGCCAATCCGCTGGCCGCCGTGTCGTCGCTGTCCGGCCGCGCGTCCCGGCTCGACCGGGTCTTCCTGGGCGGCTCCACCCTCCGCGCCACCGCCGCGCGCCTCACCGGTGACTCTCCGATGACTCCGGACGGCCTGTTCGCGTCCGACCACTACGGCGTGGCCGTCGACATCTCCGCCGGTGTTCCGGGTGAGCCGGCGACGGAGTCCGGGCGGCGCGCCGAGGAGAAGGGCACGACGGCGCGGCGTGCCAACGCCGACGAGGCGAGGGCCCAGACGGCGCGCCGTACCCAGGAGGACGCCGCGACAGCGCGGACTCCGCGGCGCGCCAACGCCGACGAGACGAGAGCCCGGACGGCGCGCCATGCCCAGGAGGACGCCGCGACGGCGCGGGCGGTCGTCGAGCGGCTCCGCGCGTGCCTGGTGGAGGGGGTCGTCGAGGTCGTCGGGTCCCGGCGCATGGAGTGCGCACCGGCCGGCGCGGACCTGGACGTGGTGGCGGCGCTGCCGGGAACCCCCGATCCGGCGGAGGTGCGGGCGAGGGTGACGGCGGCGCTGCCGGACGCGGCGGGCGTACGCCAGGTGACCGGCGCGCGGGTGCCCGGCCTCCGGTTTCGGAACTCGGGGCTCGCCGTCGATCTCATGGTGGTCGCCACGGGGGACATCGCGCCGGCCGAGGCCGTGGCGCGCCGTACGGAGCTGGGCGAGGCGCCCGCGATCGCGCTGAGCGCCGTCAGCGACGCCGACGCCGTCCTGGCCGCGGTCGACGGCTGCCGCGACCGGTTCGCCCGCCTCGCCCGGCAGGTCAAGGAATGGGCGGGGGCACGCGGCCTGGACTCGGCCCCGTTCGGCGGCCTGCCCGGCCTCGCCTGGGCGATCCTGGCGGCGCGTGCGGTGCACGAGGCCAGGGATCGGCCAGCCGGCGACCTGCTCCGCCACTTCTTCGGCACGTGGGCCGCCTGGGACTGGCGGCGGCCGGTCGTGCTCCGGCCGGAGGGCTCCACGTCCGGCGTCTCCGCACCGGCGCGTTCCATCTCCGGCGTCTCCACACCGGAGCGCCCCGCACCGGAGCTCTCCGTCTCCGGCGGCGCCGCGCTCGATCCGGCGGCACCGGCGCCGGCCGTACGCATCATTACCCCGACCGCCCCGGTCCGGTCCTGCTCCGACCAGGTCGGGCCCGGCGTACGGGACCTCCTCACGCAGGAGCTCTACCGCGCGTGGGAGGTCCTGGAGGAGACCGGGACCGGACGCGACCCTGTGGCCGGTCTCCTGTCGCCCCCGCCGATGCACCGGCGGCACGCCGCGTGGGCCGTCATCACGGTGCGGGAGACGCCGGTGGAGGAGTTCGGCATGACCCTCGGCCGGGCCCGCGGCCGGATTCGGGCCCTGCTGTCCGGGCTGGAGGAGGCCGGGATCGCGGACGCGCACGCCTGGCCCCGTCCGTTCGAGACGGGACCGGCGGCGACGCGCTTCGCGGTGGGGCTGGGCCGCACGCCGCCGGACGCCGTCCGGCTCGCCGCGATCGCCGCGCCCTGGGCCTCGACGCTGCGCGGCGTCACCGTCGCGTGGGCACCCTGCGGTGCGGTGCCGCCGCTGCGCTGACCCACCCGCGCGCTCGGGGACGGCCCTCCTCGATCGCGGTCGCGCCCCGTGCCGTTCGGCGGATTCGCCGATCCGCCCGTCACGGGCGGCGGTCCGGAGTCCCGGCGGGATCCGCGGTGACCCGCCCGGCCGGCACGCTGGTCGGGAGGCGGCCGGCCGGATCCGCTGGACGCGAGACTTCTGGTGCACCGATCAGGAGCGGCCGACCCGGGTCCGCCGGACGCGGGACGTCCGGCGCGCCGGCTAGGTGTGCTGTCCGGTGGATCACGTGCTGGTCGATCCGTGACGGCGAGGGATGCGTGCGGCGCCGGCCGGTCCGCCCGCTGGGTGGGGCGTCGTTTCTGGTGGTGTCTACTCAGCGGAGAAAATTCTCCGCTGAGTAGACGCCGGTGGAAGCGGACGGGCGACCCGGGTGTGCGACCTGTGGAGATTGCCCTTTATCTCCTCGGGGTGGTCGTGCGGGGTCGTACCGGATGCTCGGGAAAGCCTCGCCCGTGGTGTCGATATGGGGGCTTTTGCCCTTGTCCTGGGCTGCGGTCGCCGAGCATTCGGTACACCGTGGGTGGCGGACCGGAGCCGTCCCGCGTGTCGGCTCGGCCGGCCGGGGTGACGAACCCGCCGCTATCGGGCAGTGATCAGACTGGTCTCCGTACTGCCACAAGATCCACCGGACAGGTCCTAAGGGCGGCCGGCCGGGACGGGGTCCGGTACCGGTTCCGGCGGGAGCCGGGCGGGACGGACCCGCAACGCCCAGGCGGCCCAGCGGGGCAGCCACCAGTTCCAGCGGCCGAACAGCGACACGAGGGCCGGCACCAGGAGCGCGCGGATGACCGTCGCGTCCAGGAGCACGCCGAGGCCGAGACCGGTCGCGAACACCTTCAGCTCCGTGATCGGCGCGGACGCCAGCGAGGCGAACGCCAGGAACAGGATGAGCGCCGCGCTCGTCACCAGCCGGCCGGTGCGGCCGATGCCCTCGACGACGGCGGTCCGCGTCGACCCGGTCCGGTCGTACTCCTCGCGCATCCGCGCCAGGATGAAGACCTCGTAGTCCATGGACAGTCCGTACAGGAACGCGAACACCATCACGGGGACGAACTCCGTGATCGAGCCGGTGGCGGCGATCCCCCAGATCGGCTTGGACCCGTAGCCGTCCTGCCAGACCAGGACCATGGCGCCGAGGATCGCGGCCAGCGACAGGAGGTTCAGCAGCACCGCCTTCAGGGGCAGCAGCAGCGACCGGAACGCCCGGGCGAGCAGCAGGAACGTCGCCACCGCGATCAGCGTCAGCATCAGCGGGAACGCCCCGTACACGGCCTTGGCGAAGTCGACGCCGACGGCCGCGGAGCCGCCGACCCCGACCCCGGCGGGCACGGCGGCGCGGACGCGCCGGACCGTGTCCTTCCCCGCGGCGGAGCCTCCCTCGGCGGCGGGCAGTACCGCGACCAGCGCGGTGCCATCGCGACGCCAGGCGGACGTGTCCGGAGCGACGGCGGTGACGACGCCGGGCAGCCGGGTGAGGCGCGCGGCCGTCGCCGCCGGGTCGCCGCCCCGGGGCACGAGGACGTCGATCGGGGTGAGGACGCCGGTCGGCACGCCGGAGTGGACGAGGGCGGCCCGGCCCTCGTACGCGGGCCCGGACGAGGCGAGGGCGTCGCTCTCCGGGTCGCCCAGGTGCAGGCCGAGGGCCGCGACCGCGAGGGCGACGAGGACCGCGCCGGAGGCGGCGACCGCGGCCCACCGGAACCGTACGACGCCCCGCGCCCAGGCGGACCAGCCGCGCCCGGCGCCGCCGCCCCTGCGCAGCCGGGGCCGGTCGATCCGCGATCCGAACCTCGCCAGCAGCACCGGCAGCAGGGTGAGCACGGCGACCACGCTGACGATCGGGATGATGATGCCGCCGTAGCCGACGCTGCGCAGGAACGGGACCGGCAGGACGACCATCGCGACCAGTCCGATGGCGACCGCCCCGCCGCTGAAGACGATCGCGCGCCCGGCGGTGGCCATCGCGCGGCGTACCGCCTCGTCGCCCTCGTGCCCGGCGGCCTGCTCCTCGCGCCATCGGGTCACCAGCAGCAGCGAGTAGTCGATCGCCACGCCCAGGCCGATCAGCGCGACGATGAACTGCACGATCACGCTCACGTCGGTGACCGTCGTGAGCCCGTACACCACGAGGAACGACGTGAGGATCGAGCACGCCGCGATCAGCAGCGGGACGAGGGCGAGCAGCGATCCGAAGACGAACGCCAGGACGGCCAGCGCGCCGAGTCCGCCGACCAGTGTCTCGGACAGGACGTCGGGGCCATGGCCCGATCCGCCGCCGCCGGACTGCAGCGGCTCCATCCCGGTGAGGCGCAGCGCCGCGCCCGGTGGAAGCGCCGCGCGCATCGCCGCCGTGACGGGCCCGGTCAGGTCCGGGGCGCGCATCCCGCCGCCCTGCCCGGCCGGCCCGTAGACGAGGCCGAAGGTCGTACGGGCGTCGCGGCCCACGAGGCGGCGGTCGCCGGTGTCGGCGTAGGAGACGGCGCGGCCGTGCACGGCCGTGGCGGCCACCGCGAACGCCCGGCCGATCCCCGCCCGGACGCCCGGCGAGTCGACGGTCCGCCCCGCGGGCAGGGTGATCACCGGGACGAGCGGGTCGCCGCGCCCGCCGGTGCCGTACGTCCTCGCGATGGCCGCGTTCGTCTCGTACGAGGGCTGTCCGGGAATGGCGTTCTGCGCGGTGAGCCGCCCGCCGATCTGCGACGTCGCGAGCACGCCCGCGACCGTGAGCGCGAGCCAGGCCAGCGTCACGGCGAGCTTGTGCCGCAGTACGAATCGGGAGAATCCTTCCATGCGGGCCAGCACAGCAGCCCGCTCTTCCAGCACCGTGTGCCTGTTCTGGGAGTTCTCTGTCACAGGGTTCTCACAGCGTTCTCACAGGGCGACGCGGGACACTGGCCCCGTGACCGACCGCCCCATCCGGGTCCTCGTCGTCGACGACGAGCCCTACCTCGCCGACCTGGTCGCGACCGCGCTGCGCTACGAGGGGTTCGAGTCCGCCGTGGCGGGCACGGGCGCCGAGGCCCTCGCCCGGGTCACGGCGTTGCGGCCGGACCTCATCGTGCTGGACGTGATGCTTCCGGACGGGTCCGGGCTCGACACCTGCCGGAGGCTGCGCCGCGAGGGGTGCGAGGCGCCGGTCGTCTTCCTGACGGCCCGCGACGCCACCGAGGACAAGATCGCCGGGCTGACGGTCGGCGGTGACGACTACGTGACCAAGCCGTTCAGCCTGGAGGAGCTCATCGCGCGGATCCGGGCCGTACTGCGCCGGACGAGCCGCCCCGGCGGAACCGACGCCGCGCGGCTCGGCTTCGCCGACCTGGAGATCGACGAGGACGCCTACGAGGTGTCCCGGGGCGGCGCGCCGCTGGAGCTCACGCCGACCGAGTTCAAGCTGCTGCGGTACCTCGTCGTCAACGCCGGGCGGGTGCTGTCCAAGCGGCAGATCCTCGACCACGTCTGGGACTACGACTTCGGCGGCAACGACGGCGTCGTCCAGACCTACATCAGCTACCTGCGCCGCAAGGTCGACACCGTGGACCCGCCGCTGATCCACACGGTGCCCCGCGTCGGATACGTCCTGCGCCTGCCCCGGCCGTCATGATGTCCCTGCGCAGACGCCTCGTCCTGACCCTGCTGGGCCTGCTCGCCGCCGGTCTGGCGGTCGCCGCGGCGGGCAGCTTCGCGACGCTGCGGGCGGACATCGTCCGCCGGACCGACCGGCAGCTGAACGCGGTCGGCAAGGCGATGGAGACGGCGATCGGTGACCGCAGCGGCCCCGGCGGCGCCCTCCCGGTCGGCCCGCACGGCGCGTGGCTGGCCCAGGTGCTGGCCGAAAGCGGCGCCGTCCCGTCCCTGATGCAGGTCCGCACGGCGGACGGCCGGGTCGTCCAGACGTTCGCCGCGCAGGACGCGCCACCGCTGCCGTCCCACGCCGCTCCCTCGGCCGGCACGGCGCGGAACCCCGACGGCGCGCGGATCCTCAAGATCGGCGACCTGCACCCGTGGCGGGTCCGCGTCTCCCGGCTGTCGAACGGGCAGATCCTGCTGATCGGCATCCCGACCCGGGACGCCGACAGCGCCATCCATCACCTGGCACGGGTCGAGGTGGTCGTCTCGATCATCGCGCTGGCCGCCGTCGGGCTGCTCGCGCGCCGGTCGATCCGCCGCGGCCTGCGCCCGCTGGAGGAGATCAGCGGCACGGCCCGCGCGATCGGCGCCGGCGACCTGTCCCGCCGCGTCGAACCCGCCGAACCGCGCACCGAGGTCGGACGCCTCGGCCAGGCGCTGAACGACATGCTCGGCCAGATCGAGACGGCCTTCCGCGAACGCGAGGCGTCCGAGGAGCGGCTCCGGCGGTTCATCGCCGACGCCTCCCACGAGCTGCGCACGCCGGTGGCGACGGTCCGCGGGTACGCGGAGCTGTTCCGCCGGGGCGCGGCCGACCGCCCGGACGACCTGGCCAAGACGATGGCCCGCATCGAGGCGGAGGCCGAACGGATGGGGGCCCTCGTCGACGAGCTGCTCCTCCTGGCCCGGATCGACCAGGGGCGCCCGCTCGACCGCGAACCGGTGGACCTGGCCCGGATCGCGGCGGAGGCCGTGGCCGGCACCCGCGCCGTGGAGCCGGGCCGGCCCATCGATCTGGAGGCGGCGGAGGGGGCCGTGGTGCTCGGCGACGCGATGCGCCTGCGCCAGGTCCTCGACAACCTGCTCGCCAACGTACGACGGCACACGCCCGCGGGCGCCCCCGCCACCGTGCGGATCGACGTCGCCGGCGGCCAGGTGGAGATCTCCGTGACCGACCACGGACCCGGGCTCGCCGAGGACCAGTGCCGGCGGGTCTTCGAACGCTTCTACCGGACCGACCACTCCCGCTCCCGCGAACACGGCGGGGCCGGCCTGGGCCTGTCCATCGTCGCCGCCGTCGCCGAGGCCCACGACGGCGCCGTCGGCGTCATCTCCGCGCCGGGCGAGGGCGCGACCTTCGTCGTCCGCCTCCCCCACGCCCCGAGCACCGCTCCTGCTGATGTTCGGCATCCCGACGGACCACGTCCCCTCCCCTGAGCCGCTCACCTCAGAAGAGGACGAACGCCTGCTGGTCGAGTTGAGCGCGGTCGCACGGGACACTCTGGCCGCCGCCACAGAAGCGGAACTGACCCAGGCGGCCCCCCTGTGGGCGGGCATCGAGGAGTTCCACCACGTCGCCTGGTTCGAGCCCGACGAGATGCGGCCCGTCATGGACGATCTCGTCGGGCTCGCCCGCCGGGCCCGTGACGCCGGCCAGATGATGTACTGCGCCGTCTGCGTGTGACACGCCCCGCCGCGCCGGGCATCAGAGGGGCGGTCACGGTGGCCCTTACCGAGCGTTTCGTACGGCCGCCCGCCGCCCACGGACGCCTCGCCGTACGCGGCCTCGCCGCACCACCCGCGAGCCTCCGGGAGGCGGGATCCGAAACCACAGGATCGCGGTCACGGCACCTGACGTATCCCTCGTGACCATGGCATCTAGGGCACTGGAATGTTCCGATCATGCAACCGGAACCGCCGTTGCACGTGACGATCGACTTGATTTCAGTCGAATGAATGTTCGATGATTAACGAGTGAGCGAGCTATCGTCGCAGGTCACAGCGGGCTTCCCGTCTCTGGCGGGCATGGGCCTGATCCCTGTCCTGCCTGCGCTGCGCGCGGTGATCCCCGGCGGCGGCCTGCGCCCCGGCACGGTCACCGGCGTGGACGGCTCGACCGCGCTGGCCCTCGCGCTGGCCGCCGGGCTCGGGGACCGCTGGTGCGCGGTCGTCGGCCTCCCGGAGGCGTACGTCCCGGCCGCCGCGGCGTTCGGCGGCGCGGACGGCGGCCTCGACCCGATGCGGGTCCTGCTCGTCGACGACCCGGGCCGGCGGTGGGCCGACGTGGTCGCCGCGCTGACCGACGGATGCGCGATGGTGATCGTACGACCGCCGGAAGAGCCTCCCGCGCCGGTCGCCCGGCGGCTGACCACGATCGCGCGCCGGAACGGCTGCGCGCTGGTCACGACCGGGCCGTGGGCGGGCGCGGCCCTGCGGCTACGCGTCGAGGCGAACCAGTGGTCCGGCGTCGGGGACGGCACCGGCCACCTGCGCGGACGCCGCGCGCTCGTGGCGCTCTCCGGGCGCGGCGCGGCCGCCCCCGGCCGCCGGGTCTGGCTGTGGCTACCGGGACCGGACGGCACCGTGACCGTCGCCGAGCACGAGGGACCGGCGCGCCTGGAGGCCGTGGCCGGATGAGGCACGCGCCACTCCCCGATGCACCGGCCCCGGCGGTGGATCGATGAGCGCGCCGCGGGTGCTCGTCGTGTGGTGCCCGGACTGGCCGGTCACCGCGGTGGGTCTGGACGCGAGCACGCCCGCGGCGGTGGTCGCCTCGGCCCGGGTCGAGGCGTGCTCGGCGGCGGCGCGCGCCGCCGGCGTACGCCGGGGGCAGCGGCTCCGCGACGCGCAGCGGCACTGCCCTGGGCTGGTGGTCCGCGACCGCGACCCCGACGCCGAGGGGCGGCTCTTCGAGACGGTCGCCGCCGCCGTCTCGACGATCACTCCCTGGGTCGAGGTCGTACGCCCCGGCGTCTGCGCCATCCCGGTGCGCGGCGCGGCCCGCTACCACGGCGGCACCGACCGGGAGGCGGCGGAGGAGTCGCTGCGGATCCACGTCCAGGACACGGTGGTCGAGCGCGGCTTCGACTGCGGCGTGGGCGTCGCGGACGGCCTGTTCGCCGCCGAACTCGCCGCCCGCACCTCGGACGGCGGCACGGTCGTGCCGCCGGGCGGGACGCCGGACTTCCTCGCGCCGTACCCGGTGACCGTCCTGGGCCGGCCGGAGCTCGCCGATCTGCTGCCCCGGCTCGGCATCCACACACTGGGCGCGTTCGCGGCACTCCCGGCCCGGCACGTCACGAGCCGCTTCGGCGCGGACGAGGTACGCGCGCACCGGCTGGCGCGGGGGCTGGACGCCCGGCCGCCCGCGCCCCGCCCGCCGCACACGGACCTGACGGTGACGACAGAGTTCGACCCGCCCGCCGCGGCGGCCGAACAAGTCGTCTTCGCCGCCAAGACACTCGCCGAGCGTCTGCACGAGGCGCTCGCCGCCGAGGCCCTGACCTGCGTACGGATCGGCGTCGAGGTGACGGACGCCCACGGCCGTACGCAGTCCCGGCTGTGGCGGCACGATGGGGGGGTGGCGGGGCGTAGCCACGGAGGTGAGAGGGGGGCGTTGTCCGCCCTCGCCGTCGCCGAACGGGTCCGCTGGCAGCTGTCGTCCTGGGAGGCCCCGCCCGATGAGGAGGGGGTCGGCGGCATCGTCCTCCTGAGGCTCCTGCCCGACCAGCTCGTCCCGGACGAGGGACGGCAGGAGGCGCTGTGGGGGCAGGTCACGGTCTCCGACCGCATCATGCGGGCGGCCGCGCGGGTCCAGGCCATGCTCGGCCACCAGGGGATCACCCGGCCGTACCCCGTGGGCGGCCGCGGGCCCGGCGAGCGCGTCGTCCGGGTACCCGTCGGCGACCTCCCGCCCGAACCCGCCGCCTCGGAGGGGCGGTGGCCCGGGCGGATCCCCGACCCGGCGCCGGCGGTGGTCCATCCCGACCCGCTGCCCGTCCGCGTGACCGGCGCCGACGGCGCGCCGGTCACGGTCAGCGCCCGCTGCGTGGTCTCCGCACCGCCCCACCAGATCGAGGTCGACGGGCGCGTCCTGCCGGTGACCGCGTGGGCGGGTCCGTGGCCGGCCCGGGAGCGCTGGTGGGACCCGGCGCGCTTCCGCCGCCGGGCGCGGTTCCAGGTCGTCACCGCCGACGGCGGCGCGCGCCTGCTCGTCGTCGAAGGCGGCCGCTGGTACATCGAGGCCGACTATGCCTGACCGACCGAGGCCAAGAGGTCCAGGCGCCACGGGCGGCGTACGCACCTCGAGACCGACCACGCCCGGCCCGTCGGAGCGAGGCTCAGGGGCGGTGCCCGCGTGGGCCGCCGGGAACGCGGAGGGCCGTCATGGGGTTCGATAATCCGCGGATCCCGTGGCGGGAGTTCGAGCGGCGGCTGTCCTGGGGCGTGTCCTCGCCCGCAGGTGAGGGCGCGGCGCCGGCGGAGCGGCCCGCGCCGCCCGTACGGCTGCCGTCGCGCGGAGGCGGCTGGGTGGAGCTGCACTGCCACTCGTCGTACAGCTTCCTCGACGGCGCCTCCGGCCCGGACGAGCTGGTCGAGGAGGCGGTCCGGCTCGGCGTCGAGGCCCTGGCGGTCACCGACCACGACGGCATGTACGGGGCCGTACGCCTCAAGGAGGCCGCCAAGGGGACCGGCGTGGGCACGATCTTCGGCGCGGAGCTGAGCCTGGACCTGCCCGCCGCCGCGGCGGGCGAGCCCGATCCGGGCTGCCGGCACCTGCTGGTGCTCGCCCGCGACGTCGAGGGGTACGGGCGGCTGAGCGCCGCGATCAGCCGCGCGCAGCTCGCCGGGGGCGAGAAGGGCCGTCCCGTCTACGACCTGGATGACCTGGCCGCCGCGCACGGCGGGCACTGGGTGATCCTCACCGGCTGCCGCAAGGGCGCGGTGCACGCGGGCGCGGACCCCGAGACGGAGCTGCGCGCGCTGACCGAGATGTTCGGGCGGGAGAACGTCTTCGCCGAGCTGATCGACCACGACCAGCCCCTCGACGACGCGCGCAACGACGCCCTGTACGACCTCGCCCGGCGGGTCGGCGTCGGCGTCGTGGCCTCGAACAACGTCCACTACGCCGCGCCGAGGGACGCCCCGCTCGCCGAGGCGCTCGCCGCCGTACGGGCCCGGCGCGGCCTGGACGACATGGACTCCTGGCTGCCCGCGACCGGCACCGCGCACCTGCGGTCGGCGGCGGAGATGGCGGCGCGGCTGGCCCGCTTCCCCGGCGTGCTGGAGCGGACGGTGGAACTGGGCCGCTCGTGCGTCTTCGACCTGGAGCTGGTCGCGCCGAACCTGCCGGACTGGCTCGTGCCTCCCGGCCATACCGAGGCGACCTGGCTGCGGCACCTCGTCGAGGAGGGGGCGCGCGAGCGGTACGGGACGCGGCGACGGGCGCCGCGGGCGTACCGGCAGATCGCGCGGGAGCTGAACGTCATCGAGCAGCTCGGCTTCCCCGGCTACTTCCTGATCGTGCACGAGATCGTGGAGTTCTGCCGGGACAACGACATCCTGTGCCAGGGCCGGGGGTCGGCGGTGAACTCCGCGGTCTGCTACGCACTGGGCATCACCGGCGTCGACCCCGTACGGCACAACCTGCTGTTCGAGCGGTTCCTGTCGCCCGGCCGTGACGGGCCGCCCGACATCGACCTGGACATCGAGAACCGCCGGCGCGAGGAGGTCATCCAGCACGTCTACGACAGGTACGGCCGTGACCGGGCCGCCCAGGTCGCCAACGTGATCACCTACCGGCCGCGGATGGCCGTCCGGGACGCCGCCCGCGCGCTCGGCTTCTCCCCCGGCCAGCAGGACGCCTGGTCCCGCCAACTCTCACCGCACGAACCACTGCCGCCGGACGGCATTCCGGAGGCGGTGACCGCGCTGGCCGATCGGATGCAGCGGCTCCCCCGGCATCTGGGCATCCACTCGGGCGGCATGGTCATCTGTGACCGGCCGATCGGCGAGGTGTGCCCGGTCGAGTGGGCGCGGATGCCGGGGCGCAGCGTGCTGCAGTGGGACAAGGACGACTGCGCCGCCGTCGGCCTGGTCAAGTTCGACCTGCTCGGCCTGGGCATGCTGGCGGCGCTGCACGACACGTTCGACCTGGTGGGCGAGTTCCACGAGCGGCGCTATGACCTGCACACGATCCCGCCGGACGACCTGGACGTGTACGCGATGCTGTGTGACGCCGACACGGTCGGGGTGTTCCAGGTCGAGTCCCGCGCGCAGATGGCGACGCTCCCCCGGCTCAAGCCCCGGACGTTCTACGACCTGGTGGTGGAGGTCGCGCTGATCCGGCCCGGCCCGATCCAGGGCGGTTCGGTCCACCCGTACCTGCGCCGCCGGAACGGGCACGAGCCGCCGGACCTGCCTCACCCGCTGATGCGCAACGCGCTGGAGCGCACGATGGGCGTGCCGCTGTTCCAGGAGCAGATGATGCAACTGGCCGTGGACTGCGCGGGGTTCACCCCGGCGGAGTCCGACGCGCTGCGGCAGGCGATGAGCGCCAAGCGCGCGCCCGAGCGCGTCGAGCGGCTCCGCGACCGGCTGCTGAGCGGCATGGCCGAACGCGGCATCCCCGCCGAGATCGCCGAGGAGGTGTACGACAAGATCCTCGGCTTCGCCAGCTTCGGGTTCCCCGAGTCGCACGCGCAGAGCTTCGCGCACATCGTGTACGCCAGCGCGTACCTGAAGCGGCACTACCCGGCGGCGTTCACCACCGGGCTGCTGCGCAACCAGCCGATGGGGTTCTACAGCCCGCAGACCCTGCTCGGCGACGCCCGCCGGCACGGTGTGCGGGTCCGCGGCGTGGACGTGAACGCCAGTTCCGACCAGGCGACGCTGGAGGCCCCGTACACGCCGGCCGGGGATCTCCCGCACGCGCCCGCGGAGCCGCAGCCCGCGATCCGCCTGGGCCTGTCGTCCGTACGGAACCTCGGCGAGGACGTCGCGAAGCGGATCGCCGCCGGCCGGCCGTACGCGGACCTGGAGGACCTGGTGCGCCGGGTGCCGATGTCGACGGCGGCGCTGGAGGCCCTGGCCACGGCCGGCGCGTTCGGCTGCTTCGGGCTCGGCCGCCGCGAGGCGCTGTGGGCGGCGGGCGCGCTGGCCCACACCCGCCCCGGCCACCTGCCCGGCACCGCGCCGGGCACCGCCGCCCCCGAGCTGCCGCCGATGACCATGGTCGAGCAGACCATCGCCGACCTGTGGGCCACCGGAACGGCCGAGCACCACCCGATGGCCCATGTCAGGGCCGCCCTCGACGAGCGCGGGGCCGTCCCCCTCAACGCGGTCAAGGACGTGCCCGGCGACACGAACATCCTGGTCGCCGGCGTCGTCACGCACCGGCAGCGCCCGGGGACCGCGAACGGCGTGATCTTCTTCAACCTCGAGGACGAGACCGGCATGCTCAACGTCCTGTGCCGCCCGCAGATCTGGGAGCGCCACCGCAACGTCGCCTTCCAGGCGCAGGCGCTGCTCGTCCACGGCCGCCTCGAACGCCAGGACGGCGCCACCAACCTCGTCGCCACCCGGTTGCAGCGGCTGCCCGTCGCCACGATGGCCCGCAGCCGCGACTTCCGGTGACCGCACCGGCCAGCCTCCTTTACGTTGTAGATCAAGAACGCCCAGGAGAATCTGTCAGCGGGTCGGCCGCCCCTCATCCGCGGGGCAGAGCGGCAGGTCGGCGACCTTACCGCCGCCGTTCATCCGTCCGCAGACCGGTTCGTATCTCGGGGTGCCCCCGGCGTCGACGGTGACCCGGACGAGGGTCAGTCCCCGGTTCCCCGGCCCGTTCAGGTCGTGATCGTCCTTGGTGAAGTCGACGGCACCGGTCGCCGCGTTGTCCCACCGGCGGGACCTGAGCTCCAGCAGGACGCTGCCCGACGTGATCGTCCGGCTGCCCGGGAGCAGTGATCCGCTCTTCGCCGGGACGGCGAGGGCGGTGAACGCCTGCTGCGCGGCCTGTGCCAGCACGGAGGTCGCGTCATAGGTCAGCGCCATCTGGCCGTCCGCCAGGAGCGCCTGGTTCTCCGCCCCCACACCGAGGTTGTTGCGGGCCAGGGTGAAGAAGGGCGTGAAACGGTCCCTGCCGCCGGCGGTGAGATTGCTGGGGTAGGTGGCGCTGGTGAAGTAGACCTTGATGCCCGGCGGCAGGATCACGTCGTGCTGCCCGCTGCCGAACCGTGCTCGCGCGACCTCGTCGCCGCCCAGCAGCGTCAGCGGTCGTTTCGTGCAACCGCCGTCGCCGAGGTTGTTGATCAGGTTGTAGATGTCCTCCGCGCGACCGGCGAAATAGATCAGATCGAAAGGGTCGCCGTCCGCTGCGGCGCAGGCGGTCCTGATCTGGCCGCCGATGTCGTCCGCGCCGCTGTAGCGGACGGTCGAGACGCGGGCCGAACGCAACTGCCGCTCGACATCGGCGGCCAGTTCGGCGCTGTACTGGTCCTTCGTCTCGCCGGGGTCCCGCGAGACGATCATCGCGTGCAGCGAGGACCGGCCGCCGAGCGCCTGGTGGGCCGCGTAGGACGCGAGGGACGCCTCGTCATGGTCCGTGGAGGCGAGCCCGTAGTAGTGGGGCAGTTGCGGGAGCCGGTCCGAGGAGTTGACGGTGCCGAGCACGGCCAGCCCGGCGTCGCTCAGTCGCGTTATCGCGGCCTGTGAGGCGTCGGTGTTGCGCTCCATGCCGACGACCCCGACCACCGTCGGGTCGCGCCGCGCCAGCGCGAGGATGGCGTCGCTCGCCTGCCGCGAGAAGTTCATGTCCTCACCGACGTTGACCGGCAGCAGCCGGATCTTCAGCCGGTTCCCGACCGCGCCGGGCTGACCGGTCCGGTTGTTGCCCACCTGGGCGAGGTAGGCCCCGGCCAGCGCGCGGATGCCGCTCACCACGCTCTGGTCGTTTCCCTCGGCCGCGGTGAGGATCCCGGCGTACAGCACCGTCACGTACGGCTGGCGCAACCGCGTGATCGTCTTGTTCTCGCGGTCGATCCGGCTCTCCAGGTCGGCGAGGCTGAACCTGCCCTGGGAGAGGGCCAGGTCCGCGGTCTCGCGCGGCGGCATGCGGTTGCCGTCGACACCGATGCTGGTCACCCCGCGTTCGAAGCGGACTCCCCTGGTCGCGATGCCGACGCACTCCCGGCTGCCCTCCGGATCGACGAGCAGCCGCGAGTCGGTGTTGGCGGCGAAGGGGAACCCGACCTCGCAGTACCTCGTGGCCAGTCGATGGTGCAGGTACGGCACTCCGACCGCCGCCACCAGGAGGGCCACGATGAGGGATCGCGCGGACCACGCCCACGTCCAGCGGGGCCGGTGCCGCACCGGCAGCGGAGCGGGCGGGTTACGGCCCGGCCGCCTGGCCGGGATCGGCAGCCGCAGCACCCAGGGCAGCGCCACCTGCTGGCTGGGCGCCTGCGCGATTCCCAGGGACGCCTCCCAGTCGTCGTAACGGTCGTCGATGGAGACGTCGATGTCGTGCTGCGGAGGCGCCAGATCGTCGAGTTCGTGGCGGTGCACGTGGTCGACCGAGGCGATCACCAGCAGCGGGTGCAGTTCGCTGCGGCGGCTGCGGATGTCGCTCATCGCCGACAGCAGCTCGATCCCGCCGTTGTCCTTCGTGATGCCCTTGAGGAGGACGACGGGCGGCCCGGGACGCTTGAACCCCCGCAGATTCGGCGACAGCCTCTTGTGCGCCGCCCGCACGTCCTCCAGGAACGCGAAGCACTTCAGTTGCAGCCGGAACTCGTCGGCTCCGCGTTTGGCGGTCATCCGGCCGAGCACTCGTTTGAGCCGCCCGTCGAACCCCTCCCCGCCGAGCACGCTGAAGAAGGACGAGGTGGCGAACCACCGGTACCGGCTGCCGAATCCCACTCTGGTGAGGATCGCCAGCCAGGACCGCGGCCGCAGGAGTACGACGAGGAATGCCAGCAGGACCACCAGCAGGGCCGCGCCGATGAGCAGGGTCGGAAGCGTCACCTTGTCGGCCAGCCCCTGCATGAAACCACCCAGCATCGCCGTCGCGGTGACGCCGACCACCGACCACCACCAGACCGGCGCCCTGCCCGGTCGTAAGGCGGGAGAGAAAGAGGCCGCGGCGGTGTTCCACTCGTCGGCGGGGCTGGTGTCGTTCGCCTCGGCGCGTGCGATGGCCTGTTCGAGTGACTTGACCAGATCCGAACGGGGGAACTTGAGCCGCCCGAACTCACGGCGGAGCGATCGCCAGGCGCCGGGTTCGGACATTTTGTCGAGAAGACGGAGGTCGGCGTCTTCCGCGGCGGGTTCAAGTCCGGGACTGATATGCGGTATGCGCGCCTCGAAGGCCGCCTGTTCCAGCGCGTCGATGTAGGCGCCGACGTCGGCCTGCGGGTCCGCGGACTCGAGGGCGACCACCGGGAACGGCCTGCCGGTCAGACGCCAGGGACTCAAAGTCGTCAATGAGTCGAACAGCGCGAGAAGCCGACGTCCCTCCTCGGTGTTGAGCACATATCCTTCCGTGGCGTCCATGCCCATTGGGCGGCCTTGCGGAACCATGCGCCCAAGCCTAGGCAGTGAAAGCCCACCAGGAACTCCTATTGGCCTTTCCTGGCCCTTTATCCAAAGAAAGCGGGACCGGCAGGCCGATGATCACGAATGCCGCGCGCCGGCCGCCACCTTTACAAGGTAGATCGAATCTTCGTTCCGGGACCCGGCCCGCCGCCCTCAGCGGCCGGGCGGGATCTCGCCCGAGCCGCGGGGGATGTAGGTCGTCGGCACGACGACGTGCCGGGCGGGCCGGCGGTCGGGGTCGCCGATGCGGCCGAGGAGGAGCCGCGCGGCGATGAGGCCGATCTCGGCGGGGTCCTGGGCGACGACCGAGACGCCGGGGCACAGCATGTCGGCGAGCGGGAAGTCGTCGAAGCCGATCAGCGCGACGCGGTCCTGCAGGCCGAGGCGCTGCAGGGCCCGGACGGCGCCGATGGTCAGGAGGTTCTGCGCGGCGAAGACGGCCGTCGGCGGTTCGTCCGCGCCGAGGATCTCGCGGATCGCGCGCTCGGCGGCGTCGGCGCTGCGGATCTCCCGGCGGACGAACCGCTCGTCGACCGCCGCCCCCGTGCCGGCGTGCGCCTCGAGGTAGCCCGCGTGGCGTTCCCGCGCGGTCCAGATCGACGCCATGTCACCGAGGAACGCGACGCGCCGGTGACCGAGGTCGAGCAGGCGCCGGACGGCGGCGCGGGCGCCCTCCCGGTTGTCGACGGTGACGGTGTCGACCTGGTCGAGTTCGACGAGGCGGTCCACGCAGACGATGGGCGTGCCCTGCCGCCGCACGGCCGCCAACTCGGCGTCGGCGCCGCCGGTGGGGACCACGATCAGGCCGTCGACCTGGCGCAGGGTGAACGTGTCGATGAGCTCCCGCTCGCGCTCGGGCTGCTCGTCGCTGCTGCCGGTCAGCACGAGCACGCTCTCCGCGCGGGCCGCGTCCCCGACGGCGCGGTGCAGGAGCGAGGAGAACGGGTTGGCGACGTCCTCGAGGACCAGGGCGATCGTCCCGGTCCGCCGGTCGGCGCGGCGCAGGCTGCTGGCCGTGACGTCGTGCCGGTAACCGAGGTCGCGGGCCGCGCCGTTGACGCGTTCGACCAGGTCGGCCGCCACCCCGGGCTTGCCATTGATCACGCGTGAGACGGTCGCGAGCCCGACGCCCGCCCGGTCGGCGACGTCGCGCATCGTGACCCTGCCGCGCCGCCGCTCATCGCCCGGAAGCCGCTGCTCATCGCCCGGAATCGGTGCCACCGGTCCTCCCCCCTCACGCCCCCGGTCGATTGTGCCCGCAGCTCTGGACAGACCGTACGCCCGGGTCTTACATTCGCGGAAACGTTTCCTGGAAACGTTTCCGCACCTCGGGGCAACAGCTCGGTCACCTGCCGTGGCGTGTCCATGGCGGGGTTGGAGGAAGCATGAAGCGTGACGTCTGGGCATCGAACCGCCGCCGTACCGCCGCGATCGTCGCCGTCGCGGCCCTGTCGCTGACGGCGGCCGGCTGCGGCAAGGGCGCGAAGGGCTCCGGCTCCGGCGGTGAGGTCACCGTCGGCCTCATCACCAAGACCGACACCAACCCGTTCTTCGTCAAGATGAAAGAGGGCGCGCAGAAGGAGGCCCAGGCCAAGGGCGTCAAGCTGATGACCGCGGCCGGGAAGTTCGACGGCGACAACGCCAGCCAGGTCACGGCCATGGAGAACATGGTCGCGGCGGGCGTCAAGGGCATCCTGATCGTCCCCAGCGACACCAAGGCCATCGTGCCCAGCATCCAGAAGGCGCGCGCGAAGGGCATCGAGGTGATCGCGCTCGACACGCCCACCGACCCGCAGAACGCGTCCGACGCGCTGTTCGCCACCAACAACCTCAACGCCGGCATCCTGATCGGCAGGTACGCCAAGGCGGCCTTCGGCGCCAAGCCGGCGAAGATCGCCATGCTCGACCTGAATCCGGGCATCACGGTCGGAGTCCTGCGGCACGACGGGTTCCTGCAGGGCTTCGGCGTCAAGGACGGCGATCCGAGCGTCGTCTGCGCGCAGAACACCCAGGGCGACCAGGCCAAGGGCCAGACCGCGATGGAGAACTGCCTGCAGAAGGCGCCCGACATCAACCTCGTCTACACGATCAACGAGCCGGCGGCGCTCGGCGCGTACACCGCACTCAAGGCGGCCGGCAAGGAGAAGAACGTCATGATCGTGTCGGTCGACGGCGGCTGCACCGGCGTCAGGGCCGTGCAGTCCGGGCAGATCGCGGCCACCTCGCAGCAGTACCCGCTGAAGATGGCCACGCAGGGCGTCGACGCGATCGTCGGCTTCGCCGAGAACGGCAAGAAGGCGAGCGGCTACACCGACACCGGCGTCAACCTGATCACGAACAAGGCGCAGCCGGGCGTGGACTCCAAGGACGTCCAGTTCGGCCTGGCCAACTGCTGGGGCTGAGCCGATGTCGACCGTCACCGCGACCGACCGCACCGAGGCCGAAGGCGGGCGCGGCCTGCCGGCCCGCGCCGCGCGGCTCCTCACTCTCCCGGCGGTGGGCCCGCTCGTCGCCCTCCTGCTGGCCTGCGGCTACTTCTCCATCCGCACCGACCGGTTCCTCACCGGCGCGAACCTCTCGCTGATCGTCCAGCAGGTCATGGTGGTCGGCGCCCTCGCCGTCGGCCAGACGATCGTCATCCTGACCGCCGGCATCGACCTGTCCAACGGGGCGGTGATGGCGCTCGGCACGATCTTCATGACCAAGCTCGCCGTCGGCGGCGGAGTGCCGGGCGGCTGGGCGATCCTCATCGGCGTCGCCGTGTGCACGGCGTTCGGCGCGCTGAACGGCACGCTGGTCACGATGGCGAAGCTGCCGCCGTTCATCGTGACGCTGGGCACCTGGAACATCGCCTTCGCCCTCACCCACGTCTACTCGAACGAGCAGACGATCACCGGGCTGCCCACATCGCTGACCTTCCTCGGCCGGACGTTCCCCCTCGGGAACACCGACGTCACGTACGGCTCGGTGGTCATGCTGGCGCTGTTCGCGGTCGCCTGGTACGTCCTGCGCCAGACGGCGGCCGGCCGGCACGTGTACGCGGTCGGCGACAACCGCGAGGCCGCCCGCCTGACCGGCATCCCGGACCGCCGCCTGCTGCTCACCGTCTACACCGTCGCCGGGGCGATCTACGGCCTCGCCGGGCTCCTGCTGATCGGGCGTACGTCCGTCGGCGACCCGCAGGCCGGGCAGACGGACAACCTCGACAGCATCACCGCGGTGGTGCTGGGCGGCGTCAGCCTGTTCGGCGGGCGGGGCAGCATCATCGGCGCGCTGTGCGGCGCGCTGATCGTCGGTGTGATCCGCAACGGCCTGCAGCTGACCGGGGTCCCGTCCATCTACCAGGTCCTCATCACCGGCATCCTGGTCATCCTCGCGGTGAGCGTCGACCAGCTGGCCCGAAGGAGGCGGGCGTGAACGAGAACGCAGAGGGCGCGCGGCCGGTGCTGGAGGCACGCGGTCTGGTCAAGCGGTACGGCCACGTCACCGCGCTGGCGGGCGCGGACTTCGAGCTCCGGCCCGGCGAGATCCTGGCCGTGATCGGCGACAACGGCGCGGGGAAGTCCAGCCTGATCAAGGCGCTGTCCGGCGCGCTCATCCCGGACGAGGGCCGGATCCTGCTCGACGGCCGGCCGGTGCGCTTCCACAGCCCGGCGGACGCCCGGCGGGCCGGAATCGAGACGGTGTACCAGGATCTGGCGGTGGCGCCGGCGCTGGACATCGCGAGCAACATGTTCCTCGGGCGGGAGGTGCGGCGTAAGGGCGTTCTCGGCCGGGTGTTCCGGCTGCTGGACCACAAGGCGATGCAGGCCGAGGCGGGCGGCCACATGCAGGACCTGAAGATCGGCATCACGTCGACGAAGCAGGCGGTGGAGACGTTGTCGGGCGGGCAGCGGCAGGGCGTCGCGGTCGCGCGCAGCGCGGCGTTCGCCCGGCACGTCGTCATCATGGACGAGCCGACGGCCGCGCTCGGCGTCAAGGAGTCGGGCATGGTGCTGGAGCTGATCCGGCAGGTCCGGGACCGCGGCCTGCCGGTCATCCTGATCAGCCACGACATGCCCGCGGTCTTCGAGGTCGCCGACCGGATCCACATCCAGCGCCTGGGCCGGCGGGTGGCCGTCGTACGCCCCGCGGAGACGGACATGGCCGAGGCGGTTGCCATCATGACGGGAGCGGCGCCGGGCAACCTGGACGGCGCCGCGAACGATAACGAAACGACCTGACCGGCCCGCGGCTCGGCAGAATGTCCAACCGGCCCGTCCGGGCGGACGACCTGACCGGCCCGCCGGTCCGAACCGAGGAGAGTGTGTGCGGATCCCTGACGCCCGCGTCGTCGCGGTCGCCGGTGAAGCGATCATCGATCTCGTCGCCGAGAAGCCCGGCGGCCCGTACCTCGCGCTGCCCGGCGGCAGTCCGGCGAACGTGGCCGTCGGGCTCGCCCGGCTGGGCGCGCCGACCCGGATGATCGCCCGGATCGGCGCGGATCCGTTCGGCCGGACCCTCCGGGACCACCTCGTACGGAACGGCGTCGGCACCGGCGCGGTGGCGCCCGCCGCGGAGCCCTCATCGGTGGCGTTCGTGCACCACGAGGGAGGCGGGCCGCCGTCGTACGATCTGCGGCTCGCGGGAACCGCCGACTGGCAGTGGACCGCCGGGGAGCTGGCCGGCGTACCGCTCGGCGACGTCGCCGCCCTCCACGTCGGCTCCCTCGCCATGGTGCTGCCGCCGGGGGCCGAGGCGCTGGCCGGTCTCGTCCGCCGGGCGCGGGAGACGGCGACGATCAGCTACGACCCGAACTGCCGCCCGGACGTCATGTCCGCCGTACCGGACGCCCGGTCCCGCGTCGAGGCGCTCCTCCGTACGGCGGACATCGTCAAGATCAGCGACGCGGACCTGGAGTGGCTGCGGCCCGGCGCCGACCCGCGGCGGTTCGCGGCCGGGCTGGTCGAGGGGACCGGCGCCGTGGTGATCGTGACCCTGGGCGCGGCGGGCGCGCTGGTCGCCGCGCCCCGCCTGGCGCCGCTCCAGCTGCCGGCGCGCACGGTGGAGGTCGTCGACACGGTCGGCGCGGGCGACTCGTACATGAGCGCCGTCCTCGCCGGCCTGTACGACCGCGGGCTGCTCGGCGCCGAGCGCCGCGCCGCCCTCCGGGCCGCCCCGGGGTCGGTGTTCACCGAGGTGTGCGCCGAGGCGGCGCGGGCCGCCGCGATCACGTGCGGGCGGCGGGGCGCCGACCCGCCCACGCGCGCGGAGCTCGTGGCGTCTCCCGAGATCTGACCCTCCGCTCCGTCACAGATGTCACAGCCGAATATGTGGACAAACGGGGCCACCACTGTCGCGACTGGTGCAAGCTAGAATCCATGCCCCGCACCCCCCAACGCCCGGCGGGTTCACGCGCGCTGCGGATCCTCCGGCGTACGCTCGGCAGTACCGGCGTGATCATGACGCTCGTCGTCGTGGTCGCGGTCGTCGTCGTCGCCAACTTCGACTTCGGCAAGGGCAAGCCGCCCGGCGGCGCCGCGGCGGACGTCTCCACCAACGACCTCGCGCGGTCCCTCGAGGGCTACACGATGGACCCGATGATGGCCCAGGCCCAGGCGACCGCGCGGGAGCGCGCCTACAAGGCGCAGCTCGCCGCCGAGCGCGACGCGCGCAAGCGCGCCGCGGCGGAGCGGAAGCGCCGGGAGTGGGAGGCGTTCGTGAAGAAGATGAGCCACGACCCCAGCGCCGCGGACAACCAGAAGTACGCCAAGAAGATGAACGCCCTGAAGGGCTGGGGCCGGTGCTGGCCGTCGCTGCTCACGATGTGGAACCACGAGAGCGGCTGGAACGAGCACGCCGAGAACCCGAGCAGCGGCGCCTACGGCATCGCGCAGGCGCTGCCCGGCTCGAAGATGGGCTCGGTCGCGCCGGACTGGCGGACCAACGCGATCACCCAGATCACCTGGGGCCTGACCTACATCGGCTCCCGCTACGGCGACCCCTGCCGGGCCTGGGGCTGGTGGCAGGCCCACCACTGGTACTGACGGCCCGCCCGGTCACCGGCCGCCGGGTTTGATCCAGTCGAAGGTGCGCTCGACGGCCCGCCGCCAGTTGTCGTACTCGGTCTCGCGGCGGTCGTCGTCCATGCTCGGCAGCCACTGCGCGGCCCGGTGCCAGTTGCGGCGCAGCCCCTCCAGATCCGCCCAGTAGCCGACGGCGAGCCCGGCGGCGTACGCGGCGCCGAGGGAGACCGTCTCGGCTGCCATCGGGCGGATGACCGGGACGTCGAGGACGTCCGAGATGAATTGCATGAGCAGGTTGTCGGCGGTCATGCCGCCATCGACCTTCAGCGCCTTCAGCGCGAGCCCGGAGTCGGCGTTCATCGCGTCGACGACCTCGCGGGTCTGCCAGCCGGTCGCCTCCAGGACGGCGCGGGCCAGGTGCCCCTTGGTGATGTAGGACGTGAGCCCGACGATGATGCCGCGCGCCTCGCTGCGCCAGTACGGCGCGAACAGCCCGGAGAACGCCGGCACGATGTAACAGCCGCCGTTGTCCTCGACGGTGCGGGCGAGAGTCTCGATCTCCGGGGCGCTGGCGATCAGCCCGAGCCCGTCGCGGAACCACTGGACGAGCGCGCCGGTGATGGCGATCGAGCCTTCGAGGGCGTACACCGCCCGCTCGTCGGCGATCTGGTAGCCGACGGTCGTGAGCAGCCCGTGCTCGGAGCGGACGGGTTCGGTGCCGGTGTTGAGGAGCAGGAAGCTGCCCGTGCCGTACGTGCACTTGGCCTCGCCGGGGGCGAAGCAGGTCTGGCCGAACAGCGCGGCCTGCTGGTCGCCGAGCGCCGCGGCGATGCGCACGCCGGGCAGCACGCGCGTCGCGCGGCCGTACGTCTCGGTGGAGGGGCGGATCTCCGGCAGCATCGCGCGCGGCACGTCGAAGAACGCCAGCAGGTCGTCGTCCCAGGCCAGCGTGGTGAGGTTCATCAGGAGCGTGCGGCTGGCGTTGGTGACGTCCGTGACGTGCAGGCCGCCGGCCGGACCGCCGGTGAGGTTCCAGATCAGCCAGCTCTCGATCGTGCCGAACAGCACGTCGCCGCGTTCGGCCCGCTCGCGAAGGCCCGGCGTGTTGTCGAGGAGCCAGCGGACCCGGGGCGCGGAGAAGTAGTTGGCCAGGGGCAGGCCGCACCGCTCGCGAATCATGTCGGCCTCCGGGCGGGCGTTCAGCTCGCCGACGAGGGCGTCGGTGCGGGTGTCCTGCCAGACGACGGCGCGACCGACGGGCCGGCCGGTGTGCCGGTCCCACAGCACGGAGGTCTCGCGCTGGTTGGCGATCCCGAGGGCGGCCACCTGGTCCGAGGTGACCCCGGCCTGGACGAGGGCCTCCGGGGCGATCCGCTCGAGGTTCCGCCAGATCTCCATCGCGTCGTGCTCGACCCAGCCGGGACGCGGGAAGTGCTGCTTGTGCTCCCGCTGGGTGACCGAGACCAGCCGCCCCCCATGGTCGAACAGGATGCAGCGCGTCGACGTCGTGCCCTGATCAACGGACATCACATAGCGCTCTACCATCGTGTCCTGCCGTTCCGGGCCCCGCGGGCGGTGCTCACCAGCGGGAGGCCCCAAGATCTCGGGAGACGGCGCGCGCGGCGTCGCGCACGTACGTCACCAGCGGCGGTTTGGGTCGGCCCCTCGGATCGCACAGCCGCTCGACGGCCCCCGAGATGCCCATCGCGCCGACGACCAGGCCCCCCTGACCGCGAATCGGCGCGGCCACGGCGGCCTCCCCGACCGTGAACTCCTCCACCTCGGACGCCCACCCCATCTCCCGGATCTGGGCCAGCGCCCGGCCGAGCTCACGGGGTTGGGTGATCGTCCGCCGGCAGAAGGGCTCGAGGCCGGTCTCCTGCGCCACCGCGGCGGCGCCGGCGTCGAAGGCGAGCAGCACCTTGCCCAGCGCGGTGGCGTGCGCCGGGAGGAGTGCGCCGACGTCGAGGGCCTGCAGGGTGTCGTCGGGCCGGAAGACATGGTGCACGACGAGGACCCTGCCGTCCAGAGGGGTGCCGATCCGGACCGCCTCGCCGCTGCGGGCGGCGAGGGCGTCGGCCCAGTTGATCGCGCGCGACCGCAGCTCGTTGACGTCCAGATAGCTCGTGCCGAGGTGGAGCAGTGCCGCGCCGAGCTGGTACTTGCCGGTCTCCTCGTCCTGCTCGATGAAGCCGACCCCCTGCAGGGTCCGGAGGATCCCGTGCGCGGTGGCGCGGGCCAGCCCCAGAGAGGCGGCGATCTCGCTCACTCCGAGGCGGCCGGAACCGCGGGCGAGCAGCCGGAGGATGGCGGCGGCTCGCTCGATCGACTGGACCGGACCTGGCACTCCGCCATGCTAGTCCAAGTCGGCACCTATTCGACAATGTCGGCACCTGTGACGCTCATGAGGGCGCGGTTGACCGTGATACACCCGTGATCCGGAGTGTTCTGTGAGGTAGATCACCACTTCAGGCCCCTTATTAGAATTAGCGGGTGGCCGGTGTTCGACAATGTCGGCAGGTGTCTGTTGACCGGGTCTACCGTGCGACTTAGCGTCCCCCCAGTCGTGAGGGGGCTCACAGTCTCCTCGCGGACGGTGTCTCACGGTGTCCCCGAGCCGGGACATCGCCCCCTAGGAGGAGACGTGGCAGAGCGACTCAAGCTCCCCGGACTGGCCGGTGAACTGGCCGCCGAATTCGCGGGAACCCTGGTGCTCATCCTGTTCGGCGTGGGCGTGGTGGCCCAGGTCGTGGCCGGCGGGATCGGCAACCACGACAGCATCGCCTGGGCCTGGGGCCTCGGCGTCACGCTCGGCGTGTACGTCGCGGGCCGGATCAGCGGCGCGCACCTGAATCCCGCCGTGACCGTCGCGCTGGCGGTGTTCAAGGGATTCTCCTGGCGCAAGGTCCTGCCGTACTCGCTGGCCCAGCTGGTCGGCGCGTTCGTCGCGGCGCTGATCGTGCGCTGGAACTACAGCGAGGTGCTGGCCAAGATCGACCCCGGCCACACCATCAAGACCCAGGGCGTCTTCTCGACCCTGCCCGGCAATGGCGCGCTGCCCGTGCACACGGGCGGAGCGCTCCGCGACCAGATCATCGGCACCGCCATCCTCCTCTTCCTGATCCTCGCCGTCACCGACCTGCGCAACTCCTCCCCCGCCGCCAACCTCGCGCCGTTCATCGTCGGCCTGATCGTCGTGGCGATCGGCATGGCGTGGGGCACCGACGCGGGGTACGCGATCAACCCGGCGCGTGACCTCGGACCGCGGCTGGCCTCGTTCTTCACCGGATACGGCACCGCCTTCCGCGACCAGTACGGCGGGCTGTACTTCTGGGTGCCCATCGTCGGCCCGGTCATCGGCGGGGTCATCGGCGCGGGCCTCTATCAGGTGTGCATCGGGCGGTTCCTGCCGGCCGAGGAGCAGGAGCCCGGCCACGTCCCCACCGAATCCGAGCTCGAGAAGCTCTGACCGGGGCCGGCAAGGCCTGATCGGTTTCCCCCCGCGCGGAACGATCCGCGTGACCCGTCCGGCCGGACGCCCCCACGTCCGGCCGGACGGCCTGAGACGAACGTCTAGAAAGGCGAGACATGGCCGATTTCGTCGGAGCGGTTGACCAGGGTACGACGAGCACCCGCTTCATGATCTTCGACCACAGCGGCAACGAGGTGGCGAAGCACCAGCTCGAGCACGAGCAGATCCTGCCGAACCCCGGGTGGGTGGAGCACAACCCGACCGAGATCTGGGAGCGCACCCGGGCGGTCATCGAGACCGCCATGGGCAAGGCGAACCTCGAGGCGAGCGACCTGGCCGCGCTCGGCATCACCAACCAGCGCGAGACGACGGTCGTGTGGAACCGCCGCACCGGGCGCCCGTACTACAACGCGATCGTCTGGCAGGACACCCGGACCGACCGCATCGCCTCGGCGCTCGACCGCGACGGGCGCGGCGACGTCATCCGGAAGAAGGCCGGGCTGCCGCCCGCCACGTACTTCTCCGGCGGCAAGATCCAGTGGATCCTGGAGAACGTCGACGGCGTGCGCGAGGCCGCCGAGGCCGGAGACGCCATCTTCGGCAACACCGACACCTGGCTGCTGTGGAACCTCACCGGCGGCGTCGACGGCGGCGTGCACGTCACCGACCCGACCAACGCCAGCCGCACCATGCTGATGAACCTGGAGACGCTGGACTGGGACGACGAGCTGCTGTCCTTCTTCAAGATCCCGCGCCAGATGCTGCCGCAGATCCGGCCCTCCTCCAACCCGGACTTCTACGGCATGACGCGCGCGTCCGGCCCGCTCGGCGGTGAGATCCCGCTGTCCGGCGACCTCGGCGACCAGCAGGCCGCCACGGTGGGCCAGGTCTGCTTCGCCCCCGGCGAGGCCAAGAACACCTACGGCACCGGCAACTTCCTCCTCCTCAACACCGGTACCGAGGTGGTCCGGTCCAAGAACGGCCTGCTCACCACGGTCTGCTACCAGCTCGGCGACGAGCGGCCGGTGTACGCGCTCGAGGGGTCGATCGCGGTGACCGGATCGGCCGTGCAGTGGCTGCGCGACCAGCTCGGCATCATCTCCGGCGCCTCGGAGAGCGAGTCGCTGGCCCGGCAGGTCGAGGACAACGGCGGCGTCTACTTCGTCCCCGCCTTCTCCGGGCTGTTCGCGCCGTACTGGCGGTCCGACGCGCGCGGCGCCATCGTCGGCCTGTCCCGGTACAACACGAACGCGCACCTGGCCCGCGCCACCTTGGAGTCGATCTGCTACCAGACCCGCGACGTCGTCGAGGCGATGCGGCAGGACTCCGGCGTCGCGCTCGACGTGCTGCGCGTCGACGGCGGCATCACCGCGAACCGCCTGTGCATGGAGCTGCAGGCCGACATCCTCGGCGTGCCGGTCTCCAAGCCGGTCGTCGCGGAGACCACGGCGCTCGGCGCCGCGTACGCCGCCGGCCTCGCGGTCGGGTTCTGGGGCTCGACCGACGAACTGCGGCAGAACTGGAACGAGGACGAGCGCTGGGAGCCCCGCTGGGACGACGAGCAGCGCGAGAAGGGTTACGCCGGCTGGAAGAAGGCCGTCTCCCGGACCCTCGACTGGGTCGACGTCGACTAGCCCCCTTCCCCCTGCGGCGGGCGGAGCGGTGCGCCGTTCCCCTGAGGCACCGCCCGCCCGCCGCCCGACCCCCCGCAGACGCCCCTTCCCCCCGCGGGCGGGGTGGCTCCCCGAGCCACCCCGCCCGCGCCCGACCTCGGAGGAGAACCCGAACGTGAAAGCCGTATCCCTCGGACCGGCCTACCGCGCGCAGACCGTGCGCGACCTGGCGGGCGGCGAGTTCGACGTGCTGATCGTGGGCGGCGGAGTCGTGGGCGCCGGCGCGGCGCTCGACGCCGTGTCGCGCGGCCTGTCCGTCGCAGTGGTCGAGGCCGCGGACTGGGCGGCCGGGACGTCCAGCCGGTCCAGCAAACTGATCCACGGCGGCCTGCGCTACCTGGAGCAGCGCGACTTCGGTCTCGTACGGGAGGCGCTGCGCGAACGCGGCCTCCTGCTGAACCGGCTCGCGCCGCACCTCGTACGCCCGGTGCCGTTCCTGTACCCGCTCACCCACCGCATGTGGGAACGCTTCTACGTCGGCGCGGGCGTCGGCCTGTACGACACGATCGGCGGCGCCCGGTCGATGCCGCGCCACCGCCACCTGACCCACCGCGGCGCCCTGAAGATCGCCCCCGCGCTGCGCGGCGACACGTTCGTCGGCGCGATCCAGTACTTCGACGCGCAGGTCGACGACGCGCGGTTCACGATGACGCTGGCCCGTACGGCCGCCGCCTACGGGGCGTCCGTGCTGACGCGGGCCCGCGCCGTCGGCTTCCTCCGCGAGGCGGACCGCGTCGTCGGCGCGCGGATCCTCGACCTGGAGAACGACGAGGAGCTGACCGTACGGGCCCGGCACGTCATCAACGCGACCGGCGTGTGGACCGACGAGGCCGGCCGGCTCGCGCACGCGCGCGGCGGTCCCCGGGTCACCGCGTCCAAGGGCGTGCACCTCCTCGTCCCGCGCGACCGCATCCGGCTCGACACCGGCCTGATCCTGCGCACGGAGAAGAGCGTGCTGTTCGTCATCCCGTGGGGCCGGCACTGGATCATCGGGACCACCGACACCGCGTACGACCTGGACAAGGAGGAGCCGGCCGCGAGCCAGGCCGACGTGGAGTACATCCTCGAGCACGTCAACGCGGTGCTGCGCACCCCGCTGGTGCCCGAGGACATCGAGGGCGTGTACGCCGGGCTGCGTCCGCTGATCTCCGGCGGCGCCGACGACACCACCAAGCTGTCCCGCGAGCACACCGTCGCCCAGCCGGTACCCGGACTCACCGTCATCGCCGGCGGCAAGTTCACGACCTACCGGGTCATGGCCGAGGACGCCGTCGACGCGGCCGCCGAGGACCTGCCCACGACGGTCCCGCCGTCCGTGACCGACCGGCTGCCGCTGATCGGGGCCGTCGGGTACGAGGTGCTGTGGAACGAGCGGCACCGCCTCGCCCGACGCAGCGGCCTGCACGTGGCCCGCGTCGAGCACCTGCTGAAGCGGTACGGCTCGTGCGTCCACGAGCTGCTGGAGCTGATCGAGGAGGACCCCTCCCTCGGCGAGCCGCTCGGCGCCGCCAAGGACTACCTGAGGGCCGAGGTCGTGTACGCGGCGTCGCACGAGGGGGCGCTGCACGTCGAGGACGTCATGCGCCGCCGCACCCGCGCCGCGATCGAGGAGTGGGACCAGGGCGCCGCGGCCGCGGTGGAGGTCGCCGGTCTCATGGCGCCGGTGCTGGGCTGGGACGACGAGACGGCCAAGCGCGAGACCGAGCTCTACATACGGCAGGTCGAGGCCGAGCGGCACGCCCGCCGCCAGGTGGACGACGCCGCCGCGGCCGCCGCCCGCGGCGAGGCGCCGGGCCTGTTCGCGGAGCGTGCCGCGTCCTGACCCTCAGGCTGTAGATCGTGCGGGCGGAGTGTCCGGGGCCACCCCGCCCGCGACTTTTCGCGGTGCCGTCGACGTCGACGGCGGGACGCACATCCACTGACCCGGGCCGCTCGAGGCGAAAATGGAATGCGTGCCGCCGAGCGCCTCCCTACTCTGCCGTGCATGACCCTCCGCTCAGAGCGACCAGACGACCGTCCGGCCGTGCGGGACCTCCACCTGCGCGCGTTCGGCGACCATGGGAAGGTGGTGGCCGGCCTGGTCGACGCGCTGCGGGCGGCCGTCGCACCGGACGAGCGGCTCTCGCTCGTCGCGGAGCACGCGGGCCAGGTCGTCGGGCACGTGATGTTCACACCCGCCCTGCTCGACGCTCCACGACGGCTCGTCGACGTTCAGGTGCTCAGCCCTCTGGCCGTACGGCCGGACCAGCAGGGCCGCGGCATCGGCTCGGCGCTCGTGCGGCACGGCCTGGACGTGCTGGCCGAGCGCTCCGTCCCGGTCGTCTTCCTCGAGGGCGCGCCCGGCTACTACTCCCGCTTCGGATTCACCGCCGGTGGCGAGCAGCACTTCCGCAAGCCGTCGCTGCGCATCCCCGACGCGGCCTTCCAGGCCGTCCGGCTGCCGGCGTTCGAGCCGTGGATGACGGGGACGCTGGTCTACTCGGAGACGTTCTGGCGGCACGACGCGGTGGGCCTGCGCGACCCCGACGCGTAGCGCCGAAGCCTGGTCACTGGCGCCTGCCGCCGTGCGGAGCGCGACGGACGCCAGTGATCTTCGCCTTTCAGGCCGACGTCGCGCGGGCGACCGGGCGCATCCAGACGTAGTAGAGCACCGACGCGACGACCAGCCCGATGATCCAGGAGATGTCGGCGCCGCCGAGGTGCTTCACGAACGGACCGGTGTAGAACGTCGAGCTGACGAACGGCACCTCCACCAGGACGCCGATCGCGTACGCGCCGATGGTCCGCCAGTTGACCCCGCCGTACACGCCGTCCGGACGGAAGATCGCGTCGATGTCGTACCGCTCCTTGCGGACGAAGTAGAAGTCGACGAGGTTGATCGCCGTCCACGGGATCAGGAAGTACGCCAGGAACAGGATGAAGTTCTCGAAGTTGTGCAGGAAGTCGGCGCTGGCGGCGAGCGCGACGACCGTGCCGACGACGGCGGCCACGATGATGAACCCGAGCCGGACCCCGCCGTTCATCCGCATCGGGCGCAGCGCCGTCAGCGTCGTCGTCGCCGACATGAACATGCCGTAGAGGTTCAGCACGTTCACCGCGATGATGCCCAACACGATGATCAGCGAGAACGCCCAGTGCGGGCCGCCCAGGCCGACCACGAACGACACCGACCCGCCCTCGAACGACTTGGCCGCCACGGCGGCGCAGACGCTGCCGAACGCCATCATCCAGACGGTGCCGATCACGCTGCCGGCGTACGTCCACCAGAACGCCGCCCGTACCGAGGTCGACTCCGGCAGGTAGCGGGAGTAGTCGGCGACGTACGGCGCGTACGTGATCTGCCAGGTCGCCGCGATCGCCACGACCAGGAGGAACGTGCCCGCCCCGACGTGCCCGGAGTGCCAGACGCGGCCCACGTGGTGGTCGGTCAGCAGCCGGTACGTCAGGTACAGGAACCCGATGGCGGCGATGAGGCTGATCCATCGCTCGTACTGGTGGATGAGCCGGTAGCCGTACGCGGCGAGGACCGTGCAGAGGGCCGACACGATGATCGTGGCGGGCGTCCGGCCGATCCCCCACCAGCCGGCCAGCGCCGACCCGCCGAGCACCGCGCTGGTCGCGAAGAACCCGACGTACATCAGCACGACGAGCAGCAGCGGAACGATCGCCCCGTAGAACCCGAACTGCGCCCGGCTCTGGATCATCTGCGGGATGCCGAGCTTCGGCCCCTGCGCCGAGTGCAGGGCCATGAAGATCGCGCCGAGCAGGTTCCCGAGGACCAGGGCGACGATCGCCCAGGGCAGGGGCAGCCCGAGGATCACTCCCAGCGCACCGGTGACCGCCGTGGTCACCTGCATGTTCGCGCCGAACCACACGGTGAACAGGCTCCGCACCGACCCGTGCCGCTCCTCGGGCGGGACGAAGTCGATCGATCGCCGCTCGACCCCGAGCGCACCGCCCTCCGCCTGTCCGCCGGCGACTCGCGAGCCGCCGCTGACCTCCTGTTTTGCCATGTGCGCACCCTCACGCCCACGCCCTGTGTCCCGCAAGAACCCTTTTCCACGAACCGTCTCGGATCCGAGACGAACGGCACTTCGTCCGACCTGGTGGGCGTCTGGAGCTCTGTCTCCGATAGGGCGAGCCGAAGCCGGGAACGGCGGCACCGGGCGAATCCGATTGGACACACAGGGTGGTGTTATTAATATGGTATGGAAACATTTTTCCGGCGGCAGCGGAAGCGTTCCCGCCATCCGCCCGCCGGGGGCCCGCCCGATCGGCGGGTGTCTTTGCTGAGCCTGCGCAGTGTCGCCGGGCAGATGTTCCTCCTGCAGGTCGTGATCGTGGCCCTGCTGATCGCGGCATGGGTGGCGGTCGAGGTGTTCCAGGCGGCGCATGAAGCTATGCGGCAGGGGGGCCGAGAGTCGCTCGTGGCCGCCGAGGCGTTCGCGAACGCCCCCGGGGTGGTGCAGGCGCTGCGCGGCCCGAACCCCACGGCGGTGCTGCAGCCGCGCGCCGAAGCGGCCCGCAAGAGAGCGGGCGTGGACTACATCGTCGTCCTGAACACCCACGGCATCCGCTATACGTACCCCTACAAGAAGTACATCGGGCGAAAGTTCAGCACTGACATCCGACCGGCGCTGGAAGGCCGCGCCGTCATCCAGGAGGGAGGCGGGCCGCCCCTGCCGGCGGGCACCGGAACGGACGTTCGGGCGCTGGTCCCGGTGACCGACGACCATGGCGCCGTGGTCGGCGTGGTCGCCGCCGGGATCACGGTGAAGAACGTGGCGAGAGCTTGGACGCCGCAGCTCCCGATCACCCTCGGGAGTGGAGTGGCCGCGCTGGCGCTGGGCGCGGCCGGGACGGCGCTGGTGTCCCGGCGGCTGCGACGGCAGACGCACGGACTGGGCCCCGCGGAGATGACGCGGATGTACGAGCACCATGACGCGGTCCTGCACTCGGTACGGGAAGGGGTGCTGATCACCAGCGCCGACGGGCGACTGCTGGTGGCCAACGACGAGGCGCGCCGGCTGCTGGGCCTGCCGGACGACGCGGAGGGGCGGCCCGTGGGAGAACTGGGGCTGCCACAGCAGATGACGACTCTGCTCCTGTCGGGAGACTGCGTGACCGATGAGGTCCACCTGGCGCAGGACCGGTTGCTGGCGGTGAACAAGCGGCCGACGTTCCCGGGCAGGGCGCAGACGGGCAGCGTGGTGACGTTGCGGGACACCACGGAACTGGCGGCGGTGTCGGGGCGGGCCCAGGCGACGCGGGAGCGGTTGAAGCTGCTGTACGAGGCGGGGATACGGATCGGGAGCACGCTGGATGTGGCGTGTGAGGCCCAGGAGCTGGCCCAGGTGGCCGCCTCCGGGTTCGCCGACATCGTCACGGTGGATCTGTCGGATGCGGTGCTGCGGGGCAAGGAACCGGCGGAGGAGGCGCTGCCGATGCGGCGTGTCGCGATCGGCGGCCGGTTCTCGACGTCGTCGCTGTGGCCGGTGGGTGAGCAGGTGTGGTTCTCACCGGCGGCGCCGCAGATACGAGCGCTGGAGCAGGGGCACGGCCTGCTGCAGGCGGACCTGCGGCAGGCCCGAGGGTGGCAGGAGCAGGATCCGGTACGCGCCCACAAGGCGCTGGAGGACGGGTTGCACTCGCTGGTGGCCGTGCCGTTGCAGGCGCGGGGCGTCCCGCTGGGCGTGGTGAGCTACTACCGGGTGGGAGATTCGCCGGCGTACGAGAACGACGACCTGCTGCTGGCGGAGGAGCTGACCGCGCGGGCGGCGGTGGCCATCGACAACGCGCGGCGCTTCACCCGGGAACGCGCGATGGCGGTCACGCTGCAGCGGAGTCTGCTGCCGCGTCGGCAGCCGGAGCAGGACGCGCTGGAGGTGGCCTGGCGGTACCTGCCCGCCGAGGCGGGGGTGGGCGGGGACTGGTTCGATCTGATCCCGCTGCCGGGGGCACGCGTGGCCCTGGTGATGGGCGACGTCATCGGTCACGGGATGCACGCCGCGGTGACGATGGGCCGACTGCGCACCGCCGCCCACAACTTCGCCACCCTCGACCTCCCGGTGGAGGAGGTCCTGTGGCACCTGGACGAACTGGTCGCGCGGATGGACAGTGAGGAGGACACCGGCCAGGACGCGGAAGGTCACGGCGGCGACGGGGAAGGTCACGGCGGCGACGGGGTCACGGGCGCGACGTGCCTGTACGGGATCTATGACCCGGTGGCGGGCACCTTCACGCTCGCCCGCGCCGGACACCCCGGCCCGGCGGTGGTGTACCAGGACGGAACAGTCACCTATCCGGACGTATCGGCCTCACCTCCGCTCGGACTCGGCGGCTACCCCTTCGAGACCACCGAGCTGCACCTGCCGGAGGGCTCACGACTGGTGCTGTACACCGACGGGCTCATCGAGGACCGCACCCGCGACATCGACGCCGGCCTGGAGGAACTGCGCCGGACGTTGGAGCGCACGGAGGGACTCAGTCCGGAGGACACGTGCCAAGCGGTGATCGACTCCGTCGCGCCGCCGCACCCCGCCGATGACGTAGCGCTGCTCGTGGCGCGCACCCGGTTGTTCCCACGCTCACACGTGGCCGAGTGGGACGTCCCGGTCGACGCGGCGGCGGTCCCCTCGGTACGGGCCAAGTGCGCTGCGAAGGTACGGGAGTGGGGCCTGGAGGAGATCGCCTTCACCACCGAACTCATC
>NZ_BAABHJ010000010.1:0-4657 GCF_039542035.1 Actinoallomurus liliacearum
AGCACCGTGAGGTGTGGAGTTGACCGGTACTAATAGGCCGAGTGGCTTGACACACACTCTTATTGTTCGCGTTCACTATGCGGTTCCCGGGACACGGCCGGGAACACTGACCCCGAGACCGGTCTCATTTGATCGTTTCGGTGGTTATGGCGAAGGGGAAACACCCGGTCCCATTCCGAACCCGGTAGTTAAGCCCTTCAGCGCCGATGGTACTGCACTGGAGACGGTGTGGGAGAGTAGGACGCCGCCGGACACTTACACAAAAAGGGCCGCCTTCCGAGGCGGCCCTTTTTGTATGTTCAGGGCACAATGGAGTCGACAGTGCTCCCCCAGTGAAACGGTTTGATGTGATGAGCGCGGAACGAGATCAACGCGACGGCGACGGGCGCGATCGGCGTTCACGGCCGGGACGCCAGGACCGCGCGAGCGGTTCTTCGAGCGGATCTCGCGGTCGTCAGGGGGGTGCCCCGAAATCGTCCGGTGGCTTCACCAACCGCGGGGGAAACCGGGGGCGGCGTGACGACTCCGCCGGCGGATACGGCGGTGAGCGCGCCGGATCGCCGGGCAATCGCTCCGGTGCCGGTCGACCCGGCAGGTTCCAGAAACCGGGCGGTGCTCAGCGCCCGGGCGGTTTCACCAACTCTCGGGACGATGAGGCCGAGGGGCGTTCTGAGGCTCGCCGTCCGAGGCCCTTCCGCACCAACGAGGCCGAAGGCACGAGCGGACGAAGCCGGTTCCCACGACGAGACGACTCCGGCGGACGTGGCGGAGCCAGGACGGGTGGCGGCCGTCCGGCCTCTTCCGGAAACTGGCGTAGCGACCGTGGCGCTCAGGGCGGCCGCCCGGCCGACTGGCGCGACAAGGAAGGGCGTTCGGCTCAGCGTCCCAGCGATCGCTCTCCGAGGCGTGAAGGTGAGGGGAACGAGCGTCGGCAGGACCGCGACTTCCGTCCCCGGGACGGCCGGACCGGCGGCCCGCGCACCCCAGGTCGGCGAGATGAGGGCCGTACCGGCGGCCGCGGCGGTTTCACGCGTGAGGAAGGCACCCAGCGCCGTACGGGCGCCGGCGGCGCGCCCCGCCGAGACGATCGGCCTGGTGGCGGCGCGCGCCGGGATGACCGGCCTGGTGGTGGCGCCGGTGGGTACCGGTCGCGCGACAAGGAAGGCTTCCGCAGAGACGATCGGCCTGGCGGGGGCGCGCGCCGGGATGACCGGCCTGGTGGTGGCGCCGGTGGGTACCGGTCGCGCGACAAGGAAGGCTTCCGACCCCGGGAGAAGGGGCAGGAGGGCTTCCGGTCCCGCGAGGGCGGCACGGAGCGTTTCCAGTCCCGCGAGGAGGGCGCGAGCGGGTTCCAGCGCCGTGACGGAGGCCGTCGTGACTTCCGTGACAGGCAGGGCGGCGGTCCTCGCGGCGGCCGTGATGAAGGCCAGAAGGGTGGCTTCCGGCGGCGCGACGACGCCCAGGGCGGACGCCGGCCCGCCGAGCGGGGCGCGCGCCGACCCGGACGTGACGATCGGTCCTCGGCCGCTCCACGGCCGCGCCGTGACCCCGGCCCGCCCGTTCCCGAGGACGTCTCCGGCGCCGAGCTCGACGCGGCGGCCCGGGGCGAACTGAAGACGCTGCCGAAGGACCTCGCGACAGAGGTCGCCCGCCACCTGGTGATGGCCGGCCGGTTGATCGACGAGGAGCCCGAGCTCGCCTACCAACACGCGCTCGCGGCCCGCGGACGCGCGGCGCGGGTCGGCCTCGTCCGTGAGGCCTGCGGGCTCGCGGCCTACCACGCCGGCCTCTGGTCGGTCGCCCTGTCCGAGCTTCGGGCGGCCCGGCGGCTGACCGGCCAGGAGGCGTACCTCGCCATCATGGCCGACGCCGAGCGAGGACTCGGTCGGCCCGAGCGTGCTCTGGACCTGGCCAAGTCGGACGAGGCGCGCCGCCTGCCGCAGGCCGAGGCGATCGAGATGCGCATCGTCGAGTCGGGCGCCCGCCGCGATCTCGGTCAGCCCGGCGCGGCGGTCCTGGCACTTCAGGTCCCAGAGCTCAAGGACGAGCGGTGGCGGCCGTGGTCGGCGCGGTTGTTCTACGCGTACGCCGACGCACTCGTCGCGGCGGGCCGGGACGACGAGGCGGTCGACTGGTTCGCGCGAGCCGCGGCGGCCGACCGTGACGGAGAGACGGACGCCGCCGAGCGTTACGCCGAACTCGAGGGTCTGGAGATCATCGACACCGAGTTCGCCGACACGGAGACCGGTGACGACGCCGATCTGGATCCCGACGCGGACCGGGCCGCGGCCTCCGAACCGAGCACCGGAACGACGTCCGAGGCCGCTACGGCGAAGCCCGACGTGAGCACCGCGGCGGAGTCGGTGACGGACACCGGCGCGGCTGCGGAGCCGGGGGCGGACGCCGACACCGGGCCCGAGAGCGCTCAGCGGGACGCCGAGGACCAGTGAGGCACGAGGCCCGCGCCCGTCCCGATCGCCGGGACGGGCGCGGGCCTCAGCGCGTCTCCAGCGCGTGCATGATCCCCGCGACGTTGTTGCGGGCCGCGCTGATCACCTCGATCTTCTCCGCCACCCGCGGATCGGCGTCCGGCGCGAGCGCGCGGTACCGGCCGTCCGTGCGCTCGCGGACCATGGCGACCGCGTGGTCCAGGTCGAGGCGCTGGTCGTGGGCCTCAGCGACCAGTTCCACCCAGAGCCGGAGCTCCTCCTCCGACCTGTCGAGCGTCTCGTCGACCAGTTCGACCGGCCCGAAGTGGCTGAACAGCAGCCGCGACGGCCGGAGCGCGCGGAAGCGGGCGAGCGACGCCAGGGCGGTGTCCAGATCGAAGTCCGGAGGCGGCGTCGCGGGGCGCACGTCGGCGGTCTCCGGGATGTAGACGCCGGCGGCGTCACCGACGTACAGGTCTCCGGTCAGCGAGTCCAGCAGACCGACGTGGTGCTTGGCGTGCCCGGGCGAGTGGTGGCTCTCCAGCCGCCGCCCACCGCCGAGGTCGACCTCGCCCACGTCCTCCACCGCCCGGATGCGTACGGCGTCGGTGGGCTTGAGGTCGCCGAACAGTGTGTCCAGCGCGTCGCCCCACACCATCCGGGCGCTGCGCATGAGCCGGCTCGGGTCGGCCAGGTGCCGGGCGCCCTTCTCATGAACGACGATCTCGGCGTTGGGGAACATCTCCGCGATGTCGCCGACCCCGCCCGCGTGATCGAGATGAATGTGCGTGACGACGACGGTCGCCAGGTCCGCCGGGCCGATGCCCGCGGCCGCCAGCGCGTCGCGTACGACGGGGGCGGAGTTCCCCGCGCCGGTCTCCACCAGGCAGGGCCGGTCGGAGCGGATGAGATATCCCGCGGTGATCCCCGTGTATCCGGCCATCCTGGTGTCGATCTCGAAGACGTCGTTGCCCAGGTCGGTGATCAAATCCATGCGGGCCTCCGGGTTTTCCACAGATGCGGGGAGCGGGGTTACGTCGTCCTGATCGACCGCCCCATCGTAAAGACAACGCCACCGGCGCACAGTGTGGCGGTCACGAGGGGAGCAGATCATGGACACCGGCGAGGAGCCCCTGCCGCGGGGCGGCACGTCCGACGTCGTCTCGTCGGGTTCCGACCCGCGTCGCGCCGTCGGAGCGACGGCCCACGTCAACGAGATCGTCTTGGTCGGCCGGCTCTCCGGAGCACCGGAGTGGAAGTCGTTACCCGGCGGCGGGCAGGTCGCGGTCTGGCGGCTCATCGTCGAGCACCGGGACGCCCGGTCGCCCCAGGACGCCATCGACACGATCCGCTGCGTCACCTATGACGCCTCGGTGCAGGACGGCGTCCGCGGCTGGCGGCATGGGGACGTCATCGAGGTCCGCGGATCCCTGCGGCACCGTTTCTGGCGCGGCCCGGAGGGCCCCCGAGGGCTGTACGAGGTGGAGGCCGCGGTCGCGCTCCGCCGCCATGGTGGGGCCTCGGGAGACGGGGCGCCAGTGTGACCGTGCGCCCGTCGCGCGCCGTCTGCGCGCGGCGGGCGACGCCAAAGCACCAGGAAGTCGGCGGTCAGGGCGATTTGTTGCATGCCCGGCGCAGGATTTAGATCACATATGAAGATCAACAATCTTTACCCCGAAAGTTGATCTTGCTGACTAGCGTGTCGATCATGCAGATCTCCCGTCTATGTAACCGGGGCATGGTCGGTCTTCTAGCAGCCGGCGCGCTGCTGGGAACGTCCATCGCGCCGGCCCAGGCCGACACCGACCCGCCGCCCATCAGCGCCATCGCGGACAAGCTTCAGCAGACGATGGACGGCCTGAGGTTCCAGGACGTCCTCGACACCGACCCGGTCACCACGGCCACCGCCGCGCGCGCCCTCATGGCGAACTCGGTGGACAAGGACGCCAAGACGCCGGAGCAGCGTGCCAAGACGTATGCCGCAGCGGCGGGCAACCAGCCGATCTTCCAGCAGCCACAGCTGGACGTGACCGTGATCGAACTGGACGAGAACAATCGGCCGGTGTCGTCGGGCACGGTGCTGATGAGCCCGCAGTACCCGCACGGCAAGGTCATCCCGGTCGACAAGAACTTCCACACCAGTGACGTGCGGTGGCGGCAGTGGGACGACGCGGGCTGGTACACCAACCACGCTCAGGGCACGATCGACGTGGTTCCGGGGCGGGAGA
>NZ_BAABHJ010000011.1:0-136261 GCF_039542035.1 Actinoallomurus liliacearum
TGAAGAGAAAAACAATCCCGGCAAGAGTTATTCTTGCCAAAGGAATCCAAACCAACCATGACCAACCGAAATCGACCACGATCAGCGAGGACCATAAAGGCACTGGCTTTTAGCACACTGTTGAGTTCTCAAGAAACGGACACACACCGTCCGAGACCCGACTTCCGCCGGACCCCGTCTGGGGCAACCCTTCTATCTTAGCGCCCCCGCTCCGTTTGTCAACCCCGATCCGTAGATCTTTATGGGACCGACACACACAGCCGGAACGCCCCTCCAGACAGCAGCAACCCCGGCCAGCGAACCGGCCGCAGCAGCACCATCCAGAAGTTCCCCACGGGCCGACCGCCAGATCCAACCGGCGTTCCGCATCCCGTCTCGGGGCGACCACACCATGCTACCCCGGTCCAGACACCGTCCGGACCAGAACAACACTCCGTGTGGGTTTCCCCTGGGCCGGCCGCCTTCCGGCGTCCCGCTCCCCTTGGGGCGAAGAGAACATTACGTCCACCTGGATAACCCGTCAAATCGGCGCTACGTGATCGCATCTGCGCTGATCGCCGGGATCCGTCTGAGTCTCGACTCGTGATCTCGAAAACCAGGAGGCTCGAAGGAGACCGTACGTTCGGACGATCGACGGCGGCCTCTCCCACCGCTACGGCCGACAGGACGCATCGCGACCCGGTCCCGGCTCGCGTACCGTCCGTGCGTGCTCGGGCCGGGCGGCACCCCGGTAGGGGCGCCGCCCGGCGAGGTCAGTCGGAGGCGACCGTCACTCCGCCGATGTTCCGCTTGCCACGCCGCAGCACGAGGAAGCGGCCTTGCAGGAGGTCGCCCTGGTCGGGTACGGCCGCCTCATCGGTGACCTTGACGTTGTTGACGTACGCCCCGCCCTGCGCGACCGTGCGGCGGGCCTCGGACTTGCTGCCCACCAGTCCGGTCGCCGTCAGCAGGTCGACGACCGGAGGCAGCGGCCCGGACACGGTCGTGGACGGCACCTCGGCGAGCGCGCTGCCCAGCGTGCGCTCGTCCAGTTCGCCCAGGTCGCCCTGGCCGAACAGCGCACGAGACGCGGCGATCACGCGTTGCGTCTCCTCGGCTCCGTGGACGAGCGTGGTGAGCTCCTCGGCGAGGGCTCGCTGTGCCGCTCGGGCGGCCGGGCGCTCGCTCGTCGCCTTCTCCAGCTCCTCGATCTCCTCACGGCTCCGGAAGCTGAAGTACCTCAGGTACGTCGAGACATCGCGGTCGTCCGCGTTGAGCCAGAACTGGTAGAAGGCGTACGGCGAGGTCAGCTCGGGATCCAGCCAGTACGTCTCGCCGCCGGCCGTCTTGCCGAACTTCGTGCCGTCGGCGCGGGTGACGAGCGGGGTCGTCAGCGCGTGCGCGCTGCCCCCTTCCACTCGCCGGATGAGGTCGACGCCCGCCGTGAGGTTCCCCCACTGGTCGTTTCCGCCGGTCTGGAGCCGGCAGTCGTACCGGCGGAACAGCTCCAGGAAGTCCATGGACTGCAGCAGCACGTAGCTGAACTCGGTGTAGCTCAGGCCGGTGGTGTCCAGCCGCGACTTCACCGTCTCCCGCGCGAGCATGCGGTTGACCGGGAAGTGCTTGCCGATGTCCCGCAGGAACTCGATGGCCGACATGGGGCCGGTCCAGTCGAGGTTGCTGACGATCAGGCCGCGGTCGCCGGTCAGGTCGAGGAATCGCGACACCTGCGCCCGGATGCGCTCGACCCAGCCGGCCACGACCTCCTCGGAGTTCAGCGTGCGCTCGGCGCTCTTGCCGCTCGGATCGCCGATCAGCCCGGTCGCGCCGCCGACCAGCCCGATCGTCCGGTGGCCCGCGTGCTGGAACCGGCGCAGCGTCAGCAACTGCACCAGGCTCCCCACGTGGAGAGAGGGCGCGGTCGGGTCGAAACCGCAATAGAGCGTGACCGGCCCCGAGGCGAGCATCGCCCGCAGATCGTCCAGGTCGGTGGACTGTGTGATCAGGCCCCGCCAGGCGAGATCGTCCAGTATGTCGGCCACGTTCTTCCTCGTCTCGTACGTACGTCCGGTCTCTACCAAGGATGCCGGACCGGTTCGACATCAAGGTAACGGGGCGTCCGGCGGGTCTCCCACCGATTTCCCCCGCCGAGCGCGGCCGACCGCGGACGGACCTTCCGGCGCGGCCGGTCTCGCGGATCTAGCGGCGCGCCTCCGGGCCCCGTCGGCGAGGGGTGTGCAGACGGTAGGCGGAGACGCTCGGGTCCCCGTCGATCCAGAACCGCCAGGGCACGTCCTTGGCACTGGTCACGCCCGTACGGGGGCCGGTGCGCACCTCGGCGGCCGGCGCGCCCGGCAGGACGCGCAGAGGGCTCTCCGGATCGCACACGTCGGCGCCGTACAGGGCGCGGTCGATCGCCAGGGCCTCGCAGAGCCGGGCCGGACCGCGGGCCAGGTCGCGCTCCGAGGAGCGCGGCCGGCGCGCCATGGCCAGCTCGCGGCCCTCGACGATCTCCCCCGCCCGGATCAGTACGGCCGCGGCGATGCCCTCCTCCAGGCACACGAGGTTCACGCAGTAATGCATGCCGTACGTGAAGTACACGTACGCGTGGCCGGGCGGACCGAACATGACGGCGTTGCGGTCCGTCCGGCCCCGGTAGGCGTGCGAGGCCGGATCGAGGGGCCCGGCGTACGCCTCCACCTCCGTCAGGCGCACCGCGACCGTGCCCTGGGGGAAGGAGCGCTCGAGGACGCACCCGAGCAGGTCGGGCGCCACCTCTTCGGGCAGCCGGTCGAAGAACGCGCGCGGGAGCGGAGCGCTCATCAGGCCCCCGACGCCGCCCAGGAGGCGTGGCCGTCGACGAGGGAGCGGAGCGTCGTGAGCTGCTCGGCGACGCGCTCCGGGGAGGTGCCGCCGTACGCCTTCCGCGCGGCCAGCGCGCCCTGCACGGAGAACACGTCGCGTACGTCCGGGGTCAGGTGCGGGGAGACCTTGGCGAGCTCATCGTCGCTCAGGTCGCCGAAGTCCTTGTCGTTGACCTGGCACCAGACGACGAGGTGGCCGACGACCTCGTGCGCATCGCGGAACGGCACACCCTTGCGGACGAGCAGTTCGGCGACGTCGGTGGCGAGCGCGAAGCCCTGGGGCGCGAGGGCCTCCAGACGCTCGGTGTTGACGCGCATGGTGGCGATCAGACCGGACACGGCGGGCAGGACGAGCAGGAGGGTGTCGACGGCGTCGAACACGCCCTCCTTGTCCTCCTGCAGGTCGCGGTTGTACGTGAGCGGCAGGCCCTTGAGGGTGGTCAGCAGGGCGGTGAGGTGGCCGATGAGCCGGCCGGACTTGCCGCGGGCGAGCTCGGCGACGTCCGGGTTCTTCTTCTGCGGCATGATCGACGACCCGGTGGCGTACGTGTCGTCCATCTCGATCCAGCGGAACTCCTGGGACGCCCAGAGGACGACCTCCTCCCCCAGCCGCGACAGGTGCACGCCGATCAGGGCGGCCGCGGCGAGGAACTCGACGGCGTAGTCGCGGTCGCTGACGGCGTCCATCGAGTTGGGGGCGGCCGCGGCGAAGCCGAGCTCCTCGGCGACGGCCTCCGGGTCGAGGGGCAGGGAGGACCCGGCGAGCGCGCCGGAGCCGAGCGGGCTGATCGCGGCCCGTTTGTCCCAGTCCCGCAGCCGGTCGACGTCGCGGGCGAACGCGTGCACGTGCGCCAGGAGCTGGTGGGAGAAGAGCACCGGCTGGGCGTGCTGCAGGTGGGTCATCCCCGGTGCGGCGACCCCGAGGTTGTGGTCGGCCTGCGCGATCAGCGCGGTCTCCAGCTCCACGAGCCGGGAGACGATCTGCCGCACGTGGTCCCGCAGGTAGAGCCGCAGATCGGTGGCGACCTGGTCGTTACGGCTACGCCCGGCGCGCAGCTTGCCGCCGAGGGCGCCGAGGCGCTCGAGGAGGCCGCGTTCGAGCGCGGTGTGGACGTCCTCGTCGGCGACGGCCGGCCGGAACTCGCCGGAGCGGCAGGCGTCGTCGAGATCGTCGAGCGCGTCGAGCATGCGGCGCAGCTCGTCCTCGGTGAGCAGGCCCGCCCGGTGCAGGACCCGCGCGTGGGCGCGCGACCCCAGCAGGTCGTACGGGGCGAGCCGCCAGTCGAACTGCACGCTGACCGACAGCCGGGCGAGGGCCTCGGACGGACCGCCCTCGAACCGGCCGCCCCACAACCTGGTCGGTGTCTTGCGCTGCTGGTCGTCCGTCACGCTGTTCTTCTCCCTGGGAAGCTGTTGGCAGGCGTCCTTGACCGGCCGCCGATGCGAAACTACTGCATGTCAGGCGGGCCGTGTCGGCGGCCGTCCGTAGGCGGCCGAAAAGCTCGATCATGAAAATGTTCCCGGCGGGTGCCGGGGTGTGCTCCGGGCCGGAGCATCGGTCGGGCGCCGCGCCGGGCGGTGCCCTCAGGGGGTGTCCGGTGGCGCCGGACGCCCCCTACGGTCGTCGTTCGGCGTGCTCCGGGAGCGTCGGCGCGCCGACGCCTCGGACGCCGGGGGCGTCCGCACCGACGGGCTCCCATGTCTGGCCGGCGGGGTCGCCGACGTCACGCGGACCGCGCACGGCGCGTTCGTCCGGGCGCCGTTCGGTCAGCGCGAGCAGAGCGGCCGCGAGGTCGGCGCCGCCGGAGGGATCCCGTGCGATCACGAGGACGGTGTCGTCGCCGGCGACCGTGCCGAGCACGGTCGGCCAGTCGGCGTGGTCGATGGCCGAGGCGAGGAACTGCGCGGCGCCGGCCGGCGTCCGTACGATGACGAGGTTGGCGGAGGCCTCGGCCGAGACGAGCAGCTCCTGGGCGAGCCGGGCCAGGCGGCCGCCGAACGTCTCGGCGGCGCCGGTCCGGGCGCGGCGGATGCGCTCGCCGCCCTCCCCGGGCACCGCGTAGATCAGTGAGCCGTCCTCGGCCCGCAGCTTGACCGCGCCGATGTCGACGAGGTCGCGCGACAGGGTGGCCTGCGTGACGTCGACACCGGCGTCGGCGAGCAGCCGGGCCAATTCGCTCTGGGAGTGCACGGCGTTGCGGCCGAGCAGTTCGATGATCCGCGACTGCCGTGCCGTCTTGGTCAGGGGCGTGGTCATGTCGCCCCTAGTATGCCCGGCAGAGCCGCGATGAAGGAGTCCACTTCGTCCGCCGTGATGATCAGTGGCGGGGCGAGCCGGACGGCCTGCGGTGCGACGGCGTTGACGAGGAAGCCGGCGTCGCGGGCGGCGGCCTCGAGGGCCGCGGACTTCGGCTCGGTGAGGACGATCGCCCGCCACAGCCCCCCGCCGCGTACGCCCGCGAGGAGCGGGTGGTCGACCGCTTCGATGCCGGCGGCGAGCCGGTCGCCGACCTTGGTGACGTGGTCGAGGAGCCCGTCGCGCTCGATGGTGTCGAGCACGGCGAGCGCGGCGGCGCAGGCCACCGGGTTGCCGCCGAACGTCGAGCCGTGGTCGCCCTTGCCGAACGCGGTGGCGTACGGGCCGAAGCCGACGCAGGCGCCGATGGGCAGTCCGCCGCCGAGCCCCTTCGCCAGCGTGATGACGTCGGGCCGGACGCCCTCGTGCTGGTGCTGGAACCAGGTCCCGGTGCGGCCGATGCCGCTCTGGATCTCGTCGAGGACGAGCGCCGCGCCGGCCTCGTCGCAGATCGCCCGCGCGGCCGTGAGGTAGCCCTCCGGCGGGGGGATGACCCCGGCCTCGCCCTGGGTCGGCTCGAGGAAGACGGCCGCGCAGTCGCCGGTGACGGCGGCCCGCAGCTCGTCGACCGAGCCGTACGTCACGAAACGCACGTCCGCGGGGAACGGGCCGAACGGCTCGCGGATCGCCGCCTTGCCGGTCAGCGCGAGGGAGCCCATCGTCCGGCCGTGGAAGCCGCTCTCGGCCGCGACGACGTAGCTCCTGCCGGGGCCGGCGTGCCGCCGGACGAGCTTGTAGGCCGCCTCGTTGGCCTCGGTGCCGGAGTTGGTGAAGAACACGCGCCCGTCGCCGCCGAGCAGGCCGAGGAGCCGCTCGGCGAGGAGCACCTCGGGCTCGTGCAGGAACAGGTTCGAGGTGTGCGCGAGGGTGGCGACCTGCGCGGACACCGCCTGCACGAGCGCCGGGTGGGCATGGCCGAGCGAGGAGACCGCGATGCCGCCGATCAGGTCGAGGTAGGAGGCGCCGTCGGTGTCCCAGACCCGGCAGCCCTCGCCGCGGGCGAGCGCGACCGGCGGGACGCCGTAGTTGGGCATCAGCGCGGCTTCGAACCGCTTCCGCAGGTCGTTCATGACGGCACCACCATCGTTCCGATCCCCTCGTCGGTGAAGACCTCCAGCAGCAGCGCGTGCGGGACCCGGCCGTCGAGGACGTGGGCGCGCGGCACCCCGCCGCGTACGGCGCGCAGGCAGGCCCCCATCTTCGGCACCATGCCCGCCGACAGGTCGGGCAGCAGCGTCTCCAGGTCGTCGGCGGTGATCTGGTCGATCACCTCGGAGGCGTCCGCGGAGCCGTCGGCCGGCCAGTCGGAGTAGAGGCCCTCGACGTCCGTCAGCACGATCAGCTTGCCGGCCTGCAGGGCGACGGCCAGCGCACCCGCCGCGGTGTCGGCGTTGACGTTGTAGACCTCGCCGTCCTCGCCGCGGGCGATGCTGGAGATCACCGGGATGCGGCCGTCGTCGAGGAGGCTGCGGACCGCGCCGGTGTCGACGTCGATGATCTCACCGACCATCCCGAGGTCGACCTCCCGGCCGTCCACGACCGCGGTCTTCCGCTCGGCGGTGAACAGCCGGGCGTCCTCTCCCGACATGCCGACGCCGAACGCGCCGTGCTGGTTGAGCAGCCCGACGACGTCGGGCCCGACCTGGCCGACCAGCACCATGCGGACGACGTCCATCGTCTCCGCCGTGGTCACCCGGAGCCCGGCCGTGAAGGTGCTCTCCAGCCCGAGCCGGTCGAGCTGGGCGTTGATCTGCGGGCCCCCGCCGTGCACCACGACCGGGCGGAGCCCGGCGTACCGGAGGAAGGCGACGTCGCGGGCGAAGGCCAGCCGCAGCTCGTCGTCGATCATGGCGTGGCCGCCGTACTTGATCACGACGGTCGTGCCGTGGAACTCCTCGAGCCAGGGCAGCGCCTCGATGAGCGTGGCCGCCTTCTGCAGGGCGGCGGCGCTCGCCTGCGTACGTATGCGCGGTTTCGTCGTCATGAGGAGTACGCGGAGTTCTCGTGGACGTAGTCGGCGGTCAGGTCGGTGGTGTGCACGGTCGCGGTGTGGGCGCCGGAGCCGAGGTCGACCGTGATGGTCACGTCCCGCGGCCGCATGTCGACCTTGGCGCGGTCGTCGCCGACGGAGCCGTTGCGGCACACCCAGACGCCGTTGATCGCGACGTTGAGCCGGTCCGGATCGAACACGGCGTCGGTCGTGCCGACGGCGGCCAGCACGCGGCCCCAGTTCGGATCCTCGCCGTGGATCGCGCACTTGAGCAGGTTGCTGCGGGCCACCGCGCGCCCGACGAGGACCGCGTCCTCGTCGTCGGCCGCGCCGACGACCTCGATCGCGATCGCCTTGGTCGCGCCCTCGGCGTCGAGCAGCAGCTGCCGGGCCAGGTCGGCGCAGATGTCGGTGACCGTCTGGGCGAGCTCGTCCTCGGACGGGGTCACCCCGCTCGCGCCGCTGGCCAGCAGCAGGACGGTGTCGTTGGTGGACATGCAGCCGTCGGTGTCGAGCCGGTCGAAGGTCACCGCGCACGCCCGCCGCAGGATCCGGTCGAGGGTCGCCGCGTCGACGTCGGCGTCGGTCGTGATGACGCAGAGCATGGTGGCGAGGGCCGGCGCGAGCATGCCCGCGCCCTTGGCCATGCCGCCGACCGTGTAGCCGTCGGTCGCCCGGCGGAAGGCGATCTTGGCGACGGTGTCCGTGGTCCGGATCGCGTCGGCCGCCGGGAGGCCGCCGTCGCGGGACAGCTCGCGGGCCGCCTCCTCGACGCCGGCCAGCAGCGTGTCCATGGGCAGCCGCTCACCGATCAGGCCGGTGGAGCAGACCGCGATCTCGCCGGCCGAGTCGTCGAGGACGGCGGCGACCTTCTCCGCGGTCTGGTGCGTGTCCTGGAAGCCCGCCGGGCCGGTGCAGGCGTTGGCCCCGCCGGAGTTCAGCACGACGGCGCGCACCCGCCCGCCGCGCAGTACCTGCTCCGACCACAGCACCGGCGCCGCCTTCACGCGGTTGCGGGTGAAGACACCGGCCGCCGCGCGGGACGGGCCGTCGTTGACGACGAGGGCGAGGTCGCGTTCACCGCCCTTCTTGATGCCGGCGGCCAGGCCGGCCGCTCTGAAGCCGAGAGGGGCGGTGACGCTCACGGGGCGACTCCGATCGTGGTGAGACCCAGTTGTTCGGGCAGACCGAGGGCGAGGTTCGCGCTCTGCACGGCCCCGCCGGCGGTGCCCTTGGTCAGGTTGTCGATGGCGGCCACCGCGACGACACGGCCGGCCCGGTCGTCGAGGACGACCTGGACGACGGCGGTGTTGGCGCCGAGCGTCATGGCGGTCGCGGGCCACTGCCCTTCGGGCAGCAGGCGGACGAACGGTTCGTCGGCGTACGCCTGGGCGTACGCCTCGCGCAGGCGCTGCGCGGTGACGCCCGGCGCGGCCTTGGCCGAGCAGGTGGCGAGGATCCCCCGGCTCATCGGCGCGAGGGTCGGCGTGAACGACACGGTGACCGGGTGGCCGGCCACCGCGGAGAGCTGCTGGGTGATCTCCGGGGTGTGGCGGTGGACGCCGCCCACGCCGTACGCGCTCATGGAGCCCATGACCTCGCTGCCGAGCAGGTTGGGCTTGGGCGCCCGGCCCGCACCGGAGGTGCCGGAGGCGGCCACGATCACGGCGTCGGGCTCGGCCAGCCCGGCGGCGTACGCGGGGAACAGTGCCAGGAGCGACACGGTCGGGTAGCAGCCCGGCACCGCGATGCGCCGGGTGTCGCGGAGCCGCTCGCGGTTGCCGGGCAGCTCCGGCAGGCCGTACGGCCACGTGCCGGCGTGCGTGCCGCCGTAGTAGTGCTCCCACTCGGCCGCGTCGGAGAGCCTGAAGTCCGCGCCGCAGTCGACGACGAGCACGTCGTCGCCGAGCCCCTCCGCGATCGGCCCGGACTGCCCGTGCGGCAGGGCCAGGAAGACCACGTCATGGCCGGCCAGGGTCTCGAATGTCGTTTCCGTGAGTATTCGGTCCGCCAGGGGGTACAGATGCGGCTGGTGCGTCCCGAGGAGAGTGCCCGCGCTGGACGCGGCGGTCAGCGCGCCGATCTCGAACTCGGGGTGGCCGGACAGAACGCGCAGCAGCTCACCGCCCGCATAGCCGCTCGCTCCGGCGACCGCCGCACGCGTGCCCATCGTCTCCTCCTCCGCCGATGCGTTAAGTATGCATTTCCCTGCATCATCATGCAACCGCCGTTCCGGCATCCGAGAAGACGCTAGTGTCCCTCCATGCGCCGCATCGCCGTGCTCTCGCCGCCGCTGGCCGTCCTGCTCCTCGCCGCCGCCTGCGGTTCGGGCGGCACGCCGAAGGCCACGAAAACGGTGATGGCCGGCGCGGTGGACTGCGGACAGATCGACGCCGCCGGCGGCGCCTCCGCATACCTCAAGGTCACCAAGGGCTCGGCCCCGTGCGGGGAGGCGGTCTCGGTCTACAAGGCGTTCTTCGCCGCGGTCGCCGAGGGCAAGGCACCCGGGCAGGGCAGCGGAGGCGGGCTCGCGGTCCAGGGCTGGTCATGCGTGATCTACCCGTCCGACCAGATCCAGCAGAACGGCCGCGGCGCCGACTGCACCAAGGGCGGCACCACCGTCACCGCGTTCCAGAAGGCGCACTGATCTCCGCCGGCCGGAGAGCGCACTGATCACCGCCGCCCAGAAGGCGCACTGATCACCGTCTCCGCTCCTCGGACGGCCACTCTCCCGCCACGACGATTCTTCGACGGCCGCGATCTGGGTATGTCGTTTGCCCCGATATAGCGCTGTTTAAGGAGAAAGACGTGGCTCGCCATACGGAGCTCGAGCGAAAGTACGACGCCGACGCCGACTTCGTGCTTCCAGACCTGGAGGTGCGGGTCGGCGCCCCCGCGACGCACACCCTCCAGGCCCGCTACTTCGACACCGAGGACCTGCGCCTCGCCGCACGCGGGATCACCCTGCGCCGCCGCCAGGGCGGCGACGACGCCGGATGGCATCTGAAGCTGCCGGCCGGCAAGAACACCAAGCGTGAGATCCGGCTGCCGCTCGCCGAGAGCGCGCAGGACGTTCCGGCGGAGTTGGTCACGCTCGTCACCGCCCACACCCGTGGCCGGCCGCTGATCCCCGTGGCCGAGGTGGAGACCCGCCGGGTCGAACGCCCGCTGCTCGACGAGGACGGCCGGGTGCTGGCGAAACTCGCCGACGACACGGTGCACGCGCACCCGTTCGGGCGGAACGGCGGCGAGGTCCGCCTGATGGCGTGGCGGGAGATCGAGATCGAGGCCGTCACCGCCTCGGACGACTTCCTGGCCGCTGTCGGCGACCACCTGCTCGACGCCGGCGCCCGCGAGGCCGCCGCCCGATCCAAGCTGGCACGGACCCTGGAGACGGTCCCCGCCACGGCGCGGCCGCCGGCCACCGGCACCGCCGGCGACGTGCTGGTGACCTACCTGGGCAAGCACTTCGCGAAGATGCTGGCGTACGACCCCCTGGTCCGGCTGGCCGACCACGACGACGACTCGGTGCACAAGATGCGGGTGGCCGCCCGGCGGATGCGCAGCCTCCTGCGCACCCACCGGCGCCTGATCGAGCCGGCTCGCGCCGCCGGCCTGGAGACCGAGCTGAAGTGGCTGGCCGACGCCCTGGGCGAGGTCCGCGACCTGGAGGTCCTCCGGGCGCGGTTCGAGCGGCGCCTGGCGCAGTTGCCGGATACCGACCAGGAGCCGAGCTGGCTCGCCGGAATGGCGGCGGAGGAGCTCCGTGCCCGCGACCGGCTCCGGGAGGCGCTGTCGACGCCGCGCTACCTCGCCCTCCTCGACAGCGTCGACGCCTTCCTCGCCGCCCCGCCTCTCCTCGACCGACGCGCCGGCCGAGCCGCCCGGCCGGAGACGGCCAAGGCCGTCGCCAAGGCCTGGCGGAAGATGCTGCGCCGCCATGCCCACGCGGCCGGCCTGCCCGCCGGTCCCGCGCGCGACGCGGCACTGCACCGGACAAGGAAGGCCGCCAAGCGCGCCCGCTACACCGCCGAGGCCGCCGCGCCCGCCCTGGGCTCACCCGCCAAGAAGCTGCTCCGCCGGGCCGAGCGGCTGCAGGAGCTGCTCGGCGCCCATCACGACGGCGTCGTCGCCGCCGAGCGACTCGGTGAGCTGGCCCGCCGACCCGGGACGCCGGCCATCGAGGCGTTCGCCCTCGGCCGGCTCAGCGAGCGGGAGGAGCGCGACCGGGAACGCCCGCTGCGGGACCTGCCGGCCGCGGTGAAGAAGGCCGCCAAGCGCAAGCCGCTCCGGAGACTCGGCGCGAGCTGACGCGCCCGGCGGTTTCCCGAGCAACGCGGGCGGGCGCCTCGCACTCGGGCGGCACCCGGAGCGAGTGCCGCCGACGCGCCGAGGCGCCTCCCGTTCCCGGGCGCGGGAACGGGTTGGCCAAGGCTTCTCCCGGATTTGTCCCGTCGGCCGTGATGAGTTGCGAATCGCTTGAGATCACTGTCCTGCCCCGATGACCCCGAACCCCGAGGCAGGACCTCATGAGCATCGACCGTCGACGATTCCTGCAGCTCGCCGGTGGTACGGCCGCGATGACCGCGCTGTCCACGAGCATCGCCCGCGCCGCGGAGATCCCCGCCGCCCGCCGCAGCGGCACCCTGCGCGACATCGAGCACATCGTGGTGCTCATGCAGGAGAACCGGTCCTTCGACCACTACTTCGGCACGCTGCGCGGCGTGCGCGGCTTCGGCGATCCGCGTCCCGTGACGCTGCCCGGCGGCAAGCCGGTCTGGTACCAGTCCGACGGGACCAAGGACGTCCTTCCGTTCCGGCCGGACGCCACCGACCTCGGCCTGCGCTTCCTCCAGGACCTCGACCACAGCTGGAACGGCGGGCACGCGGCCTGGAACAACGGCGCGTACGACCGCTGGGTGCCGGCCAAGACCGCCACCACGATGGCCTACCTCACGCGCGAGGACATCCCGTTCCACTACGCGCTGGCCGACGCCTTCACGATCTGCGACGCCTACCACTGCTCGATGATGGGGCCGACCGACCCGAACCGTTACTACATGTGGACCGGCTACACCGGCAACGACGGCAAGGGCGGCGGTCCGGTCCTCGGCAACGACGAGGCGGGATATTCCTGGACCACCTACCCCGAGCGCCTGGAGAAGGCCGGGATCTCCTGGAAGATCTACCAGGACGTGGGCGACGGCCTCGACGCGAAGGGCTACTGGGGCTGGACCGGGGACGCCTACATCGGCAACTACGGCGACAACTCGCTGCTGTACTTCACGCAGTACCGGAACGCCGAGCCCGGCGATCCGCTGTACGACCGGGCGCGCACCGGCACCGACGCCAAGCACGGGCAGGGGCTCTTCGACATCCTCCGCGCCGACGTCAAGGCGGGAAGGCTGCCGCAGGTCTCCTGGATCGCGGCTCCCGAGGCGTTCACCGAGCACCCGAACTGGCCCGCCAACTACGGCGCCTGGTACATCGCCCAGGTCCTGGACGCGCTGACCGCCGACCCGGACGTGTGGAGCAGGACCGCGCTGTTCATCACCTACGACGAGAACGACGGCTTCTTCGACCACGCGGTGCCGCCGTACCCTCCGTCGTCTCCCGCGCAGGGACGTTCGACGGTGGACGTCACCGGCGAGGTCTACCACCCGTCGGGGCCCGGCGGTGACGTCGCGGGCCCGTACGGCCTCGGGCAGCGCGTCCCGATGTTCGTGGTCTCGCCGTGGAGCAAGGGCGGCTGGGTGTGCTCGGAGATCTTCGACCACACTTCGATCATCCGCTTCATGGAGCAGCGTCTCGGGGTCCGGGAGCCGAACATCTCGGCCTGGCGCAGAGCGGTCTGCGGCGACCTGACCTCGGCGTTCGAATTCGGCCGGACGGCCGCCGCGATGCCCGCCCTCCCCGACACCAGCGGGTACCTTCCGCCCGACCGCGACCGGCACCCCGACTACGTGCCGAAGCCGCCGGCACACCCGGCACTGCCCCGTCAGGAACGCGGACTGCGTCCCGCCCGGCCGCTCCCGTACGACCTGACGGCGGACGGTCGCGCGAGCGCCGGCGGTCTGGTGATCGAGTTCGCCGAGCACGGTGCGGCGGCCGCCGCCCTCCAGGTCACCTCCGCGACTCACGCCGGCGGGCCCTGGACCTACACCGTCGGGCGCGGCGCGCGGCTCTCCGGGACGTGGGGTCCGGGCGCGTACGACTTCGAGGTGCACGGCCCGAACGGCTTCTTCCGGCGGCTCGCGGGACGCGGCGGCGCCGGCCCGGAGGTGTCGGCACGCCACGACGGGAGCGCCGAACGGGTTCGCCTGGTGCTGACCAACGACGGCGAGCAGCCCGTACGGCTGACGGTCAAGGACGCCTACGGCGACGAGCGGCCGGTGACGTACCGGCTGCGGCCGGGCGGGCGCGCCGTGCACGTCGCGTCCGCCCGTCGCCGCCACGGCTGGTACGACCTGTCGGTCGTGTCCGACGATGAGAGGTTCCTCCGGCGGCTGGCCGGTCACGTCGAGAGCGGGCGCCCGAGCACCAGCGACCCGGCGATCGCCACCGTCTGAGCCACCGACCCGGTCGTACGCCCGGCCGACGCGCCGTGGTCACGCGTGCGTGACCACGGCGCGGACCTGGAGTCCGTCGCGAAGTCCTACGGACGAGGACTTCGCGACAGGCCTCCTCAGGCGCCCCGCAGGACGGCGCCGACCCGCTCGGCCGCCGCGGCCACGGCGGCGTCCCGGGCGGCGGTGGTCTCCTCGGCGGTGAGGGTACGGTCGGGCGCGCGGAAGCGAAGCGTGTAGGCGAGCGACTTGTTGCCCTCGCCGACCTGCTCCCCCGTGTAGACGTCGAACAGCCGGATCGACTCCAGCAGCCCCGCGGCGCCGTGCGTCTCGATGCCCGCCCGCAGGGCCGTCTCCACCTCGGCGGCGGGCACGTCATGGGCCACCGTGAGCGCGATGTCCTGGGTGGCCACCGGATAGGTCGCGATGTGCGGCGCGAGCACCGTGCCGACCGCCTTCGACTCGAGCCGGCTCAGGTCGAGTTCCATCGCGCAGGCGCGCGCCGGCAGGTCGAACGCCTTGGTCACCCGGGGGTGCAGCTCCCCCGCGTGGCCGACGAGCGTCCCGTCGGCGAACAGCGCGGCGCAGCGTCCGGGGTGCCAGGGGGCGTGCTGGTCCGCCTTGACCTCCAGCTCGACGCCCGCCTCGGCCGCGACGATCCGGGCGGCCTCGATGGCGTCGGCCCAGGTCGCCGGGCGGCCCTCGCCCCACCAGCCGGCCGGCTCACGCTGTCCGGCCAGGACGACGGCCACCCGGAACGGCTGGTCGGGCAGTGCCGCCTCGATCGCGGCGAGCTCCTCGGCGGTGGGCGCCCGGTCGACCGGCGGCCGGGGCGGCGTCGGGGCGTCCGGGCGAGGCCGATACACCAGGCCCGTCTCGAACAGGGCGACGTCGGAGAAGCCGCGCCCGAGGTTGCGGTGCAGCGAGCGCAGCAGCGCCGGCAGCAGCGTCGTCCGCAGGAACGGCTCTTCTTCGGTCAGCGGGTTGGCCAGCCGCAGCGCGCGCCGGCGGGCGTCGTCGGCGGGCAGTTGCAGGGCGCCGGCGTCGGCCGCGGACACGAACGGGTAGTTGATCACCTCGTGGTATCCGGCGGCGGCCAGGGCCCGACCGACACGGCGGCGCAGCCGCTGCGCCGGGGTGAGGCCACGGCCGGCCACCGAGCGCGGCGCGCGGGCCGGGATGTTCTCGTACCCCTCGAGCCGGATGACCTCTTCGGCGAGATCGTTCGGGTCGCACAGGTCCGGCCGCCAGGACGGCGGGGTCACGGTCAGGACGTCCTCGCCGGTGACCTCGCAGCCGACGTCGCGGAGCCGCCTGACGACCGTGTCGTGGCCGTAGGTCACGCCCGCGACGCGGTCCGGGTGGTTCGCCGGGATCGTGATCGTGGCGGTCTCCGCCGGCGCCTCGGCGTGCGTGACCCCCGGAAGGATCTCCGCGCCGCCGAGTTCGGCCAGCATCCGCACGGCCCGGTAGGTCGCCACGAGCGGCAGCTCCCGGTCGACACCGCGCTCGAAGCGGTACAGCGCCTCGCTCTTGAGCTTGTGCCGGCGGCCCTGGCGCGCCAGGTCGCTCGCCGCGAAGTGCGCGCCCTCGATCACCATGTCGGTCGACTTCTCGTCGATCTCGGTGTTCAGGCCGCCCATCGTGCCCGCCAGCGAGAGCGGACCCGACCCGTCGGTGATCAGGACGTCGTCGGGGTGCAGATCCCGTACGACGTGGTCGAGGGTCTCCAGCCGCTCGCCGGGCTCCGCGCGGCGTACGACGATCGGGCCGGTCAGCTTGGCCCGGTCGAAGGCGTGCAGCGGCTGCCCGAGCTCCAGCATGAGGTAGTTGGTGACGTCGACGGCCAGGGAGACCGAGCGCATCCCGGCGCGGGCCAGCCGGACCCGCATCCACAGCGGCGACGGCGTGTCCGGCGCGAAGCCGCGCACCTCCCGCAGCACGAAGCGGTCACAGCCGGTCGGGTCGGCGATGCTCGCCGGGTACGACTCGCCGGTCTCGGCCGGGATCTCGAGGTCGGCCGGGTCGCGGAACGGTACGCCGAACGCCGTCGCCGCCTCCCGCGCGATGCCGCGGATCGACGCGGTATAGCCCCGGTCGGGGGTGATCGCGATGTCGAGCACCTCGTCGCGCAGCCCGACCAGCTCGACGAAGTCCGCCCCGAGCGGGGTGTCCGGCGGCAGCACGAGGATGCCGGGGCTGCTCTCGGCCAGGCCGAGCTCGGCCTCCGAGCAGATCATGCCGTCGGAGACCCGGCCGTACGTCTTGCGCGCGGCGATCTTGAAGCCGCCGGGCAGGACGGCCCCGGGCAGCGAGGCCGGGACCCGGTCGCCGACGGTGAAGTTGGTCGCCCCGCAGACGATGCCGCGCGGCTCCGCCTCGCCGACGTCGACCTGACAGAACCGGATCGGCTTCTTGAAGCCGGTCAGCTCCTCGATCTCCAGGACCTGGCCGGTGACCACGCCGGACACGTCGTGCCCGACGGCCTCGACCGACTCGACCTCCAGACCGGCCGCGATCAGCTTCTGGGCGATGTCGCGGGCGGTGACCTCGGCGGGCAGCTCGGCGTACTCCCGCAGCCACGAAACAGGGACGCGCATCAGATCTCCATCCCGAACGCCTGGGTGAAGCGCACGTCACCCTCGAACATGTCGTGCATGTCCTCGACACCGTGCCGGAACATGAGCGTGCGCTCGACGCCGAGGCCGAACGCCCAGCCGCTGTACCGCTCCGGGTCGACCCCGGCGGCGACCAGCACCCGCGGGTTGACCATGCCGCAGCCGCCCAGCTCGATCCAGCCCTCGGACCGGCAGGTGCGACACGGCTCGCCGCCCGGCTCGGCCGAGGCACCGCGGCAGACGAAGCACTGCATGTCCACCTCGGCGGACGGCTCGGTGAACGGGAAGTAGTACGGGCGGAACCGGGTCTTCAGGCCCGCGCCGAACATGCCGGTGACGAACGCGCCGATCGCGCCGCGCAGGTCGGCCATCGTGATGCCCTCGTCGACGACGAGGCCCTCCATCTGGTGGAAGACGGGGCTGTGCGTCGCGTCGAGCTCGTCGGTGCGGAAGGTACGGCCGGTGCACACGACGTAGACGGGCAGCTCACGCGTCAGCAGGGCGCGGATCTGCACCGGCGAGGTGTGGGTGCGCAGGACCAGCCCGGAGTCCTCGGACTCGACGAAGAAGGTGTCCTGCATCTCGCGCGCCGGGTGGGCGGGCGGGAAGTTCAGCGCGTCGAAGTTGAACCACTCGGCCTCGACCTCGGGGCCCTCGGCCAGCTCGAAGCCCATGGAGACGAAGACGTCGGCCATGCGTTCGGCGATGGTGGTCACCGGGTGCCGGGCGCCGCGCGGCGCGCGGTCGAGCCGGAGGGTGACGTCGACGGCCTCCTCGACGAGGACGCGCTGGTCGCGCTCCTCCTCCAGCTCGGCCTGGCGTGTCTTGAGCGCCTCGGAGACCTCACGGCGGGCCGTGCCGACGCGCTTGCCCGCCTCGGCCTTGGCGTGCGGCGGCAGGGCGCCGATCTCCCGGTTGGCGAGCGCGAGCGGCGAGCGGTCGCCGGCGTGGGCGAGGCGGACCTGCTTCAGCTCGTCGAGGCTCGCGGCGGCCTGGATCGCGGCGAGCGCCTCGTCGCGCGCGCGGGCCACCTCGTCCGGATGGAGCGCGGTGACCTCGACGGGGTCATAGGACTTATTGGGTGCGGACATGAGTGTCAGTTACTCCAGCAATGGCGGAACGGCGAACGAGTCTAGTCGGCGCATGGCCTGCGGCCCGTGACGCGGCCATCAGATGATCATGGCAGGACGGGCCGCTCGGGAAGCCCGCGGCGCTCTCAGGCGAAGTCTGGAGCCCCGGCGGGCAGACTAAATCGGAACTCGGCGCCGCCACCCGGGGCGCGCCGTACCGAGATGGTGCCACCGTGCGCCTCGACGAGGCCCTTGACGATGTAGAGACCGAGGCCCGTGCCGCCACGGGGCTGGCCGTGGCCGCGCCAGAACTGGCGGAAGACGCGCTGGGCCGCCTCCGGCGGGATGCCCTCACCCTCGTCGCGCACGGCGACGACGGCTCCACGCGTGCTCGCGTCCGGCTCCACCACGATCGTTACGGTACCAGCCCCGTGCCGCAGGCCGTTCTCCACGAGATTGCCGATGATCTGGTCGATCTTGTCCGGGTCGAGCCACATCTCCGGCAACTCGCCCCGGACCTGAAGCTCGAAGCGGTTCGCCGGGTCGCCCGCCGCGACCCGGCCGGCGATGATCTTGCGGGCCTCCTCGACGACGTCGACGACCTGGCGGCGCATCTCCAGGCGGCCCGCCTCGATGCGCGAGACGTCCAGCAGCTCGGTGATCAGCCGGGTCACCCGGTCGGCGTCGGAGTTGACCGTCTCGAGCATGACCCGCTTCTGGTCGTCGTTGAACCGGTGCCACTTGGCCAGCAGGGTGGCGGTGAAGCCCTTGACGCTCGTCAGCGGGGACCGCAGCTCGTGGGCGACGGTGGAGACGAGGTCGGCCCGCCCGCGCTCGTGGCGGGCGCGCTCGGCCGCGTCCCGCAGGGCGATCGTGAACCGGCGGACGGTGCCGTCCGCCTCCCGGTCGTAGGAGGCGGTGACCAGCAGCTCCGGCCCGTCGCCGAGGTACAGCGGCCGCTCCGGGTGACGGGTGCGGGTGGCCAGGCCGCCGTACGGGTCGAGGCACTTCCACCAGTCGCGGCCGTCGGCGTCGCGCAGCGGCAGCACGTCGGCGAAGTCGCGGCCGAGGGCCGCGGCCGGCGCGATGCCGGTCAGCCGGGCCGCCGCCCGGTTGAAGACCACGACCCGCCGATCGGCGTCGGCCACGACGAGCCCGTCGGGCAGCGAGTCGGGAGCGACGTCCCACCGCTCGGGAGAGACCTCGCGCTGCTCGGAAGAGACTCCCCGCTGCGCCGTCTGCCCGGCGGAGGGTTCAACGTCGCGCGGAACCGGTCCGCCCACGACCGCGGCCACCTCCCCCGGCTCCATATTGACAGTGCAGGCCTGACTCTAGTGCGGACGACGTAAATACCGCCACGCCAGTGTCGTTAATTACGGATGTTCCTGACATGTCGCCCAGATGTCAGTTACCGAACGCCTCATCGACCGTGTCATACGTCGGGAACAACTCGTCGAGCCGAGTGATTCGCAGAATCCTCCGCTGCGCCGGCCGCACCCGTGCCAGGCGGAGCGTGCCGCCCTTCTCCCGCAGCCGGTTGCCCACGGCGACCAGCGCGCCGAGCCCGGCGGCGTCGCAGAAGCGGACGGCGTCGAAGTCGGCGACGAGGTTGATGTGCCCGCCGTCGATGAGCTCCAGGAGATCCGCGCGCAGCCGCCCCGCCGTCTGCACGTCGATCTCGCCGCCGATCGCCACGACCGCCGCGGCGCCGTTGCGCCGGACCACCCGGGCCGCCATCACGCGCCCGGCCTGCGCCTGGCACCGGTGGGCGCCCCCGCGCGCCAGCGGAGACCTGCCCGGACCTCTCTCGCAACCCGCCGCCGCACGACGGCGAGGCAGCGGAATGCCTCTTATGTTCGTTTCCAACCCTTTTGCCCCGTTCATCGGAATCCACGTCGACGCCGCGACGGGCACCGGGAAGGGGAACCGGCTGCGGGCCGGTCGACCGATCCGGCGCGGCGGAATCGACACCACCGATCATGTCGCCTTTTCGTCCAATGAACGAATCGGGTCGCTGATTTGTTACAGCGAGAAGACGTCACTGTTGCGTTCGGTATCGAACGTCCCGCCCACGCCCCCGATCATGTGAGGCGTCCCCTATCGCGGGGCTCGCCCCGCCGGCCGGGTAACGGCGGGAGCGCGGCCCCGGCTACAGTCTCGATCGACGCCACTCACTCTCCGCGACCGCGACGGGGCCGTCCGCGACGGGTCACGGCCCGGCGCCCCGGAAGGAGCCGGACTTGGACCTCCTCGACATGGGGCTGCTCGGCGCGGCCGGCGTGGCGGCCGGCGGGGTCAACGCGATCGCCGGCGGTGGGTCGCTGATCTCGTTCCCCGCCCTGCTGGCCGTGGGCTGTCCGAACCTCACGGCGAACGTGACCAACACGGTCGCGCTGTGGCCGGGCTATGTCGGCGGTGTCGCGGGCTACCGCGCCGAACTGGTGGGCCGGCGGGGACGCGCCATCGCGTTGAGCGTGACCGGCGTGCTCGGCGCCGTGGCCGGCTGTGTCCTGCTCCTGCTCACCCCGGCGAGCGTCTTCGCCGCGCTCGTGCCGGTGCTGGTCGCGCTGGCCAGCCTGCTCCTCGCGGCGCAGCCGTGGCTGAAGCGCCGCCTCGACGCCGCGCAGCGCCTCACCGGGACCGGACACCGGATGATGCTGCACGGCGGCGTCCTGGTCGGAGGCGCCTACGGCGCGTACTTCGGCGCCGGGCTCGGCGTCATGCTGCTCGGCCTGCTCGGCGTCTTCGTGCACGACCACCTGCAGCGGCTCAACGCCGTTCGCGCGGTGCTGTCCCTGGTGATCAACACGGTGGCCCTCGTCGCCTTCGCGCTGTTCGGCCCGGTGCGCTGGCCGGCCGTCGCGATCATGGCGGTGACCAGTCTGGTCGGCGGCTTCTTCGGCGCCCGCGTGGCCCGCCGCCTGTCTCCGGGCGTCCTACGGGCCGTCGTCGTCACGTTCGGGCTCGGGGTGGCCCTCACCCTGGCCCTTCGCTGAGGATCGCGGCGTCAGGAGGACTCGCCGGCCCGCTGGGCGCGGGCCGAAGCGTACAGGCACACGGCGGCGGCGGTGGCGAGGTTGAGGCTCTCGGCGCCGCCGTAGATCGGGACGCGTACGACCTCGTCGACCGCGTCCAGGATCTCGTCCGGCAGGCCCCACGCCTCGTTGCCGAACACCCAGGCGGTCGGGCCGCTGAGGGTTCCCTTGTCCAGGGCGGCGTCCAGGGAGCACTTCCCCGCGCCGTCGGCGGCCAGGACCGTCAGGCCGGACTCCTTCAGGGCCGGGATGAGGGTGTCGAACCGTGGCCCGACCACGACCGGCAGATGGAACAGGCTGCCCGCCGACGCGCGGACGCACTTGCCGTTGTACGGATCGACGGACGCGTCCGTGAAGATCACCGAGTCGGACCCCGCGGCGTCGGCGGTGCGCAGCACGGTGCCGGCGTTCCCCGGGTCCCGCACGTGCGCCAGCACGGTGACGAGGCGCGGCTGCGGCTCGAGCGCCGCTCTCAGGTCGACGTCCACGAACGCGCAGACGGCGAGGAGACCCTGTGGGGTGACGGTCTGCGCGAGCTCGGCCATGACCTCGCCGCTCACCCGGAAGGTCGGAACCCCGGATCGCTCGGCCTGAGCGATCAGATCCTGGTGGCGGATCTCCGCCTCGGCCGTGGTGAACAGCTCGGTGAGGACGCCGTCGAGCGCGAGGGCCTCGCGTACCGCCTGGGGGCCCTCGGCGAGAAACCGCCGCTCGCGGCGGCGGAACGCGCGTTTGGCGAGCCGACGAGCCGCCTTCACCCGTGGTGATCGAGTAGAGGTCAGCTCGCGGCCCGCCATCAGCGTCGTTATCTATACCGTCAGGCGGCCGCGCTGCCCTCGGCGGGCAGCGCCTTCTTGGCCGTCTCGACCAGGACCGTGAACGCCGCGGCGTCGTTGACCGCGAGCTCGGCGAGCATGCGCCGGTCGACCTCGACGCCGGCCTCGCGCAGACCCTGGATGAACCGGTTGTACGTCATGCCGTTCGCGCGGGCCGCCGCGTTGATCCGCTGGATCCACAGGCGACGGAACTGGCCCTTGCGGTCCTTCCGGTCACGGAAGGCGTACGTCATCGAGTGGAGCTGCTGCTCCTTGGCCTTGCGGTACAGCCTCGACCGCTGGCCACGGTAGCCACTCGCCCGCTCGAGGACGACCCGACGCTTCTTGGCGGCGTTGACCGCCCGCTTCACGCGTGCCACGTCTTGAAACTCCTTCGTGGAGGCCGTGCCTTTTAGGCCGGCCGGTCGTTCGACTAACGGGACTCTCGGCACCGCATGGATGCCGGAGCCCGGCGATCAGGTGGTGCCGGGCTCAGTCGCCGAGCAGCTTCTTGATCTTCTTCTCGTCGCTCTTCGACAGGACGACCGCTCCGTCGAGCCGGCGCGTGCGCTTGGTCGGCTTGTGCTCGAGGAGGTGGTTACGGTTGGCGCGGCGGCGCATGACCTTGCCGGTGCCCGTCTTCTTGAAACGCTTCTTGGCACCACTGTGCGTCTTCATCTTCGGCATGGTCGCCGACGTCTCCCTATGTCCGTGCACCTCATTCCGGGCGCACGGCGACTCCTCAGGGAGTGCCGGACGCCGGGGAGGCGCGGTGTGCGTACCTCATCGCGAGACGACCCCGCTCAGTGAGCAGGGTCGTGGCGGAGCAGGGCCCGGTCAGGCCGGGGAACCGTGCTCCTGCTCTTCCTGCCGCCGCGCTCGACTGCCGGTCGCGCGCGGACCTTCGGCTTTGGCCTCGCTCTTCTTCTTGTGCGGGCCGAGGACCATGATCATGTTGCGGCCGTCCTGCTTGGGCCGCGACTCGACGAAGCCGAGCTCCTCGACGTCCTCCGCCAGCCGCTGCAGCAGCCGGAAGCCCAGCTCCGGTCGGGACTGCTCGCGGCCACGGAACATGATCGTGACCTTGACCTTGTCACCTGCCTTGAGGAACCGCTCGACGTGGCCCTTCTTGGTGCCGTAGTCGTGCGGATCGATCTTCGGCCGGAGTTTGATCTCCTTGATGACCGTGTGCGCCTGGTTACGTCGCGCATCGCGGGCCTTCATCGCGGACTCGTACTTGAACTTTCCGTAGTCCATGAGCTTGGCCACGGGCGGCCTCGCGGTCGGGGCGACCTCGACGAGGTCGAGGTCGGACTCCCGGGCAAGGTCGAGTGCCTTGGCGATCGGCACGATGCCGACCTGTTCGCCGTTCGGACCGACGAGCCGGACCTCGGGCACGCGAATGCGCTCGTTGATACGCGGTTCGGCGCTGATGGGACCTCCTTGGGGCTTTCGAGCTGTCCTGACCGGCCATGCCCCGGGCCCCTTCAAACGAAAAAGCCCCGCACGACTCGCATGCAGGGCCACCACCGGACGCCCCGACGGCCGAAGCCGACGAGGTGGGCACGCCGACAGCGTGCCTGACCGGGACCCATCAGCCTCTCCACTCCCGAGGGAGCGCGGCCGATCAGGTGGGAGGTGACCTCCGCTTGCGCGCCCGACGCGTGAACGCCAGGCCAGTCAAAAGTCAAAGGTACCAGCTTTCCGGCCGTACGTCGAAAGCGCGTGTCTACCGTACGCCGAAAGCGCGCACCTCGAAGGCCGCGGTCACCTTGATCGGCTCCGGAAGGGCGCCGATCGCGGCCCGCAACGCGCCGGGATCGGCGTGCCGGGCGCTCGGACCCATGGCGGCGAGCGACCGGACCTCGGCGCGGGTGAGGGACAGCGGAACCTCCAGCGCCCACGTTCCCACAGGGGCGAACCGCTCACCCACCGAGTCGGAAACGCGGTCCGCCTTCCGCTCGTCCACGGAGATCAGGCCGAGCGGCCCGATCACCTCCCCCAGGTGATGCGCGGCCGGCGTGACCACGATCAGCGTCCCGCCGGACCGGAGCACCCGGTGGAATTCCGCGCCGTTCCGCGGCGCGAAGACATCGATGAGGACCGACACCGTGCCCGTACGGACGGGGAAGGGCCGCCAGACGTCCCACACGAGCGCGCCGATCCGCGGATGCGCCTTCGCGGCCCGGCGCAGGGCGTGCTTGGAGATGTCCAGCGCGATGCCGGACCGCCCCGGCATCCGGTCGAGGACGGCCGCGAGGTAGTGGCCCGTGCCCGCGCCGGCGTCCAGCACGCACCCGTCCCCCGGATCGAGCGCGGCCGCGCGTTCGGCGATCAGCTCGGTGAGCGGGGCGAAGTGACCGCCGCCGAGGAAGTCCGCGCGCGCCGCGACCATCTCCGGGGTGTCGGCGGTGCCCAGGTGGGCCTTGCCGGTCAGCAGGTTGGCGTAGCCCTGCCGGGCGATGTCGAACGCGTGCCCCTCGGAGCAGCGCAGGGCCGCTCCCGCGACGGCGAGGTCACCCGCGCACAGCGGGCAACGGAGGTACGGAACGACGTCGGCGAGCACCCTCCCATGATGATGCAGCCGGACAGGCGCTTCGTCCCGCCGTCCGCCCATGCGTCGCCGAGGGCGCGGCGCAGCGGCGTGTCAGGAGACCGCGGCGCGCATCGCCTCGACGGGTGCGGGGGCGTGCCCGGTCATGAGCTCGACCTGGCGCGCGGCCTGGTGCACGAGCATCGGCAGCCCGCCCACGAGGATGCCGCCGCGCCCGCCGACGGCCTCGGCGGCGGGCGTCGGCCAGGGCGCGTACACGACGTCGAAGAGGGCGTCGGTGGCCCCTGCGATGGCCGCGGCGTACGGGTCGGCGGCGTGGGCCGGCAGGGTGGAGATGATGAGGTCGGCGTGCGGCATCGCGTCGGCGAACGTCTGCACCGTCACCGAGACGCCCAGCCGGTCGGCCGCCGACACGGCCTCGGCGGCGCGGCCCGGGCTCCGTACGACGACCACGGCCTTCGACAGTCCGAGGTCGCGCAGCGCCGCCAGGGCGGAGCACGCGGTCGCCCCGCCGCCGAGCACGGCCGCCGACCCGGGCGACCGCACTCCGGCCTCGGTCAACGCGGTGACCATGCCGTACACGTCGGTGTTGAAACCGAGCCGGCGCCCGCCCTGGAAGACCACGGTGTTCGCGCCGCCCACCGCGCGCGCCAGCCCCGACACCTCGTCGAGGAGGGGCAGCACGGCCCGCTTCAGCGGCATCGTGAGCGAAAGGCCCGCCCACGGCCGCTCCAGCAGGCCGGGCAGATCCCTCTCGCGGCACTCGACGGCCTCGTAGGTCCAGTCGAGGCCGAGCGCGGCGTACGCGGCACGGTGCAGCGCCGGTGACAGCGAGTGCGCGATCGGCGATCCGAGGACCGCGGCGTGCGTCATCCGTGCCCCGTGTTGCGCGCGAGTTCCTGCTTCAGCTTCTGGAACTCGGGGTAGCTGGACGTGAACTTCGTGATCTTGTTCTTCGGGTCGGGGGCCACGAAGTAGAGCCAGTCGCCCTTCGCGGGTTCGAGCGCGGCCTTGAGCGCCACCTCGCCCGGGTTGTCGATCGGGCCGGGCGGCAGGCCGCTGACCACGTAGGTGTTGTACGGGCTCTGCGTCTTGGTCTCCGCGAGAGTGGCCACGGTGTTGTACTTGCCCAGGGCGTACATGACGGTGCTGTCGAACTGCAGCTTGCGCATCCACGGCTGGGAACTGTGGATGCGGTTGTCGATGACCCGGGCGACCTTCGGCATGTCCTCCGCCCGGCCGCTCTCCGCCTGGACGAGGCTGGCGATCGTCACGACGTCGCCGGGCGACATGCCCAGATCGCGGGCCTTGGCCTCCAGGTCGACGTTGGCCGCGACCTTCTTGAACTGGTCGACCATCGAGCGCAGCACCTGCGTCGCGGTGGCCTTCGGGTCCGGGTCGTACGTGAAGGGGTAGAGGTAGCCCTCGAGCCTGCCCTTGGCGTACGACGGCAGGCCGAGCTTCTCGGGGTGTTTCGCGGCCTTCTGGAAGTCCTTCAGCGGGATGTGGGTCTTGCTGGCCAGCAGCGGCAGGATCTGGACGACCCGCTTGCCCTCGGGGATCGTGAGGCGACCGGCCCGGGAGGCGTCGCTGAGCAGGAGGTCGAGCGCCGACTTCACCGACATCTGCCGGCGCAGGTGGTAGTAGCCCGGCTGGATGCTCGTCGCCCTGGTGTCCTTGGTCGCGAGCTTGATGAACGCGTCGACCGACTTGACGACCCCCGCGTCCTTGAGCCGGTTCGCCATGAGGGCGACCGAGTCGCCCTCATGGATCCAGACGGTGACGCTGCCGCTGCCCTCGCCCTTGTAGTCGGGCGGGTTGAGCATGCCGTTGATCGTGGTCAGCCCGACGTAGCCGCCACCGCACACGACCACGAGGAGGAAGGCCAGCGCGATGAACGGCGCCAGCCTGCGGCCCTTACGGCTCTTCTTGCGGCGCCGCCCCCGGCCTCCCCGGCCGGCCCGAGGCGCACCGCCCGGAGGCTCCGGGCGCTGCTGCTGGCGCTCGGAGAGTTGGCGCAAGAAATCAAGATCTGCGTCGCTCATGAGTCCCCCTGGACAGTCTCCCCAGGGGGACGGCCCGTCAAGCGCTCGGCCTCGAGCGCCGCCTGGAGCAGCACCGCGGCCGCCGCCTGGTCGACGACCTTCCGCCGTGCCTGCCCGCGCACTCCCTTGTCCCGGAGGCCACTTTCGGCTGTCACGGTGGTGAGTCTCTCATCGAACAGCCGTACCGTCTCGGGATCCAGGAGCCGTGCGATCTTCTCCGCGAACCGGCGGGCCGTCGCGGCCGCCGGTCCCTCCCGCCCGGAGAGGGAGGTCGGCAGCCCGACGATCACCTCGATCGCGTCGTTCTCGGCGACGATCCGAACGATCCGGTCGATGTCGCCTTTCCCGGCCCGCACGGTCTCCAGGGGAGAGGCCAGGATGCCGCCGGGGTCGCTACGCGCGACGCCGATGCGGACGCTGCCCGCATCGACGCCGATGCGCACGCCTTGTCTCACGTGGCCGCCACGGTCCGGCGGACGGCGCCCAGGGCCTCGTCGATGGCGCCCGGGTTCGCGCCACCGCCCTGCGCCAGGTCGTCCTTGCCGCCCCCGCCACCGCCGAGGACCTTCGCGGCGACGCCGACGAGCGCGCCCGCGCGCAGGCCGCGGGCGCGGGCCTCATCGCTGGTCGCGACGACGATCACGGGACGGTCCTTGGGAACCCCCGCGATGATCACGACGGCCGGCCGGCCGGGCAGGCGGCCGCGAACGTCCATCGCGAGCCGCCGCAGGTCGTCGGCGCTGGTGCCGTCGGGCACACGGTGGGCGACGAAGCCGACGCCGCCGATGTCCTCCGCACCGCCCGCCAGTTCACCGGCGACCTGCAGGACCTGCTGCGACCGGACCTTCTCCAGCTCCTTCTCGGCCTCGCGCAGCCGGGTGACCACTCCGGAGATCCGCTCCGGGAGCTCCTCGCGCCGGGTCTTGAGCTGCTCGGACAGCTGTGCGACGAGCACGCTCTCCTTGGCGAGGTACCGGAAGGCGTCGATGCCGACCAGCGCCTCGACCCGGCGCACGCCCGCGCCGATCGACTGCTCGCCGAGCACCTTGATCAGGCCGAGCTGGCCGGAGCGCGCGACGTGCGTGCCGCCGCACAGCTCGCGGGAGTACTCGCCGATCTCGACGACGCGCACCTCGGAGCCGTACTTCTCGCCGAAGAGCGCGAGCGCGCCCATCTTGCGGGCCTCGTCGATCGGGTGCACCGAGGCGTGCACACCGAGGTCGTCGATGAGGATGGCGTTGACCTCGTCCTCGACGTCGCGCAGGACGCTGAGCGGAACGGCGCCCGAGGCGGTGAAGTCGAACCGGAAGCGGCCCGGGGAGTTCTCCGAACCGGCCTGGGCGGCGGACTCGCCGAGCGCGTTGCGGAACCCGCGGTGCACCATGTGCGTGGCGGTGTGCGACCGGGAGATCGCCCGGCGCCGCTCCACATCGATCTCGGCGTACGCGGTGTCACCCGCCTGCGCCTCGCCGCTGCGGACCCGGCCGCGGTGCACGACCAGACCGGACAGCGGCGACTGGACGTCGAGGACCTCGACCTCGGCGCCGTTGCCGAACCGGATGACGCCCTGGTCGGCGAGCTGGCCACCGCCCTCGGCGTAGAACGGGGTGCGGTCGAGCACGACCTCGACCTCGCTGCCCTGCCCCGCCGACGGCACGCTCGCGCCGCCGACGAGCAGGCCGACCACCCGGGCCTCGCCCGCGACCGCGTCGTATCCGGTGAAGACCACCGACCCGGTCTGCTCGAGGAGGCTGCCCAGCACGGACACGTCGAGGTTGCCGGTCTTCTTCGCGGCGGCGTCGGCCTTGGCGCGCTGCCGCTGCTCGTCCATCAGGCGCCGGAACTCGTTCTCGTCGACGGACAGGCCCTGCTCGGCCGCCATCTCCAGCGTGAGGTCGATCGGGAAGCCGTAGGTGTCGTGCAGCGTGAACGCCTGCACGCCGGACATCGTCGACTCCTTGCGGCGCTTGGTCTCCTCGACCGAGGCGTCGAAGATCGCGGTGCCGGTGCGGAGCGTGGTGAGGAAGGACTGCTCCTCGGCGTCGATGACCGTGTGGATGTGGGCGGCGTCGGAGCGCAGCTCCGGGTAGGTCTCGCCCATCCCGTCGATCGCCACGGCGGTGAGCTCGTGCAGGTAGCGCTCGTCGCCGGCGCCGAGCAGTCGCAGGTGCCGGATGCTGCGGCGCAGGATGCGCCGCAGGACGTAGCCGCGGCCCTCGTTGGAGGGCACGACGCCGTCGGCGACCATCATCGTGCCGCTGCGCACGTGGTCGGTGATCACGCGCAGGGACACGTCGGCCCGCGTGTCGCGGCCGTACTTGGTCTTGGTGAGGTCGGCGGCGCGGTCGAGGATCCGCCACATGGTGTCGATCTCGTAGATGTTGTCGACGCCCTGGAGGATCGCCGCCATGCGCTCCAGGCCCATGCCGGTGTCGATGTTCTTGGCGGGGAGCTCGCCGAGGATCGGCCAGCCCTCCTTGCCCGCGCCGGGGCCCCGCTCGAACTGCATGAAGACGAGGTTCCAGACCTCGAGGTAGCGGTCCTCGTCGGCGACCGGGCCGCCCTCACGGCCGTACTCGGGGCCGCGGTCGTAGTAGATCTCCGAGCAGGGACCGCAGGGGCCGGGCACGCCCATCGACCAGAAGTTGTCGGCCATCCCGCGGCGCTGGATGCGGTCCTCGGGCACGCCGACCTTCTTGTGCCAGATCTCGAAGGCCTCGTCGTCGTCGTGGTAGACGGTGGCCCAGAGCCGGTCCTCCGGGAACCCGAAGCCGCCGTCGGACTCCGGCCGGGTCAGCAGGTCCCACGCGAATGGGATCGCCTGCTCCTTGAAGTAGTCCCCGAAGGAGAAGTTGCCCAGCATCTGGAAGAACGTGCCGTGCCGGGTGGTCTTGCCGACCTCGTCGATGTCCGGGGTCCGGATGCACTTCTGGACGCTGGTGGCCCGGGGGTACGGCGGGGTCCGCTGGCCGAGGAAGAACGGCTTGAAGGGCACCATGCCCGCGTTCACCAGCAACAGCGTGGGGTCCTCGGCGATCAGGCTGGCCGAGGGCACCACGGTGTGGCCGCGCTCCTCGAAGAAGCGGAGAAAACGGCGGGCGATCTCTGCCGACTCCATCAGTGCAGGTCCTTGTCAGTATCGGTGTGTGCGTCGAGGCGCATGGCGTCGCGCAGTTCTTCCTCGCGGTGGTTCATCGCGACGCGGACGTCGCCGGCGAACCCCCGTACGGTCCGGCCGAGCCCGGTGGCCTGGTGGGCGAGGCTGCCCGGCAGGACGGCGCGCACCGCCCGCTTGAGCCGGAACGCCGACCAGGCGCCGAACGCGGTGCCCAGCGACAACCAGAACAACCGCCGGATCATCGCTTGCCGTCCTGGTTGCCGTGGCCACGGGAACCGATGGCCTTACGGACACCATAGGAGAACGCCGCGGCCTTCACGAGAGGGCCGCCCACGATCGAGGTGACGGTGGTGCTGACCGCGGCGGCGTTCTGGCTGACGCTGCCCATGTTCTTGGTGATCACGTCGACCCGGTCCAGTTGCTCGTTGGCCCGCTCCACGGTGCCGGCCATGTCGTCCAGCAGCGGAGCGGTCCGGTCGCCGAGCTCGGCGACGGTCTTGGTGGCCTCGGTCAGCAACCGGGCGAGTTTCAAGAGCACGTAGGCGAGGAAGGAGACGAGTATCGCCCAGAACATGGCCACGATGAGCCCGGCCAGCTGTTCGCCCGTCAACACGCGGCTTCCTCCTCCTCGGGTCGCGGAGAACTCGGTCGGACCGACCTTACCGTCCCGGGCTTGCGAAAACGCGCCCGGACGACCTTGCCGGACCGGCCGACGGCACTGATCTCAGTCGGCGCGCCTGCCGCGGAGAACGGCGCGGAGCCGCTCGACCACGTCGGAGAAGCGCGCCTCCATGCCGTGCCTGGTCGGATGGTAGTACTCCCGCCCGGCCACCGCGTCCGGCGCGTACTGCTGTTCGACCACCCCGCCGGGGAAGTCGTGGGCGTAGCGGTAGCCCTTCCCGTGGTCGAGCTTGTCCGCGCCCTTGTAGTGGGCGTCCCGCAGGTGCGGCGGCACCGGGCCGACGAGCCCGCGCCGCACGTCGCCGCCGGCCTCGTTGATCGCCCGGATCACGGCGTTGGACTTGGGCGCCAGGGACAGATGGATCACCGCCTGGGCGAGGTTGATGCGGGCCTCCGGCAGGCCGACGAACTCCACGGCGTGCGCGGCGGCCGTCGCGGTCTGCAGGGCCGTGGGGTCGGCCATGCCGATGTCCTCGCTGGCGTGCACGATCAGCCGCCGGGCGATGAAGCGGGGATCCTCGCCGGCCTCGATCATGCGGGCGAGGTAGTGCAGCGCCGCGTCGACGTCGGACCCGCGGATGCTCTTGATGAAGGCGCTGATCACGTCGTAGTGCTGGTCGCCCTCGCGGTCGTAGCGGACCGCCGCCCGGTCGACGGCCTTCTCCAGGACGTCGACGTCGATCGGCGCGCCGTTCGGAGCGACGTACGACGCGGCCTCCAGGTACGTCAGCGCCCGGCGCGCGTCGCCGCCCGCCAGGCGTACCAGGTGGTCCTCGGCGGGCTTGGCGAGCTCCGCCGCGCCGCCGAGGCCGCGCTCGTCGGTCAGGGCCCGGCGGATCACCTCGCGGAGCTGGTCGTCGCCGAGCGGCTGGAGCGTCAGCAGCAGGGAGCGGGACAGCAGCGGGCTGATGACGGAGAAGAAGGGGTTCTCGGTGGTCGCGCCGATGAAGGACACCCAGCGGTTCTCGACGGCGGGCAGCAGGGCGTCCTGCTGGGCCTTGTTGAACCGGTGCACCTCGTCGACGAACAGCACGGTCTGCCGGCCGCCCATGCCCAGCTCCCGCTTGGCCACGTCGATGGCGGCGCGGACCTGCTTGACGCCGTCGGAGACCGCGGAGATCTCCACGAACCGGCGTTCGGTCGCCTGGCTGACGACGTACGCGAGGGTGGTCTTGCCGGTGCCGGGCGGCCCCCACAGCACCAGGGACATGGCGACGTCCCGCTCGACGAGCTGGCGCAGGGGGGTGCCGGGACCGAGGAGATGCTCCTGGCCGACGACCTCGTCGAGGCCGCGCGGGCGCATCCGGACCGCCAGCGGCGCGTTCGCCTGCTGCGCCTCCTCGGCCGGCGTGTCGAAGAGGCTGTCGGCCTGTTCAGATTCCCTGCGCACCACGCCTCGACACTATCCGTTCGCCGACGCCGCTCAGCGCGACGGAGACGATCACCACGATGGCCCCGGCCACACCGTCGAGCCAGTAGTGGTTGGCGGTGAGGACGACCACGGAGGTCGTCGCGACCGGGTAGGCCATCGCCGCCCAGCGCGCCCGGCCGGCGCCGTACCGGATGATCCCCCAGGCGACGAGGATCGCCCAGCCGACGTGCAGCGACGGCATGGCGGCGAACTGGTTCGACGCGCCGTGGCCGGGCGCCTCGGCGTACGCCGACGGTCCGTAGACGTTCATCAGGTCCACGAGGCCGGTGCCGGGCAGCAGGCGTGGCGGTGCGAGGGGGTAGAGGAAGTGACCGGCCAGGGCCAGCGCCGTCGACAGGATGATGGCGGCCCGTACCCGCGGCCAGCCTTCCCGGTGCCGCCACCAGACCCACGCGAGGAACACCGCCGTCGCCGGGAAGTGCACGGTGACGTAGTAGACGTCGGCCACCCGCACCCATCCGTCCCAGTGCAGCGCCGCGTGCTGCAGCGACGCCTCGTTCGGCAGGTGGAGCAGGCGCTCGGCGCGCCAGACCGACCGCGCGTGCCGCACGGCCTCGGCCGGACCGGCCTCCGCGAGGCGACGGCCGACCCGGTACGCGTAGAACAGGAGAACGATCAGTGCGGCCTGCCCCAGCCCCGACACGAGCCGTGAGCGATGCCACGCCGCCGCCCTGGGTCCCGCGGTGTCCATCCCCATGCCCCGCCCTTTCGCCGTCCGGGGACTACCCGCAAAACGGCGGATCTCCCCCGTTGATCGACATGAGGTTCCCGTACGTCCCCGGATTCACCGGAGCCGGGGTCGTGATCGGGTCGGCCGAGGGCGGCGTCACCCGGTAAGTTCCGCGCGGACCCCCTGCCCCGGGCACGTCGGGCACGCACCCCTCAGTTCTTGGCGAGCGCCTCGCGGCGGATCCACTGGAGCAGGGTGGGGTTGTCGGCGGTGGTGATGACGCTGACGGTGGCGCGGAGGTGGCGGTCGTCGTCCAGCAGGGCCAGCATGCTCGCGGCCAGGTCCGCACGGGCGGTGAACCTGCCGTCGGCGTGGCCCTCGACAACGGTGTAGCCGGTGACCGACGGCGAGTGGTAGAGCGCGCTGGGGCGCACGATCGTCCAGTCCAGATCGCTGGCGCGGACCAGCGTCTCCATCCGCCGCATGTCGTCGTACATCGTCTTCCCCAGCACCTTCGTCACGTAAGGCAGAAGCACCCGGTTGAACAGGAACCCGCCATCGGAGTACGGGTGCGGGTCGACCCCGCTGGAGCTGACCACGGCGAGCCGGCGCACCTGATGCCGTTCCATCGCGCTGAGGATATTGGCCGTCCCGCGCGAGTAGGTGCTGATCGGCTCCTTCCCGGCGGGCACCCCGAGCGTCGACAGCACCGCGTCCCGCCCCGCCACGGCGGCGTCGACGGCCGCCGGATCGAGCACGTCGGCGCCGACCACCTGGAGCCGATCGTGGTTCAGCGGGAACGAGTCGGGCCGCCGGGTGACCGCGGCGACCTCGTGCCCGGCGGCGAGTGCCTGGTCGGTGAGCAGGCGGCCGGTGGGACCATTGGCTCCGAAGATCGTGATACGCATGACGACTGTCCTTTCTCGGCTACTACGCCTGCTCGTAGCCGGCCTGGGAAGCCGCGCGCAACGGGCCCAGTGCCTGCGCCCACGCCAGCAACTCGTCGACCAGTCCGCGCACCTGCGCCGTGTGCAGTTCCCGTGGCCGGAAGTCGGCGAAATTCACGAAGTCCTCGTGCAGCGACAGCGCTACCTGCGGCCCGATGTCGGCCATCCGCAGCACGCCCGCCTGCGCGCGCAGCTTCTGCACCGCCATGACCGCGCCGAAGATGCCGTAACCGACGTAGGCGACCGGCTTGCCGCCCCACTCCCGATGGAGGTAATCGATGGCGTTGGTCAAGGCGGCGGGCGGAGCGGTGTTGTACTCGGGGGTGACGATGACGTAGGCGTCGTGCGAACCGATCCGCTCCGCCCATCGCCGGGTGTGCGGCTGCCGGCCCGGCGTCTGGGCCGGTGGGATGGCTTCGTCGAGCAGGGGAAGCGCGTAGTCGGCCAGGTCCACGAGCTCGACCTCCGCGGTGTCGCCCGCGTGTTCGGCCGCCAGGTCCCGCACCCATCGGGCCACCTGGTCGCCGTTGCGGCCGGGGCGGGTGCTGCCGATGATGATGCCGATTCTGATCATGTCCGATTTCCTTGCTCTGTTCCGGTGCGAAGGACGTCTCGGGTGAATGGCGCGCCACCCGGCGCGAGCCCTTGTCCTCGCTCCCCGAGACGAGGCAGCCCGGCCGCCTGTGACATGGAAAGGATCACGCCTTGGTGCGGGAGCACCGACAGAACGCCCCACGGTGCCGGAGACCGGCCAACCCTCGGCGATGGGTCGTGATCAGGCCGGCTGAGGGCGGCGTTACCCTGTGCGGCGTGACCCCCTCCTCGATCGACGACCTCCTGGCGATCACCGGAGGCCACCCCCTGATCCGGAGCGTGCACCCCGCGCGACGCGGCACGGCCTGGCGCGCCGACGGCGCGGTCGCCTTCCTGGACCTGAACCGCGACCGCGCGACGATCAAACGGGTCGTGGGGCTCGGCACGCCCGCGGCGGTGGCCGGCCTGCTGACCGGGCTACGAGACGAACTCCCCTCGGGCGTGCACGTCAACGTGCCGCGCGGCACGCCGCTGCCGCTCGCCGACCCGAGCGACTGGCGGTATCGGGTCGCGTACGAGGTGCCGCCGGTCCAGCCCGCGGAGGACCTCGTCGACTGGTACGACGACGGTGACGCGATCACGGACCTGCTGAAGCTCACGACCTCGGACTGGTCGGTCTGGCCCGGTGACGGCAGGGCGCGCCGCTGGGCGGCCGTACGGGGCGAGGCCGACGGACTCCTGGCCTGCCTGGCCGACACCACGTCCGCCACGGAGGTCGGCCAGGTCGCGGCGATCGCGGTCCACCCGGACGCCCGCCGCCGGGCGCTGGGCGCGTCGATCACGGTCTGGGCGATGCGGCGGCTGTTCGAGGAGGGCTGTGACGGGGTCGGCCTGGGCGTCTATGAGGGCAACACGGCGGCCATGCGGCTGTACGACCGGCTGGGCTTCGACGACGAGGCCCGCACAAGCGGCCGCCTCCCCGCCTAGGGCCTGTCTCAAAGCCCGCTGTCCTACTGCGCGGCGCCCAGGCGGCACTCGCTACGGACGGGGACTTTGAGACAGGCCCTAGTCCCCCGGGGCGTACTGCGCCAGGCCGTCGCCGAACGACCAGTCGATCGACTCGTTCTCCGTCAGGGTGATGAAGACGTTCCGCGGCTCGGTCCCGGCGTACTCGTGGGCGAGCTCGGCGATCCGCCGGTAGAGCGCCCGCTTCCGCTCGGGCGGACGCCCGGACCGCATGGTGATCGCGACGTAGACGATCCCGTCGTCCCGGTGCACGCCGAGGTAGTCGTCGTAACGCAGCGTGCTGCTCGTGCCGTCGTGCCCGGTCAGGACCTGGAACCGGTCGTCGGGCGGGAAACCCATCGTCTCGCCCAAGGCCTCGTGCACGGCCCGGCCGAGCGCGTCGAGCCGCTCCTTGTCGGTCCCCAGCGCATCGATACGTACGAGCGGCATCTCGGCTTCCTCCTTGATCTTGGACCAGCCGGCTCCTACCGCGAGCCGAATGTACATACTAGTAGGTACAACACCAAGCAGACCGCCGCGCCATGGTTCCCGCGCCCGGTGCTCTAGTTCGAGACGCGCACGATGCCGGTGACGGTGCCCTGGTAGGTCACGCGACCGGGAGCGATGCCGCCCACCATCTGGAGGGTGTCGTACACGGCGCCGACGCCGAGGAGTTTCCTGCGCACGACGGAGCCGGTGCCGGGGTCGATCTCGGCGTAGTAGTACGGGTCGAGGATCGAGGTGGCGGCCGTTCCGGGGATCACCGGTTCGCGCAGGACCGCGTGGATCAGCCCGTCGCCGAGGGACAGCCGGGGCACGGCGGCGGACCGGACCCTGTTGTCCCAGCGCAGCGTGCAGCCGGATCCGTCGGGGCGAACGTCGACCCGGGACAGGCCGCCCACGAAGTCGGCGGTGGCGGGCACCGTGGCGTCGGACGGCTGGGTGGGATACGGGTAGCCGTACGTGCTCGCGACGTACACCGAGTCGCCCGCGCCGATCGGTGAGTTCTCACTGCCGCTGCCGCCGGCCTTGAGCACCGGCACCTGACAGACCGGCTCTCCGGTCGCGGCCCGGTAGACCAGCAGGTTCACGGTGGGCGCGGCGTTGTCGACGATCGTCAGGTAGTCGGTGCCGTCGGTCGGGCCGAAGAAGGTCGGGGTCGACCCGCTGCCCCAGCTCAGCTGGCCCGGCTTGCGGCCGGGGCCACGGTCGTACGCCCGCCGCCAGCGGATGCGCGGAGTGCCGTCCGCGTCGGCGGTGAGGAGGTACGTGGCGTGCGTCGAGGTGACGGCGGTGCCGACGGGGGCGGTGGAGATGCTGTTCGCGACCGTCTCGCCGGCCGGGAGGGAGAGGGTCCGGACCACGCCCGTCCTGTCGTCGGCGGTGCCGACCACGCCGTTCGCGGTGGCGAACCAGACGCGGCCCTGCCAGTCCGGTGAGACGCCGATCACCGAGTCGTCGTCCGCGAGGGCGCCGGCGAGCGACAGCGAGCCGTCGACCTGAAGCCGCCAGGAGCCGTCGGCCGCCTGGTGGTGCCCGATCCGTACCAGGTCGTGGTCGCCGTCCACGAGGACGAGGCGGTCCTTGTCGTCCAGGTAGGCGTAGACGCCGCCGAGCACGGAGGATCCCTTGGCCAGGGCGAGTTCGGCGATCGAGTCGCCGCTCGCCGGGTCGAGCAGATGCACGGTGGGGGTCTGGCCCAGGATCGTCGTGCACAGCGCGACGGGGCGGCCGTCGTAGCCGACCAGGACGGTCGGGCAGGCCGAGGCCAGTTCCGCCAGATGGGACTTCAGCGTCCCCGGGCCGGGGCCGGACAGCGTGGTGGCGTCCGAGGACCCGGTGTCGGCGTGCATGGTGGCGGTGCCGTCCGGGCCCGCGTACGGGTTGTGCGGGGGAAGAGGCACGGATGAGGCGGCGGCCGGGGTGGCGAAGGCGGAGGCGGCGAGGACGCCGATGGCCAGGAGCGTCGCCGTGCGAGAGGTCAGCGGGAAGCGCACGAGAGGGCCCCTCTCCAGGAGGTTATCGATCAACCCTACAGGAAAAGTGTTGAATGTCCGAATGACGTTCGGTGGTCAGCGGGCCCGTCCGCGTACGCGTATCCCCGTGGCCGGCAGGCTGACCCACCCCCGGGTGAACGCCGACCGCAACCGCCGCGCCCCGGCGAGGTCGACCCCCACCGTGGGCTGGCGGGCGAGGAGTTCCTCGAACGCCACCCGCGCCTGCAACTGCGCCAGGTGGGAGCCGATGCAGAAGTGCACGCCGCTGGAGAAGCCGAGGTGCCGGGGGATCTCGCGCGTGATGTCCAGCCGGTCGGCGGTGGGCCCGAACTCGCGCTCGTCGCGGTTGGCCGCGCCGTACAGCATCATGACCTTCTCCCCCGCCGGGATCTCCACCCCGTGCAGCGTCACCGGGCGCAGCGTGGTGCGCGCCAGCCCCTGCACCGAGCCCTCCAGGCGGAGGAACTCCAGCAACGCGTTCGGGATCAGCGCGGGATCGGCGACCAGCCGCTCGCGCTGGTCGTGGTGGGCGTCCAACAGCATGACGCCGTGCGAGATGAGATTGCCGGTCGTGTCGTTGCCGCCGGCGACCATCACGAAGCAGAACCCGAGGATGTCCCAGTCGGTCAGGCGCTCCCCGTCCACCTCGGCCGCGGTGAGCGCGCTGATGAGGTCGTCGCCGGGGTCGCGGCGGCGGGCACTGATCACCTCGGAGAAGTACTCGAACATCTCGGCCACGGCGCTGACGGCGGCGGACTCCTCCAGCCGGAAGCCGCTGTCCTGCAGGCCGGTCAACGCGGTCACCCACGGGTCGAACCGGGTGCGGTGCCGCTCCGGCACACCGAGGAGATGCGCCAGGACGAAGGTCGGGATCGGCGAGGAGAAGTCCCGGTGCAGGTCGACCGGCTCGCCGTCGGCCGTCCTGCGCTCCAGGTCGGCGATGCGCGCCCGCACGAATCCGCGGATCAGGTCCTCCAGCGCGGCGACGCGACGCGGCGTGAAGCCCTTGCCGATCAATGCGCGCAGTTGCCCGTGCCGGGGCGGGTCGAGCATCACGATGGTCGGCGCGAGGCCGAGGGTGCCGATCTCGTCCGGATGGAAGGTCAGCCCCTGCTCCGAGGAGAAACGCGCGTTGTCCCGTACGGCGTTCCAGATGTCGTCGAAGCGGGACAGCGCCCAGAACGGCGGGCCGGAATGACGGTGCACCGGATCGTGGTCGCGCAGATGCCGGTACGCCGGGTACGGATCGATCTGGAACGCCTCGTCGAACGGATCGTACGTGGCGGGCTTCGCGCTGGCGGGCATCGCAACCTCGTATTGACGATCGGCCTAATAACGTTCGCCATTCAGACGTTGTCTCATTCGGCGAGCCGACGCAAGGGATGGGATGTCTCAGACATCCGCGCCGATGCGCCGGGCGAGTTCCGGATCGAGGGGATAGACGCGCTCACGCGGGACCAGGGCCCCGGCCTTCGCCGACGCGCCGTCGTGAAGCAGCCGCTGGATCTTGCGAGCCAGCGGGGTCATGTCCTGGATGTCCAGAATCCACTCGTCGGCGTACCGATCGATGACGTGCCGGCTGAGTCCGACCTGGATGCTGCGGGCATCGAGGGGCTGCCCGCGCAGCGTCCGCTCCGGGTCCCACTGGACGTGGACCCGAGCATGCTTGAACGCCGCGCGCCACTCGGTGCCGTCGCGGTAGAGGCGCCGGTCGGCGTGGGTCGGCACCGCCTGCGACAGCGCCTCCTCCCAGCCCTCCCGGCTGATGCGGACGGCCAGAATCATCTCCTGACCCGGCTTGCGCGCCCAGTCGCTGCGCGCCATGAGCCACAGGAACGACGGCTTGATCCAGGTCATGCGCGTCCGTGAGAACGGCGGTCCGAACCGTCCCCGCTCGACCGCCGGCCGGCCGATCTCCGGCCGGTACGCCTGGTAGACGACGATCGACGTGCGGTCATGATCGGCCCTGATCTCGTACGTCCGCATGAGACGCCACGATGTCGGCTCACCGTGACCCGAACAACCGATTTTCGCGGGGGCGACGCGGACCTCATGAGCCGGCCCTGCCCGAAGTCACCGCCATGTCGTCGCCAGCCAGACGGTCACGGCCGCAGTGAGAAGGAGCGTCAGGTTGAGAGCGATCCGACGGTCCCCGCGACTCAGGTGAACCCTCGTCGCGCCGATCTGCAGGACCACGAATCCGATGGCCGCGGCGAGGGCGAGCCAGGGTGCGATGCCGGTCAGCGGTGGGAGGATCAGCCCGATCGCGCCGAGCACTTCGATCAGCCCGATGGCCCGAACGGCCGGCATCGGTGTGCTGTCCACCCAGGCCATCATCGGCCGGAGCCGCTCACGGCTCCGGACGACCTTCACCCCGCCTCCGTAGAGGTAGAAGAGAGCGAGCAGGCCGGCGACGATCCAATAAGCGACGTTCACGATTCCGATCCATAGGTTCTGATGTACGGGCGGCCGGGCAGTGCTCGTCCTGCCGGCGTTCAGGCGAAGTCAGTGGCGGGCTCAGTGGCGTAACGGCTCATCGTTCGGATGGTCGCCTCTGGGGTCACCGTCCGGCCACCGGCGATCATGTCCTGTAGGTCCCGGAAGTACTGCACGTAAAGGTCCGGAGTGAAAGTGCTGAGCATGACGGCCGGCTGGTCGGTCACGTTGGCGAACGTGTGCGGGGCTCCGGGCGGGACCATCACGAGCGTGCCCGCGGTCGCGTCGTAGTCCTTCTCTCCGACGGTGAACCGCACCATGCCGGAGATGATGTAGAAACCCTCGTCGTGCTGGGCGTGACGGTGCTGCGGCGGTCCGGGCGTGTGCGGCGCGAGGACGGACTCGGCGAGCCCGAGGCGGTGCCCGGTGTTGCCGCCGTCCTCGAGAACGCGCAGTCGCGTGGTACCCAGGAAGATCGTCTCGCCGTCATCCGGACCGACCACCGATACGGCGGGCTCGGCGAGCGGTGCGCCGGCCTTCGTTTCATCTGTCATGCCCCGATTCCACCGTCAGGGCGCTGAGACTGTCCAAGACCCCTTCTGGGGCCTCGATACCGTACGAGTATCGTCGCACCATGGAGCTACGCACGCTGCGCTATTTCGTCGCGGTCGCGGAGGAACTCCATTTCGGCCGGGCCGCCGCCCGGCTGCACATGAGTCAGCCGCCACTGAGCCGGGCGATCAAGCAACTGGAGACCGAGGTCGGTGCCACGCTGTTCGACCGGTCCTCGGCCGGTGTCACGCTCACTCAGGTGGGGACGGTGCTGCTCGATGAGGCACGCGCCCTGCTCGCCCAGGCCGACCGGGTACGCACCCGTGTGGCCGCGGCCGCCGGCGCCGCGACCATCACCGTCGGCATCCTGGGTGACACCACGGACCCGGGCGCGACGCGGCTGGCCGACGCCTACCACCGTCGGCACCCGCGCGTCGAGGTCCGCGTCCGCGAGACCGACCTGACCGATCCCACCTGCGGGCTGCACGCCGGAGTGGTCGACGTCGCCCTGACCCGCGGGCCGTTCGACGAGACCGGTCTGACCGTGCGCGAGCTTCGCGCCGACCCGGTGGGCGCGCTGCTGCGCGCCGACGATCCGCTGGCCCGCCGTGACAGCCTGAAGCTGGCCGACCTGACCGACCGCCGCTGGTTCCTCTTCCCGGAGGGCACCGACCCCCACTGGCAGTCGTACTGGAGCGGCGGGGAGCCTCGCGAGGGTCCGGTGGTGCGGGCCGTCCAGGAATGCCGGCAAGCGGTTCTCTGGAACGGCACGGTCGGCATGACTCTCCTGGACCACGAACCGGGAGAGGGGCTCACCGTGGTTCCGCTGATCGACATGCCGCTGAGCCGCCTGGTGGTGGCATGGAACGAGAGCGACACGAACCCACTGATCCGCTCATTCGTCCAGACCGCGATCGCCGCCTACCACGCCTGACCCTCTTGCCGGGCGGCCGAACCTCTCCTGCCCCCGCACCTCGTACGGGGGCGCTCCTAGCGGTCGCTTCTTCCGCTTCCCGTGGCCTGGGCGACGCTCGGCGCTGAAGCGTCGTCAGCTCGGCGCAAACGCTCGGTGAACGCCGCCCAGACACGCCGGTCCACCCCTTACGCCCCGCTTCGGCGACGCCCTTGCCGAGCGTTCGGCACGGCCGATCTTGTCGGCGGTGGTTCCTACAGTCGGCCGCGTGACTGAAAGATCCTTTGCGAACGCCTTCGCCCGTCTACCCGCTGACCTGCCCTCAGGGCACCTTGTCTCCGCAGCCAGCTGCTACTCGTCCGACGAACACAGTGATCTCCCCGTGTTCTGGTGCAGTGACGAACCGTTGAAGGACGCCGCCGACCGGTGGCGACAGCTCGAAGCGCAGCGGACCGAGACCGGGCTGTTCCCCGTCTTGCTGGCTTTTTACGAGGACGTCTGGCATCCGGGCGAAGGGCCCCTGGACGACTCGGCCTTCGATGTGACGGACTACTTCCGGGAGGAGTGGGAGCGCTACCTGCGGCAGAAGGCGGAATGGGACGCCGCTCCCCCGGTCGAGGTCCCCGAGGACGTGGTGCCCTGGCCCGATGATCCCGGCCCGCCGTTCGACGTGTGGCCGGGTCTGGCCGTCGGGTCCACGCCGACGTGCGACGTGGGCGAGCACGCCGCCGCCATGGTGGCCGAGCTGGCGCAGGACGGCCAACCGCTCCATCTCGCTCTCGTCCCGGTGGAGCGCAGCGCGGACGCCCTGCTGGCCATCAGCTTCCACAAATCCAGCAACCACGTGGACCTGTGGGAGCTCTGGGCGGTGATCCGGTCGTGGGAGGGCCGCTTCGGCACGCGGCTGATCGCCGTTGACGGGGGCACCGTCCATGTTTCGGTCGCCGCTCCCCCACGCCCGGAGGAGGCGAACCGGCTCGCGTTGGAGCACTATCTCCTCTGCCCGGACAACATCGAGCAGGACTTCTTCGTCGTCTTCGCCACCTATGCCGAGCGGCTGGTCAGCGCGCCGAGGTGGACTTTCTGGTGGGACTGAGACGTCGGCGGGGATCCCTGCACGGGATCCCCGCCGATCAGGCCCTCAGTACTTCTCGGTGGAGGGGCGGACGATGTGGCCGGGCTCGTTGGGCTCGGCCGGCTTCTCGTCCTCCGGGCGGACGTCGATGCCCGCCTCCTTGCGCTGCTCCTCGGTGATCGGCGTGGGCGCGCCGGTCAGCGGGTCGAAGCCGGACGCGGCCTTCGGGAACGCGATTACGTCGCGGATCGTGTCGCGGCCGGCCAGCAGCATGACGACCCGGTCCCAGCCGAACGCGATGCCGCCGTGCGGCGGCGGGCCGTACTTGAACGCGTCGAGCAGATAGCCGAACTTCGCCTGGGCCTCCTCGCGGTCCAGGCCCAAGGTCTCGAAGACGCGCTCCTGCACGTCGCCGCGGTGGATACGGATCGAGCCGCCGCCGATCTCGTTGCCGTTGCAGACGATGTCGTACGCGTTGGCGAGCGCCTCACCCGGCTTGTCGTGGAAGGAGTCGACCCACTCCGGCTTGGGCGAGGTGAAGGGGTGGTGGACGGACGTCCAGCCGCCCTCGTCGGTCTCCTCGAACATGGGCGCGTCGACGACCCAGGTGAACGCCCACGCGGACTCGTCGATCAGGCCGCAGCGGCGGCCGATCTCCAGGCGGGCCGCGCCGAGCAGCTCGCGGGTGGCGTGCGGCTTGCCGGCGCCGAAGAACACCGCGTCGCCGGGCTTGGCGCCGACCTTGGCGGCCAGGCCGGACCGCTCCTCCTCGGAGATGTTCTTGGCGACCGGGCCGCCGAGGGTGCCGTCCTCCTGCACGAGGACGTACGCCAGCCCCTTCGCGCCCCGCGACTTGGCCCAGTCCTGCCAGCCGTCCAGCTCCTTGCGGGTCTGGGAGGCGCCGCCCGGCATGACGACCGCGCCGACGTACGGCGCCTGGAACACGCGGAACGACGTGCCGGCGAAGTACTCGGTCACGTCGACGAGCTCGTTGCCGAAGCGCAGGTCCGGCTTGTCCGAGCCGTACCGGCTGAGGGCGTCGGCGTAGGTCATCCGCGGGATCGGACGCGGGATCTCGTAGCCGACGATCTCCTTCCAGAGCCGTCCGACGAGGTCCTCGGCGACCTGGAGGACGTCCTCCTGCTCGACGAAGCTCATCTCGATGTCGATCTGGGTGAACTCCGGCTGCCGGTCGGCGCGGAAGTCCTCGTCGCGATAGCAGCGAGCGAGCTGGTAGTAGCGCTCCAGGCCCGCCACCATGAGCAGCTGCTTGTACAGCTGCGGCGACTGCGGCAGGGCGTACCAGTGGCCCGGCTTGAGCCGCACCGGGACGAGGAAGTCGCGGGCGCCCTCCGGCGTGGAGCTGGTGAACGTCGGCGTCTCGACGTTGACGAACCCGTGCCCCCGCAGGACGTCGTGCACGATGTAGGAGCCCTGCGAGCGGATGCGCAGTGAGCGCGCCAGGGCCTCCCGGCGGATGTCGAGGTAGCGGTGCTTGAGGCGCACCTCCTCGTTGACGTTGGCGTCCGTCTCGATCGGGAAGGGCAGCGGCGCGGACTCGCTGAGCACCTCGATCTCGGAGGCGACGACCTCGATCTCGCCGGTCGGCAGCTCGGGGTTCTCGTTGCCCTGGGGGCGTACGCGGACCTCACCGGTGATCTTGACGCAGAACTCCGAGCGCAGGTCGTGCGCGGTGTCCTCCTCGCGGAACACGACCTGGGCGATCCCGGAGGCGTCGCGCAGGTCGATGAAGGTGACGCCCCCGTGGTCGCGGCGGCGCGCCACCCAGCCGGCCAGCACGACCTGCTGCCCGGCGTGGTCCCGGCGCAGCGAGCCCGCCTCGTGTGTGCGGATCATCTTTGAGCAAGCCTTTCTTTCAACGTCGTCACGAGCTCGGCGAGTGGAACGGCGACCTGGTCGCCGCTGGCCAGGTCCTTGACCTGCGCGGACCCGGCGGCGATATCTCGCTCGCCGAGGATCACGGCGTACGCCGCCCCGGACCGGCCGGCCCCGCGCATCGCGCCCTTGAGCTTCTTGCCGTCGTAGGACATGTCGGCGGCGACACCTTCGCGGCGCAGCTGGGCGATCAACCCGAAGATCTTACGCTCGGCCTCCTCGCCCAGCGGCACGCCGTACACGTCGACTCCTCGCTCGGCGACCGCGGCGACCTCTTCGGCCTCCATGGCCAGGACCGTACGGTCGAGGCCGAGGCCGAAGCCGATGCCGGGCAGCGGCGGGCCGCCGATGTCCTCGGACAGCCCGTCGTACCGGCCGCCGCCGCCGATGCCGGACTGCGCGCCGAGCAGCGGGTGGTCGAACTCGTACGTCGTGCGGGTGTAGTAGTCGAGGCCGCGCACGAGGCGCGGGTCGTCGACCCACGGGATGGACAGGTCGGCCAGCAGCTCGCGGACCCGGTCGTGGTGCGCCTTGCACGCGCCGCACAGGTGGTCGGTGACGAGCGGGGCGTCCTCGAGCTGGGCGCGCACCTCGGGCCGCTTGTCGTCCAGCACGCGCAGCGGGTTGATCTCGACCCGGGCGCGGGTGTCCTCGTCCAGGTCGAGGCGGCGCAGGAACTCCTGCAGCGCCGCGCGGTACGCCGGACGGCACTCCCGGCAACCCAGGGAGTTGAGGTGCAGGGAGAGGCGGGTGAGGCCGAGGCCGCGGTAGAAGTCCCAGGCGAGCGCGATCGTCTCGACGTCGACCGCCGGGTCCTCGGAGCCGATCGCCTCGAGGTCCACCTGGTAGAACTGGCGGTACCGGCCCTTCTGGGCGCGCTCGTAGCGGAACGCCGGGCCAACGGCCCAGACCTTGACCGGCAGCTCACCCTTGTTGAGCCCGTGCTGGAGCACCGACCGCAGCACGCCGACGGTGAACTCCGGGCGTAGCGTGAGAGAGCGGCCGCCGCGGTCCTCGAAGGTGTACATCTCCTTGCTGACGACGTCGGTCGACTCGCCGACGCCGCGCGCGAACAGGCGGGTCTCCTCGAAGACCGGAAGTTCGAGGTAGGCGTAGCCGGCGCGCGTGGCTGCCGCGGCGAAGGCGTCGCGGGCGGCGAGGAAGGTCGCCGAGCGCGGCGGAAAATACTCGCTGACCCCTCGGGGGGCCTGGAAGTTCGAGCTCATGGTGGTGTTCTCAAAGTCCCCTGTGCGGGCCGTCGATCGGGGCGATGTCCTTGAGGAACGGATTGGTCGCCCGTTCGCGGCCGATCGTGGTCTGCGTGCCGTGGCCGGGCAGCACGGTGGTCTCGTCCGGGAGCGGCAGGCACACCCGCGCCAGGCTCTCCAGGATGGCCGGGTGGTCGCCGCCCGGCAGGTCGGTGCGGCCGATCGAGCCCGCGAACAGCAGGTCACCCGAGAAGATCACCTGCTCGTCCGCGAGCCGGAAGGTCACCGACCCGGGCGTATGGCCCGGTGCGTGCTCGACGATCAGCTCCAGCCCCGCCAGCGTCAGCGTCGCGCCGTCGGCGAGCTCCCGTACGTCGTCGGGCTCGCTGAAGGTGAGACCGCCCAGCAGCTGCTGTCCGACGCCGAGCGGGAAGCCCTTGGCCGGGTCGGCCAGCAGGTCCCGATCGTCGGGATGGATGTACGCGGGGACGTCTCGGGCACCGCAGACCGGGGCCACCGACCAGACATGATCGATATGACCGTGCGTGAGCACCACGGCGACCGGCTTGAGCCGGTGCTCGCGGAGGAGCTCCTCGACCCCCGACTCGGCGTTCTGGCCAGGGTCGATGATCACGCATTCCTCCCCCGCCGCGGGTGCCACGACGTAGCAGTTCGTGGCGAAGGACCCGGCGGGGAACCCGGCGATGAGCACGATCGTCCTCTCTTAAGGCGCCTGCTTCCGGCAGCTTGAGCGTACCGGCGGCACGTGGCCGACCGCGAACGACATACGCGGGAGCGCCGCAGGGCGTCCGGTCTTGGACGATTTGCCGGCCTCTGTGGGCCACTCAGGAAAATACCGGCCAGGACCGCTACGATGCGCAACACGTTTCCCTGTTCATGACGCGAATCAATGAGGTGCGACACCGGTGGCGGGTAAAGACCGCAAGAAGCAGCTGGCCCGGCAGCGCTACGAGCGCCAGATGCAGCGCCGCGCGGCCCGGCAGGCGCAAGCACGCAGGATGAAGATCATCGGCGCGGTGGCCGCCGTGGCAGTGATCGCCGGCGGAAGCGGTGCCATCGCGTTCGCGATGAACAAGTCGGACAAGAAGACCACGACGACGGCCGCGTCCGCGTCGAAGTCGGCCAGCGCGACGCCGACCGTCTCGGCGAAGCCCGGCGAGTGCGCCTACCAGCCGATGTCCGACCCGGGCGCCAAGAACGTCGGCACGCCGCCGGTGAAGCCGGTCAAGGGCACGTACGAGATGACGATCGACACCGACCAGGGCAAGATCGTCGCCAAGGTCGACGGCACGAAGGCCTCCTGCACCGTCAACTCGTTCCAGTACCTCGCGTCCAAGAAGTTCTTCGACAACACCAAGTGCCACCGGCTCGACACCGGCATCAAGGTGCTGCAGTGCGGCGACCCGACCGGCACGGGAAGCGGCGGCCCGGCGTACGGCTTCGGCAACGAGAACGTCCCCAAGGCCGACGCCTCGGGACAGGCGACCTACAAGCGCGGCATGATCGCCATGGCGCACAGCAGCCAGCCGAACAGCAACGGCAGCCAGTTCTTCATCATGTACGGCGACGCGAAACTGCCCGCCGACTACACGGTCTTCGGCGAGATCACGCAGGGACTGGACGTCGTCGACTCGGTCGCCAAGGCCGGAGCGACCGCCGCAGACCCGCAGTCCGGGATGACCGCCCCAAAGAAGAAAATTGAAATAAAACACCTCACCGTCGCGAAGATGGGGTAATGGGGAAGGTTAGGGTGGCCTGCGGGAGTACGGCTCCCGAGGTCGTCACGGTGGGTCCGGCGCCCGACGAACGGCCCGGGCCTTGAAACAGGAGGCAACGGTGTGCAGCGCCACCGATCCTTGGGGAATCCGGCACGGGGCAGGCGGAGACGGCTCCGTCCGGGTCGTCCGGCCGCTCATGGCGGGCACGCTCCACGACCGGGAGGGCCACGGTGACCGCTGATCCCTGGGGCCGTGTCGATGAGAACGGCACCGTCTACGTCAAGACCGCCGAGGGCGAGCGCACCGTCGGTTCCTGGCAGGCGGGCGCGCCCGAAGAGGCCCTCGCGTACTTCCGGCGCAAGTACGACGCGCTGGTCACCGAGATCGATCTGCTGGAGCAGCGGATCAAGACGACGGATCTGGCTCCCGCGCAGGCCGAGCACAGCATCGCCCGGCTCCGGGAGTCCGTGACCGAGGCGCACGCGGTCGGTGACCTGGACAGCCTGGCGCGGCGGCTGGACGCCCTGACCGGGCTGCTCGGCCGCCGGCGCGAGGAGCTCAAGGTCGCCCGCGACCAGGCCCGCGGCCACGCCCGCGAGGTCAAGGAGCGGATCGTCGCCGAGGCCGAGCGCATCGCCGCCGAGGAGACGCACTGGAAGAACGGCGGTGAGCGCCTCCGCCAGCTGGTGGAGGAGTGGAAGGCCGCCGAACGCGTCGACCGGCCGACCGAGACGGCGCTGTGGAAGCGCCTGTCGACGGCCCGGAACGCCTTCACCAAGCGCCGCAAGGCGTACTTCTCCAACCTGGAGGAGGAGCGGGAGACCTCTCGGCACGAGAAGGAGCGCCTGGTCGCCGAGGCCGAGTCGCTGAGCAACTCGGGCGACTGGGGTCCCACGGCCGCCGCCTACCGCGACCTGATGCGCCGGTGGAAGATGGCCGGGCGGGCGTCCCGAGAGGTCGAGGACGAGCTGTGGGCGCGGTTCAAGGGCGCGCAGGACGTCTTCTTCGCCGCCCGGTCCGCCGCCTTCGCCGAGCGCGACGCCGAGTTCCGGCAGAACGCCGAGGCCAAGGAGAAGGTCCTCGAGGACGCCGAGCGGCTGCTCCCCATCCGGGACGTGCGCTCCGCCCGCCAGGTGCTGCGCACGATCCAGGAGCGCTGGGAGTCGATCGGGATGGTGCCGCGCGACTCGCGGGACCAGCTCGAAGGCCGGCTACGCCGGGTGGAGGAGGCCGTACGCTCGGCCGAGGAGTCCGAGTGGCGGCGCACCAACCCGGAGGCCCGGGCGCGCGCCGAGGCGACGGTCACGCAGCTGCGTTCCTCCATCCAGCAGCTCGAGGCACGCCTGGACAAGGCGCGCAGCGGTGGCCGCGACAAGGACGTCAGGGACGCCGAGGAGGCCCTGGCGGCGCGCCGTGCGTGGCTGGAGGAGGCCGAGCGCACTCTCGCCGAGTTCTCCTGATCCCGAGAACCTGAACGCAAGCGGCCCGGTCTCCAGTGGAGACCGGGCCGCTTGCGTTACTCGCCTCAGTTCGTGACGCGGTAGACGTCGTAGACGCCGTCGACGTTGCGGACGGCCTTCAGGACGTGGCCCAGGTGCTTCGGGTCGCCCATCTCGAAGCTGAACCTGCTGATCGCCACCCGGTCGCGGTTGGTCGCGACGGAGGCCGACAGGATGTTGACGTGCTGGTCCGACAGCACCCGCGTGATGTCGGACAGCAGCCGGGTGCGGTCCAGCGCCTCGACCTGGATGGCCACGAGGAAGACCGAGTCCTCCCCCGGCGACCACTTGACGTCGACCATGCGGTCGGGCTGGGTGCGGAGGTTCGCGACGTTGACGCAGTCCTCCCGGTGCACCGAGACGCCGTTGCCCCGGGTGACGAAGCCGACGATCTCGTCGCCCGGCACCGGCGTGCAGCACCGGGACAGGCGCACCCACACGTCCGGGTCACCGGCGACGACCACGCCCGGGTCGCCCGCGGGCCTGGACCGTCGCTTCTTGGTCGGGATGACGGTCTCGTCGAGGTCCTCGGCGGCGCTCTCCACCCCGCCCAGGGCGTCGACGAGCTTGCTCACGACGCTCTGCGCGGACACGTGGCTCTCGCCGATCGCGGCGTACAGCGCCGAGACGTCGGAGTAGCGCAGGTCGTGCGCCAGCGCCACCAGCGCCTCGCCGGACAGCAGGCGCTGCAGCGGGAGGTTCTGCTTGCGCATCGCCCGGGCCAGGGCGTCCTTGCCCTGCTCGATGGCGGTCTCGCGGCGCTCCTTGGAGAACCAGTGCTTGATCTTGTTCCGGGCGCGGGCGCTCTTGACGAAGTTGAGCCAGTCCCGGCTGGGCCCGGCGTCGGGCGACTTGGAGGTGAAGATCTCCACCGTGTCACCGTTGTCGAGGGTCGACTCCAGCGGCACGAGCCGGCCGTTGACCCGGGCGCCGATCGTACGGTGCCCGACCTCGGTGTGGATGGCGTACGCGAAGTCCACCGGGGTCGCGCCCTGCGGAAGGGCCAGGACCTGCCCCTTCGGGGTGAAGACGAAGACCTCCGAGACCGACAGGTCGAAGCGCAGCGACTCGAGGAACTCCGCCGGGTCGGTGGTCTCCTTCTGCCAGTCGAGGAGCTGCCGGAGCCAGGCCATGTCCCCCGCCTTGCCGGGCGCCCCGCCGCCGACCGTCTCCTCCTTGTACTTCCAGTGCGCCGCGATGCCGTACTCGGCGCGGTTGTGCATCGCGCGGGTACGGATCTGTAGCTCGACGGGCTTGCCCTCCGGGCCGATCACCGTCGTGTGCAGCGACTGGTACATGTTGAACTTCGGCATCGCGATGTAGTCCTTGAACCGGCCGGGGACCGGGTTCCATCGCGCGTGGATCGTGCCGAGTGTGGCGTAGCAGTCACGGACGGTGTCGACGAGGACACGGATGCCGACGAGGTCGTAGATCTCCTCGAAGCCGACCTCGCGGGCGATCATCTTCTGGTAGATCGAGTAGTAGTGCTTCGGGCGGCCCTTGACCGTCGCCTTGATCTTGGCCTCGCGCAGGTCGGCCGAGACGTTCTCGATCACTTCCTGCAGGTAGATGTCGCGCCGGGGGGCGCGCTCGGACACCAGGCGGGCGATCTCGTCGAACCGCTTCGGGAAGAGCGTCTGGAAGGCCAGGTCCTCCAGCTCCCACTTCAGCGTGTTCATGCCGAGGCGGTGGGCCAGCGGCGCGAAGATCTCCAGGGTCTCGCGGGCCTTGCGCTCCTGCTTCGGCCGCGGCAGGTAGCGCAGGGTGCGCATGTTGTGCAGCCGGTCAGACAGCTTGATGACCAGCACCCGGATGTCGCGGGACATCGCCACGACCATCTTGCGGACGGTCTCGGCCTCGGCTGCCTCGCCGTACTTGACCTTGTCGAGCTTGGTGACGCCGTCGACCAGTGCGGCGATCACGTCGCCGAAGTCGGTCCGGAGCTGGTCGAGGGTGTAGTTCGTGTCCTCGACGGTGTCGTGCAGCAGCGCGGCGCAGAGCGTCTCGGTGTTCATCCCCAGCTCGGCGAGGATGGTCGCGACGGCGAGGGGATGGGTGATGTAGGGATCACCGCTCTTGCGCTTCTGGTGGCGGTGATGGTGGGCGGCGACGTCGTAGGCGCGCTCGACGGTACGCACATCCGCCTTCGGATGGGTGTTCCGGAGCGTTTTGATCAAAGGTTCGAGTACGGGATTCATCATTGGACCACGCTGGGCGCCGAGCCGGGCGAGCCTTCTGCGCACCCGGGCGGCGGACGGCGCGGCCGCGCTCGTTGGCGTCGCGTCACCGTCATCCGGCTTCGGTTCGGGGGGACCGCCGGGCGCCGCCGGCGATGGGGGCTCCGCTTGGGCCCGCGAGGTCAGCGCGGCATCGGATACCGCGTCGGACGAGACCACCTCACCGGGCACTCAGCCTCCCAATTCATGCGTCGGAACCACAGTTTATCCGTAGTCGTTTTCCAGTCGGCGCCCATCACCCATTCCGAGCAGGGGCCGAGGGGAGCCCCGGACGATCTCGCGAGATGCTGGGACGGCACCGGCGAAAGTGAGCTCGATGAACAAGACACTCCGCAGGATGACGGTCTTCGCGCTGCTCATGGTCCTGGCGCTCATGATCAACGTGACCTACATCCAGGGCGCACAGGAGCAGAAGCTGCGCGACGACCCGCTGAACGCCCGGCACTTCCTCGCGCAGTTCAACCGGAACCGCGGGTTGATCATGGCGGGCGGCACGGTGATCGCCAGATCGCGCGACACCGGCCAGAAGGACTTCCGGTATCAGCGCGAGTACCCCGAGTCCGAGGTGTTCGCGCCCATCACCGGATACTTCGCGCCGAGCGGCGGCGTGACCGGCGTGGAGGCCGCCGCCGACGGTCTGCTGGCCGGCACCGACCCGCGGCTCACCGTCCAGCACTGGTTCGACGCGATCGTCGGCAAAACGAACCAGGGCGCCACCGTGCACACGACCATCGACCCGGCGGCCCAGCGCGCGACGTACGCGGCCCTGCGCGAGAGCACCGCACGCCGGGCGGCGGCCGTCGCGATCGACGTGAAGACCGGCGCGATCAAGGTGATGGCGTCCTATCCGTCGTTCGACGCCAACAGCATCGCGGTCCACTCCACGACCGCGTCCGCGAAGGCGTACGAGCGGCTGCTCAAGGCCGCCGGCAGCCCTCTGATCAACAAGGCGATCGATGAAAGTTTCGCGCCCGGGTCCACCTTCAAGATCATCACTTCGGCGGCGGGCATGGACAAGCGGGGGCTCAGCAAGGACAGCCCCGTCGACACACCCGGCGTCCTGACCCTGCCCTCCGGGAACCCCCTGCACAACGACGCCGACTCCGGGCCGTGCAACGGCGGGCAGTTGCCGCTCATCGAGGCGTTCGCGCAGTCGTGCAACAGCACGTTCGGCAAGCTCGCGCTGGACATGGGCCAGAAGAGCCTCGGCGCCGAGGCGTCCGGCTTCGGGTTCGGACAGCACATCCCGATCGAGAACAACCTGCGCAGCGCCGCCAGCGTCTACCCGAAGAACATGGGCGGCGACGACGTCGGGCGCAGCGGCATCGGCCAGGGCAGCGTCTCCGCGACGCCGCTGCAGATGGCCCTCGCCGCCGCGGCGGCCGCCCACGGCGGCGTGGTGATGAAGCCGTACCTCATCCAGCGCGTCACCTCCCCGGACCAGTCCGAGATCGAGGCGGCCTCGCCCAAGGAACTCTTCCGGGCGACCAGCGCGCAGACCGCGAGCCAGCTCCAGGACATGATGCGGGAGGTCGTCTCGACCGGCACGGCGCGCGGCAAGGTGTCCGGCGACATCGCCGGGAAGACCGGTACCGCGGAGACCGGCCTGTCGTACAACGAGCGGTGGTTCGCCGGGTTCGCCCCGGCCGACGATCCGAAGATCGCCTTCGCGGTGGTCACCGAGGGCACCGGCTTCGGCGCCGACGCCGCAGGCCCGATCGTCAACCGCATGGTCCAGGCTCTCAACGTGCAGTGATGTTCGTACCGGCCCGGCTCTCGCCCGGTAGAGCGGCCCCGTGCCGGTCGGGCTCTCGGCGTGTCGTGCGGAGCGGTCCGCGACGCAGAAGAGCCCGTACGCGGCCGCAGAGGCACGCGTACGGGCTCGCCGGCGAAGGGGTGGAGGGAGAGCGCGCCTCAGCCCTGGATGAGCGCGTGGACGTCCAGCTCGGGCAGCCGGTCGCGGCCCTTCAGGAAGCCGAGCTCGATGAGGACGGACAGGCCCGCCACCTCGGCGCCCGAGCGGCGGACGAGCTGGGCGGCCGCGGCGGCCGTGCCGCCGGTGGCGAGCACGTCGTCGACGATGAGCACCTGCTCGCCGGGTGCGAGGGCGTCCTGGTGCACCTCGATCGTCTCGCTGCCGTACTCCAGGTCGTAGCTCTCGGTGTACGTGGCCGCCGGGAGCTTGCCCTTCTTGCGGACCGGCACGAATCCGGCGCCGAAGTGGTACGCCACCGGAGCCGCCAGAATGAAGCCGCGCGCCTCGATCCCCACGACCTTGTCGATCGTGCCCCGGCCGTAGTAGGCCACGATGGCGTCGACGACGGCCGCGAACGCGGTGTGGTCGGCCAGCAGCGGACTGATGTCCTTGAACACCACTCCGGGTTTGGGGTAGTCGGGGACCTCGCGGATCCGCTCGTTGATCAGCTTCGTCAGGTCGACCGGTCGCGAGGACACGTTCCTCCTCCTAGACGCCATCTCGCGGCGGATCAGGCGATCCGCCGCGAGATGGGCACGATGCTCGTTCTTCGGCTCAGCGCTTCTTCTTGCCGCTGGGCCGCCCCTTGGAGCCGCCCCGGCGTGGCTGTTGCCGCGGACCATTCTGCACGACCCGGACACCGGCCCCGACAGAGGATGCCTCGGCCTCGTCCTGGACGTCGTCCTCCGGCAGCTCGGCGACCTCGACCTCCGGCTTGGCCTTGCGCTTGGCGCTGTTGGCCTTGGCCGCCACCCGCTTGGCCAGCGTCCGGTATTTCTCCTGCCGCTCCTGCAGGTCGGCCACGATCGGCGTCGCAATGAAGATGGAGGAGTACGCGCCGGCCAGCATGCCGACGAACAGGACCAGGGCCAGGTCCTTCAGGGTGCCGGCGCCGAGCACTCCCGCGCCGATGAACAGCAGGCCCGCGACCGGAAGCAGCGCGATGAACGTGGTGTTGATCGACCGGACCAGGGTCTGGTTGACCGCGAGGTTCGCCGCCTGGCTGTAGGTCATGGTGTTCGAGGTGGTGAGCGACCGGGTGTTCTCCCGGACCTTGTCGAACACGACGACCGTGTCGTACAGCGAGTAGCCGAGGATGGTCAGCAGGCCGACCACCGAGGACGGCGTCACCTCGAACTGCACGAGCGAGTAGACGCCGACCGTGATGAGGATGTCGTGCGCCAGGGCGATGATCGCCCCGACCGCCATCCGCCATTCGAACGCGATCGACAGGTAGATGATGATCGCGACCAGGAAGACCAGCAGACCTTCGAGGGCCTTCTGGGAGATGTCCTTGCCCCAGCTCGCGCCGACGCTCTGCGGGCTGACGTCGTCGGCCTTGGCCAGGTGCAGCTTCTGCTGCACCGAGTCCTGGACCTTCGTGACGTCCGCGGAGCTCAGGCTCTCGGTCTGGACGCGCCAGCCGGTGCCGGTCTTCTGGACGATGGGGTCCTCCTTGACGACCCCGGAGTCCTTGACCGCGGCGCGGGCGTCGGAGGTCGTCAGCCCTGGCTTCGTCGGGAACTGGAAGACCGTGCCGCCCTTGAACTCGACGCCGAAGTTCAGGCCGAGGGTGAGCAGCGAGACGATGCTGACGACCAGGATGAGCCCGGAGATGGCGTACCAGGTCTTCTGCCGCCCGACGAAGTCGAGCGAGATCTCGCCGCGGTGCAGGCGACCACCGATGTTGCCCAGGCGTGACATCAGGCCTCCTTGGTGCCGACGGGACGGGTGGTGGCGCGCTTGCTCACGCCCAGCGTGCTCGGATCAAGTCCGGAGAACCGGTGGCCCCGGCCGAAGAACTTCGTCCGGGCCAGCAGCGTGACCAGCGGCTTGGTGAAGAAGAACACCACGATCACGTCGATCAGCGTGGTGAGTCCGAGGGTGAAGGCGAAGCCCTTCACGCCGCCGATGGCGAACCAGTACAGCAGCAGGGCCGCGATGAACGACACGGCGTCCGCGACGATGATCGTGCGCCGGGCGCGGACCCAGCCGCGTTCGACGGCGGTGCGGAGCGTGCGGCCCTCGCGGACCTCGTCCCGCAGCCGTTCGAAGAAGACGACGAAGGAGTCGGCGGTGATGCCGATCGCCACGATCGCACCGGCGATGCCCGCCAGGGACATCCGGAAGTTGATGAACTTCCCGAGCAGCACGACCGCCTCGTAGGTGAGCATCGCGGCGATCCCCAGGCTGAAGATCGCGACGAAGCCGAGACCGCGGTAGTAGAAGAGGCAGTACAGCACGACCAGGCCGAGACCGATCGCGCCGGCGACCAGGCCGGCGGTCAACTGGTCCTTGCCGAGGGTCGCCGAGACCGACTCGATCGAGCTCTGGGTGAACTTCAGCGGCAGCGCGCCGTACTTCAGGACGTTTGCCAGGTCGGTGGCGTCCTGCTGGTTGAACTGGCCCTCGATCTGCGCGTTGCCCGACGTGATCGCCTCCTTGACACCCGGCCAGGAGTAGACGGTGCCGTCGAGGACGATCGCGAAGTGGTTGCGGGTGTTGTTCTCGCCGAGCGCGGCCGCCTGCTGGGTGAAGGTGGCGAAGGACTTGGTCGCGGTGCCGTTCAGGTCGAGGCTGACGACCCACTGCACCCGGCCGTTCTGCGGGTCCGGCGGCATGGCCTGCGCCTTGGTGACCTGCTCACCGGAGATCTTGGCCGGGCTCAGGATGAACTTGTAGTCGACCTTGTGGGTCTTGGGGTCCGGCTTGGCGCACACGGCGGCCTGCTTGGCCGGGTCCAGCGTCCTGCCCTGGCCGACGTCGTTGCCGACGCAGGTGAGCTTGTCGAACTGCGCCTTGACCGCCGGGTCGACGCCGGAGAAGTCCTCACCGGTCTGCTGCTGCTGTTGCTGCTGGAGCTGCTGCTGCAACTGCTGGAGCTGCTCGGGGGTGAGCGACTGCGAGGCGCTCGGGCTGGGCGAGGCCTTCCCGGACGTGGAAGGCTTCGGCGTCGCCTTGGTGAGGGCCTGCGCGAGCGCACGGCCCTTCGGCGTCGCGCTGCCCGACGGCTTGGCGCTCGCGCTGCTCGACGGCTTGGCGCTGCTGGAGGGGCTCGCCCCGCCCTTGGTCTTGCCCGTGCTCGTCGGGCTGGGCGTGGAGGTCGGCGTCTGCCGCGGAACACCCACCGGCTCGGCGACGAGCACCTGGCGGAACTCCAGCTTCGCCGTGGTGCCGATGGTCTTGACGACCCGCTCCTGCCCCTGACCGGGGACCTGGACGACGATGACGTTGTTGCCCTGCTTGGTCACCTCGGCCTCGGAGACGCCCAGGCCGTTCACGCGCTCACGCATGATCTTGATGGCCTGGCCCATCTCGGAGTCACCGATCTTGGCACCGGGCTTCGTGGGCTCCGCGGTGAGCGTCACGGTGGTGCCGCCCGCGAGGTCCAGTGCCAGCTTGGGCTTCTTTTGGCCCTGCCAGAACATCAGCCCCACCAGGGCTACGGCTATCGCGAACAGCGCGAGGAGAACGCGCCCTGGTTTTGCAGTGTTTCTGCTTGGCGGAGCCACGGTCGTCTTTCGTCCTTCGTCTACGGTCAGGTGCTGGTCAGGCCGACGGCTTCTTGCCGGCCTTCTGCTCGCCGTCCTTCAACGTTTCCGCTGGTTTCTTGTCCTCCGCGACGGTCTTCGCGTCGGTCTTCGGCTCGATGTCGTCCTGCGCGACCTCGGGCTCCGGCTCGGCGTCGGCCGTCGGCTCGTCGGCGGCGTGCTCCTGAGCGAGCTCCTCGGCCTCGTCGGACTCCTCATCCTCTTCCTCATCAGAGGAGTCGTCCAGGACCTGGGCGATGGCCTGCTTGACGAAGCGGACCTCCACCCCCGGGGCGATCTCAAGGACGAGCGCGTCGTCCTCCACGGCGGCGACCGTCGCGAGCAGACCGGCGGTCGTCATGACCCGCTGGCCGGGCACGATCTGGTTCTGCAGCTGAGACTGCTGCTGCTGCCGCCGGCGCTGCGGACGGATCAGCAGGAAATAGAAGACCACGACGATGAGGATCAGGGGAAGCAGCGACATCAGCGGGTTGCTGCCGCCCTTCGCCGCGACGACGTGAGTGAGCGCTGTAAAAGTTGTGTTGCCCTGCACCGGGGCATCCTTCCGATGTGAGAGTTGAGCCCGCCGTCGACTTGTTCGCGCCGCGAAAGGCGTGCCATCTGCTGACGGCGACCGGCTCCGGAGTGTAAAGGAGTACCTGAAACCCCGGCAACGACGGGACGAACCCGCGCGCCGAGAAGTTCCCCGTCACTCCTCCGCCACTTCGAAAAGCGTACCTTCCGTCGTGGGCGGCGGGGCTAGACCGAGGTGCCGCCAGGCGGCCGGTGTCGCGATCCGTCCCCGGGGGGTGCGGGCGATGAGGCCCTTGCGCACCAGGAAGGGCTCGGCCACCACCTCGACGGTCTCCGGCTCCTCCCCCACGGCGACCGCCAGGGTCGACAGGCCCACGGGACCGCCGCCGAACTTGGTCAGGAGCGCCTCCAGCACCGACCGGTCGAGCCGGTCCAGCCCGTCGGCGTCGACCTCGTACAGCGTCAGCGCCTGCCGGGCCACCTCCTCGGTGATCACGCCGTCGGCGCGCACCTCCGCGTAGTCGCGGACCCGGCGCAGCAGCCGGTTGGCGATCCGGGGCGTGCCCCGGGCACGGCGGGCGATCTCGGCGCCGCCCGCGTCGTCCATCCGCACGTCGAGGAGCCGGGCCGACCGCTGGATGATGCGCTCGAGGTCGGCGGGCTCGTAGAAGTCCATGTGCGCGACGAACCCGAACCGGTCGCGCAGCGGGGCGGGCAGCAGCCCGGCCCGGGTGGTGGCGCCCACCAGGGTGAACGGCGCGATGTCGAGCGGGATCGCGGTGGCGCCCGGCCCCTTGCCGACCACGACGTCGACCCGGAAGTCCTCCATCGCGACGTACAGCATCTCCTCGGCCGGGCGGGCCATCCGGTGGATCTCGTCGAGGAAGAGCACCTCGCCCTCGGAGAGCGTGGACAGCACGGCCGCGAGGTCGCCGGCGCGCTCGATCGCCGGACCGGAGGAGATCCGCAGCGGCACGCCCAGCTCACTGGCGATGATCATCGCCAGGGTGGTCTTGCCGAGGCCGGGCGGCCCGGACATCAGGAGGTGGTCCGGTGCCCGGCCGCGCCGCATGGCGCTGTGCAGGACGAGCGACAGCTGCTCGCGCACCCGCGCCTGGCCGATGAACTCCTCGAGGCGCTTCGGCCGCAGCGCCGCGTCGATCACCTTGTCGTCGCCGTCGGCGATCGGCGAGACGAACCGCTCGTCGCTCACGCGCCCGCTCCCCCACCGACGCGGCCCGCGTCGCCACCGGAACGTACGACGGACGCACCCGCTCCCCCAGCGGCCCGGTACGCCTCCCCGATACGAGACGCGAGCCCCGCCTGGCGCGCGCGCCCGGCTCGTACGACGGACGCCGGGGTCATCGGCTCAGCCTTCGCATGGCCAGCTTGAGCAGGGTGGCGAGGTCCGGAGTCTCCTGGCCGTCGATCTCGGCGGCCACCGCGTCGACGGCGGCGTCGGCGTCCCTGCCGGACCAGCCGAGATTCGTGAGGCCGGCGTGCACCTGGTCGCGCCACGGCACGGCGCGGGTCACCGGGAGGGGCATGTCCAGGTCGTTGGTGGGCGCGCCGAGGCGGTCCTTGAGCTCCAGGACGATGCGCTGGGCGCCCTTCTTACCGATGCCCGGCACCTTCGTGAGGGCGGTGACGTCCTCGGTGGCGACGGCGCGGCGCAGGGCGTTCGGCGGGTGGACCGCGAGCATGGCCAGCGCGAGCCGGGGGCCGACGCCACTCGCCGTCTGCAGCAGTTCGAAGATCGCGCGCTCGTCGTCGTCCGCGAAGCCGTACAGCGTGAGGGAGTCCTCGCGGACGACCATCGAGGTGGGGACGTGCGCCTGGTCGCCGACGCGCAGCCCGGCGAGCGTGGCCGGGGTGCACTGGACGGACAGGCCGACGCCGCCGACGTCGATGACGGCCCCGTCCGGTCCGGCGCCGGCGACCTTCCCGCTGACGAATGCGATCACTGCCCTGTCCCTCCGTGCGCCGCGAGCCGACCGGCCGGGCGTGCGTCCTCACCGTGGCCGGCCGGAACCGCCCGGGAGCGGCCGTCCTCCGCGCTCACCTCTCGACTCCGTACCTTCTCATCCTCGCCGCCTGGATGCGCGCCTGAGCGCCACCGCGCCACACGTGGCAGATGGCGAGGGCCAGCGCGTCGGCGGCGTCGGCGGGCCGCGGCGGGGCGTCCAGCCGCAGCAGCCGGGTGACCATGCTGGTCACCTGGGCCTTGTCGGCCCGGCCGTTGCCGGTGACGGCGGCCTTGGCCTCGCTCGGGGTGTGCAGCGCGACGGGCAGGCCCCGCCGCGCCCCGCAGACGATCGCGATGGCGCCGGCCTGGGCGGTGCCCATGACGGTGGAGACGTTGTGCTGGCTGAACACCCGCTCGACGGCCACCGCGTCCGGGCGGAACTCGTCCAGGAACCGCTCCAGCCCGCGCTCGAGGCCGACCAGCCGGGTCCCGATGTCGTCGTCGGGGCTGGTGCGGATCACGTCCACGCTCACCAGCCGCAGTTGCGCGCCCGGCGCGCCGTCGACCACGCCCACCCCGCACCGGGTCAAGCCGGGATCGACGCCGAGTACCCGCACGACCACTCCTCTCCGCTCCGAACAGATGTTCGCAGCGAGGCTACTCGCCGCGTACGACGTCGGGCCGCCACGGCCCCGGCGTGTCGCATCGGAGATCAGAAGTAGTCGAGCATGTACGGCGTCCCGCCGAACGCCGCGTCGAGGAGCGCGTCGGTGGAGGCGTCCCCCTCCGCGAGGCCCGAGCGGCGCAGGCGGATCATCGGGACGCCCGCGTAGAGGGCGGCCAACCCCCGCGCGGACAGGTGGACGGCGCCCGGTTCGGCCTCGGCGCGGGTCAGGGCGCCGTGTCCGCCGCCGACGGTCAGCCGCCACGCGCCGGCGTTGCCCGGCCGCTGCTCGTCCGTGACCGCCAGGGGGATCTCCGCCGACAGGCCGTCGGGAAAGCCGCGCGCGGCCACGGCCGCGGGCGCGTCGAGCACCCGCAGCATCCACGAGACGCGCTTGATCTCCTCGTGGGAACGGTCGCGCAGGAGCCAGAAGAGAGGGTCGTCCGGGGCGACGCAGGCGTGCACGCTCCGGGCGACCGACGAGCCCGATCCGACCAGCGCCCACAGCGCCCTGGCCGTCTCAGGGGAACCCGCCACGCAGCGGTGCACGATCAGGTCCCGGCCGTCCGCGCTCCAGCCGTAGGCGAGGAAACCGTCCTCGGCGAGATAGGCGAAGACGTCGTCGCCGTCCAGCAGGTCGAGGAACCAGTCCTCGCCGCGGTCGATCGGCCCGTTGTCCCGCGCCTCGGCGTGCAGCCGGCGCAGCACACCGACGATCTCCGGGACGTCGTCCCGCCCCGCGCGCCGGACCTTGACCGGGCCGGTGGCGAGCGTGCGCAGCGCCTCGGCCGGGACGGTGACGAAGTGCTGCGCGCCCGCGTGTTCGTACCCGGCGGAACGGTAGACCGGCGCGGTGGCCGGGTACAGCGCCGTGAGCGGCAGACCGTCCATGAAGTCCAGCAGGCCCCGGGCGAAGCGGCGTCCGATCCCGCGGCCGCGCTCCTCCGGAGCGACGTACACGCTGGCGACGCCGCCCATCGGCACCGGACGGCCGTGCCACCACTGCTCGAACCGGTGGTACCGGCCGGAGCCGACGAGACGGTCGCCGTCGTAGATCCCGAGGACCTGTCCCCGCCGCACGGCGGGGCGGAACTGACGGAGCCACTGCGCCTGGTCGACCGGCCCGAAGGCCCGGATCCTCAGGTCGTAGGCGGCAACGAGGTCCTCCGGGGCGAGCGCGCGAATGTCCACGTGGGTACGCTACGGCATCGCCCGGGACGCCCGCGCCGGAGCCGGGCGCCGCTCCCGCCCCGGCGGATCAGGCCTCGATCTTCTCCATGATCTCGTCGGAGACGTCGAAGTTGGCGAAGACGTTCTGCACGTCGTCGCTGTCCTCCAGCGCCTCGAGGAGGCGGAAGACCTTCTTGGCGTTGTCCTCGTCGACGGGGACGCTGACGCTCGGCAGGAAGTTAGCCTCGGCGGACTCGTAGTCGACGCCGGCGTCCTGCAGGGCCTTGCGGACCGCGACGAGGTCACCGGCCTCGGAGATCACCTCGAACGACTCGCCGAGGTCGTTGACCTCCTCGGCGCCCGCGTCGAGCACCGCCATCATGACGTCGTCCTCGGAGGTGCCCTCCTTGGGCACGATGATGACGCCCTTGCGGTTGAACAGGTAGGACACCGAGTTCGGGTCGGCCAGCGAGCCGCCGTTGCGGGTGAGGGCCGTGCGCACGTCGGAGGCGGCGCGGTTGCGGTTGTCGGTGAGGCACTCGATCAGCACGGCGACACCGCCGGGGGCGTAGCCCTCGTACATGATCGTCTGCCACTCGGCGCCCCCGGCCTCCTCGCCCGCGCCACGCTTGCGGGCCCGCTCGATGTTGTCGAGCGGCACGGAGTTCTTGCGAGCCTTCTGGATCGCGTCGTAGAGCGTCGGGTTGCCGTCCGGGTCGCCTCCGCCGGTCCGGGCGGCCACCTCGATGTTCTTGATGAGCTTGGCGAAAAGCTTGCCCCGCTTGGCGTCGACGGCGGCCTTCTTGTGCTTCGTCGTCGCCCACTTGGAGTGGCCGCTCATTGGGTTCCCTTCACCATGTCGAGGAAGAGCCGGTGGATCCGCGCGTCGCCGGTGAGCTCCGGATGGAACGACGTCGCGAGCAAGTGCCCCTGCCGGACCGCAACGATCCTACCGGCGGCGTCGCCGGACTCCGCACGACCGAGGACCTCGGCGGCGCCGCCGACCGACTCCACCCAGGGAGCCCGGATGAACACCGCGTGGTACGCCGTGTCGAGGCCCGTCACGTGGATGTCCTCCTCGAAGGAGTCGACCTGACGACCGAAGGCGTTACGGCGCACGAGCATGTCGATGCCGCCGATGGTCTCCTGACCCTCGGCGCCGTCGGCGATCCGGTCGGCCAGCATGATCATGCCGGCGCAGGAACCGTAGGCCGGCATGCCCTGTTCGATCCGTTTGCGCAGCGGCTCCAGCAGCTCGAAGGTCCGCGCGAGCCGCCACATCGTCGTGGACTCCCCACCGGGGATGACGATGGCGTCGACGCGCTCGAGCTCCTCCGGACGGCGGACGGACTCCGTCGAGGCGCCGCAGGACTCCAGCGCGCGCCGGTGCTCACGGACGTCGCCCTGCAGTGCGAGCACGCCGATCGTCGGGACAGCAGCCACGAATCAGCCCTTCAGAATGAGATGTACGGACAATGAGCCTAGTGCCTGTCATAACAACGACAGCAGGGAGTGATCTTCCCCCGCTCGCGTGGGCGCGCCCCGCCCGCCGCCTGCCGCGCGTCGCCTCCCGGCCCGCGCCCGTCACCTGCCGCGCGTCGCCTTCCGGCCCGCGCCCGGCGTCCCGCCCGCGCCGCGCCTCACACCTGGACCGCGACGGACCGCGCCATGCGGCGCAGCTCCGGGGTCAGGTGCCCGACGTCGACCACGACGTCGCCGACCACGGCGCAGGCCGGTCCGGCGGGTGAGAACGACTCGGCGCACAGGCTCTCGGCCGCGCGCAGCGTCTCCTCCGCGGCCCGCAGGTCGCGGATCTCCGCCTGGGCCCGCGCGACGTCGATCAGATGGCGGCCGTACGACCTGCGCGGCAGCTCGTCGGCGTGCACGTCCTCGGCCGCGCGCAGTGCCAGGCCGGGCTCGTGGAGCATCGCGTAGTCGCGGGTGGCCTGCGTCGCCACGCGGGCCGGGCCGAATCCCACGTGGTGGTCGAGGCGATCGCGGGCGAACCGGTGCGCGGCCGACCCGGCGATTCCCAGGTACTCGGTCATCGACGCGGTGCGCTCCGCCGCGCTGGCCGCCGCCATGGCGGCCAGCATCAGGCCGCCCCACACCGTCAGGTCGCGAAGCGCGGTCTCGTCCATCGCCGGCTCAGTGCTCGCGGCGATCGAGAGCGCGTGCTCCTCTGACGCCCGGTGGCGGCCCTCGCAGAGCAGGGTCCACGAGTAGGTGCCGTGGAGCGTCTCCCACTCGAGCTCGTCGCTGCCGCCCTCGGCGGCCCGGATCGCGCGTTCGGTGGCGATCTCGGCGAGGTCGCACCTGCCGTAGTGCACGAACAGGCGCGCGGCGAGTTCGTGCGCCTCGGCGAGCGGCCCGGCCGCGCCCGGCCCGAGCTCGCTCGACGCCAGGCGAGCCTCGCCGATCAGGCCCGGCAGGACCCCGACGAGCCGCCTCAGGTTCCCCGCCCGGTAGTCGCGCCAGGCGGCGTCGACGGCGGCGTTCAGCTCGGCGAGGTCGGGGGCCTCGCCGGCGTCGTCGGCGTCCATGCCGGGCATCGAGTCCGCCGACGCGACGACGTCGCGGACCTGTCGGACGTCGTCGGGCATGGCCGGGGCGCGCTCCTCGGGCCGCCGGCCGCCGAGCAGCCGGGAGATCCCGACGTTCAGCGCGTCCGCGAGCCTGGTCAGCGAGGTGTAACGCGCCGTCTGCCGCCGGCCGTGCTCGAGCTTCTCGATCAGGTCGACGTCCACTCCGGAGTCGTCCGCGAGTTCCTGCCGGGTCAGGGAGCGCCCTTCGCGGAGCGACCTGAGCCGGTCACCGATGTTGTCGGGCTCGGACACTGTTCTGCACCCCCTGGTGCCATCTGCGCTCCGATGCGGCGCTGCAATTAAGGCTATGACCGAATTATCCAGAGCGGAATGCCTCAAACCGGATATCGGGCGCTGGTCGAGAACCTTCGGAGCCTATGGTGGAGGTGTGGAGGTCACGGTCGGCCTCGCCGGCGCGGATCACCGGGCCGCAGAGGCCTACGCCCCGTCGATCGCGGCGCATCCGGACCTTGTGTTCGCCGGCGTATGGGCGCCGTCGCCGCAGGACGCGCGGCGGCTCGCCGAACGCCACGCCGTTCGGGACTTCGCCCGGCACGACGACATGGTCCGGGAGTGCGACGCCATCGTGTACGCGCTGCCGCCGGCCGCTCAGGCCGAGCTCGCCCTGATGGCGCTGGGCCACGGCAGGGCCGTCCTTCTCGGCCGGCCGATCGCCGGCGACCTCGCGGGGGCGGAGCGCCTGGCGATCGCGGCGCGGACCACGGGCGCCCCGACCCAGGTGGCCCTGACCTGGCGCTACGCGTCCGCCGTACGGGAGTTCCTCGCCCAGGAGGTACGACGGACGCGGCCGCGCGGCGGAACCGGACGGTGCGTCGCCGCCCCGCCGATGCCCGCGCTACCGGCCGAACGCGGCGTGCTCCGGACCCTCGGACCCGACCTGATCGACCTGCTCGACGCCGCCCTCGGGCGCGCCCTCGCCGTACACGCGCGCGTCGACTCGTCGGGATGGACGGGGCTGACGCTGGAACACCCGGGCGGCCGGTTCAGTGAGGCGTTCCTGTTCCCCACCGACGACGCCGGATCGCACCGCGCCGACGCGGAGGTCTTCGGGCCCGGTGGGGTGGCGGAGCTGGACTGCGCCGCCGCGGTCGGACGGGACGCGTACGACACGATGATCGCGGAGTTCGTCGAGGCGATCCACGACGGCAGGCCGCATGAGCTCGACGTGCGCCACGGCCTGCACCTGCAACAGGTGATCGAAGAGGCCGACATGAAGGTGCTCGCCGGTCAGTGAGAGCCTCTGCCCATCCTGCTCAGTGAACGGATCTTGAACCGGCGGAGCGAGAGCTCCAGGGGCAGGAAGCCGTCCCGGCCGCGCTCGCCGAGGCCCCGGCCGAACAGGTACTCGCGGGCCAGCGCCAGGCCGAACTCCTCGTAGTCGAACGGCAGGGGCACGTCGGGCGCACCCTCGTCGATCGCCTTCCAGAAGGGCGCCTCCGCCGGGAGCCGCTCGCCCAGGTCGACGACGACGCCGTCCTCGGCCGTGACGAACACGTCGCGGCGCGGCCGGTCGCCGGCGTACCACCGGAACCAGCACCCCGACACCATGCTGTGCAGGACGAGCACGCCGCAGGTCGAGCCGGGCAGCGCCGCCGCGATCTGGTCGGCGAGTGTACGGGCCTGGTCGTCGACGTCGTAGAGCCGCCGGTCGCAGACGACCAGCGCGTCGCCGTACGCGCCGACGAACAGCTCGTCCTCGAACGGCCACAGCGCGAAGTCCAGGACCGTGTCGCCGCTCTCGACGATCGCCGACTCGGGGTAGAGCCGCCGCGCCAGGTCGGCGGCGGCGTCCGGGTCCGGGGTCAGGCCCTGCCGGAACGCCCGGACCGGATCGTCAACGCTCGCACACGCGAGCGCGATGGACCACGCCATGGGTCTCGTCCCTCCTGCGGCCACTGCACGGGTACCGCGGAAGCGTCACGCCGCCGGGCCCAGTCAGGGTAGCCCGCCGACGCCGGACTGGGGAGGGCCCGACCGTGCCGGGATCTTGCGCGCCCGGGTGACGGGCCCTCCGGGCCCCCTGGCCGGGGGCCCCTTCTCCAGGATGCTCGGTCCTCATGCCCGGACGGCGACGCGGGCCCGTCGTCCCTACCAGCCGCGCCCGGCGAGCCGGTCGGAGTCCTGCAGCGTCGAGACGTTGATGCCGACCATCGCCTCGCCGAGCCCGCGGGACACCTTGGCGATGACGTCGGGGTCGTCGTAGAAGGTGGTGGCCTTCACGATCGCCTCGGCGCGCTTGGCCGGGTCACCGGACTTGAAGATGCCCGAGCCGACGAACACGCCCTCGGCGCCCAGCTGCATCATCATCGCGGCGTCCGCCGGGGTGGCGATGCCGCCCGCGGTGAACAGCACGACGGGCAGCTTGCCGGCCGTGGCGACCTCCTTGACCAGCTCGTACGGGGCCTGCAGCTCCTTGGCCGCGACGAACAGCTCGTCCTCGGGCAGGGCGCCGAGACGCCGGATGTCCTGGCGCAGCCGGCGCATGTGCGTCGTGGCGTTGGAGACGTCACCGGTGCCGGCCTCGCCCTTGGAGCGGATCATGGCCGCGCCCTCGGTGATGCGGCGGAGCGCCTCGCCGAGGTTCGTGGCGCCGCAGACGAAGGGCACGGTGAACGCCCACTTGTCGATGTGGTTCTCGTAGTCGGCCGGGGTCAGGACCTCGGACTCGTCGATGTAGTCGACGCCGAGCGCCTGCAGGACCTGGGCTTCGACGAAGTGTCCGATGCGCGCCTTGGCCATGACCGGAATCGACACCGCGTTGATGATGCCCTCGATCATGTCCGGGTCGCTCATCCGGGAGACGCCGCCCTCGGCGCGGATGTCGGCGGGCACCCGCTCGAGCGCCATGACCGCCACGGCGCCGGCGTCTTCAGCGATCTTGGCCTGTTCCGGGGTGACGACATCCATGATCACGCCGCCCTTGAGCATCTCCGCCATGCCCCGCTTGACGCGGGCGGTGCCGGTCTCCGGGGTGGCAGTGGGCTGGGCGGGGGTGGCAGTGGACACGGGCTACCTCTTAGGAGAAATCGATCACGCTTGTCGCTCTCCATGGTAGTTCCAGGTGGGAGGGGCCGGTGCCGGGCTCCGCCGAGGCCCGATCATGCCCGCGTTCACGGGGTGACGGGACGGCCCGCGTTCACGAGGACGACCCAGACCTGGCCGGGCGCGAACGTCATCGGCTGCCCCGACGGGGTGGTGAAGGTCGTGCCCTGATCCTCGGCCGCGCGGGACCAGCGGGCGTCGTACGCCTTGCCGTCGCGCAGCACCGTCGCGGTGCCGCTCCCCACCGTCTGCACCAGGGGCGTGTAGTTGCCCAGGAAGTCGTGGAACTGCGACCGGGTCGTGCGGACCCGCTGGACCACGACCGTCTGGCCGCCGAGCCGCCCGCCTTCGGCGGCCTGGTCCGGACGGCCGTCCTGCGACACGAGCCAGCGGTGTTCCTTGGCCGACCAGCGGAATTCGAGCGTCGCCGACGGGTAGCGCGCGGTGTAGGACGTCGTCGGGGTGCCGCCCGACGGTGCGGTCCCGAACCGGAAGCCGATGTCCCGGGCCTTCGTCGCTCCGGGGGCGCCGGCGAGCAGCTGTTGTGGTGACGCGTACAGGTTGTACGGAGCGGGATGCGGTCCGAGCCGGGTGTAGGCGGCGGATGCCTTGTCCGGGGACACGTCGATCAGCGGCGCCCGGGCGAGGTAGGGCTTCATCTTGCTCTGCACGCCGGAGTAGGCGAAGGCGGGGCGGCCGAACTGCGGCAGGATGTGCAGGTCCGAGATCCGGGCGCTGCGGACCGGCCCGACCCGGGGCGGAAGGGTCGAGGAGTAGACCGCCATGATGCGGGACAGACCGCCCTCGACCTGCTCGACGTAGATGATGTCCGCCGAGCGAAGGCCGCGCTGCGGCTTCGCGGATCGGGTGTTGTCGACCTTCACCGCCAGAACGGGGCCGTTCCGGGCGCCCGGCCGGCCGGTGAACGGATGGACGGCCCGGGCCGACGGGGAGGGGGTGGCGGACACCGCCGGGGTGGGGGTGCCCACGGCCCGCGGCGGGGCGGCGCTGTTCGGCTCGCTGGAACACGCCGAGAACGTCAGGACGGTGAGCGCGGCCGTGCTCAGCACGGCGGCGCGTGGACCTTTATGCGGCTGGAGAACGGACATGAGGCGTCCTCTCCCACTATTCCGGGAAAGGGCCAGACTAGCCGAACGGCTCGTCCGCCGACGGCACCGCCCGCGCATCCGGGCCGGTCAGCGCGCTGGTACCGCTCCGGCCGAGGTCTCCGGCGGGGCGTCGTCGATCTCGAAGAACTCCGGGAGCGGCGCCCGGCCGGCCAGGTGCAGCAGGCGCGGCAGGAGTTTGCGCCGCGCCGTGCGCGTCGCGGTCACCGCGTTGTTGTAGAAACTGCGCGCGTACGCCGCCTTCCGCGCGGCGGCGTCGAGCTCCTCGAGCAGGGCCGCGCCGTCCCCGCGGCCGGCCAGGGTGTCGCGGAAGCCCGGCTGCTCGATGACGGCCCGTAGCGCGCGGGACAGGTCGCTCTCGGCGAACTCCCGGTTGTCGGCGTCGGCGATGCGGGCCTCGTGCGCGGCCGCGGCCAGCAGCAGGCTGGTGGCCGGGTCGAGGAGGCGGGAGGCGGCGAGCTCCAGGGCGACCGCCGCGCGCCGGACGAGCGCGACGTCGAGCCCGGCGCGCGCGGTCTCCAGGCGCACGTGCAGCCGGTCGATGCGGGTGGCGCGCCAGGAGACGTAGACGCCCAGCAGGATGACGACCGCGGCGGCGAGCGCGATGTTGAGCAGGACGTGGTACATGCTCAGATCGCCGACGTCTCGACGACGGTGGCGTCCCCGGCGACGGTCTCGTACACGCGTACGACGTCGCGGGCGACGGTCGACCAGTCGTAGGCGCGCACGGCCGTCTTGGCCTCCGCCGACAGCTGCTTGCGGCGGGGCGGGTCGTCCAGCAGGTCGGCCGCCGCGGCGGCCAGCGCCTCCGCGTCGCCGACCGGGAACAGCGCCCCGGCCCGGCCGTCGAGCAGCACGCGCCGGAACGCCTCGATGTCGCTGGCGAGGATCGGCGCTCCGGCCGACATGGCCTCGGCCAGCACGATGCCGAAGCTCTCCCCGCCGGTGTTGGGCGCGACGAACACGTCGACGGAGTGCAGCGCGCGGACCTTTTCGGCCTCACTGACCAGGCCGAGCATGACGACCCGGTCGCGAAGACCCGGTGAGACCCGGGCGAGGATCTCCTCCTCGTCACCGGGCCCGGCCAGCAGCAGCCGCAGCCGAGGCCGTCGCCGGCCGAGGATCTCGAAGGCGGACAGCAGGATCGGCAGGCCCTTGCGCTGCTCGTCCATGCGGCCGAGGAAGCCGAGCGCGCCGTCGTCTCCGGGCCAGCCGGGCAGCGGCTCGGCCATGGCGTAGCGCTCGGTGGTCACGCCGTTCGGGATGAGCACGGCGTCGCCGCCGAGGTGCTCGACGAGGGTCTTGCGCGCCTTCTCCGACACCGCGATCCGCGCGGTGATCTTCTCCAGGGCGCTCTGCAGGATCGGGCCGGCCGCCGACAGCGCACGGGACCGCTCGAATGAGGCGTGGAAGGTGCCGACGATGGGCCCGTCGGCGGCCCAGCAGGCCAGGACGCCGAGCGAGGGGGCGGCCGGCTCGTGCACGTGGAGGACGTCGAACCCGCCCTCCCGGATCCAGCGGCGCACCCGGCTCGCGGACAGGAACCCGAACGCCAGCCGCGCCACCGAGCCGTTGTAGGGCACCGGCACGGCGCGGCCCGCGGAGACGACGTACCAGGGCAGCGGCGTGTCGTCGTCGGCGGGCGCGATCACCGACACCTCGTGGCCGAGCGCGACCAGCGCCTCGGCGAGGTCACGGACGTGCTGCTGGACGCCGCCGGGAACGTCCCAGGTGTAGGGACAGACGATCCCGATCTTCATCGACCGCCCGTCCTTCCCACCGCCCGTGCCGTCTCACTCATCTCATCTCACCGGAGGTCCTCGAGCCAGACCCGCTGCAGCATGTGCCAGTCCTCCGGGTGGGCGGCGATGCCGCCGGCGAAGACGTCCGCGAGGGACTGCGTCATCGCGCGGACCTTGTCCTGCCGCTCTCCCTCGTCGGGCACGGGGATCTCCTCATGGACGTGAACCGCCCAGTCGGCTCCTTCGTACCACAGGGTGACCGGGCGCAGCGCGGCGCCCGTCTCGATGGCCAGCGCGGCGGGCCCGGCGGGCATCTTCGCGGTCTCGCCGAAGAACTCCACCTCCACGCCCGACGCGGTGAGGTCCCGGTCGGCGACCAGGCAGACCAGGCGGCCCTCGCGCAGCCGGGCGGCCAGGGTGCGGAAGACGTCGCCGTCGCCGCCGGTGGCCGGGAGCACCTCCATGCCGAGGCTCGCCCGGTAGGCGATGAACCGGTCGTACAGCGACTCGGGCCGCAGCCGCTCCATCACCGTGGTGAACGGCACCCCGGACAGCGTGATCCAGGCGCCCGCGTGATCGTAGTTGCCCATGTGCGGGAGGGCCGCGACGACGCCGCGCCCGTCGTCGACGTCCTTGCGCAGGTCCTCGATGCCGGTGATGCGCATGCCGGACAGGATCCGCTCCCGCCGGGTCGCGGGCAGCCGGAACGCCTCCATCCAGTAGCGCATGTACGCGCGCATGCCCCGGCGGCTCAGCTCGCGCAGGTCCTCTTCGGAGACGTCCGGGCCGACGACCCGGCGGAGGTTCTTCTCCAACTGCAGCACGCCGCGGCCGCGCTGCCGCCAGGTCCGGTCGGCGATCAGCAGGAAGATGTCCCGGGCGACCGGCTCGGGCAGCCGGCGGACCGCCGCCCAGCCCAGCGCGTACGCCGCGTCCGCCGCCTCGTCCCTCATGACGGCTCGCTCACCTCGAGCACCTCGAGCTGGCGGCGCACCGCCACGAACCGCTGCACGACGGTGATGGCGCTGGCCACGGCGAGGAGCCAGAGCCCGATGGCCAGGACGTACGGGACGCCGAGCCCGTCGAGGCCGATCGCGACGAGGCTGACGATCAGCCGCTCGCCGCGCTCGGCGATGCCCACGGTGGCGCCAACGCCGATGCCCTCGGCGCGCGCCCGCGCGTACGAGACCAGCGCGCCGGACACGAGGCAGAACAGCGCGAGGCCGATCATCAGCAGGTCCTGGTGGTCCTGCCGGGCGAAGTAGAAGATCAGCCCGGAGAAGATCGCCGCGTCGGACACCCGGTCCATGTTGGAGTCGAGGAAGGCGCCGAAGCGGCTCGTCTTCCCCGTCACCCTCGCCACGGCGCCGTCGAACATGTCGAAGAACACGAACACCGTGATGACGACGGTTCCCCAGAAGAACTCGCCGCGCGGGTAGAAGCCGAGCGCGCCGCCGACGACGCCGAGCGTGCCGATGAGGGTGATCGCGTTCGGAGTGAGACCTGTGCGGGCCAGCGCCCTGCCCACCGGCGTGATCACACGCGAAAGGGCCGGCCGCAACTGGTTGAGCATTGCCATCCTCTGATCGTCTTCTGGCCGCGATTTCATCGCCCCGTGGCCGTAGCCGCGCCATCCCCCGGGCGGGCCAATCGTAGTGCGTGGCGTCGGTGCAGGTGGGAACGGCTCATATCAGGTAGGCCTCAACCCGATCCTGGTCACCCCTTGTGATATGTGGCCGGGACGGTAATGGTGGTGACCACGGGTGTGGCGCCCGTCACACCCATCCGTCCTTTGGAGGTGGGCACGTGGCGGACAAGACAGCTCCCCAAGCCGCCGGTAGGGCACCGACGGTCGACCAGCCGGACAAGATTCGCAACATCGCGCTGGTCGGCCACTCCGGAGCGGGTAAGACGACGCTCGTCGAGGCGCTGCTCGCTGCGACCGGTACCATCCAGCGGCCCGGTCGCGTCGAGGACGGCTCGACGGTCAGTGACCATGACGAGGTCGAGATTCGCCAGCAGCGCTCGGTGAACCTCTCGCTCGCCTCGTTCACGCACGCGGGGATCAAGATCAACCTCCTCGACACTCCGGGCTACGCCGACTTCGTCGGCGACCTGCGGGCCGGGCTGCGGGCGGCCGACGCGGCACTGTTCGTGGTCTCCGCGGTCGACGGTGTCGACGGCCTCACCCGGATGCTGTGGGAGGAGTGCGCGCTGGTCGGCATGCCGCGCGCGGTCGTCATCACCAAGATCGACCAGCAGCGCGGCGACTTCGACGAGGTGCTGACCGCCTGCCAGGACGCCTTCGGCGAGGGCGTGCTGCCCTGCTACTTCCCGTGCGAGGCCGGCCTGATCGGCCTGCTCACGGGCAAGTGCTTCGACTACTCCTCCGGCGAGCGCGTCGAACGCGACCCGGACCCGGAGTTCCTGGACCGCCTCACGGAGCAGCGCGGCGCCCTCATCGAGGGGATCATCCAGGAGAGCGAGGACGAGACGCTCATGGATCGCTACATCTCCGGGGAGCAGATCGACGTCAAGGTCCTGGTCGAGGATCTGGAGAAGGCCGTGGCGCGCGGCAGCTTCTATCCCGTACTGGCCACGTCGGTCCCGCACGGGGACCACCCCGGGCCGGTGATCGGCATGCGCGAGCTGCTGGAGGTGATGACGCAGGCGTTCCCGTCGCCGCTCGAGCACGGCATCCCGGCGGTCACCAAGGTCGACGGCTCACCGGCGGGCGACCTGAACTGCGATCTGGGCGGGCCGCTGGTGGCCGAGGTCGTCAAGACCACCTCCGACCCGTACGTCGGCCGGATCTCGCTGGTCCGGGTGTTCTGCGGCACGCTCCGGCCGGACGAGACCGTGCATGTCTCCGGGCACGGGCTGGAGGACCGCGGCCACGAGGACCACGACGTCGACGAACGGGTCGGCGCGATCACCTCTCCGCTGGGCAAGGCCCAGCGCACGATGTCCTCCTGCATCGCGGGGGACATCTGCGCGGTCGCAAAGCTCACCCACGCCGAGACGGGCGACACGATCTCTTCCAAGGACGCCCCGCTGCTGATGGCGCCCTGGTCGATGCCGGATCCGCTGCTGCCGACGGCGATCCAGGCCAAGTCGAAGGCCGACGAGGACAAGCTGTCCCAGGCGCTGGCCCGGCTGGTGGCCGAGGATCCGACGCTGCGGCTGGAGAACAACTCCGAGACCCGCCAGCTCGTGCTGTGGAACATGGGCGAGGCGCACGCCGACGTGCTCCTGGACCGGCTGCACAGCCGGTACGGCGTCGAAGTGGAGACCGTGCCGCTGCGGGTTCCGCTGCGGGAGACCTTCGGCGGCAAGGCCCAGGGCCTGGGCCGGCACGTCAAGCAGAGCGGCGGGCACGGGCAGTACGGCATCTGCCACATCGACGTCGAGCCGCTGCCGTCCGGCGGCGGGTTCGAGTTCGTCGACAAGATCGTCGGCGGCGTCGTCCCGCGGCAGTTCATCCCGTCGGTCGAGAAGGGCCTGCGGATGCAGATGGAGCGCGGGGTCATGGCGGGCTACCCGATCGTCGACGTCCGGGTCACCCTGCACGACGGCAAGGCGCACTCGGTGGACTCCTCGGACATGGCCTTCCAGACCGCCGGGCAACTGGCGCTCAAGGACGCGGCGGGCAAGACGCAGATCCTGCTGCTGGAGCCGGTCGACGAGGTGTCGGTGCTGGTCGCGGACGACTACGTCGGCGCGGTGATGTCGGACCTGTCGTCCCGGCGCGGGCGGGTGCTCGGCACCGAGACGGTCGCCGGAGGGCGTTCGCTGATCAAGGCGGAGGTCCCGCAGTTGGAGATCACGCGGTACGCCATCGACCTGCGGTCGATGTCGCACGGCACCGGGACGTTCAGCCGCTCGTTCCTGCGGTACGAGCCGCTGCCGTCGCACCTCGCCGAGAAGGTCGTCGCCGAGGCGAAGGAGTAGCCCGTGCGCCGTGTCACCCGTACGCCCGGCGTACGGGCGACACGGCGCGCCAGAGCGCCTGGGAGGACAAATCGCTCATCCTCCGGGATGACGATTTGTTAACCAACCGTTTGAGATGATCTCGGCATGGCTGATACGGGGGCTGAGGAGCACGGCAGACGCTCGGTTCTGCGCGCCGTGGCGCTCGGTGGCGCGGGGGCGGCGGTCGGACTGGCCGCCGGAGCGGCGATCGACTCGGCGGAGGCGGCACCCGCCACACCCCACTCGGCGATGGCCGTGCCGTCAGCGGGGCCGTGGCGGCCGGGCGAGGGGCACGTCGACGTGACCTGGGCGGTGAACACCTCCCAGAAACTGGTGGCCCTCACCTTCGACGACGGCCCGATGCCGAACTGGACGCCGATGGTCCACGACATCCTGGACGAGGAGAAGGTCAAGGCGACGTTCTTCCTCGTCGGGCAGCGCCTCGTGCGCAACGCCCGCCTCGTGCACGGCCGGATGGACCGGCATGAGGCCGGCAACCACACCTGGGCGCACCGGAACCTCGCGCAACTGGACCACCGGGCGGCGCTGTCCCAGATGCGGCGGGCGCACGCCGCCATCTCGGAGATCACCGGACGGGAGCCGCGGCACCTGCGCCCGCCGTACGGCAACATCGGCGGCACGACGCTCAGCGCGGCGGGTGTCCTCGGCTACAACCTCGTCCTGTGGTCGATCAAGATGCTGGAGAAGACGTACGAGAAGCACCCGCCCAAGCTGGTCGACTACATCGTGAACAACACCGCGCCGGGCACGATCCTGCTCGCGCACGACACTGGCCACCAGGACCGCCTCGTGGCGCTGCGGAACCTCTCCCCGATGATCCGCGGGCTGCGCGCCAAGGGCTTCGAGTTCGTCACCGTCTCCGAACTGATCCAGGCGGGCGCCGCCGCGCCGGGCACCCGCACGGCGCAGTGACGGCGGACGGCGACCCCTCGGTCGGCTGACTTCCACGCCCGCACGTCCAAACGCCAGGGCCGCGACGACCTCGCCCGCCGCTCAGCGGGCTCCGGGGCGCTCGGCAGCGGGCAGGACGCAGGCCGGGGTGCCGCCCGGCAGCCGGTGCCGGTTGTTCGCGATCAGGCGGTACAGCCCGTGCGCGGCCCAGCGGAACGGCGCGACCCGGACGAGGAGACCGAGCGGCCGCCAGCACCCGCCGGCACTGATCAGCACCCGGGCCACCGCCTGCGCTCCGCCGTGGACGCGACCGGCCTCGATCCAGAGCACCTCGTACGCGGCACGCTCGGCGGTCGTGCCGAGCGCCGCCAGGTCCGCGTCCTGGAAGGCGACGACCTCGGCGTCCGCCGGCACCCGCAGCCGACGCCCCTCGGACGGCCCGGTGTCCCCGATGAGCCGGACGGCCTTCGTACAGATGCCGCAGTCCCCGTCGTACACCAGAACCGGTCGCCCCATGAGCCTCATTCTCGCCGAGCCGGTCAACCGCCATCGGTGCGGGGCGGAGCCGACGGCTCGCCGCGGGCCCTGCCGGTATCGGACCCACGGCGGTGCCTCAGCGGCTCCCGTCACCAGGCGAGGTCGTTCGGGTCGAACGCCTCGTCATGGGCGTCGGTGTGCTGCAGCGTACGGAACCGGCCGTCGTCGATACGACCGAACCCGACGTCGTTCAGGTTCCCACCGTCGTGGAACAGCAGGTGACGACCGCTCGGATCGGTTCGAAGCGCGACGCGCCCGGACCAGTTGGGAAGCGGAGGCACAGGCTGTCCGTCCATGGTCTCGTGGTAGAGCGTGCGGAGCACCCGACCGTCGGCGACGGCGATCTCGCAGATCGTGTACGCCCCGTCGAGCGGCGTGTACTCCCCCACCACGCTGATCGTGTCCCCGTCCCCGCTGATCGCGGCCGCCCAGAGGTTCGTCAGCCGCGCGGACTGGCGGACCAGGATCCTGCTCGACAGCAGGCTGGAGCCGTTCGCGTCCGTGTCCAGGAGCCTGACCACACCGTTCTTGGTCAACGGGTGGTTCCCGTCGTCCGGCTGATGGGTGGGTTCCCGGCGGAGGAAGGCGACCTTACGGTCGTCGGCCGTCCAGGACAGACTGGAGACGACGCTCTCCCGCGGGTCCGTCCACTCCCGTTGCGCGCCGGTCCGCAGATCGACCACGCCGATCTTGTAGAAGAGACGGTCCGCCGGGATGCCACAGGGCAGCACCGCGTAGGCGAGCTTTTTGCCGTCCGGGGAGACGGCGAGCCCTCCTGGCAGCGCCTCCCGGCGCATGGTCCCGCCCTGGATCCGCGTTCCCAACGGGGTGAAGGAGGAGATCTTGCCGCTGTCGGCGACCCGCATGCGGTAGATGTGGATGGTGTTGCACGCGGTCTGCCGGATCGGCACCTCCATGACGAAGAAGGTCCGGTTGTCCTGAGCGGCGCCGACGTACTGGAAGGTCAGGCCGTGCGACGCCGCCCTGGTGTCGTACAGCTGCTCCGTCCTGGAGTCGCGGACCTCGACCCGCGACGCGCCCTTCGGGGACTCGCCGAACCCGGTCGCCGCCACGATGAAGGCCGGTCCGCCGCCTCCCGCCGCCGCGTCCGGCTGCGAGCGCCCACTGACCATCACGACGAGGGCGACCGAGAAGGCCACCGCGACCGCGCTCATCGCCGGCACCGCCCACGGAAACCGCCGGCGAGATCTCGGGAGGGACAGCGGCCGTACCGTTTCCGGCCGCACCGTACGGGCCCCCTCGGTGAAGGCCTGGCGAAGACGATCTTCGGTCCTGGTCATGCTTCCTCCCCGAGCTTGGTGGCGAGCGCGGCGAGCGCCCGGGAGGTGGTCGACTTGACGGTGCCACGGCTGACGCCCATCACCTCGGCGATCTCGGCTTCGGAGAGATCGAGGTAGTAGCGCAGCACCAGCGCCTCACGCTGGCGGCGCGGCAGCGATCGGAGCGCGACGAAGACCTCACGGCGGTCCTCCCCCAGCAGCGCGGCCGACTCCGCCGACCAGATGGGCGGTTCGTAGTCGCCGCCGAAGCGCCGCGCGATCGCGCGCCTGCGCAGCACCCCGCGACAGCCGTTGATCACCGACGTGCGGATGTACGGCAACGGCTTCTCGGGATCGCGCAACCGGTCGATCCGGCGGTGCACGGCCGCGAAGGCGTCCTGGACGACGTCCTCGGCGGTGGCCTGGTCCCCGACGATGAACAACGCCATCCGGACGAGTTCCAGGTGGTGTCGGCGGAAGACGGCTGTCAGGACCACGGCCGAGCCGTGGTCCTGCCCTGTGGCGACATCGGGCTCCGCCGCCAGGGCATACTCCGGCGATGCGCCGCCGGCGCCGTCGCGCGGTCCGTGCCAGGCCGCGCCCCGCTCCGCAGCGATCTTCAATCTCATATCTCTTACATGCGGGGCACGCCGGAATGGTTGCTCGCCGCGCGGAACTTCCGCTGAGGCCTCGACCGGGCCTCAGTCGTGCGGCCAGGCGTCCGCGATGAGCTGGCGGGTCTCCCGCAGCAGCTGGGGCAGCACCTTCGTCTGGCCGATGACCGGCATGAAGTTGGTGTCCCCACCCCACCGGGGCACGATGTGCTGGTGGAGGTGAGCGGCGATGCCCGCGCCGGCGACCGTGCCGAGGTTCATGCCGACGTTGAAGCCGTGGGCGCCGCTCGCCTTGCGCAGCGCGGTGATCGCGTCCTGGGTGAGCCGGGCGACCTCGGCGGTCTCCGCGTCGTCGAGCTCGGTGTAGTCCGCGACGTGCCGGTACGGGCACACCATGAGGTGACCGGAGTTGTACGGGTAGAGGTTGAGGACGACGAACGCGCTGTCCCCGCGCCGGACGATCAGACCGTCCTCGTCGCTCATCTTCGGGATCTCGCAAAACGGGCAGCCGTCGTCCGCTCCCGCCCCGGTGGGCTTGCTCTCACCCTTGATGTAGGCCATCCGGTGCGGGGTCCACAGGCGCTGGAACTGGTCGGGCTCCCCGACTCCGTACTGTTCCTCATGGTCGGACTCGGTCATGCCAGCAGCATAGGGCCGCCTCCCGAGCACCCCGCCCACGGGTCCCGAACGAGCGCTCGGTCATTCATGTCAGGCCGTTACGACAGCCACCTCGACGCAGTTACCGCTGCCCTCGGAACTATGGGTACTGACTCGCCAAAAGGGATCCGGGGATCCGGTCATGCCAGCTCCTTCCCCAAGGCCGTAATGAAGCCGATGGAGTCATCGGGGTCTAGCGCAGACTCTCGCAGGCGATCGTATCTGGCGGCGAGTCGTTCCGCTTCGGCCGATTCGACGTACAGGGAGCCTCCCGGTCCCTCCACGTGCGCGACCTTGGGAAATGGATCCGCCATCTTGATAAGTCGAAACCCACCGTCCGGGCTGGCGTGCGCGCCTACGGTGAAAGGCAAGACGCGAATATCGACGTTCGGGCGTTCGGCCGCAGTGAGGATGTGCCTGATCTGGGCGTTCATCACTTCCGAGCCACCGACGGACCGGCGAAGCGCCGCCTCATCGAGTACAACGTCCAACTGAACGCTACCGTCCAGGATGCGCTGCCGCGACATCCGCAATTCCACCCATCGCTCGACGCTCTCGACCGGAGCGTCTGGGTCGGCCGCTCGAATCAGGGCCGTTGCATAGGCCCGGATCTGCAGCAGAGAGGTCACCGGGAAGATGCTGTAGGCACCGATGTACTCCGCCCGGCTTTCGAGCCAGACGAGGTCGATGAGGGAGCCGTCGACCTGGCCGGAGTACTTGTCCCACCAGCCCTTCTGCCAGACCTCGGTGGCGAGGTGAAGGAGGATCTCGCGCTGGCGGGCCTCCTCCACCCCGTACAGGTCGATGAGGGCCATCACGTCGCCGCGGCGAATCGGGTAGACGCCCGTCTCGAAGCGGCTGATCATCGACAGGTCGCGCTGGAGGTACTCCGCGGCGTCCTTGAGCGTGAGGCCGTTCGCCTCACGAAGGTCGCGCAGCAGGTGACCGAGCCACTGAGCCCGTAGCGTCGCGCGCCCGCGCTTCCCCATGTCGCCTCCCAGGCCAATTTTGAGCTTTGCCTTGAACCTCTCTTTGCTCTGTGTCACCGTACAGCTACCCAACGCACATGCGCATGGGAATGAAAAAGGTCGAAGCGGGTGCCCGAGTTTGACGGCCCGGCACCCGCCTCGACCACACGCCGACCGAAGGAGTCGCGATGCACCAACGATCCGCGCCCTCTGTCTACCACGGCAGGGGCCTCATCGCCCGGCTCTCAGCACGGCTGCGCCGTCGGCCGGAGCTGCCACGGATGTTCGCGCTCGTACGGGAGGACGACGCGGACGGCACCGAGTTCGTCGCCTGGGGCATGGCCCTGCCCGACGGACGGGCGGTCACCTTCGGCAGAGGCAACATCGGAGAGTGGTCGAGCCCGGCGGGCGCCGCCCGCCGGATGTTCGCCGATCTGCGCTGGCTGTGATCGGCGTTTGAGAGAGATCCCTGGCGTGTGCTGCGTTCTAGGCGCAGCACACGCCAGGGATCAACGGGCGTCTCAGACCTGGATGCGGCTCTCGACGGCCTTGACGATCTCGTCGACGGCCTCGTCGATGGAGACGCCGTTCTTCTGCTCGCCGTTCCGGTAGCGGAACGACACGGCGTCCTTGGCGACGTCGTCGTCGCCGGCCAGCAGCATGTACGGCACCTTCTGCTTCTGCGCGTTGCGGATCTTCTTCTGCATTCGGTCGGAGGAGGTGTCGACCTCGACCCGGATGCCCCGCTCGCGGAGCTTGGCCGCGATCTTGCGCAGGTGCGGGACGTGGTCGTCGGCGATGGGGATGCCGACCGCCTGCACCGGGGCGAGCCACGGCGGCAGCGCGCCCGCGTAGTGCTCCAGCAGCACGCCGAAGAACCGCTCGATCGACCCGAACAGCGCCCGGTGGATCATGACGGGCTGCTGCCGGGAGCCGTCGGCGGCCTGGTACTCCAGGCCGAACCGCTTCGGCTGGTTGAAGTCGACCTGGATGGTCGACAGCTGCCAGGTGCGGCCGATGGCGTCCTTGGCCTGGACGGAGATCTTCGGTCCGTAGAAGGCCGCGCCGCCGGGGTCGGCGACGAGGTCGAGGCCGGACTCGTCGGCGGCCTGCCGCAGCGCGGCGGTGGCCTCCTCCCAGTCCTCGTCGGAGCCGATGAACTTCTCCGACTCGTCGCGGGTGGACAGCTCGAGGTAGAACTCGTTCAGCCCGTAGTCGCGCAGGAGGCCGAGCACGAAGGCGAGCAGGCTCTTGATCTCGTCGCCCATCTGCTCGCGGGTGCAGTAGATGTGCGCGTCGTCCTGGGTCATGCCGCGCACGCGGGTGAGGCCGTGCACGACGCCGGACTTCTCGAACCGGTAGACGCTGCCGAATTCGAACAGCCGCAGCGGCAGCTCACGGTAGGACCGCCCGCGCGCGTCGAAGATCAGGTTGTGCATCGGGCAGTTCATCGGCTTGAGGTAGTACTCCGCCCCGTCCAGCTCCATGGGCGGGAACATGTCGTCCTTGTACCAGCCGAGGTGGCCGGAGGTCTGGAACAGGTCGCCCTTGGTGATGTGCGGGGTGTTGACGAACTCGTACCCCTCCTCCTCGTGCCGCCGACGGGAGTAGTCCTCCAGGACCCTGCGGACGACGCCGCCCTTGGGGTGGAAGACCGCGAGGCCGCTGCCGATCTCGTTGGGGAAGGAGAACAGGTCGAGCTCGGCGCCGAGCTTGCGGTGGTCGCGGCGCTCGGCCTCCTCGAGCATCTTGAGGTATTCGTCCTGGCGCTCGCGGGACTCCCACGCGGTGCCGTAGATGCGCTGGAGCTGCGGGTTCTTCTCGCTGCCGCGCCAGTACGCCCCGCCGGAGCGCATCAGCTTGAACGCGGGGATCACCCGGGTGGTCGGCAGGTGCGGGCCGCGGCACAGGTCCTTCCAGCGCAGCTCGCCGGACTTGGCGTCGAGATTGTCGTAGATGGTCAGCTCACCGCCGCCGACCTCCACGCTCTCCTCGTCCGCCGCGGCGCCCTTGAGACCGATCAGCTCCAGCTTGTACGGCTCGGCGGCGAGCTCCTCGCGGGCATCGTCGTCGGCGACGACCCGGCGGGAGAAGCGCTGCCCCTGCTTGACGATCTCCCGCATCCGCTTCTCGATGCGCTTGAGGTCATCGGGCTGGAACGGGTGCTCGACGTCGAAGTCGTAGTAGAAGCCGTTCTCGACGGGCGGGCCGATGCCGAGCTTGGCCTCGGGGAACAGCTCCTGCACCGCCTGCGCCATGACGTGCGCGGCGGAGTGGCGCATGATGGCGCGGCCCTCGGGCGAGTCGATCTGGATGGGCTCGACGACGTCGCCGTCACGCAGGACGTACGCCAGGTCGCGCGCCTGGCCGCCGACGCGGGCGGCGATGACGGTGCGGCCGTCGGCGTCGAGCGCGTCTCCGGCGGTGGTGCCGGCCGCCACCACACGCTCGCTTCCGTCGAGGGTGATGCGCAGCTCAGACACGGGAACTCCTCGATGGTCAGGGATGTCGGGATCGAATGCTATCGATTGTGCGGGTCCGGGGGACGCCATCGACTCCATGGTCGCTCCTCTCGCGTTGCGGGAGCGAACCGGGACAGCATCGAGGCCCCGGGATAGCTCCCGGGGCCTCGGCCGTGCAGGTCAGTGCAGGCGGCCGTCGCGCCGGGGCTCGCCCGGCGTCGTCGTCTCGAACATGGTCGCCACGGGACCATGGTATCAGCGGCCGATCGCCCGCCACGCGGCCTTTCTGGCGGCCGAGCGCGGCGCCACGTGCAGCCGCCCGTCGGCGCCGAGGGCGCACACCTGCGAGCCGTCCGGCAACGGCGCGGGCACCCCGAGCACCTGATAGGGCGGCGAAGCGCCGACGACGGGCGGCTCGCCGTCGAGGTGGGACGCGGCCCGGACGGCCAGTGTGCCGTCCCAGACGGCGGACGACATGGCCCGGGAGATCGCCAGGGTCCGGCCGGTCCACGGCTCACGGAACATCACCTGGATCCGGTCGCCGACCGCCTCGGCGGCCAGCGGTGCGATCGCGCCCGCCACCGGCAGGGTCCCCGCGAACGCGAGCGGCTTGCCCGGCTGGCGCTGACGCCACCACAGGATCTGCGAGCGGGTCGCGGCGAACAGTTCGATCGTCCCGGCGTCGGTGACGACCGCGGCCAGGCCGTCCTGGACGTCGCCGTACCGATGGTGTTTCTTCTTCGGCTGCGGCGAGATGACCTGCTTCAGGTCGACTCCCGGCAGGTCGGTCCACGCGCGGCTCCAGCCGCCCGTGCCGAGGAACCGGGCGCTCACGCCGCCGCGGCCGTTGCGCACGAACGCGGCGATCATGCCGGAGCCGTCGACCACGGCCACCGGGACGCCGGCCTGGTTGTGGACCTTCTTCGGATCGGGACGGCCGAGCGACCGCCAGCGCCCCTGGCCGTACGCGACGACCTCACCGGTGTCGGAGCGCAGGCCGAGGACCACCGGCCCGGCCGCGGCCACGGCCGGGGCGAGGGGGCCGCCCGGGTCGCCGAGTGACCGCGGCGCCGACCAGCCGCCGTTCGTCCGCCGCCAGACGAGCAGGCGGCCCGCCCCCACCGCGTACACGGCGTCCGTGGCGGTGAAGCCGGTGCCGCGCGGCCACCGGTAGACCATGCGCGCCTCGTAGGCGTCCCAGTGGGGGTTCTCGGCGTTGATGCGGTAGTCGTGCGCGGAGTAGGCCGCGAACACGCGCTGCTTGTACCGGTTGTCGGCCGCGCTGAGGTTCACCGCGAGATTGCGGACGTTGTAGTCCCGGTAGTTGACCTGCAGGAGCAGTTGCTCGGGATGGCGCGCGGCGTGGCGCCGTACCGCCTCGGCGGCGAAGTGGGCCGCGGCGATGTGATCGGGGTGGTCCGCGCTGTACCTCTCGTCCGGCGCCGTGTCCTGGGAGCGCACGACCGTCGGCCGGAAACTCTGCATCAGGCCCGTGAGCGCGCTCAGCACGTCCTCCCGGCTCAGGCACCGCCGGTACGGCGACCCGTCCGGCGCCTGCGTCCATCCGCACACGTCCGCGTGGTCGGTGGCGCTCCACAGCTTGCCCAGTGTGTGCCACCCCAGACTGGCCCGCGGGTCACGCCCGTCCGGCACCAGGAGGAACACCAGCCGGATGTCCGGCCGGTCGACGAGGATGTACGAGAGCAGCCGCAGCGTCCCGACGCTGAGGGTCTCCCGCCGCCAGCGGTTGCGGACGCCGAGCATGAGCGCGTACGCCGCCCGTAGGCCGTTCTCCCGCTCGGCGACGTAGGCGTTGACGTCGTGGGTGTCCGGCGGGACGCCGGCCTTGCTCTCCCCCGCGCTGAGGTAGACGGTCAGGTGCGGCGATCCGGCCCGCAGCGACTCGGACAGGTCAGGGGTCATGAAGAGCAGGTCGTCGTCCTCGTGCGCGACGATCTGCAGGTACCGCGAGCGGGCCGCGGGCGTTCCCCGCGCCGCCGCGCCGTGCCGGTTCGCCGGGCGGCCGGCCCCGCCCTCCGACAGCAGGCCGAGCCCCGTCCCGAGCCCGGCCGCGGCGACCGCGCCCACCAGGAGGAACCGCCGCCGGTCGGCCCCGGACGAGAGAGGCTCCGAAGCGGGCGGTTCGGTGGACATGCGGCACTGCCTCCAAGATCAGGATAAGTGGTGGCGACCGAACGAGTATCGCGGAATGCGAGCACTTCTGGGCGTTGAACGGGTGGTCGTCACGTCGAGTAAGCTGGGCGCCGCGAAGGGGAGTAGTCCCGCCGGCCGGTCGTCGACATACTGGAGCGCCTGAGCGCTCCCGGTGCCCGGGCCCCATGACAGGGGTGGACGAGACCTTCGGCTGTCGGTGACCGCTGATCACCGTGAGCCGAGGTCCGCTCTCTGTCTCACGGTGGCCGATCTTCGAGGAACACATGCTGCACGTCGTGATCCTGCTGGCCTGTGCCATCGCGATCTATTTGTCCTGTGAGTGGTTCGTCAACGCCGTCGAGTGGCTCGGCGTCCGGCTGAAGGTCGGGCCGCTCGCCGTGGGGACCCTGCTGGCCGCGTTCGGCACGGCGCTCCCCGAGAGCGTCGTGACCTTCGTCGCCGTGGTGTTCGGCTCGGGCGCCCAGCAGAAGGACATCGGGGTCGGCGCGGCGATGGGCGGTCCGCTGGCGCTGGCCACCGTGGCCTACGGTGTGACGGGCTTCGTGCTGCTGACGCGACGGCGGAAGGTTCAGGCCGCCGCCCGAACGGCCGCCCCCGTCAGCGCCGGAGCCGCCGCGACCGCGTCTCCCGACCTCCCGGACGAGGCTCCGCCGCGGGAGGACCTCGGTGACGTCCGCAAGCTCGCCCGCGACCAGCGCTGGTTCCTGGCGATCTTCGTCGTCAAGGTGGCGGTGGGGCTGGTGGCCTTCGCGTTCAAGCCGTGGCTCGGCCTGCTGTTCTTCGCCGCGTACGCCGTCTACTTCTGGCGGGAGCTGCGCGACGGCGGTGAGCACGGCGACGGCGCCGACCTCGAGCCGCTGCTCCTGCAGCGCCGTCGCGAGGTGCCCGCGACGTGGGCCGTCGTCACCCAGACGCTCGTCACCCTTGTGATCATCTTCTTCGCGTCACAGCTGTTCGTGCACCAACTCGACGCGATCGGCCCGATGATCGGCCTCTCCGCGTCGGTCACCGCGCTGCTGCTGTCCCCCATCGCCACCGAGCTTCCCGAGATCATGAACGCGATCATCTGGGTGCGGCAGGGCAAGACGCCTCTCGCCCTCGCCAACATCAGCGGCGCGATGATGATCCAGGCCACCGTGCCGTCCGGACTGGGCATCCTGTTCACGCCCTGGCGGTTCGACCACGCCCTGCTCCTGGCGGGAGTGGTGACGATGGCGGCCATGGTCTACCTGCTGGCGATGCTGTGGAAGGGCCGCCTCTCCGGGCGGACCCTGACCGTGGCGGCCGTCTTCTACGCGATCTTCGGTCTCTGCCTGATCCCGGTCCTGTCCTGATCCCGGTCCTGACCGGCGGACCACGGTGAGAGTCCGGTCGGCGTCGCCGACCGGACTCCGTCGTTCATGTCAGGCCTTCTTGGCCAGGCGGCTGCGCACGTCGTCCATGTCCAGGGCGCGCACCTGCTCGATCAGGCTCTCCAGCGACTCGGCGGGAAGCGCGCCGGGCTGGGCGAACACGATGACGCCGTCGCGGATCGCCATGATGGTCGGGATCGACGTGATGTCGAATCGCACGGCCAGGTCCTGCTCGGCCTCGGTGTCGACCTTGCCGAAGACGATGTCCTCATGCGTGGCCGAGGCCTCCTCGTAGATCGGCGCGAACATCCGGCACGGCGGGCACCAGCTCGCCCAGAAGTCGACCAGCACGATGCCGTCGCTGCCCGCCGCCTTGTCGAAGTTCTCGGCGGTCAGGGTCGTCGTGGCCATTGGAGCTCCTCGTCATCGAATGCCGGCCACCCGTCGGGCCGCCATGTCACTCGACAACACCGCGACGGGGGCGCTGATTCCAGCACGCCCGCATGACCGGACGGCGCATCGGCATCGCCGTGAACTCGGGGTTTGTGGTGGAGTCGCCTCCCGGCGGCCACCCCACCACAATTCCGAACATCCGCGCTCGTACTACAGAGCAGCGGTTCGGACCTCGATCAGCAGCAGGTGAGGTCGCCCGGTGCGGGCACGGACAGGGCAACGGTTACCGAGGTGCTCGACCCCGCCGCTCCGGCGGACGCCGACGTGACGGAACCGACGGTTCCGCTCACGATCAGTGACCCGATAGTCGAAACGAAGACCAGGGCTATGACCCTGCGCAGACGTGACATTCTTTCTTATCCTTTCCTGTGGCAGTGTCATTTTCTTCTAGAGGCGGGCGAGATGCCAGGGCAAGAATCACTCGGTGAACGGATTCGGACTTTGCGGCTGCGCAAGAACCTGTCTCAGGCACAGCTCGCCTGGCCTGAGCTCTCCGACAGCTATGTCTCGCTCATCGAAAGCGGCAAGCGCACGCCGGCGCCGAGCATGATCGCGTTGCTGGCCCGCAAGCTCGACTGCTCCGAGTCCTACCTGCTGACCGGCGTGAGCGAGGAGGCGATCGCCGGCCTCCGGGAGACTTTGCGCTACGCGCACATCGCTCTGGAGAACGGCGCGGCCGACGAGGCGCGGATCCGTTTCGCCGAGGTTTCGGTCCATCCGGCCGTGACCGATATTCCCGGGCTCGCACACGAAGCGTGCTGGGGGCACGCCCTAGCGTTGGAAGCGACCGGCGCGCTGAAGGAGGCGCTCGGCGAGCTGGAACGCGCGGCGGGGATGATCTCGCCCACCACCGAGCCCGACCAGTGGGCGAAGGTCCACACCGCGCTGATCCGCTGCCACCGGCAGCTCGGCGACCTGACGACCAGCATCCAGGTGGGAGAAGAGGCCCTCGACCAGCTCACCGCGATGGGCGGCCAGTGGAGCGATGCGATGGTGATGCTCGGGTCCACGATCCTCGCGGCGTACATCCATCGCGGTGACCTCGCCTACGCGCGCCAGTTCGCCGACATGCTGACCACGCGGGCGGAGGCCATCGGCACGCCCAAGGCGCGGATGGCCGCCTACTGGAACGCCGCGTGGGCGGCGGAGCTCAGCGGCGACGCGCCGGGCGCGCTCAGGTTGGCCGAGCGCGCCATCGCGCTCCTGGGCGAGGAGGACGACGCCCGCAACCTGAGCCGCCTCCGGGGGGCCTACGGTCACTTCCTGCTCTGCGCGCGGCCGGACCGGGCGGCGGAGGCACTCGAAGTGCTCCGGCACGCGCAGCGCGAGATGGAGTCCACCGCGACCAGCACCGTCGACCTCGCCTCCTGCCTGCTGCACCAGGCTCGCGCCGAGATCGTGCTCGGCAACCCGGTGGAGGCTGCGAGCCTGGCCCGGCAGGCGGCCGACCTTCTCGGCGACACCGCGGGGCAGGTCATCGCCGAGGCCTATACGGTGCTCTCCGACGCACAGGCGCGCCTCGGCCTGCGGGATGAGGCGGTGGCCGCCCTGTTCCAGGCGGTGGACTACCTGGAGAAGATGGAGGCGCACCGGCCCGCGGCCCGCGCCTGGTTCGACCTGGCGGAGTTGCTGGGCGCGGCGGGCCAGGCCGACGGCCAGAAGGCGGCCTTCCAGCGCGCCCTCGCCTGCATGGGGCTGTGACCGAGAGACACCGGCAGGGCCGTCGCCTGAGGGGAAATCGGCTGGAACCGATCAACGCCGCGCCGCGTCTGTAATCTCGTTCATGGAGGTTTTCTCCGGGGAAGCCGGATGAAGCCTGAAGGTGCGACTCTCTCGGAGGAAGACGTGAAGGTTCGGCGGATCCGGCTGGCGACGGCGGCGGTCGTGGGGTTCGTGCCGGCGTTGCTGGCACTGTCGGCCTGCGGCCACTCTCACCACCACGTGGTGCATCACCACGTGGTCGTTCACCATGTGGTGCGCCACCACCACTGAAGCCGCGGGGCGGACCGGGGATCTCCCGGCCCGCCCCGGCTCATTCGCCGTTCCCTATTGACGTACGGGCGGAATCGACTCATCCTCGGAGCTTGTTAGGAAACCTTCCTAACAAGCCGTCGGGAAGTTCCGGCATGCCGGACCGGCGGCGCAGTGTCCCCTCCGAGGAGCCCGCCATGTTCCACCGAACGGCCCGGACCACTGCCATGGCGACCGTGGTCGCCGCTCTCTCCCTCCTCCCCATCACCATGACCGGCCCGGTCGCCGGCGCGTCGACCGCCGATCTCCGGCCGGACCGGGCGGCCGCCGTGCCCGCCCATCCCTTCCCCGCGCATGTGACCTATCGGACCGGCGTCCTGCCGTCCGCGAGCCAGTCCGCGCGGGACGCCGCCGTCAAGAAGCAGTACGACTCCTGGAAGAGCAAGTACCTGCGCGCCGCCTGCGGCGGGTACCTCGTCTACGCGACCGGGGACGCGCCGAACAAGGGCACCGTCTCGGAGGCACAGGGCTACGGAATGAACATCGTGCCGTTGATGGCCGGGTACGACGCGAACGCCCAGACGGAGTTCGACGGTCTCTGGCACGTCGCGTCGACCCACCGCGACTCCCAGGGCATGATGCAGTGGAAGATCGACGGCAGCTCCTGCAAGTACGCCGACTCGGGCACACCGGACGCCGCGACCGACGGCGACCTGGACGTCGGCTACGGCCTCATCCTCGCCGACCGGCAGTGGGGCGGGTACGCCACCGCCGCCAAGGACTGGCTCGCCAAGCTCTACGCCGCGGACGTGGCCCCCGACGGGCATCTCAAGTGCGAGGACGACGGGCCGGACACCGACACGCGCCCGTCCGACCACATGCTCGACCACCTCCGCGCCTTCGCCGCGTACGACCCGGCGCACGACTGGAACAAGGTCGTCACCCGCACTGAGGCCGTGATCCAGGAGTTCACCGCCAAGTACTCCCCCACCGCGAACCTGCTGTCGGACTTCGTGGTGAACGCGAACACCACCGGCCCGAAGCCGGCCCCCGCCGACTACCAGGAGAGTCAGCCGGACAACATCGTCGGATACAACTCCGTGCGCGTGCCGTGGCACATCGGCACCGACGCCCTGCTGTACGGCTCGTCCGTGAGCGTCGGCGTCGCGACGAAGGAGTCCGCGAGCTACAAGAGCCACGCGGGCGGCGACCCGGCCAAGATCTACCCGCACACCAAGCTCGACGGCACCCCCACCCAGACCGACGACCAGTCCGAGGCGGCCAACGACCCGGTCGGGGTCGCCGCCATGGCCGCCGGGGACCAGGGCTGGACCGACAAGCTGTGGAACTTCCTGGCCACCAACCCGTACGGCGACACGTACTACGGCGAGACGATAAAGATGCTCGTCTACATCGTCATGGCGGGTGACTACTGGTCGCCCGCCGCCTGAGGCGACCGCTCCAGCCGGGGCCGCCGCCGAGCGGGCCGCGGCCGGTGACGGGGGTCACCGGCCGCGGCCGTCACGCGTACCGCTCCGGTCAGCCGGCCGTCGGCGCGGCGCCGGTGCGCCTGAGCGCGCGGATCGCCTTGTCGGCGCCCGCGGCCTTGACGTCGACGAACGCCGGTGTGACGTCGAGCGGCACGCGGTAGCCGCGCAGGATCTTCGGGCCCTGGACGACCGTACCGCGGTTGACGTCGAACCACTTCCCCGTCGGCAGGAACACGTCACGGGTGTCGCCGCTGCTCAGCTTCGGCGCGGCGAGCACGGCCGGGCCGAGCATCCACTCGTCGCTCACCGTGTACGCCCCGGCGTCCCTCGGGAAGTCGAAGAACAGCGGGCGCATGATCGGGTCACCGGTGGCGACGCTGTGCTTCACCTGGTCCCAGATGTAGGGCGCGAGCCGGCCGTGCGCCTGGACGGCGTCGCGGTACCGGTCGATGGTCTCCTGGTCGTAGGGGACCGGCTTGCCGGTCTTCGGGTCGTTCGTTCCCGCCGGCGACGTCGAGGAGTACATCAGCGGCATCAGCGAGGCCGACTGGGCCCACCGGATGAGGACCTCCTTCGCCGGGGCGGGCTGGCTCAGCGAGCCGCCGATCATGTCGGTCTCGACGAACGGGTAGCCGATGGTGGAGATCGCGAGGTTCTGCGCGACCGAGGCGGCGAGGGAGTTCCAGCCGGTCCCCTTGTCCACCTGGCGGATGACGAAGCCGGTCTGCTGCGACCCGCTCCAGTGCACGCGGATGCCCGCGCCCTGCAGGTCGAACTGGTCGGCCAGTTGCGCGCCGAGCCGCTGGTAGTCGGCGCGCTGGTAGCCCTTGTCGGGCGCGCAGGTGTCGTCGAAGAAGCGGGTGTCGAACTTGAACCCGTCCACCCCGTAGGTGCTCATGAGCTTCTTGATGTTCGCGACGTACCAGGCCTTGGCGTCGGGGTTGGCCAGGTCGACGATGCCGGCGGTGCCGTTCCACCAGCTCACCGTGCACGGCTTGGTGGGGTCGGCCTTGTCCTTCAGCAGGTAGCCGTGGTCGACGGCGTACTGGTAGTTGGTGGAGTCCAGGTTGATCCACAGGGTGACCCAGAGGCCGAAGTCATAGCCCATCGCGTGGATCTTGTCCGACATCGCGCGCGCGTCGGGGAAGGTCTTGGTGTTGAAGGTCAGGTTGCCGTAGTTGGACTCCCACCGGTCGTCGAGCTGGATCGTGTGCCCGGGGATGCCGTTGTCGTGCAGTTTCTGGGCGTAGTCGAGGAGCTTGGTCTGGTCGACCTTGGTGTAGAACTGCGCCCAGGAGTTCCAGAGCGGCTTCTCGAACTGCGTGTAGGTGGCGTCGCTCTTGGCGGGCTTGCCGACGACGCCGGTGTGGTCGCGGTAGACCTGGAAGGGGTCGGACTCCACGAAGACGGTCGCGTTGTAGGTGCCGCCGGAGGCGACGGTGAAGCGGCCGAGGCCGTCGTTCGCGTCGTTGATGGCGACGTCCATCACCTCGCCGGTGTCGACGAGCAGCCCGGTGGCGCTGGAGGTGTACCAGAACGGGTCGACCATCTCGTACGACGCCGGCCCGAAGGCGCTGTCGTGCACGTTGCCGGCGTCGAGCGGCCACGGCTGGTCCGTGGTCGGACCGCCCTTGGAGGTTGCCGCCTCGCCGTGGCCGTACCAGTGGCCCGCGGACTTCAGGTCGAAGGCGAGGCCCAGTTGGTCGGCGCTGCCGCCCTTGACGTTCCAGGACAGGGCGTACCGGTCGGGTTTCGGGGTGATCAGCGCCTCGGCGGTGACGCCGTCCCGGGTGGTGGCGGCGTCGAGGCGCAGGACGCCGTTCTTCCAGGACCAGTGGGTGACCTTGGTGGCCCGCTGCCACGCTCCGCCGGAGCGGAAGCGGAGGCCGCCGGTCGTACCGCCCGCGGTGGCCAGCACGGTGTGCCCGCCGCGTCTGGTCGTGATCGTCAGTGAGCCGGTGGCGACCTTGACGGAGTATCCCGGCGCTCCGGCCGAGGCGGGCACCGTGAGGGTCACCGCGTGGGCATCGTGGGTGACCCGCGGGCCCGCGGTGGGCGCGGCGCCCGCGGCGGGCACCGCGGCGAAGGCGCCCAGCGTCAGGGTTGCGAGAGAGACGGCGATCGCGACCGGTCGGTCACGCCATGACAGCACCCGCTACCTCCCGAGAGGAGTCGTCGGGCTGGCACCCCGAATCCGGCCCGAGCCTGATCATGATTAATCCTGCTCATAGTTGGCCGCGAACGCGCACGTGTCAACATTCCTGGCCGTGGCCGGTACGCGCGGCGGGTCAGGTCCACGCGGGCAACGCGTCGAGATGACGCAGGATGACGCCCTCCCGCAGCGCCCATGGGCAGATCATGACCTCGGGCAGTTCGAACAGGTCCATCGCGGCGTCCGCGACGATCGCCCCGGCGACGAGTTGCGGCGCCCGGCCCGGTGACACCCCCGGCAGCTCGGCGCGCTCGGCCGCGGTCATCCCGGCCAGCCGCTCGGCCCACTCGGTGAGGTCCGCGTGGCTGAGCACCCGCTGGACCAGGGGGCCCTGCCCGGTCGGGGCGGCCCCGGCGATCCGCGCGAGCTGCTTGAACGTCTTGGACGTCGCCACGGCGTGGTCCGGCGTGCCGCGCCGGGTCACCCCCGAGACCTCGCGGCCGATCGCCGCCCGGACGTACTTGCGCAGCGCGCGCACCTCCTCGGGCGGCGGCGGATCGGCGGAGAACCAGTCACGGGTCACTCTTCCCGCTCCCAGCGGCAGGGAGGCCGAGAAGTCCGGGTCCTCGTCGGCGCCCGCGGCGATCTCCAGGGAGCCGCCGCCGATGTCCAGGAGCAGCAGCCGGCCGGCCGACCAGCCGAACCACCGCCGGGCCGCCAGGAACGTCAGCCGCGCCTCCTCCTCCCCGGGGAGCACCTGCAGGTCCACGCCGCTCTCGGCGCGGACCTTCGCCAGGACGTCCTCTCCGTTGGCCGCCTCACGGACCGCCGAGGTGGCGAATCCGATCAGCCGCTCCACTCCCTTGTCCTCGGCGATGCGCATGGCGTCCGCCACGAAGCTCTCCAGCAGCGCCGCGCCCTCCGCGGACAGCCGGTCGCCCTCCAGGTGCGCGGCCAGCCGCATCTCGTCCTTGTGGGAGAAGGCGGGTAGCGGCGCCGCGCCGTGGTGCGCGTCGACCACCAGCAGGTGAACGGTGTTCGATCCGACGTCCAGGACACCGAGTCTCATGGCCGCACGTTATCGGGCCGCCGCTGCCGCCCGCCCGGCGGCGTCCGGCCCGACCCGGCCGGGGACCGCTCCCCGGGCCGCCGCGCGAGCGACGCCCCGGTCCTGCGGGCTCTGGACCGAGGGACCGGTCAGCGGCCGATGCCGCGCAGCACGGCGGCGACCACGGCGTCGATCTCGTCCGGCGAGGCGGGCGCGGTGTCCGGCGCCCCGGCGTGCCGCAGCAACTGGGACAGGACCGTCTCGTGGCAGACGCCGACCAGCATTCGCGCCGCCGGCTCCACCGGCGCGTCCGGGGCGAGCCGCCCCAGCTCGCGCTCGGCCCGCAGGTAGCCGATCAGCCGGTCCCGCCAGTCGTCCCCCGGCCGCACCAGGTCGGCGAACCGGGCGAGGACCTCGGGCTGGGCGAGCAGCCCGGCGAACGCCGGCAGGATCGCCCGGTGCAGGTCCAGACCGTGCACGAGGTAGGCGCGCAGGTTGCCCTCGATGGTGCCGCCGCCCGGCTCGGGCAGCTCGCCGAGGGCACGCTCAACGGCCCGTACGCGGGCCCGCAGGGCGTGGGCCAGCAGTTCTTCCTTGTCGGCGAAGTGGTTGTAGAGCACTCCGTCGGCGACCCCGGCCGCGCGGGCGATCCCGCGCACGGTGAGCCCGGCCGTGCCGCGCTCGGAGATCAGGCGTTCGGCGGTGGCGATCAGGTGTGCGCGCAGGCTCTGCTCGCCGCCGTCGCGGAGCGCCGCCGCTCTTCTCGGTGCCATCAGCAGGCATCGTAGTGAGCCGCGCGGGGAGCGGCGGCCCTCAGGCGGGGCGCCGCGCGGTCACCAGCCATGCCGTGCCGCGCAGCCGCACGCCGTCGGGCCTCGCGAAGGACCGGAGCACGGTCGCGAGGGCGTCGCTCGCCCGGGTCGCCGCCTCGGGGCTCGCCTGGCGCAACTGGTATCGGACGGGCCCCCAGTCACGGATGAACGCGGCGGCGTCGGCGACGTCCCGGCCCCAGGTCTGGTCCGCCTCGACGCGCGTGCAGTCGACCTCGCCGAATCCGGCCCCGGTCAGCACCTCCCGTACGCGCGCGGGGTCCGCGAACGAGGTGGGGCCGCGGCCGTCGGGCCCGGTGGGCCGGGGCAGATGGGCGGCCATCGCCCCGAAGACGGCCCCCAGGTCGGTGCCCTCGAACCCGGTCAGGCACACGAACGCGAGCCGCCCGTCCGGCCGGAGCGCGCGGCCGATGTTGGCGAACGCGGCGACCGGGTCGGCGAAGAACATCACCCCGAACCGGCTGATCGCCGCGTCGAAGCCGCCCGCCGGGAACGCGTGGACCTGCGCGTCCGCCTGCTCGAAGGTCACGTTCGCCACGCCCTCCTCGGCCGCGCGGGCGCGGGCCCTGGCGAGCATCGGCGCGGACAGGTCGATCCCCTGGGCGCGGCCGGATCGGGCCGTACGGGCGGCGAGCCGCGTCAGCTGCCCGTTGCCGCAGCCGATGTCCACCACCCGATCCCGCTCGCCGATCGCGGCCGCCTCCAGGACGAACCGGTTGAACCCGCTGTTCACGGCGTCGTACCGGTCGGCATGGCCGGCCCAGTGCTCCCCCTCGTACCCGTTCCACGCCTCGGCCTGCACGGCATTGACGATCTGCGACATCACGACCCACTCGACAGACGAAATGAACATGCGTTCATGAACGTATGTTCATAATGGTCCGATCGACGGCGGCCGTCAAGAGTTCCGGCGCCGCACACCACGCATCGCACCCCGTCGACAGCGGTGCCCACCCCGCCGCCGCACGCCCGCGCGAGCGCGGTCACCACTGTTTCCATGGGCGCCTCCACAGGGTCTTGACGACGGAACGGCTGCGTGAGAACGTTCTCTGCAATCGAAGCGAGAGAACGTTCTCTCGGTCGCCGACCAGCGTCGTTCGGCCTTCGGTCACGCGCGCGAACTCAGCACCGCGTCCGGCGCCTTCTCCCTCCACCAGCCCCGTTCGACCTCACGGCATGACGCCGTTCCCCGACGCATTGGAGAATCGATGAGAAAGCTTTCCGCGGCACGAGCGGCGGTCGCCGCGATCGCGGTGTCCCTGCTCACGGTGACCGGCTGCGGCTCCGGTTCGAAGACGCAGTCCGCGCAGGCGGGCACCGCCACCGGCGTCGCCAAGGCGGGCGTCCTCAAGGTCGGCACCACCAACAACATGAAGCCGTACTCCTACGAGGAGAACGGCAAGCTCGCCGGCTTCGAGATCGACCTGATCGACGCCGTCGCGCAGAAACTGAACCTCAAGACGAGTTTCGTCTCCCTCGACTTCTCCGCGCTGCTGCCCGCCGTCAACAACCGGCAGTTCGACACGGTCGCCGCCGCCGTCGGCATCACCGCGCCGCGCAAGAAGATGGTCGACTTCTCCGACGGCTACCTCGCCGGCTACTTCGGCGTGCTGACCCGCCCGGACAGTGGGATCACCGCCGACGTCGGCACGGTGCGCGGCAAGAAGGTCGCGGTCCTGCAGGGCTCGATCGAGGACGCCAACACGAGCACCTTCATCCCCGGCGCGAACGTCGTACGGTTCCCCGACGACAACTCCGCCGACCTGGCCCTGAAGAACAAGCGGGTCGACGCGTTCTTCAACGACTTCGACCCGAACCTGGCCATCATCAAGAAGTACCCCGACCTGCACCTCGTCCAGCCGATCACCATCCCGGCGACGGCCTTCCCCGCCGGGTGGGCGGTGCGTAAGGGCAACACCACGCTGGTCACCGCGCTCAACGGCGCGCTGAAGCAGGTCGTGGCCGACGGCACCTGGCTGAAGCTGTACAGGCAGTACTTCCCGCAGGACCCGGTGCCCACCGGCGGCCAACTGCCCCCCTACACCGCCAAGGGGTAAGTCGTGAACGACCTTCTCCGGAACTTCTTCGACTGGCAGCTGATCCGCCAGGTGCTGCCGGACCTGCTGACCTACGGGCTGCGCAACACGCTGGTCCTCGCGATCCTGTCCTCGCTGCTGGGCAGCGTGATCGGGATGGTGCTGGCCGTCATGGGCCTGTCGCATCGTTGGTGGCTGCGGCTGCCGGCCCGGGTCTACACCGACCTGTTCCGCGGCCTGCCCGCGGCGCTGACCATCCTCATGGTCGGTGAGGGCGTGTTCTCGGCGCAGATCGGCTGGCTGGAGTCGCCGTACCCGGTGGCCATCCTGGCGCTGAGCCTGATGTCCGCCGCCTACATCGGGGAGATCTTTCGATCCGGGATCCAGAGCGTGGAGAAGGGCCAGGGGGAGGCGTGCCGGGCCCTGGGGATGACCCACGGCCAGGCGCTGCGCCTGGTGGTCGTGCCCCAGGGCGTACGGCGAGTGCTGCCGGCGATGGTCAACCAGTTCATCGCCATCATCAAGGACTCCAGCCTCGTCTACTTCCTCGGCCTGGTCACCAGCCAGCGCGAACTCTTCCGCATCGGCCAGGACAGCTCGGTGGCCACCGGGAACCTGTCCCCGCTGCTGGCGACCGGCCTGTGTTACCTGCTGCTGACCGTCCCCCTGACCCACCTGGTGAATCACATCGACCGCCGGCTGCGCGAGGGCTCCCGCCGTGCCCTGGTCGCCGATGAGGCACCGGCCGTCAACGCGGAAGGAGCGCTCGCGTGACATCGTCACAGCCGGCCGCCACCACCGGGCGGCGTTACCGGGGCTCGTCGCTGGAGGCCCGCGACATCCGGATCAGGTTCGGGCCGCTGGAGGTCCTGCGCGGCGCCGACCTCCTGGCGCCCGCCGGGAAGGTCGTGTGCGTCATAGGCCCCTCCGGCTCGGGCAAGTCCACGATGCTGCGGTGCCTCAACGGCCTGGAGACGCGGACCTCCGGGCAGGTGCTGCTGGACGGCGAGGACACCTCCACCCTGGACGTCAACGTGCTGCGGCAGCGCATCGGCATGGTCTTCCAGCATTTCAACCTGTTCCCCCACAAAACCGCGCTGCAGAACGTTACGCTCGCCTTGACCACCGTCAAGAAGATGCCGAAGGACCAGGCCACCGCGACCGCCATGCAGCGCCTCAAGGACGTCGGCCTGGCCGACCGCAGCGGGCATCGGCCCGCGCAGCTGTCCGGCGGCCAGCAGCAGCGCGTCGCCATCGCCCGCGCCCTGGCGATGGAGCCCGAGGTCATGCTGTTCGACGAGGTGACCAGCGCGCTCGATCCGGAGCTGGTCAAGGGCGTGCTCCAGCTGATGGCCGACCTCGCCCGCGGCGGGATGACGATGGTCGTCGTCACCCACGAGATGGGCTTCGCCCGTCAGGTCGCCGATACGGTGGTCTTCATGGACGCCGGTGTGGTCGTCGAGGCCGGTCCGCCCGAGCAGATCTTCGACGCGCCCGGGTCGCCCCGGCTGAAGAAGTTCCTGGCGCAGGTCCTGTGATGGCAGGCGATACGGGCGCCAGGAACGGCCGGCGACGCCCGACCGTGGCCGACGTCGCCCGCGAGGCCGGCGTCTCGGTGGCCACGGCGGGGCGCGCGCTCGGAAACTACGGCCGCGTCCGGGACGACCTGCGCGAACGTGTCCAGGAGGCCGCCGCGCGGCTGGGATATGAGCCCAACGTCGTCGCGCGCAGCATGCGCTCCGGCGGCACCCGGAGCATCGGGTTCGTCGCGGCCGACATCGCCAACCCCTACTTCGCCGCCGCGATGCGCGGGGTGTGCGACGTCGCCCACGAGGAGGGTTACGAGGCGATCCTGTTCAACGTCGACGACCGGCTCGACGTCGAACGCAACGCGATCAAGGTGCTGCTGGAGAAGCAGATCGACGGCATCGTCGTGTCGCCGATCTCGGTGACCGACATGGGCCACCTCCGGCGGGCCCAGGAGCGCGGCGTCCCGGTGGTGCTGCTCGACCGGACCAGCGCCAGGATGAACGCCGACAGCGTCGTCATCGACAACGAGGCCGCCGCCTACGGCGCGATGGCGCACCTGCTGGAACTCGGGCACCGGCGGGTGGGCCTGGTCGCGTCCGTGGTTCCGCACGAAGGGCCGGAGCTGGTCGTTCGGGAGGACACCGGGAGGCTGGGCGTACGGGGCGCGGTGCGTCCCTCGATCGACCGCATCCGCGGATACCTCGCCGCGCTGGACGCCTACGACGCCGTCTCGGCGCGAGAGCTGGTCCGCTTCACGAGCCTCGACGCGGTCCGGTACGCCGAAGCGGAGGCCGATGCGCTGTTGATGCTGGCCGAGCCGCCCACGGCCGTGTTCGCCGCCGACAACGTCACCACCCAGGGGGTGTTCACGGCCGCGCGCAAGCGGGGCGTGAAGATCCCCACCGAAGTGTCGCTGGTCGGATTCGACGACCTGGACTGGACCGCCCTCGTCGACCCGCCGGTGACCGTGGTGGCCCAGTCCCCCATGGACATGGGCCGCACCGCCGCCGAGCGTCTGTTCCGCCGCATCAGGGGAGAGGACCGCCCGGGCGCGCGGATCGTTCTTCCGACCCGCCTTGAGGTCCGGTCCAGCACCGCCCCGCTCTGACGCGCCGCCGCATCGCTCTCTGTGCGCCGTCTCCGTACGGCATCGCTACTCGATTCATTGAAAGGCTCTGTCATGCGTACTTCCCTGTCCCGGCCCCGTGTCGCCGTCCTGGGCGGCGGCATCATCGGGGTGTCGGCCGCGGCGCGGCTCGCACGGCGCGGAGCGGACGTCGTCCTGGTCACGGCGGGTCGGCCGGCCGACGGGGCGAGCGGCCGCTCGCTGTCGTGGCTGAACTCCTTCGGCGGCGGTCGCTCCGAGGCGTACCACCGGCTGCGGCTGCTGGGCATGGACCGGTACCGCACGTTCGCGGCCCGTGTGCCGTCCTCCGCCGGCTGGTTGACGTTCGACGGAGGCCTGACCTGGGCCGCACCCGGGGAGGCCGACGGGCACCGGGCGGCGTTCGAGCACATGCGGCGCAACGGGTACGACGCGCACTGGCTCACGCGGGACGAGGTCGCCGACTGGACGCCCGGCGTCGACCCGGCCGCGATCTCCGACGACGGGGCGATCTTCAACCCGGGTGAGGGCTGGGTCGACCTGGTACCGCTCATCTCGTGGCTCGTGAACGACCTCACGGCGGCCGGTGGCCGCGTCGTCGAGGGCGCCGGTGCCGCCTCCGTCGCCGCCGAGGGCGACCGGGTCACCGCCGTGCGGACGGCGTCCGGCGAGCGGATCGAGGTGGACGCCGCCCTGGTGGCGACGGGAGCGGACGTTCCGCGCATGGCCCGGGGGTTCGGCGCGACCATCGACGACGCGACACCGCCGGCGCTGCTCGTACGCGCCAAGCCGGCCGGCACCGCGCTGCGGGCCGTGCTGAACACTCCGTGGGTCGCCGTGCGCCCGGCTCCCGGCGGTGCGCTGGTGATGGACTCCGACGCCGCCGCGCGCGAGGTCGTCGAGCGGGCCGACGGCACGTACGAGGTCAAGGAGGCCACCGTCGAGGGGCTGCTGCGCGAGGCGTCCGCGGTGCTGACCGGCAACCCCGTGCTCGTCCTCGACTCCTACGGGGTGGGCCGCAAGCCGATCCCCGGCGACGGCGAGCCGGTGTTCGGCGAGCTCGACCAGGTGAGCGGCCTGCACGTGGCCTTCACGCACAGCGGTGCGACGCTGGGACTGATCGCCGGTGAGCTGCTCGCCGACGAGATCGTGACCGGGGAGGCCAACCCGCTGCTCGAGTCGTTCCGCCCCGGCCGTTTCCAGTGACACCGAGAAAGGACGGACCCACGATGACCGCACCGCTGCGCATCGGCCTCGTCGGATACGGCTTCGGCGGCCGGTACTTCCACGCGCCGCTGCTCGCCTCGGCCCCGGAGTGCGCGTTCCTGGGGGTCGTCACGACCTCCCCCGAACGCCGGAAACAGGTCGCCGCCGAGCTGGACCGGCCGGCGTACGCGTCGCTGGAGGAACTGGCCGCCGCCGGGGCCGAGGCGGTGGCGATCTCGACACCGGCCGACACGCACCTCCCGCTGACGCGGCAGGCGCTCGAACTCGGTCTCGCGGTGGTCTGCGACAAGCCGTTCGCGCTGGACGCGGGCGCCGCCCGGGAGACCGTGGAGCTGGCCGAGCGGCTCGGCGTGGCCCTGACGGTCTACCAGAACCGCCGCTGGGACTCCGACTTCCGTACGCTGCGGCGGCTGGTCGACGCGGGGACGCTCGGCACGCTGACGCGATTCGAGTCGCGGTTCGAGCGGTTCGCGCCCGACCCGGGGCCGCCGGCCGCGGGCGGCGGCACGCTGCTGGACTTCGGCAGTCACCTCGTCGACCAGGCGCTCGTGCTGTGCGGCCCGGTCGAGCGGGTGTACGCCGAGTGGCACGTCGGCGATGGCGGGCTCGACGACGACGTGTTCGTCGCGCTGACCCACCGAGACGGCGCGCGGTCCCATCTGTGGGGCAGCTGGCGGCAGGGGGCGCCGGGCCCGCGGTTCCGCGCGAGCGGAACCGCCGGCGCGTACCTCGTCGACGGCGTCGACGGGCAGGAGGCGATGCTGCTCGCCGGCGCATCTCCGGCCTCGGAGGGCGATCGCTGGGGCGCGGAGCCGGAGGAGCACTGGGGGCAGGTACGACGCGGCGATCACGCCGAGCCCGTCCCGTCGGAGCGCGGCCGGTGGGATCTGCTCTACCCGGCGTTCGCCGCGGCGGTGCGCGGGACCGGCCCGCTGCCCGTCGACCCCTGGGACGCGGTCGCGACGGCAACGGTGCTCGACGCCGCGCACGCCAGCGTGACGACCGGCGACGTCGTCCGCCTCCCCTGATCCGGCCACACGGATCAGGTCGTCATCGACCGCCCGCCGGCGGCCTCGGCCAGGACGTTCCGCGCCTGGCGGACGACGGCGAGGTCGACGAAACCGCCGTCGGGGAGGGCGACGGCCCCCGTTCCCGTGGCGTCGCCCTCCTCGTAGGCCGCGACCACGCGGCGGGCGGCGGCGATCTCCTCGTCCGTCGGGCGGTAGACCTCGGCGATCACCGGCAGCTGGGCCGGGTGGATCGCCGCCCGCCCGCGGAAGCCGAGGGCGCGGCCGAGCCGGCAGGACGCGGCCAGCCCGTCCAGGTCGCGGATGTCGGGGTGGACCGACTGCACCGGAGCGGGCAGGCCGGCGGCCCTCGCCGCGACGACGACCCGGGACCGCGCCCAGACCAGGCCCGTCTCGTCGGCCACGCCGAGGTCGGCCTTGAGGTCGGCCTCGCCGAGCCCGATGGAGGCCACCGCCGGGTGGGCGGTCGCCAGGTCGTGGGCCCGCTCGACGCCCAGCGCCGACTCCAGGAGCAGGTGCAGGCCGGTCCCGGGGACGAGCTCCGCGATCCGCCGCACCTGGTCCACGGACTCGATCTTCGGCAGGCGGACGCCGTCCGTCGCCGGGAGCAGTGCGGCCAGGGCCGCCAGGTCGGCGCGGCCCCATGCGGTCCGCACGTCGTTGACGCGCACCTGGATCGGACGCGGCGGATCCGCCAGCAACCCCGAGACGTGTTCTCGGGCCGCGTCCTTGTGCGCTGGGGCGACGGCGTCCTCCAGGTCGAGGATCACCACGTCGGCGGCGGTGGCGAGCGCCTTGGCCACCCGGTCGGGCCGGTCGGCGGGGACGTACAGCAGCGTGGGCACGGTCAGTTCACCTCACGGGCGGCGAGCGCGTCCGACGGAGACGTACGGGGCGCCGGCACTCTCAGATCACCCCGCGGGCGCGGAGCGCGTCGATCTCGTCGGCGGTCAGGCCGGCCGCGCCGAGGACGTGGTCGGTGTCGGCGCCGTGCGCTCGCCCGGTCCAGCGCAGCTCGCCGGGCGTGGCCGACAGCCTGAACAGGACGTTCTGCATGCGCAGCGGGCCGAAGTCCGGGTCGTCGACGGTCGTGATCGCGTCCAGCGCGGCGAGCTGTGGGTCGGCCATGATGTCGCGCACGTCGTAGATCGGCGCGACCGCCGCCTCGGCCTTCTCGAACTCGGCGAGCACCTGGTCCCGGGTCCGCTCCCCCACCCACGCCGCCACCGCCCCGTCCAGCTCGTCGGCGTGCGCGGCCCGGCCGGCGCCCGTGGCGAACCACGGCTCGTCGACGTACTCGGGCCGTCCGACGAGGCGCATCACCCGCTCGGCGATGTTCTGCGCGGAGGTGGAGACGGCGACCCAGGAGCCGTCCGCGCACCGGTAGGTGTTTCGCGGCGCGTTGTTGACCGACCGGTTCCCGGTGCGCGGCGGGACCAGCCCGAGCTGGTCGTAGCCCGTCGGCTGGCCGCCGAGCACCGTCAGGATCGGCTCGAGGATCGACAGGTCGACGACCTGCCCGTCGCCGGTCAGGTCGCGGGCCCGCAACGCGGTCATCACCGCGTACGCCGTGGCGAGCGCGGCGATGCCGTCGGCCAGTCCGAACGGCGGCAGCGTCGGCGGCCCGTCCGGTTCGCCGGTCATCGCCGCGAACCCGCTCATCGCCTCGGCGAGCGTTCCGAAACCGGGCCGCCGCGCGTACGGGCCGAACTGGCCGAAACCGGTGACCCGGGCCAGCACGAGGCCGGGATTGGCCTCTTTCAGCCGCTCGTAGGACAGGTTCCAGCGTTCGAGGGTGCCGGGGCGGAAGTTCTCGATGATGACGTCGGCGTCGCGGGCCAGGCGGAGCAGGACGTCCTGCCCCTCGGGTTCCGAGAGGTTCAGGGTGATCGTCTGCTTGTTCCGGCCGAGCATCTTCCACCACAGGCCGATCCCGTCCTTGGCCGCGCCGTGCCCGCGCGCGGGATCGGGCCGGCGGGGGTGCTCGACCTTGACGACCTCGGCGCCGAAGTCACCGAGGAACATCGCGGCCATCGGCCCGGCGAACAGGGTCGCCAGGTCCAGGACGCGGACGCCGTCCAGCGGGCGGGTCATCCGTCCCTCCGTTCTGTCATCGCTGCTCCGCGAGGACGGCGGTGCGGGCGGCCAGGTCGCTGAGGCGTACGCCGTCGAATCCGGTCAGGCTGCTCGCGACGCGGTCGCGCAGCGGCCGGGTCCACTGGTCGGGCAGCCGCCCGGCGCCGAGGAGGGCGCCGACGACCGAGCCGACCGTCGCGCCGTCGGAGTCGGTGTCCCAGCCGCCCGCCACCGCGGCCGCGATCGACCGGGTGAAGTCGCCCGCGCCGTCGACGAGGGCGGCGGCGACCAGCGCGGCGTTGTTGATCGTGTGCACCCAGTGCAGGTCGCCGTGGCGTTCGTACAGCCCGTCGGCGACCCGTTCGAAGTCGGTCTCCGTACGGGCCGACGCGACGGCCTGCCGTACGGCCCGCGCCAGACGGGACTCCGGCGGCACCACCGCCAGTCCGGCCTCGACGACCTCGTCGACCGTGTCGGCGACCAGGGCGGCCGCGCACATCGCCGCGGCGAACATCGCGCCGTACAGGCCGTTGGCCGTGTGGCTGAGCCGAGCGTCCCGGTGCGCCATCGACGCGGCGGCCGCCGGGTCGCCGGGGTTGACCCAGCCGTACACGTCGGCGCGGATCTGCGCGCCGATCCACTCCCGGAACGGGTTGCGGTACGTCGCCGTGCGCGGCGGCTCGACGCCGAGCAGCAGGTTGCGGTAGGCGACCCGCTCGGCGGTGAACACGCGGCCGCCCGGCAGCTCGTCCAGCCAGGCCTGCGCGACGTCGTCGGTCGTGAAGTCCCGCCCGTACCGCTCCAGGATCGCCAGGGCGAGCATCGGGAAGTTGAGGTCGTCGTCCTCGGGGGTCCCGTCGAGGTTCTCGGCGAGGCTGTTGGCCGCGCTGCGCCGGTTCCACGGCCACCGCTCGGCGAGCTCGGCGGGGAGTCCCTCGGCGGTGAACCAGCCGCGGATCGGCCAGTTGCCGGTCGCCTCGGCGATCTCCCGGATGCCCGTGCGGGGGATCTTCTCCACGGGCTTGCCGAGCACGCACCCGGCGGCCCGGCCGAGCCACGCGCCGTGCAGCCGATCGAGCGACGCCGGGCGCGGCGCGGCGGAGGGCCAGTCCGGGGAGGCGGCGATGATCTCGTCCAGCTCGGTCGGCTCGTCGTAGGGCGACGGCACCGCCGCGAGCTCGTCGAGCAGCTGCTCGGCCAGCGTCCGCAGCTGCGGCGACGCCGGCTCCGGCGAGGCGCCCGCGCGCGGCGGCGCGTCGTGCCCGCCGGCGGCGTGCCAGCGCGCCGTGACGTCGGCGACGTCGCGGCCGTCCTGCGCGGCCTGGCGGAGCTCATGCCCGATCAGGTCCTCGGGCTGGACCCAGGTCAGCCGCATCACCGCAGCTCCGCGAACGCCTGCTCGTGCGCGCGCCGCCGGGCCACGTCGGCGGCGTGCACGCGATCGGCCACCGCCGCGATCGCCAGACCGGGCGCCTCGAGGTCCAGGCGGCTGGCGACGGCGACGTCCTCGCGCCAGTCGGCCGGTACGGCCGCCCTGCCGCCCAGCGCGCCGGCGATGGCGCCGCCCATGCTGGCGATCGAGTCCGCGTCACGGCCGTAGTTGACCGCGCCGAGCACGGTCTCGCGGTAGTCGCCGCCCGCGATCAGCAGGAACGCCAGCGCGAGCGGCAGCTCCTCGATGCTGTGCGTGCGACTCGGTCGCCGGGCGCCCATCCCCTGGTCGCGGTAGGTGTCGGCGACGGTGTCGAACGGCCGCATCGCCTCGCGCAGGGCCTCGAAGGAACCCTCCCAGCGCGCGTGGTCGCGGGCCCGCTCGCAGACCGCCTCGATCGCCGCCTTCGTGCCGTCCTTGGCGAGCCGCGCGGCGGTCGAGACGACCGAGTCCGGCGTGGCGCCCGGCCGCATCGCCTCGGCCACGGCCGCCGCGAACACGCCCGCGGCCTCCCGGCCGTAGCTGGACTGGTGCGCCCCGGCGAGGTCGATCGCCTCGGCGTACGCGCCGTCGGGGTCGGCGGCGTTGACGACGCCGACCGGCGCCATGTACATCGCGGCGCCGCAGTTGACGATGTTGCCCACGCCCGCCTCACGCGGGTCGATGTGGCCGTAGTGCAGCCGGAGCACCAGCCACTTCTCGGCGAGGAACACCCGCTGCAGCGGCAGTGCCTCCGCCTCCAGCTCGGGGATCCAGCGCTTCTCCCCCATCATCTCCGGCACGAGGTGCTCGGCGGCGGAGTACGCGTCCAGGTGGCCGCCCGCCCTCTCGTACACCCGCACGAGGGCGTGCGTCATGAGGGTGTCGTCGGTGACGTGCCCGTCGCCCTTGTGGTACGGCGCGATCGGGCGCGCGTTGCGCCAGTCGGCGAAGTACGGGGGGACGATGCCGGTGACGGGGCCGTCGTAGCGTTCCCGGATCTGCTCGGGGGTCCACCCCTCCGTCGCCCCGCCGAGCGCGTCCCCGACCGCCGCGCCCACGAGCACCCCGACGGCCTTGTCCTGCAACGGAGTCATGCCTGTTCCTCCTGGTAAGCGGTCCCGGCCCCTCCGGGACCGCTGAGTCGATCGGCGATGGCGATGAGATCGGCGCCCGCGAGTACCGGCAGGCAGCACCCGGCGAGGTGCCGGGCGCGCTCCCGCCAGGTCTCCGGCAGGGCCGCCCATCCGGTGACCGCGCCGGTCAGCGCCCCGGTGAGGGCGGGCGCCGAGTCGGCCAGCGACGCGAGACAGGCGGCGGCCGGGACGGCCCGCGCCAGGTCGCCGTCCGACGCGCGGGTGAGGGCGAGCGCCACCGGCACCGTCCGCGCCGCCGCGACGCCGTAGCTGTACACGTGGTCCTGCAGGGCCGCGTCCAGGCTCGGGACGAGGCCGAACGCGTCGCCGGGCAGGTCGAGCGCGGCGGTCGCCGCCTGGTGGATCGCGGTGCCCGCGGGCAGTTCGGCCAGCGCGGCGGCGACGACGTCGCCGGCCGGGGCGCCGGCCACCGCGACGGCGATCGCGGCGGCCATCGCGCCGGCCGCGTGCACGCCGTCCTCGGCGTTGGTGATCTGCGCGTCGGCGCGCGCGGCCCGCGACGCCGTCTCCGGTTCTCCCGGCTGGGCGGCGCCGAACGCGACCGCCCGCACGGCCGCGGCGTCGTCGAAGAAGTGCGGGTTGTCGTGGCCGCTCGCGGGCGGGCCGACACCGCGCGCCAGGTTGTCCAGCGCTGTGCGCACCGAGATCCGGGCCCGTACGTCGTCGCCCAGGGCCTCGAACGCCGCGCGGCGGTCGGTGCCGAGCGTGCGCGCGGTCCAGGCCAGCCACTCGGCGTCGTCGGACGGGCCGATCCCGAGGGCCGCGACCGGCTGGTTCAGTGCGAACGGCACCGGCAGCGTCGTGACCCGGTGGTCCTCGGCGAAGCCGTCGAGCTCGCGGCCGAGCCGGCGGGTCCAGGGTGCCAGCAGGCCCCACCGGTGCCGGGCGGCCGGCCAGCCGGCCGCGTCACCGATCGCCAGCCCGGCGAACGCGCCACGGACCCGGTCCGGTACATCCCCCGATGACATCTGTCTCCTCCGCTCGTTCAGCCGTCCGACGCCGTACGCGCCCGTGCCAGCGCCTCGGCGACCTCGCGGACGTCCCGGCCCGCCACGGCGGGCAGGCAGGCGCCGCGGACCGGGCCGATGGCCCGCGCCCAGCGCTCCGGGACGCCGCCCTCGCCGCGGCCCGCCCCCGCGAGCGCCCCGGCGATGGCCGCGGTGGTATCGGCGTCGCGCCCCAGGCTCACCGCGGTGACCGCGGACTCCTCGACGTCGCCGTCGCCGACCAGGTACGCGGCGAACGCCAGCGCGACCGCCTCCGGGGCCAGGTCGGTCCACGGATAGTGCCGCACGACCACGGCCTCGTGCAGGTCCGTCGCCAGTCCGTCCCGGTCCCGCCCGGAGGCGATCCGTACGGCCGCGCGGACGCTGCGGGCGGTCCAGGAGTCGTCCGGGACCGCGCCCAGTCCGCCGGCCACGACGTCGGCGGGCGACGCGCCGGTCATCGCGACGGCGACCGCCGCCGCGACGGCCCGCCCGCCGAGGATCCCCTCGCCGCTGTGGCTGACCGCGCCGTCGACGGCCGCGAGCCGGGCCGCCTCGTCCGGATCTCCCGCCGCGAACACCCCGTACGGGGCGGCGCGCATCGCCAGGCCGTCGGACCAGCCGTGGTCGTGCCGGCGTCCGGTCAGCGGCGGGGTCAGTCCCCGCCGCAGCGCCTGGACCGTTCCCAGCTCGGAGAAGCCCGCGCCCTTCATCGGCCCGGTGATCGGCAGGACCTGCTCCTCGTACGCCGCGACGACGTCCTCGGTGGTGAGCGCCGAGCCATGTGCCGTCAGCAGCGACGCCGCGAAGATCGCGTACTCGGTGTCGTCGGTGCCCGCCGGGCCGCCGTCCGGCCCGGGCTCCAGCTCGGTGAGGCGGCCCCACCGTCTGGTGATCTCCTCGGGCGTGAGGTTCTCGGCGGGCCGCCCGAGGGCGTCGCCGGCCGCCAGGCCGAGCAGACACCCCCGGGCGCGGTCGCGGAACTCGCTCACTTGTTGTAGCGCTCCAGGACCTTGTTGCCGTCCTCGGTCAGCTTCTGCGCCAACTGGTCGATCGTGATCTTGTTGGCGAAGTAGGACTGCAGGGCCGGCGTCGCCACCTTGCTCTTGAACTCGTCGAAGCCGTTGACCTTGAGGTACGGCGCGAGGATCAGGCTCTTGGCCGAGGCGGTCGCGACGTTCCAGCCGTTCTTGTCGGTGGTCAGCGACGGGTCCTGCGCGGCCGTCTTGCTCGTCGGGATCAACCAGTCACCCTTGGCCAGGTCCACCTGGTGCTGCCCGTTCAGGAACCAGGAGATGAACTTCATCGACTCCTTGGGGTGCTTGCTGTCGGCGGCGACCGACAGCGTCTGCGAGATCGCGCCCTGCTGGGTCGTCTGGCCCTTCAGCGGCGGGATCGTCACCCACTGGAAGCCGTTCGGCGCCTGCTCGACGACCTGCTGGCGCAGGTAGATCCCGGCGGGCACCATCGCGTACTTGCCCGCGTAGAACCCGGGGAGCGGGTCGGTCGTGCCCATGCCGAGCGTCGACGGGTCGGCGGTCTTGTCCTTGTAGAGCTGGTCGTGGATCCGCTGCAGGACCTCCTTCTCCTGCGGGCCGACCTTGACCGTCGTCTTGCCGCCGGAGGTCTGGAAGAACGTGCCGCCGAAGTTCAGCGAGAGGTTGAGCACCTTGTTCACCGGCGACTTGAGCGGCCACGCGATGCCGTACCGCTTGCCGACGGTGAGCTTCTTGCTGATCTGCTGAAACTCGTCCCAGGTCCAGGGGTTGTCCGCCGTGGGGATGCGCACCTTGGCGGCGTCGAGCATCTTCTTGTTGGCGAGGATGACCTGCGACTCCTGCAGGAACGGCACCCCGTAGATCCCCTGCCCGCCCTGGCCGTCGAACGTCGCGGTGCCCCAGGCGGCGTCCGGGATGTCGTTCTTCAGCTCGGTCGGGATCAGCTTGGTCAGGTCCGCGAGGTAGCCCTGCCCGGCGAACCCGGCGAGGGCGGACGAGTCGTCATGGATGACGTCCGGCGGGTCGCCTCCCTCGAAGGAGGTCACCAGCTGGTCGTTGACGTTGTCCCAGCTGCCCTGGACGTACTGGACCTGGATCTTCGGATTGGCCTTGTTCCACTCGGCGACGAGCCGCTTGTTGGCGGCCAGCGAGTCCTTCTGCCAGGCCAGGCTCAGGAACTTCAGGGTGACCGGCTTTCCGGAGTCGTTGCCGCCCCCGGAACAGCCGGCGGTCAGGCCGATGACGGTGGCAGCGGCGACCGCGAACGCGGAGCGAAGACCGCGACGCATGGGTACCTCCTACTAACCCTTGACGGCGCCGGCGGTAAGGCCCGAGCGGAGCCGGCGTTGGATGATGGCGAAGAAAATGAGGCTGGGAATGGTGGCCAACAGGGACGCGGCGGCCAGCGGGCCGAGCCGGGCGGCCTGCTCCGCGCCAGTGAACTTCACCAGCGTCAGCGGCAGGGTCGCCTTGTCCGGGTCCTTGAGGATCACCAGGGCGAAGAAGAACTCGTTCCACGAGGAGATGAAGGAGAACAGCAGGGCGGCGACGACCCCGGGAGCCAGTAGCGGCGCGACGACGCTGACCAGCGTCCGCACCCGCCCGGCGCCGTCGACGGAGGCGGCCTCCTCCAACTCGCGGGGAACCCCGCGGACGTACCCCTGCAGCATCCACAGCGCGAACGGCAGGACGAAGGTGACGTGCACGAGGACCAGCCCGGGCAGCGTGTTCACCAGGTCGAGCCGGCGCAGGATGATGAAGAGCGGGATGATGATCAGCACGACCGGGAAGACCTGGCTGACGAGCACCCAGCCGATCGCGATCCGGTTGAACACCGAACGCCGTCGCGCCAGCGCGTACGCCGCAGGGAGCGCGATGACCACGGTCAGCACCGCGACGGAGACGGCGACGATCAGGCTGCGGACCGCGCTGCCGGTGAGGTCCTGCGCGGCGAACGCGTCGCTGAAGTTGCGCAGCGTCGGGTGCTTCGGGATCCAGCGCGGGTGCAGGGTCGCCATCTCGCGCGGCGTCTTGAACGCCGTCGACAGCAGCCACAGCAGCGGGAAGGCCAGGAAGACGATGTAGCCGAGCAGCCCGGCGTACTTCAGGGTGCTTTTCACCGGGCGCTCTCCTTCATCTGGCGCCAGAGGTAGAAGCCGAGGACGACGAGCACGACGAGGGTGATCGCGACGCCGAGCGCCGCCGCGTACCCGAAGAACCCGTAGCGGAACGCCTCCTCGTACGCGAACAGCATCGGCAGGCGCGTACGGCCGCCGGGGCCGCCCTGCGTCAGCGCGTAGACCATGGCGAACTGGTTGATGTTCCACACGAAGTCCAGCGCGGTGATCGTGACGATCACCGTCCTCAGCTGCGGAAGTGTCACGTTCCAGAAGCGGTGCCACACGCTCGCGCCGTCGACGGCGGCGGCCTCGTGCAGTTCCTTCGGCACGCCCTGCAGCCCGGCGAGCAGCACCACGGTGGTCTGCGGCATCCCGGTCCAGACGCCGACGACGATGATCGCCGGCAGCGCGGTACTGAAGTTGTTGAGCCAGTCGACGTTGTGGTCGAGGATGTGCAGGTCCTGCAGGATCGCGTTGAGGATGCCGGCGTTGGGGTGGTACACCAGCCGCCAGATCAGCCCGATCACGATCGGCGGCATCGCCCACGGCGCCATCGCCAGCACCCGCGCGAACGTGCGGAACCGGAGGTTCTGGTTCAGCAGCAGCGCCAGGCCGAGCGCGGCCAGGAACTGCAGCACCGTGACGCTGACCGCCCAGATCAGACCGATCTTGAACGACGACCAGAAGTCGGTGTCCGCGAGGACGTCACCGAAGTTCTTCAGTCCGACGAAGGAGATGACGGCGTTCCGGCCGCCGCGCGCGTCCGTGAACGACAGGTAGATGCCGTACAGCAGCGGCCCGAGGCTGAACAGCAGGACCGGTATGAGGGCCGGCAGCAGCAGGAGCAGCGTCCCCCGGTCGCCTCTGGGGCGCGGCCTCGGGCCTGACGCCGGGCGTCCGGCTCGAGAGGGGCGGGCGGCGGGCCGGGTTGCGGTCACTGGGCTCACGAAGCTCCCTCCGTCGAGGCGCGTACGACGAGCGTGGGCTCGACCGTGACGATCCGGGGCGCGGCGGCGCCGTCTTCCAGCCGGTCGAGGAGCAGTTCGGCGGCCCGCCGGCCGCGCTCGGCCGACCCGAGACTGACGCTGGTGAGCGTCGGCCAGGCCGCGGTAGCCAGCTCGGTGTCGTCCATGCCGACCAGCGCGACGTCCTCCGGCACCCGCAGGCGCTCCTCCCGGAGGGCGTCGAGCGCGCCGAGCGCGATCAGGTCGTTGGCGCACAGGAGCGCGTCCGGCCGGGAGCGTTCGAGGAGGCGGTGCGCCGCCCGGGCGCCCGCGGCCCGGTAGAAGTCGCCGACCTCCACCAGGTCCGGGTCGTACGGCAGGCCGAGCGCGGCCAGCGCGTCGGTGTACGCGGCGGCGCGCGCCGCGCCCGGGATCGTGTCGAGCGGGCCGTTGAGGAAGCCGATGCTCCGCCGCCCGAGGCCGTACAGATGCTCCAGGGCCAGCCGCACGCCGGTCCGCGAGTCGGTCCGCACGTTGTCGACCGGGGTGTCCTGGGGCACCGAGCCGATCACGACGACCGGTGCCGGCGCGCCGGCCAGCAGGTCGAGGTGCTGCTGCGCGAAACCGCGCAGCGGGCTGATGATGAGCCCGTCGGCGTAACGCTCCCCCAGCCGCCGGAGCACGTCGAGCTCGTCGTCGACGTCGCCGTCGGTCGAGTGCAGGACCAGGCGGTACCCGGCGGCCTTCAGCACGGGCTGGATCTCCCGGACCATCGCGACGTACGTCGGGTTGCCGATGTCGGCCATCGCGAACGCGACCTGGTACGTGCGGTTGGACTTGAGCGAGCGGGCCGCGGCGTTCGGCACGTAGCCGAGCTCGTCGGCCGCGGCCATCACCTTCCGTATGGTGTCCTCGCGGGTCGGCAGCCCGTTCAGCACGCGCGACACCGAAGCGATCGAGACCCCCGCACGCGCGGCGATCGTCGTGATCGTCGGTCCCTGAGCCACGGCTTCCCTCCGGCCTCGCCCACGAGTGCGCGCAGCACCCGTGGTTGTCGTTCTTGTTGCCGTAAACGTTTACAGACCGCTGAAGCGGCTTCCGTAAACGTTTACGGGAGTGAGGAGTATGAAACACGGCGGAAACCGTCCACGTCAAGAGGCGGACCGGAAGACGGGCCCGCACGGCTCGGTGAGACACGGCCGGACGGACCCGGCCGGCCGCCTTTACGTAGTAAGTTCGTCCCGGCGTCCGCTACCGTGACGGGCGATGACCGCTCTCGCCTCCCTCGCGGGGCTGTCCGTCGGCGACGCGTTCGGCGCCCAGTTCTTCGCCACCGAGAACCGCCCGTTGCTCCTCGACGAGACCGCCGTGCCGCCCGCTCCCTGGCCGTGGACGGACGACACCGAGATGGCCTGCAACCTCCTCGACGTCCTGCACCGGCACGGTGAGGTGAACCGCGACGCCCTCGCCGCCGCGTTCGCCGACCGGTACGACCCCTATCGCGGGTACGGACCGGGCACCGTCGTCCTCCTGCGGGCGCTCCGCGACGGCGAGTCCTGGCGCACCGTCTCCCCCGCACAGTTCGGCGGTCGCGGGTCGATGGGCAACGGAGCCGCCATGCGCGTCGCGCCGCTCGGCGCCTACTACCCCGGTGACCTCGAACGCGTCGCGCTGGAGGCGGCCGCCTCGGCCGTCGTCACGCACGCGCATCCCGAAGGCGTCGCCGGCGCGGTGGCGGTCGCCGTCGCCGCGTCGTACGTCACGCGCGAAGACGCGGACGGGCTCCTCGACGCGGTCCTCACGCACACCCCGCGCGGTGCCGTGCACGACGGCGTCCAGCGGGCGGCGGGCCTGCTCGACCGGACCCGGGAGGAGGCGGCGTACGAACTCGGCAACGGTTCCCGGGTCCTCGCCGCGGACACCGTGCCGTTCTGCCTGTGGGCCGCCGTCCGCCACCTGTCCGACTACGAGCGGGCGGTGCGCACCTGCGTGGCCGTCGGCGGGGACATCGACACGACCGCAGCGATCACCGGCGGCATCGTCGCGGCCCACACGGGCGTGGACGGCATTCCTTCTGCGTGGCTGGCGGCCCGCGAGCCCCTGCCCGACTGGATCGCGGAGTCCGGGGCGCGGCACTGAGTCACCGTCGGAGAGACGCCGGGGCCACCCGGCGCTCCCACACCGTTCGGTGGCGGCCCCGGCGTTCTATCCGTCCAGTCGCCGCAGGGCCGGGAAAGGTTGCCGTTCAACCAGAGACTTTCGAACATGACGAAAGGGCACCGGGGTCACGGCGCTCCCACCGTAGGGTCCGACCCCGGTGCCCAGTCCTTCGATCGCCCCGGGAAGGTCACTCTCCGGGGCTTCCCCGCGTGGCCGCAGGGCTTCCTGGTGGGCCGGGCGGAGGCGACATGAGGCACCGCCTCCGCCCGGCGTCGGTGGCGCGGGTCAGGCCCGCGTCATGGCGACCGGTGTCCTACTGCACCGGCGGGTAGGCGTTCTGCAGGAGCTGGTGGAACATCGCGGAGAACCAGTGACCGGACAGCGGGGCGTTCGCCATGGCACCGGTCGGGCTATTGCCGTTGCGCGCGTTCCCGCCGTAGGTCGGGTCGCACATCTGGTCGAAGCCCTTGCCCTCGTCGTTCGGGATGCTGGTGCTCGACCCGTCGGACTCGCCCGGCGGCTTGACCCACGCGTAGGCGTCGAAGCCGGCGGCCGGAGCGGCGGTCGGCCGGGCGCCCAGGCCGGAGCCGGACTGGTTGCACCAGTCACCGACGTGCGGCCGGCGGTCGACGCGCTCGGCGTTGACCTGGGTGTTGATGTCACTCGCCGTGCTCGGTCCGGTCGGCCGGGCCGACCCGCCCCAGCCGTTGCGGGAGGTGTCGATCACCATGCCGATGCTCGACGGGAAGCCGTCGGAGATCAGCTGCTGACGGAAGGCCGCGCCGAAGCTCGACTCGTCTACGTAGTAGTTCCAGTCCACCCAGGTCGACGCGCGGGTCTGGTCGTTGACCGGCAGGTACGGCTCAGTGGTCGGAGAGTAGTTGGCGGTGTTGATGACGAAGCCGTCGACGCTGTTGACGCCCGCCGTGGTGCCCTTGGCGACCGTGGCGAACAGCTGCGCGGCGGGCCCGAAGTTGCTGTCCCAGCCGAGCCAGCCATGGTGGCCGGCGTCGAGGTAGGTGTAGACGTTGCTGATCGCGTGCAGCTTGTTCAGCGCGTACTGGACGCCCTTCACATAGTTGCCGTTCTGCTGCATCGTCTGGCACTGGGTGGTCGCGGTGTTGCCGCTGACGTTGGTGACCAGGTTCGGCAGCGAGTCGGGCTCGATGTAGGTGACGATCTTGAGGTTCGCGTACTTCGAGTCGCTCATGATCGAGGCGATCGGGTCGATGTACTCGGTCTGGTAGCGGCCGATGTCCGTCGGGCCGAGTTCGCCGTTGGAGGCGAGCGCCGCGCAGTCACGACCGGGCAGGTCGTAGATGACGAACTGCGCATAGCTCGCGCCCTGCGCCACAGCGGCGTCGAGGTGGGCGCGCAGGCCCATCCCGCCGTTGACTCCGTTGATCGCCGCGATGCGGTCCAGCCACACGGCGGTCGGCTGGTTGGCGATCGCACTTCCGCCGTCGTTCTTGGCCTCGGTGGACCATTCGGAGTTCACGTAGCCCTTGCCGCCGGTGAACGGGTTGTCGGCGTGCGATCCGCCGTTTCCGGGCGGAGTGGGCGTCGGGGTCGGCGTGGGCGTCGGGGTACCGCCTCCGGCGGACCCGGTGCAGGTCGTGCCGTTGAGGGTGAAGGACGTCGGGGCGTCATTCGTCCCGGAGTAGGAGGCGTTGAAGCCCAGCGACGTCGACGCGTTGGTGGCGAGGCTGCCGTTGTAGGACAGGCTCTTCACCGTCACGTGCTTGCCGGACTGGGAGAACGTCCCGCTCCAGCCCTGGGTGACCTGCTGGTTCCCGGCGAAGTCCCACTCCAGGGTCCAGGAGCTGAGCGAGTCGCCGAGGTTGGTGATCCCGATGTTCGCGGTGAAGCCGTTGTTCCACTGGTTCACCGACCAGGTCACCTTACAGCCAGCGGCCGCGTGGGCCCGGCCCATGCCGAACAGCACGGAGACGAGGCCGAGCAGCAGCGCGGCGATCGCCACGACTGCCCGGTCCATCCGCGGCGCGACGCCGCGGCGGGGGTTGACTTTCAACAAGGGTGTGTCCTCCTCAGGACGGTTCGGAGCGCTTCCGGGGTCGGAACGGCTCCATCGGGCGGGGCGGAGGGGGCGTGGGGTGCTCCGGGGGCGCCGGCCGGCGCCCCCGGAGCGGTCGATCACTGGTTGAAGAGCTGGCCGTAGGTCGCCATCGCCGTCGCGATGTCCGCCTGCGCCCAGAACCGGTGGTAGTTGAAGACCGGCGCCGCTCCGCCGTTCAGGTACGACTGGACCTTCGACCAGGAGGGGTCCTGCTTGTACCAGGAGCGGAGCGACAGGAACGTCGCGTTGCTGTCGATCTTGTCGCCGTTCGGCATCGTGCCGGTCCAGCCGGAGGGCACGTACACGCCGTCGTGGTTGGTGTTGGAGGTGCTGTACGCCTGCGTGAACCGGTTGTAGTCCGTACGGGTCTCCGGCACCGAGATGCCGATCCCGTCCTGGTCATTGGCCCACATGTCGTCGAGCAGCGTCTGCGCGGTCGACTTGGCCGTGGTGCTGCCGGACTTGGCCGCGTAGTAGGCCAGGGTCTTGGCGTACGCCCCGGCCACGCCGACGTCATTGGTGTAGTCGGCGATCGTGACGTGCAGGTTGGCGTTGGAGCCGGGGCTGGAGGGGTTCCAGGTGTCGGGCTGGCCGCTCCAGTGCAGGGTCGAGGGGATCTGGTAGGTCCCGTCGGGATTCAGCTGGGTGTTGGCCGTGGCCCAGGCCACCCACTTGTCCAGCACGGTCTTGGCGGTGGTGTCACCGGTGACGTAGTAGTACTCGGCGACCCGCTCCATCGACCACGCCTGGAAGCCGAACCACTGGTTGCTCGGCGGGTCGTGGTACACCGGCTCCCAGTCGTAGGCCATGCCGTAGAAGGTCGAGTCGCCGGACGGCGGCGTGCCGTACGCGCCGCCCCAGCTGTTGGTCGCGCCACCGGCGATGGCGCCTTCGGAGGACTGCAGCCAGCGGTAGAACTCGAGCTGCCGCTGCAGACTCTTCTTCCAGTCGTCGACGCCGGTCGCGGACTTCGGCGCCATGGCCGAGTCGTTGGTCAGGGCGTACGCCGCCATCGGGTTCTGGTAGCCGGAGTGCGAGGCGCTGTCGCCGATCCGCCAGGCCCAGCCGGCGCTGGAGTCGGTCGCGCCGCCCCAGGCGTAGTACCAGGACAGCAGGTAGTGCTCGCTGTCCTTGCCGGTTCCGGCCGGGCAGCTCGGGCTGGTGCAGTTGCCGATCTTCTTGAAGTACTTGTCGAAGAAGGAGTACCGCAGGTAGTCGCCCATCTTGCCCGCCTTGGCGACCGTGGCGGACACGTCCGAGCCCTTGCCCTGCTGCTTGGCCCAGGTGTCGGCCCAGTACGCCGCCTGGATGGCGCGCGCGTCGGCGTCCGGGGCGTCGGTGTACTTCCACTGCTTGGCGTAGCTGGAGTCCTTGATGAACAGGTCCAGGTAGCCGTTCTTGCCGCCGTAGGTGAACTTGTCGCAGGTCGGCTGCGGGATGGTCTCCCAGACCGACTCCTGCGGGCCGCGCTGGTAGGTGTTGATGAAGGACGGCGCGTTGGTGCTCGGGCCCGCCTCGCAGCCGCCGCCGGGGGTGTCGCCGTAGCCGTAGACGTTGTCGACGTCCTGCAGCCAGTGCATGCCGTAGACGTCGTCGGTGCCGTAGGCCGACTTCAGCTCGGCCGCGATCGGGTCCTGGCCGGAGGTGACGCTCGAGTCGATCTGCGAGGGGTACTGGTCGGGCAGGTCGTGCTCGGCCGCGTACGTCGCGGGCTTGCTCGCGTTGTAGAAGCTGTTGGTCGGCTGGTCCGCGTGGGACGGGATCATGTACTTCTCCATGATCGCCCAGGCGTTGTTGAACTTGCTCCAGTCGCCGGTGACCTTCCCGTACACCGCCTGCATCCAGATCAGGTAGCTGTACGCCTCGGAGGTGGTCTCGTGGCCCTGGTCCGGCGCCTCGACCATCAGCGTCTCCACTGAGTGGTACGGGATGCCCTCCTTGCTGAAGTAACCGTTGGCCGGGTCGGTGATCTTGTTGTAGAGGGTGAGGAACCGGTCCTCGTACGCGCCGTTCGACTTCATCTCGGTGACGGTGACGCTCGCGGTGTCATATCCGGTCGCCTTGGCGGTGAAGGTCGCCGCGCCCGTGCCGGAGGAGTCCGCGCTGATCGTGACGTTCTGCGCGGTCGACCAGTTGGATGAGGTGAAGGTCAGCGTGCCGCCCGCGGAGACCGAGAGGCCGGTGTTCCCACTGGCCCGCGCGACCGTGACGGTCACGTTGCCGGCCGGCTGGCTCGACAGCTTCACGCCGAACGTCCCGGTCTTGCCCTGCTGGACGGTCAGCGCGGTCGGGCTCGCGACGACGGCGGGGCCGCTGGCGACGTGCACGCCGACCGGCGTGGACTCGGCGGTGGCGCCCTGGCTGTCATACGCCTTGGCGTACAGCGAGTAGTCCCCCGCCGGCACGTTCGTCCAGCTGAAGGAGTACGGCGAGGAGGTGTCGGTGCCGAGCAGCGTCGTGTCGCTGTAGAACTCGACCTTGCTGATCGTCGCGCCGTCACTGGCGCTCGCGGTCGCGGCGAGCGGGATCGTCGCGCCCGAGCTGTACGTCGCACCGGCGGCCGGGCTGGTCAGCGCCACGGTCGGCGCCTGGTGCGCCCCGTTGCAGACCGTCCCGTTGACGGAGAAGGACGTCGGCTTGGCGTTCGTGCCGCTGTAGCTGAAGTTCGCGCCGAAGCTGGTCGTGCCGTTCGTGGCGATCGTGCCGTTGTAGCTCAGGTTGGTGACGGTGATGTCCTGGCCGGACTGCGTCCAGTTGCCGCTCCAGCCCTGGGTGAGCTTCTGGTTGCCGGTGTAGGAGTACTTCAGGGTCCAGCCGTTGATCGCCGGACCGAGGTTGGTCAGCGTGATGTTGGCGGTGAAGCCCGAGCCCCAGTCGTTGACCGAGTAGTCGACCTTGCACTGCACGTCGGCGGCGTGCGCGCCGGTGCCGGCGGCGAACATGCCGGCCAGGAGCGACAGGACGACCAGGAACGGTCGCCACCTTTGCCGTCTCTTCATGGGCGGATTCCTCCTGACGGGGAGCACCACCGGCCCGCCGGGGCCGGCTGCTGAGGGGGTCGGCCTGCGCGGCCGGAGAATCACGCGGAGTCGCGGATGATGAGCTTCGTGTTCAGCACGACGCCCTGGCCGGAGGACGCCTCCCCGGCGATGCGGCCGAGCAGCTCGCGGGCCATGCGGACGCCCATGTCCTCGATGGGCCTGCGTACGGTCGTCAGCCGGGGGCGGACCCGGCCGGCGATCGGGGAGTCGTCGAAGCCGACGACGGCGACGTCGTCGGGGACCCGGCGCCCGGTGCGGCTCAGCGCGCGCAGCGCCCCGACGGCCATCTGGTCGGAGGCGCACAGCACGGCGTCTATGTCGGGCCTGCGATCCAGCAGGCGGTTCATCGCGTGCTCGCCCGACGCCTGGTGCAGGTCACCGTAGGTGATCAACCCGGAGGTCGGCAGGCCGGCGTCGCCGACGGCGGCGCGGTAGCCGGCCAGCCGGTCGACGCCCACGGCCCGGTCGGGCGGCCCGGCGATCGTCCCGATCGTCTGGCGTCCGCACTTGAGCAGGTAGTCCACGGCCGTACGGGCGCCGCCGCGGTTGTCGGCGTCGACGTACGGCAGCGGGGTCGTCCACAGCGGCCGCTCGGCCAGCAGGACGGGAACGCCCGTCTGCCGGAGTGCCATCGCGGGGGCGCCGTGCGCGCTGATCAGCAGCACGCCGTCGGCGCGGCCACCGCGCAGGTACTCCGCGACCGTGCCCCAGCGGCCGGCGCGGCCGACGATCAGGACCACGAGCTCACGGTCGTCGCCCAGCTCACGCCGGACGCCGGAGAACAGACGGGCGAAGAAATGATCGGTGAAGACGCGTGCGTCGTCCTCGCAGACCACCGCGGCGATCGATCCGCTGCGACGGTCCGCGGGGGCGGCGCGGTGTCGCACGTAGCCGAGGCGTTGCACGGCCTCTTCGACGCGGGAACGGGCACGCGGGCTGACCCGCGCGGTCCCGTTGATCACGCGTGACGCGGTGGCGGGTGAGACTCCGGCGAGAGCGGCGACGTGCGCGAGAGTGGGGGTCTCGACGTGCGCGAGCGTCGGCGTCTCCATGGTGCAGGAGGGTGCGGAGAGTTCCCTTCCGTTCACGGAAATGACTCCCTTCGGGCGCTGTGGCTCGAGTGGCGGGGGTGTGGGAGCGCTCCCACAATCCAAGGCGCGCGAAAGGGTTGTCAAGAGGAATGTATCGAGCGTGTAAACGGGGAGTTTCACCGCGATGATCGCCACGGGTTCGTCCCCGCTCGCGAGCAGGTCGCTTACCCGCCCCGCCGCCGGGCGGCCCCCACGAGGGGCCGTGAAAATCGATGAAAGAGGAAGAAAGGGCCGGCGCTCAGGGCAGCCAGGCCACGTGCCCGTGCAGGAGCGTGTACCCCACGAACGTCACGGCGTCGATCAGCGTGTGCGCCACGATCAGCGGCGTCGCCCGACCCCACCGCTGGTACAGCCGGCCGAAGATCAGGCCCATGATCACGTTGCCGGCGAACCCGCCGAACCCCTGGTAGAGGTGGTACGACCCGCGCAGCACCGCGCTGAGCGCCAGGGCGCGCCCCGGCGACCACTCCAGCTGGGAGAGCCGGCGCAGCAGGTAGCCCGCGACGATGACCTCTTCGAGGACGCCGTTCTGCGCGGCGGACAGCAGCAGCACCGGAATGCGCCACCAGACGTCCGGCAGCCGGGCCGGCACGACGGCGAGGTTGGCCCCGGAGTAGTACGCGGCGAGATAGAACCCCAGCCCGGCCCCGCCGATGACGGCGGCCAGCACCGCGCCGCGCAGGGTGTCCCGCAGCGGCTCCCGCCGGTCCACGCCGATCGTCGCCAGGGACTCGCCCGAGCGGGCCAGCAGGTAGGCCACGAGCGCCACCGGCGCCAGCGCGTTCGCGATGGCGAACATCTGGAACAGCAGGTCGATCCAGGGCCGTCCCGGCGCGTACGAGCCGACGATCAGCGCCTTCTGGTGCGACAGTGCCTTCGGCGCGGTGAGCGAGGCGATGAGCTGCAGCAGCGCCTGGACCCCGCTGGCGCCCAGCGAGACCGCGAAGACGACCCAGATCTCCGCGGTGAGCAGTCGCCGGCTCGCCGGCGCGGCGCGTACGTCCGCCACGGTCACGGAATCCACCGCGGATCGCGCTTCTCCAGGAAGGCCGCGATCCCCTCCTGGGCCTCCTCCGACGCGAACCGCTCGGCGGACAGCTCGGCCATCCGAGCGAAGTCCTCCGCCACCGACGCGCCCGGGACCATGCGCGGCAGCCGCTTGGCGACGGCGAGGGCCTCCGGCGCGCCCCGCAGCAGCATCCCGGTGTAGTGGGCGACGGCCGCGTCCAGCTCCTCCGGGCGCACGGCGCGGTTCAGCAGCCCGATCTCCTGCGCGCGCCGGGCGTCGAAGACCTCCCCGGTCAGGAAGTACTCGGCGGTGGCGCGCGGCTCCATGCGGCGCAGGCAGGTCACCGCGATCATCGCCGGCACCACGCCGAGCCGCACCTCGCTGAACGCGAACGTCGCGGTGTCCGGCCCCACCGCGATGTCGCAGGCGGTGACGAGGCCGAGCCCGCCGGCCCGCGCGGGTCCGTTGAGCCGCGCGACGACGGGCTTGGGGCTCTCCCAGATCAGCGTCAGCAGGCCCGGGACGTCCGGCGGCGCCCCGCCCGCCCGCTGCTCCTTCAGGTCCGCGCCCGCGCAGAACACCGGGCCGGTGCCCGTCAGGACGACGACGCGCACGGAGTCGTCCGCGGTCACCGCGGTGAGCGTCTCGCGCAACTCGGCGACGAGCCGGCTCGACAGTGCGTTGCGGTTCCGCGGCGAGTCCAGGGTGACGGTCGCGACGCCGCCCTCGGCGGTGAGACGGACGAGCGGTTCCATGGCCCTCCCCGGACGCATCCGGGAGGCGTCCCCTGCCGGTGGCCGGGCCACGGCCCGAGGAGGATCCGTCCCGGCCCATACAGTGACGGTTTCAGGCGCCGCACGCGTCCGCGTGATCGGCGCGGTCACATCTTACGCAGCCGCCGTCCGCCGGCACCGGGGCCCACCGCCCGCGATCAGGCGGCGATCGCGGCGAGGGTCCGGTGCTTCGGATCCTCGATCTCGGTGTCCGCGCCGTGGAACACCTCCACCTGGACGGCGTGCCCCAAGGAGAACGCCCGCCCCTCCGCCGGGAAGCCGGGCGCGTCGTGCACCGGGACGCCGGGCGCGGTCTCCAGGACGGTGCCGATGCCGACCAGCAGGAGCCGGCGGACCTCCGTCCGCGCCAGACCGTCCAGCAGGGCGTGCGCCGCGCTCGCGTAGAAGTCCTCCGATGACACGTCCAGCCGGACGGCCGCGTTGATCGCCGCGTCGTGTCCGGCGGCGACCGCCGCGACGCTGCCGGCGTCGGTGACGTCGCCGGCGACCAGGGCCACCCGCTCACCGGCGAGGTCCGCGTGCGCGGCGGGGTCGCGGACGACGGCGGTGACCCGGTGCCCGCGTGCGACGGCCTCGGCGACCGCGCGTCGGCCCGCCCGCCCACCGGCGCCGAAGATGACGATTCCGCTCATGGGGATGCTCCGTTCGGCATGGCCGGCTGCGATCTCCGGCCGCTGCCGCGGACGCTATCCGCCGCTCCCATGGTTACCGCAACGATAGTTACGTAGGCCCTCCGGGGTGACTCAGCCTCTCGATCCCGCCATGTTCCACGAGTGCCGGGACGGCGTCATGCCGCTCCAGATCGGCGACAAGTGGACCGCCCGGATCATCCGATGTCTGGAGGACGGCCCGCGCCGCTTCTCCGAGCTGCGGATCCCGCTGCGCGGCATCACGCCGAAGGTCCTCACCGAGTCGCTCCGGGCGATGGAGCGCGACGGCTTCGTCCGGCACACCGCGTACGCCGAGATGCCACGGCGGGCCGAGTACGAGCTGACCGCGCTCGGGCGCACGCTCCTGGAGCCGATGGAGGCGTGCTGCGAGTGGAGCAGGCGGCACCTGCCCGCGTTCCTCGACGCCCGCGAGTCCTGGAGCGGCTCCTAACCCTGTGGCTGGACGGCGCGACGGCGCCGGTGGGCGCGCTGGCGGCAGGTCGGACCGCAGTAGCGGGGTGGCCGCCCGGTGGCGCGGGCAGGCAGCCGCGCGCCGCATTCCACGCAGAACCTCTCGGCGGTGGTTCCGTGACGCGGCAGGGAGGATGAGTCACGGAACGCTTCGGCTTTCGTGACCGCCCCGGGACGCAGTCCGTCCAGCAGCAGCCGCACCAGCCGTGTGCCGCGTTCCGGGTCCCGGTGCGCGGAACGCAGCGCGGCACCGCCGACGGCCAGCGCGGACAGGTCGTCGGACCGTACGTCGGCGCGTATCGCACCGGCCTCTTTCGCGTCGCGCAGCAGACGCTCCAGCGCCTTGCGGAACCGCTGCCCCGCGGCGGCCATCACGACGCGCGGCCAGCCCTGGTCGGCGGTGAGCACGTCGCAGATGTGCTGGCGGCCCGCCGACTTCTCGATCACTTCGAGCAGGAACCCGAACAGCGCGTCACCGGGCGCGGCGCGGGCGGCCCACCGGTCGGCGGCGGCCGCCAGGCCCTCGATGTGCCCGGCGAGCACCGCCTCGATGAGGATCTCCTTGCTCGGGAAGTGCCGGTAGACGGTCCCGGCGCCGACCCCGGCGCGCTGCGCGATCCGGCCGAGTGACACTTCCAGCCCGTCCTCGGCGAACACGCGCATCGCCGTGCGCAGCACGATCTCTCGGTTGCGGCGGGCATCGGCGCGCCCGGCGGATGCCGGCGCCGGCGTTGCTGTCATGTCACGAAATCCTTGTCCACACGCTGAAACGGGGGGAGCATTCCGGATCGCTTCAGTATCCCGCATTATCTCCGGAAAGGGCACCATGACCACCGCGACACCGATAAATCCCGACTCCCCCGTCCTCGTCACCGGCGCCACCGGTAAGCAGGGTGGCGCCACCGCCCGGCGGTTGCTCGCCGGAGGGTGGCCGGTGCGGGCCCTGGTGCGTGACCTGACCGCACCCGCCGCCGCCGAACTGGCCGCCGCGGGTGCCCGGCTCGTGCGCGGCGACTTCGACGATCCGGCGAGCCTGCGGCCCGCGTTCGACGGCGCCGCCGCCGTGTTCGGCGTCCCGCCCGTGACCTTCGGACCGGCCGGCCCCGAGACGGATCGCGAAGTGGCCCGCGGCCGGGCGCTGATCGACGCCGCCGCCGCGGCGGGGATCGAGCAGGTCGTGTTCAGCACCGTCGCCTCGGCGTCGGGGGTCCCGGAGGGGAAGGCGCTGATCGAGGAGTACCTCCGCGACCACATCGCGCTGCCCACCGTGCTGCGGCCGGTCCGGTTCATGACCAACTACCTCGGCGTCGGGGGGCTCGGCATCGAGGGCATCTCCGACGGCGTGCACCGGCACCTCTTCTCTCCGCACGAGCCCATGCAGGTCATCGCGCTGGAGGACATCGCCGAGTTCGCCGCGCTCGCGCTCGCGGACCCGAACCGGTTCGCCGGACGGACCCTGGAACTGGCCGGCGACGAACCGACCCCGGTCGAGGCCGCCGCCGCCATCAGCGCGGCCACCGGCGTTCCGATCCGGTACGAGCAGCTCACCGACGGCGAGGCCGCCGCGCTCGGCCCGCACATCGCCGAGACCAAGAAGCGCTGGGAGGCCGGCCACCGCTGGCACGCCGACATCGAGGCACTGCGCGTCATCCACCCTGGGATGCGCACCCTCACCGACTGGCTCACCGAGTCCGGCGCCGCCGCCCTCCGCGCCCGCCTCACCGGCTCCTGACCCCGAACGAGTGCCGGCGCCGCCCTAGTCTCCCGCCGTCACCACGGCGAGGACGGCGCCGGTCTCGACCTGGCGGCCGACCTCGGCGTGCAGGGCCGTGACCACCCCGGCGGCCGGGGCGAGGATCTGGTGCTCCATCTTCATCGCCTCCAGCCACAGCACCGGCTGGCCGCGCTCGACGGTGTCGCCCTCGCGCACCGCGACGCGTACGACCGAGCCGGGCATGGGGGCGAGGAGCGTGCCGGGGGCGACCTGCTCGGCGGGGTCGGGCAGCCGCTCCACAGGCGTGAGCGTCACGGGCCCGAGGACGGACTCGACGTGCACGGCCCGGTCGTACCAGGCGACGGCGAACCGGAGCCGTACGCCGCCGCGGTCGAGGACCACCGCGTCAGGCCCGGCGGACACCAGCGCGACGTCCGGGTGGCCCTCGGCGGCCAGGCCGTCGCGGGTGAGCCGGTAGGCGACCTCCGCCTCCTCGAAGAGGGTGCGTTGCGGCTGGGAGGGGACGTTGCGCCAGCCGGCGGGCAGGTCGCGCAGGACGGGCGCGGCGAGGCGGCCCGCGGCGGCGTGGGCGAGGGCGGCGGCGAGCGCCGACAGGCGTACGGCCTCCTCGTCGGCGAGCGGCGCGGTCGCCGGGTGCCGGTCGAGGAAGCCGGTGTCCGTGTCGCCCGTGCGGAAGGCGTCGTGGCGCAGCGTGGCGACGAGCTGGTCGCGGTTGGTGACGAGCCCGTGGATCCTGGCCCCGGCCAGGGCGGCGGTGAGGCGGCGGATCGCCGCGGCGCGGGTGGGGCCGTAGGCGATGACCTTGGCGAGCATCGGGTCGTAGTGCGTCGAGACGACGCTGCCGGAGACGACGCCGGCGTCCAGCCGCAGCCCGTGCGCGGGAGGGACGGCGAACTCCGCGTCCACGCCCGGGATCTCGAAGGCGGGCAGCGGGCCGCTGTGCGGCCGGTAGCCCTCGGAGGGGTCCTCGGCGTACAGCCGCGCCTCGATCGCGTGGCCGCGCGGCCGCGGCGGGTCGCCCAGCGCGCCGCCCTCGGCGACCTCGAGCTGCAGCGCGACCAGGTCCACGCCGTACACGCACTCGGTGACCGGGTGCTCGACCTGCAACCGGGTGTTGACCTCGAGGAAGAAGAACCCGCCGTCGGGGGCGAGCATGAACTCCACGGTGCCCGCGCCGGTGTACCCGATCGCGCGCGCGGCAGCGGCCGCGGCCTCCGACAGGCGCGCCCGCAGCGCGGCGTCCACCGCTGGGGACGGGGCCTCCTCGATCACCTTCTGGTGCCGCCGCTGGATGGAGCACTCCCGCTCCCCCAGCGTCCAGACCGTGCCGTGAGAGTCCGCGAGCACCTGCACCTCGATGTGCCGGGCGCCGGTCAGCAGCGGTTCGCAGAAGACCGTCGGGTCGCCGAACGCCGACGCCGCCTCCCGCTGCGCGGACTCAATCGCGCCGGGCAGTTCCTCGGCGGTACGGACGATCCGCATGCCCCGGCCGCCGCCGCCCGCCGACGCCTTGACCAGCACGGGGAACTCGGTCACCGTCGCGGGGTCCGGCTCCGGGAGGACGGGTACGCCCGCGTCCCGCATCAGCCGCTTGGCCGCGATCTTGGAGCCCATCGCGGCGATCGCCGCCGGCGGCGGCCCGACCCAGGTGAGCCCGGCGGCGATGACCGCCTCGGCGAACGCGGCGTTCTCCGACAGGAAGCCGTAGCCGGGGTGCACCGCGTCCGCCCCGGAGGCCTTGGCCGCCGCGACGATCGCCTCCTGGTCGAGGTACGTCTCGGCGGGAGCGGCGCCCGGCAGGCGCACGGCCAGGTCGGCCTCGCCGGCGTGCGGGAGGGACGCGTCGGGGTCGGAGAACACGGCGACCGTGCTGATGCCGAGATCGCGGCAGGTGCGGAAGACCCGGCGGGCGATCTCGCCACGGTTCGCGACGAGCAGTCGAGAGATCATCGCCTACATCCTGAAGACACCGAAGCCCTCCGGGGCCTCGGCGACGGGGGCACTGTTGATCGCGGACAGGCAGAGGCCGAGGACGGTACGGGTGTCGCGCGGGTCGATGACGCCGTCGTCGTACAGCCGCCCGGACAGGAAGAACGGCAGCGACTCGGCCTCGATCTGCTGCTCGACCAGCGCGCGCATCTGGGCGTCCGCCTCTTCGTCGTACGCCTGGCCGCGGGCCTGGGCGGCCTGGCGGCCGACAATGGACAGCACGCCGGCGAGCTGCGCCGGGCCCATCACCGCCGACTTGGCGCTCGGCCAGGTGAACAGGAAGCGCGGGTCGTACGCCCGGCCGCACATGCCGTAGTTGCCCGCGCCGTACGACGCGCCCAGCACCACGGTCAGGTGCGGGACGCGGCTGTTGGACACCGCGTTGATCATCATGGCGCCGTGTTTGATGATGCCGCCCTGCTCGTACTCCGCGCCGACCATGTAGCCGGTGGTGTTCTGCAGGAACAGCAGCGGCGTGCCGCTCTGGTTCGCCAGCTGGATGAACTGCGCGGCCTTCTGCGCCTCCGCGCTGAACAGCACGCCGCGCGCGTTGGCGAGGATCCCGATCGGATAGCCGTGCAGCACCGCCCAGCCGGTGATCAGGCTGTCGCCGTACAGCGGCTTGAACTCGTCGAAGTCGGAGCCGTCGACGATCCGGGCGATCACCTCACGCGGATCGAACGGGATCTTGAGGTCCTCGGGGACGACGCCGAGCAGCTCGTCCTCGTCGTACGCGGGCGGGCGTACGGACAGCGGCTCGCGGCCCTGCTTGCGCCAGTTCAGCCGGGCGACGATGCGGCGGCCGATGCGCAGCGCGTCGTACTCGTCGGCGGCCATGTAGTCGGCCAGGCCGCTGGTGCGGGCGTGCATCTCGGCGCCGCCGAGGCTCTCGTCGTCGGACTCCTCGCCGGTGGCCATCTTGACCAGCGGCGGCCCGCCGAGGAAGACCTTGGCCCGGTCCTTGACCATGACCACGTAGTCGCTCATGCCGGGCAGGTACGCGCCGCCCGCCGTGGAGTTGCCGAAGACCAGCGCGATCGTCGGGATCCCGGCGGCGGACAGCCGGGTCAGGTCCCGGAACGTACGGCCGCCGGGGATGAAGATCTCTTTCTGGGTCGGCAGGTCCGCGCCGCCGGACTCGACCAGGTTGATCACGGGCAGGCGGTTCCGCAACGCGATCTCCGCGGCGCGGAACGACTTGCGCATCGTCCACGGGTTGCTGGAGCCGCCCCGTACGGTCGGGTCGCTGGCGGAGATCAGGCACTCGACGCCCTCGACGACGCCGATGCCGGTGACCACGCTGGCCCCCACCGTGAAGTCCGTGCCCCAGGCGGCCAGCGGCGACAGCTCCAGGAACGGTGAGTCCGGGTCGAGGAGCAGCTCGATCCGCTCGCGGGCCAGCAGCTTGCCGCGCTTGCGGTGCCGCTCGACGTACTTGGGCCCGCCGCCCGCGACCGCCTTGGCGTGCTCGGCGTCCAGCTCCGCCAGTCTGGCCAGCATCGCCGCCCGCCGGGCGGCATAGTCCGGCCCGGCGGTGTCCAGCGCGCTGGTGAGAACCGTCATCCCGTCCCTCCGTCACCGTGAGCCGTGCGTCGAGTATGTCCAACGACGGTGGCGCAATGGAAGATCACGGGAAGCGTGAGTCGAATCTCATTCGGTCACTCGTTTCGGCCGCCTGCGCTCGGGACGCGGTCAGAGAACAGGCTCAGGGAGCGGAGAGCACGCGGGAACCGCCGTCGACGGGGATGCGGATGCCGGTCGTCGCCTGGAAGTCTCCCCCCACCGCCGCGGCGATCACCTTCGCCACGTCCTCGGGCTCGAGCATCCGGTGCAGCACCGAGCGCTCGGCGCGCGCCTTCTCCACCTCCGGCGTCATCGTGTCGGCCGTGGCGTCCGTACGCACCGCGCCGGGCGCGACGACGTTCACCCCGATCCCGTACGGCCCGGCCTCCGCGGCGACGTGCCGCGCGAAGGTGTCGAGCGCCGCCTTGGCGGTGGCGTGCGCGATCGCGCCGGGGCGCGTGAGCTCAGCGCTGAGGCTGGAGACGTAGACGATCCGCCCGCTCCGCCGCCCGCGCATCACCTCCAGGACCCGCTTGGTCAGGTGGAAGACGGCGGCCATCTCGCCGTCCACCTTGCCGATGAAGTCCTCCCAGGTCATGACGTCCAGCGGCGCGAACGGCGGCGTGATGTTGGCGTTGCAGACGAGCGCGTCGAGGGTGTCGCGGCTTCGGATGAGGGCGGCGACCTGCTCCGGATCGCGGACGTCGGCCTGGGCGAGCTCCGCCGTGCCGCCTTCTCGCTTCCCTACCTCAGAGACGGTTCGTAGGACGGGACGGTGGCGAGACGGCGTGAGTGACACGTTTCACAGGGAGTGCCCGGCCCGCATGGTGCTCGACGACGTCACCAGCCGGTGGGGCGTCCTCATCCTCACCGCCATGCGCGAGCGGGACCTGCGCTTCTCCGAGCTGCGCGACAAGATCGAGGGGATCAGCGAGAAGATGCTGTCCCAGACGCTGCGCATGCTGCTGAGGGACGGCCTGGTGTCCCGCACGGTAGAGCCATCCACACCACCGAAGGTGACCTACGGCCTGACGACGCTGGGCAAGGGCATCACCGAGCCCTTGGAAGGCCTGTCCGGCTGGATCCGCGACCACGCCCAGGACATCCTCGCCGCGCAGGCCTCCTTCGACGCCACCGGCCCGCGATAGCGGCTCACTGCTCGGCCGCCTCCGCCTGGACGGCCTTGGCGAACCGGGCCAGCAGGGCGCGGAGGAGGTCGCGCTCCTCGGCGCTGAACTCCTCGAAGACGCGCCGCTCGATCGCCGAGGCCCGCGCGTCGGCCTTCTCCAATGCCGCCCGCCCCTCTTCGGTGATGCGGGTCTCCAGCACGTTCCGGTGCCAGGGATGGCGGGCGCGCTCGACGAGCCCCCGGTCCTCGAGATTCTTCAGCACGCCCGTCATCGCCTGCGGAGTGACCAGGCAGGCACGGGCGAGGGCCGCGCCCGACATCCCGGGATTGCCGGCGAGCGCGTAGAGCACGGCGTACTGCGGCACGGTCAGCCCGGCCACCTTCACGGCGGCGTGCTTGGCCGCCATGAGCTCCTGCTCCACCCGCTTGAGGTCCAGTCCGAGGCGTTCGTCCAGCGGCATGCCCATGACCGGATCGTACAGGCCCGTTCATCCATACCAAGGTTGACAATCATCAAGGTCTTGATAAGTTGCGGGCCGTACCGAACCGATTGGAGACCCACGGTGGCCCTTCTCGAAGATCCGGCGACGCTGCCGGCGTTCGTCGCGTCGACCCGCTCGCGGGCGGTGTCCGCCGGGCCGGCCCCGCATCAGTGCGACGCCGCGACCGGCGGCCTGCGCACCCTGCTCGACCGGCCGGCCGCCCTCCGCCGGATCGGCCGCCTGGCGGCCGACCGGCTCGCCCGAGACCTCACAGGAGACCTCCGATGACCGCACAGACCCTCATCCCCGACAGCCACCGCGACCTGCTCGAGCGCCCGCTGTTCGCGCACCTCGCCACGGTCGGCCCCGGCGGCCGGCCGCAGGTGACCCCGGTCTGGGTCATCTGGGACGGCGAGTTCCTGCGTTTCACGACGACTACCGACCGCCAGAAGTACCGCAACGTCCGCCGCGATCCGTCCGCGGCGATCTCCGTCAACGACCCCGACCAGCCGTACCGCTATCTGGAGGTGCGCGGCCTGATCGAGAGCGTCGAGGCCGACCCCGAGGGCGCGTTCTTCGACGTCCTCGCCGGCCGCTACGGGCTGCCCTACGACCCGCCGGTCGGGGACGCGGACCGACGCGTCGTCCTGGTGATGCGCCCGACTCACTTCACCTCCCAGTAGCGCGTCAACTTGGGTTGACAGCCCTCTCGATGTCAACCTATGTTGACGCCATGAACGACGGAGTCCAGCTCGCCCAGGCGGCGGGCAGCCGTGACCCGGCGATCGGGTTGCGGGCGGTGCGCGCACTGCGCGAACTCGCCGAACGCCTCGAGGGGCTGCAGGTCGAGAACGCGCGCGACCAGGGATGGTCCTGGCAGGAGATCGCCGTCTGCCTCGGCGTCAGCCGGCAGGCGGTCCACAAGAAGTACGGCGGCGGCCGGCGGATCCTCGGAAAGGAGCGGTAGGGATGTTCGAACGGTTCACCGACGAGGCCCGCCAGGTGGTGAAGCTGGCCCAGGAGGAGGCCCGGCGCCGGCGCCATCCGTTCATCGGCACCGAGCACCTGCTGCTGGCCTTCCTGGACGAAGGCCACGGTCCGGCGGCGCAGGCCCTGACGGCCCAGGGCGTCACCGGATCCGACATCGACCGACGGATGACCCTGCTCACGGGGCCGCCGGACAACGGGCTCGACCCGGAGGCGCTGGCGACGATCGGCATCGACCTGGACCAGGTCCGCGAGGCGACCGAGGCCAGCTTCGGCCCCGGCGCGCTCAACCCGAGAGGATGCCACCACCGCGAGGTGAGAAGGGGACACATCCCCTTGACCAAGAGGGCCAAGAAGATCCTCGAGTTCGCGCTGCGAGAGGCCCTCGCCCTCGGGCACAACTACATCGGCAGCGGGCACATGCTGCTCGGCCTGCTCCGCGAGGACCACGGCCTGGCCGTCCGCCTCCTCACCGACGCCGGGGTCGACCTGACCGCTCTGCGCGCCGACGTCACCCGGCGCATCCCGCCGAAGGCGGCCTGACGGAGAACGGTCCTCGCCGAGGGTCCCGGTGGCGCCCCGGGTCCCTCGGCCGTACGCCGCCGGTGGTCCGGCCGGGATCCGACGCCCCGGCCGAGTGCGGCCGACCGGGCGGCCGAGGTCCGGCGTCTCGGCCGAACACGGCCGACCGGGCAGGGGTTCAGCCGAGGTCGAGCGTCTCGGCCCGGCGCGGCATCAGGGCGACGGCCGCCACGCCGAGGATCGCCAGCGCGGCCAGCGTGAGGAACACGTTGTGGCTCGCGTGGTTCAGTGAGTTCCGGACGAAGGCCGCGACCGCCGGATCCTTGCCCCGGCCCGCCGAGACGACGCTGGTGGCGTCGACGTTCCGGCCGAGCCGGCCGGCGAGCGCGGCCGGCGGGTGGGCGAAGCGGTGCGCGAGCGTGCCGTTGGCGATCGCGCCGAACACCGCGGCGCCGACCGCGCTGCCGAGCGACCGGCCGAACATGTTGTTCCCCGTGACGACGCCACGGTGCTCCCACCCCACGACCGACTGCACGGCGACCAGCGTCGGGCTCGCCGTGAAGCCGAGGCCCACGCCGATCACGAAGCACGCGGCCGCGACCTCCCAGACCTTCGCGGACACGCCGAGCGGAAGGCACAGCAGCGTTCCGGCCACCGCGACGCCGCTGCCGATCAGCGCGGTGTCGCGGAACCCGATGCGCAGGTAGATGCGCCCGGCCTGGGAGGCGGCGATCGGCCAGCCGACCGTGAGCGCCGCGAGCGCGAACCCCGCCACCAGGGCGCTGGTGCCCAGCACGCCCTCGGCGTACGTCGGCACGTACGAGCTCAGCCCGATCGTCACCGCGCCCACCACCACGGACGTCAGGGTCGCGCCGACCAGGACGCGGTGACGGAAGACCCACAGCGGCAGGATCGGCTCGGCCACCCGCCGTTCGACCAGGCAGAAGGCCACCAGGGCGGCCAGTCCGACCGCGAAGATCAGAATGCTGGGCGCCGAGGCCCAGCCCCAGGCGACCCCGCCTTCCAGCAGGCCGAGGATGACCAGGGAGCAGCCGATGGTGAGCAGGACGGCGCCGGTGTAGTCCAGGCGGTGCGAGCGCCGTACGACCGACTCGGTGAAGCGGCGCGCGAGCATGTACGCGGCGAAGGCGCCCAGCGGCAGGTTGATGAAGAAGATCCACCGCCAGGACAGGTAGTCGGAGAACACGCCGCCGAGGGTCGGCCCGACGACGGCGGACATGCCCCAGACACTGGCGAGGTAGCCCTGGACCCGGGCGCGCTCCTCGACGGTGTACATGTCGCCGACCATGGTCATGCTCATCGGCTGGACGGCGCCGGCGCCGATGCCCTGGACGGCGCGGAAGATAACGAGGCTGAGCATGCTCCAGGCGGCCCCGCACAGGACCGAGCCGAGCAGGAACGCTCCGATGCCGAAGAACATGATCGGCTTGCGGCCGAACACGTCGGCCAGCTTCCCGTACAGCGGCACGCTGACCGCCTGAGTCAGCAGGTAGATCGAGAACAGCCACGGGAACTGGGTGAAGCCGCCGAGGTCGTGGACCACGGACGGCACCGCCGTGGCGATGATCGTGCTGTCCAGCGCGACGAGTCCGGTGCTGAGCATGAGCGCGACCAGCACGGGTCCCCGCTCCGATCGTAGGCCCACCCCCTGGGCCGTTCTGCGGGGATTCGTGGTCGTCACATCCATGTCCCTTCGCCCGGCAGCACGAGACCGGCCACCCCCGAAAGGGGACGACCGGCCCTTAGCGCCAACAACCATCCCAGACCACGAACCATTCCGCCGAAGCGGGATGGCCCCCGAAATGAAACTTTCACGGCTTCTGTCAGGAGCTTGTCAAGGAGCCGTCACGGGTTCGCGCTGGTGGGACGAGGGCGAACACGCCGCCAGAGCCGCGCCCGCGCGGACGGGGTCGCGGTGGCGCGTTGACGCCTCTCCCCGGACGGCGCGACTCTGCGGGAGGAAAACCTTTTCCGCACCGCTCCCACCGCACCACCCACCCCTGGAGGAGGTTCCCCATGGGGAACGACACGCACAGCACGGCCCGGACCCGGCGGCTCCCCCTGCGTCCCCTGAGCGCGGTCGCGGTCCTCGGTCTCGCCGTCGGGGCCGGCGCGCTGACCGGCACCGGCGCGACCGCCAGGACGGCCGCCCCGGCAGCCGCCGCCGCGTACGAGTCCAGCCCCGTCGGCTTCGCGAGCCTGAACGGCGGGACGACCGGCGGCGCGGGCGGCACGACCGTCACCGTGACCACCGCGTCGCAGCTGACCGACTACGCCTCGCGCAGCGGCTCCTACATCATCAAGGTCAACGCCTCGATCTCCCTGTCGTCGATGACGAAGGTGACGTCCAACAAGACGATCATCGGCGTCGGCACCGCGGGGAAGATCACCGGCTACGGGCTCAACGTCACCAACGCCAAGAACGTGATCATCCGGAACCTCACGTTCACGGGCTCGGCCGACGACGCCATCAACGTGCAGTACTCCACGGACGTGTGGATCGACCACAACGACCTGTCCAACGCCTACGACGGGCTCGTCGACATCAAGCGCGCGTCCGACTACGCGACCGTGTCGTGGAACCACTTCCACGACCACGACAAGACCGCACTGCTCGGCCACTCCGACGACAACTCGTCCGAGGACCTCGGCCACCTGCGGGTGACCTACGTGCACAACTGGTTCGACGGCACGACCCAGCGGCACCCGCGGGTCCGCTTCGGCAACCCGGTGCACGTCTTCAACAACTACTACGGCGCCGTCACCAGCTACGGTGTCGCCTCCACCTGCAACGCCGGGGTCTTCGTCGAGAAGAACTACTTCGACGGCGTCAAGACCCCCACGGTCATCCAGACCGGTGACTCCCCCGACGGGAACCTCAAGGCGAGCGACAACTACCTCGCGAACTCGGGCAGCGTCACCACCCGCAACGCCTCCAGCGTCGCGAGCATCCCCTACTCCTACTCGGCCGAGTCCGCCTCGACGGTGAAGGGCACCGTCACCGCCGGCGCGGGCGTCGGCAAGGTCTGACGCGTACGCCATGAGAACGGCCGTGGCGGGAGCCCCCGCCACGGCCGTTCCGGCGTGTTCGGGGTCAGGGGGTGTAGACGTTCGGCCGGGCGGGCTCGGCCATGCCGTTCCCGATGAAGAAGCTCGGGTGCGGCGGCTGGTTGTACGCGGTGTTCTGCCAGGCGATGGCCGTCCGGTACTGCGTGTCGTGCATCAGCGTGACGATCCGGCGGTCGGTCACCGCCGTCGTCGTGTAGATCCGCAGCGCGGTGCTGTCCGAGGTCCGCCAGATCACCTCCTCGCGCCAGTCGCCGAGGATGTCGCCCGACAGCGCCGGCGTGGACTTCGTGCCGTTGTTCGACGCCACCCCGGAGCCGGTGAGCAGGCGCGTGTCGGAGCTGGTGCCGTACTTGTCGATGTGCGTGCCGTCGAGCAGCTCCCGTACGGGGTCGGCGTCCCACCAGACGACGAAGTTCGTCGAGGACGGCTTGCGGCCGACCACGTTGCCGTGGGTGTCGCGCAGGCCGTCGGCCGCCGCGGACCACGACTCCGCCCCGGCACTGCCCGCCCAGACGTCGTCGGAGACCCCGCGGCCGTTGTCCCCGTTGGGGGTGGTCTGCCAGATGACCTGGCCGGTGCGGGCGTCGGCGAACCAGGAGCCGGGCTTGGACGAGTCCTCGTCGACCTTGAACTCCTCCAGCCCCGGACGGCTCGGGTCCAGGTCGCCGACGTGCATGGCGTCGCCGTGGCCGTTCTTCGTGGTCCACAGCCCGGCGCCGTTGTCGTCGACGCACATCGCGCCGTACACGATCTCGTCCTTGCCGTCGCCGTCCACGTCGGCCACCGAGAGCTGGTGGTTCCCCTGGCCGTCGTAGCCCTTGCCGGTGTTGGTGGAGCTGTTGGTGTCGAAGGTCCAGCGGCGGGTGAAGGCGCCGTTCCGCCAGTCCCACGCGCTGATCACCGTACGGGTGTAGTAGCCGCGCGCCTCGATCAGGCTCGGCCGCTGCCCGTCGACGTACGCCGTGCCCGCGAGGAACCGGTCGACCCGGTTGCCGTAGCCGTCACCCCAGCTCGACACGGTGCCGCGCGCCGGGACGTAGTCGACCGTCTGCATCGCCGCGCCGGTCTGCCCGTTGAACATCGTGAGGTACTCCGGGCCGGACAGGACGTACCCGCTGGAGTTGCGGTAGTCGGCCGAAGAGCTGCCGATGACCTTCCCGGTGCCGTCCTTCGTGCCGTCGGCGGTCTTCATGGCCACCTCGGCCTTGCCGTCGCCGTCGTAGTCGTACATCTGGAACTGCGTGTAGTGGGCGCCCGCCCGGATGTTGCGGCCGAGGTCGATCCGCCACAGCCGGGTGCCGCCCAGCCGGTACGCGTCGACGTACACGTCACCGGTGTAGCCGGACTGGGAGTTGTCCTTGGAGTTGGACGGATCCCACTTCAGGACGATCTCGTACTGCCCGTCCCCGTCGAGGTCGCCGACGCTCGCGTCGTTGGCGCTGTAGGTGTACGAGACGCCGTCCGGCGTCGTCCCGCCGGGCGGCGCGCTGATCGGCACGTCCAGGTAGCCGCCGCTGCCGAACTGCAGCGACGCCTCCGACGCCGCCTGCTCGGCCCCGTTCACCACGGGCCGTACCGTGTAGGAGGCCCCCGACGCGGCGCCGCCGTCGTAGTAGTTCGTCGAGTCGGTGATCGGGCTGGAGTTCACCTTCGTCGAGCCGCGGTAGAGGTTGAAGGCCACGCCGGCCGGGTCGGTGCCGAGCAGCCGCCAGCTGACGAAGTTCCCGCTGCCGGACCGCACGCTGACCACGCCGCGGTTCAGCTTCTCCACCTGCCGGGCGGTCGCCGCGACCGCGTCGTGCCGGGGCAGCTGCGCGCCTCCGGCGATCACCGTTCCGGCCGCGACGGCGAGCGCGATCGCTCCGCTGCGCCTCGGCCTGCTTCTGGGGCGTCCCATCGGCGTTCTCCTTCGTTCGCGGGGACAATCGGGAAAGCGCTTTCCCGATGGGTCGACGAAGGCTAATCCGGCCGATGGGCGAGGCCAAGGCGCTTTCACGGTCCTTTCAGCCGCAGCTCGCACTCGCCGCCCACCGGCGGGCCCGCCAGGGCGTCGGCCCCGGCCGACCCGCCGATGGACGAGACGGTCACTTCAGCTTTTTCGGCAGCTCTCGCCCTTGCCGTCAGGCGAACGCGTCCACCCCGGTGAGCTCGCCGGACAGCGTCCAGAGCCGCGCGGCCTCGTCCGGGTCCACCGCCCAGGGCTTGACGCCGCCGATGAGCATGTCGTCCGTGGTGGCGGGCTCGGCGATGTCGCAGTCCTGGCAGTACGCCCCGCCGTGGGCGTCGAGCAGCGGCGACGTGGCCGCCCACACGGCCGTCGCCGCGCCCTGCTCGGGGGTCTTGAAGCCCTCCGACGGCCGCCCCTCCGGGTCGATCCACCCCTGGGCGACCTGCTCCTCGTGCGGGATGTGCCGCTGGAGCGGAGTGAGGATGCTGCCCGGGTGCACCGCGAACGCCCGCAGCCCGTCGCCCGCCCCAAGCGCGTCGAGATGCACGGCGAACAGGGCGTTCGCGGTCTTCGACTGTGCGTACGCGAGCCACCGGTCGTAGCCCGCACGGAAGTGGACGTCGTCCCAGCGGATGCCGGACAGGAAGTGCCCCGAGGAGGCCACCGAGACGACCCGGGCCCGGCCCGGGGCCAGCGCCGGGCGAAGCCGGTTGACCAGGGCGAAGTGCCCGAGGTGGTTGGTCGCGAAGTGCGCCTCCCAGCCGGGCCCGACCCGAGTCTCCGGGCAGGCCATGATCCCGGCGTTGTCGATGACGAGGTCGAGCGTGCGGCCGGTCTCCAGGATCGACTCGGCGAACACCCGGACGCGCTCCAGGTCGGCCAGGTCGAGTTCGTGGACCTCCGTGCGGGGGATGCCGCGCAGGGCCTCCTCCGCCGTGGCCCGCCGCCGGGCGGGGACGATCACCTGCGCGCCCGCCCCGCTGAGCGCTCGCGTGGCCTCCAGCCCGAGGCCGGAGTACCCGCCGGTCACCAGGGCCGTCCGGCCCGACAGGTCGATGCCGGCCAGGACCTCCTCCGCCGTGCTGTGCGCGCCGAAACCACTGCCGATCTTCTGCTGCTTCGCTGTCATGGCTCAGGACGCTAAAACCTAGAGTTCTCTCTAGGTCAAGCTGTACGCTCGACGCCGTGACAAGGAATGCGGGCGGCCTGTCCATCGGGCAGGTCGCGGAGCGGACCGGGCTCAGCGTGCACGCCCTGCGGTTCTTCGAGCGCGAGGACCTCTTCCTCGGCCCGATCCGCCGGTCGGCGGGCGGGCAGCGGGTCTACGATCCCGCCGACGTCGAGTGGCTGCTGCTGTGCAACCGGTTCCGCGACTCCGGCATGTCGATCGCGACGATGAAGCGGTTCGCCGAGCTCGTACGGTCCGGTCCCGGCAACGAGCGAGATCGGCTGGCCCTCCTGGAGGAGCACGAACGCACCGTCCAGGCCAGGATCGCCGAGCTGACCGCCAGCCTGGAGGTCATCCACGACAAGGTCGCGACGTACCGCAGACACGTCGAGGATGGCACCGCCACCGGCCTGTGGTCCCCCACCCCCGGCCGCTGACCCGCCCACCAGGACCTGTCACGAGAGGCAACGGCCGTCGATCCCACCCGTAAGGCCGCGCGGCGCCCGCTCTGGCGCGGTTCACAAGTCACCGGAGGCGGTCCTCCAATCGGAAGGCGGCAGCGCAAGCCTCCACCGCGTCCTCGTGTCATCCCGCCGGATCGATCAGCCACTATGACGTCGGTATTGACCTCGCAGACCCGGCAAACTCGGTCATCGCCCCGTCAACACCGGCGGCACGGTGACAACGGCGGCGGCAACCTCACGGCGGAGGCATCGCGTTACGCCGCACCCCCTGCCGGGCGGACGCGGCCGCCGACCTCGATCAGCCCGCCCGGCCTCGGAGCGGTCGCGATCTGCGAGCCGCGGCCCTCGACCGGCCCGCCCGGCCGTGGCGTCTCGAGGCGGCGGCGACCACGGCGTACCGAATGCTCGGTAACCGCGCCTTGAAAAGGTGCATACGCCTACAGACCACCACCGCAGGCGCTTTGCTGAGCGATCGGTCCGGCTTACCCTTGGCCGGTGTTCTCGCCACAAGGCCCATCTCTACGTGAACTGGCGATCCAGGCGCTGTCCTCGGTCGAACACGGCTACGACCTGCTGGCTCCGAAGTTCGACCACACGCCGTTTCGTACCCCTGACAGCGTTCTCGACGCGACCGCCGACGCTCTGCGTCCGCTCGGGCCGTTCGGCGAGGGGCTGGACGTGTGCTGCGGCACCGGTGCGGGCATGCGGACCCTCGAGGCCGTCTGCCAGGGACGGATCACGGGTGTCGACCTCAGCGCCGGCATGCTCGCGCAGGCGCGCGCAGCGCACCCGGCCGCCGAGTGGGTACGGGCCGATGTCCGGGCCCTGCCCTTCGCCGAGGCCTTCGACGTGGCGGTCAGCTTCGGAGCGCTCGGGCACTTCCTGCCCGCCGACCGGCCCGCGCTGTTCGCCGGGGTGTACCGCGCGCTGCGGCCCGGTGGGCTCTTCGCCTTCCCCATCGGCGCGCCGCCGCCCATCACGTCGGGCTGGTACTGGGCGCTGCTGGGATTCGACCTGGCCATGCGGGTCCGGAACGCCGTGTGGCGTCCCCCGTTCGTCATGTACTACCGCACCTGCCCGCCGCACGCGCTCCGCGACGACCTGACGGCAGCCGGATTCACCGTCACGACGGTTCCCCTGGCGCCCCTGGGTCGGCGCGACGACGGCAGCCCGCGCTACCGGCTCGCCCTCGCGCGAAAGCCGACCGCGGAGGCCGACAGGCCGTATCGTCGTCCGGCGTGATCGGATTCCCGGATCTGGACGAGGCCGCCGAACGGCTCTACTCCACCTTCGCGCGCTATCCGCTCCCCGCCGAGCTCGACTACTGCGAGCATTGCGTGACCCCTTCCATGGTCGCGGCGACGCGGGCGAGACCGCTGCGCCTGCTCAGCGCGGACGACCTCCACCCTCTGATGTGGCGAGCCTTGTCCACCTGGGGCGACGAGGCGGAGCTCAAGCACTTCCTGCCCCGTGTCCTGGAGCTGATCGCCGATGATGAGGTCCTCGAAGGGGCCGTCGCGTCGATCTTCCTGAGCAAGGTCGCCTTGCTGTGGCGGACCTGGCCGGATGACGAGTGTGCCGCCATCGAGATGTTCCTCGGCGCCTGGTGGCCGACGATGCTGAGCGAGTTTCCCCGCGAGTTCACCGCGTTCTCCTTCTTGGAATCCAATGGAGAGCTGAGCGTGCCCATGGGGCCGTATCTCGCTCACTGGGAGACGCGCGAAGATGAGGCGGCCGCGCGTCATCTGGCATGGCTCGTCGCGGATCTCTGGTTCGGCGGTTTCACCGACGCTGCGTGGTACGCCACGCTGGAACATTGGGTCGAAGGTAGCGCCGTGGCGCGTCTGCTGGACGCTGCGGCGTCCACTGCGAGCACTCCTGAGGTCGCCGCGGAACTCAGCCGCGCGCGGGAACTCCTAGATCGGTGCCAGACGGCCGAGGAGCCCTGAGCCCGCGCAACTCCGTCGCGATGATCCAGGCGATGAGGAGGTCCACGGCGAGGCCGGACAGCGCCGCGAACTGGTTGATCGTGAACTTGAAGACCTGCCCGACGAGAACGTCGAGCAGCACGGCCGCGTTGCACATCCGGAACGCCGCGAGGCGGTCGCCGCGAGCGAGTCGCAGTGCCCCGTACCCGCTCAGGCGGATGAGTCCTAGGGCCTGTCCGGTAGATCTTGGCGTTCGGCTGAGGTCGATCTTGTGTCGGGCTTTGA